>NZ_JBHSBB010000026.1:0-85252 GCF_042650325.1 Streptomyces polygonati | reverse complement strand
GCCGTACCTTCAGCACGACCTGTTCGACCTCGATATGGGCCGGCGGGTTCGGGGCCGGGCCGCCCGCCGGTTCGTTCAGCTTCGTGTGGTGAAGCCGTCGAGGGTGCTGTACTGGCCGGAGAGCTTGGTCACCGTGATGGTGTGCGCGCCGGAGGAGAGCTGGCCGGAGGTGTAGACCGCGACGTTCGCGTGCCGGGCGCCGTCGCTCGGCAGGGTGCTGACGGTCTGCTGGGATCCGCCGTCGATGCTGATGCCGATGTTCCCCTGGTCGGTGTACTGCTCGCCGTAGACCTGGATCCCGGTCCCGGTGAAGCCGAGGGTCGCCGTCGACCCGTTGGCCGTCGCGTAGTGGACGTCGTTCTGGTAGTCGCCGTAGGTGCGGCCGCTCGCGTACGTGAAGCCGCTGTAGGTGATTCTGCTGTCGTCGTCGTTGAGCCGGGTCGCGCCGGGGGCCTGCGGGGTGACGGAGATCTGCGCCGCGGTGGTGCCGGCCGGAATCGGTACGACCATGAATCCGCTGGACAGATGGGTCACGTTGCTCACCTGGGTGGTGCCGATGTAGACCGGCGTCGCCGGGCCGAACCCCTCACCGGCGAGCAGGACCTGGGTCGCGTTCGCGGTGGGCGAGACGTAGAAGATGCTCGGAGTGACGTTGAGGACCGGCGAGAAGGAGCCGGACCCCGCGCCCGCGGCGCTCAGCAGGGCGCTGGGGAGGTCCGCCGGCTTGGGCGCCGCGGGGATGGAGGTGTTTCCGCTCGCGTGCGTGTCGACCGGCTGGGCGCAGGGGTAGGACTGGGTGCCCGCGGAGAAGTAGTTGCCCGTGATCCAGAAGTGGCCGGTCGGGCTGCAGCCGCCCTGTGAGCTGGCGCCGGCGCTGAAGGCGACATTCCCCTGCCAGTTGACCCATTCCGAGCCGGCGTCGTCGTAGTAGGTGAAGTTGGTGGTCGGACCGGCATAGGCGACATTGCCCGTGACCTGAAGGCCCTTGGCCAGTGTCTGCGCCGCGTCGATCGTGGTTCCGTCCGACTGGTAGACGTATTGCGCCTGGTGTCCCTCGACGTACACGGCGCCGCCGTCGCTGCGGACCGACAGGTAGTTGTGGAAGATGTTGTCGCTGATGGCGTTCGAGCTGTTGATGTTCGTGCTGTTCTGCGGGCTGCTCGCCTGGTCGACGTGGCCCTGGACGACGCCGGCGGTGATACCGGTGTAGGGCAGGTCGTAGAGGTTGTTGCGGGTGATGTTCGTGTGCTGCGAGAACAGCAGCGTGATGCCGCTGGCCGACGAGTAGTCGGTGCCGATGTGATGGATGACGTTGTCCGCCACGGTGGTACCGGTCAGGATCTCGTTGGTCCCGATCGTGTCGCCGCTGACCGCCGAGGCGTCGGGGGTGCAGTTCTGCTTGATTCCGGCGGCTTCGGACTGGTCGGTCGGCAGCGGGTCGTAGGTGCAGCCGAGCAGGATCGCGGTGGAGGCGGTGTCGGTGAACTCATTGCCCTGGACGAGGGTGTTGGCCGATCCGTACATCACGCTCAGGCCCGCGCCGCCGAGTTCGGCGAACCGGTTGCCGGTGAGGGTGACGTTCCTGGCGGCGGTGAACGCGACGTTCGCCAGCGGCTGGGTCAGCGAGCCCCAGGGGCAGCTGCCCGCGGGGGTGGAGAAGGTGCACATGCTCTGGTTGTTCGCGCCGGTCATCCGCAGATTGCTCTGCACGTCGGCGAACCCGGAGCTGGTGGACGGGGCGTTCCAGGTCGCGTACGAGAACTGAAGGCCGCTGAAGGTGATGTCGTGCAGCGGCGCGGCGAGCGTACCGGCGCCCCGGACCAGCGACTCCAGGCGCGGCAGTTCCACGTCCAGGCCGGTCATCTGCTGGCCCGGCGAAGGCTTGTAGTAGAGCGTGCCGCCGGCGCCGTCCAGGAACCACTGCCCTGATCCGAGCAGTGGCTGCGCGTTCTCGACGAGCGCGGGCATCGTGCTGTTCGCCATGGACGGCAGGCCGCCGCTGCCGTGGGCGAAGGACGCCCGGGCGGTCACGTCGGTCCAGCAGGGCTGGCTCATCTTCAGCGTCCCGGCCGAGGCCGAGAAGCTCGCGACGCGGCATCTCGACTCGGTCCACGGCCCGTTGCCGCCCGGGTAGTCGAACTCGACTCCCGCCACCTGGCTCGCGGTCAGCGACCCGAACCACGCCATCGCCGCCTGGTCGGCGGAGATCGTGTAGCCCGTCGACGATCCGGTCCACGAGCCCCGGAAACCCAGGCTCGCCGGGGACGCCTGCGCGACCGGCGCCTCGTGACCGCCGACGTACAGCTGGCGGCTGGCGCTCGTGACGGGTACCGGCGCCGACCACACTCCGCTCGATCCGAGCTGCGTCCATCCGGTGATCTGCGCGGCCCCGGAGATCACCGGATGCGCCCCGGGCGCGGACTTCCACACCACGGGATGACCCGGGGTGCCGGAGTCCGCCGCGCCCAGGCTCCAGGTGCTCGACAGCCGGTACGTACCGTCGGCCAGCAGCACGCTGACGTCCGCGGAGCCGTTCGCGGCGAGCTGCGCCCGTACCGCGCTCTGGGCCCCCGGCAGAGAACACGGGGACGAGGACGAGCAGGCCGAACCCGTACCGGACGGCGAGGCGTAGAGCGTCACGGACGAAACGGCGGTGGCGGACTGGACGCCGGGCGCCACCAGCGCCAGACCGAGTATCGCCCCGACGGGGCCGAAGCGGCGCAGCGCCCTCGGCATGATCGAGCCACGTGATGACACGGGTGGTTCCTTCCCTGGCACGGATGAGCGGCCCGTGGACGGCCGAAGGCTGGTCCGGCCGGCGCACCCACGCGGGTGCCGGGGCCGGCGCGCATGTTCATCGAGGCGGTGCATGTCGGGGGACCCGGGGCCGGAGGACGACCGGGCGTCGGCGAGCGGGGCAGGGGCCTGCACCAGCAGGCCCCTGCCCTCACTTACATCCGATGTTTGGTGAATATTCGGCCCGCGCGTATCCCCTGTCAAGGACTTGCGCACAGCGGCCACGCGGCCGTCCGAGTCTCCTGCCGGGACTCCGAGCCGGCCGCACACCAGCGGCCAACTTCCCGGCCGGTATGGACAGTCGCCCAGGCCGGCAGCTTCCTCGGATGACCCGCCCAGGTCTGGGCCTGCGGCGATGCCTGATGTATCGGCGTCCTCGTCCGGTCCGGGCGGCCCGCCGATCTCGCCGCCGCGCCCGATCGGGAATGTCGGCGAAGCGGGACGGACCGCGCCGACACCCGGCAGGCACCGCCGATTTACCTGCTGGTCTTCGGCGACCGGGATGGCCCTAACATCGGATATCACCGCGTCCGCCTCGACGTCATCCCGTGAGGCAGCGCTTTTCGAATATTCGCTGCTGGGTCCCTGGTCCATCAACTAGGCTGATTCGAACTGCACGGGGGCGGGGAAATGAGACATGAGCATCTCCATGTCGGCCATCGGGAACTGGCGGAGGAATCGGAGCCGAGTCCTTCCGGTCGCCGGACGAAGAGTGAGCGGTCGACCGTCACCGCTGATCCGGCGGCGGTGCGGCTCGGGGAGACGGATCCGGACAGTGCCGAAGCGGTGATCGCCAGCGCCGTCAAGCGGGCCTGTCTGCGGACCGTCCAGGTTCAGTCGATGTACGAGACGCCCTTCCAGGAGCGCGGCGCGGTGCTGTTACGGCGACTGCACCTGAAGCTGCTGGACCGGGGCGGGCGGGTCCGGATGATCTTTCCCTGCGGGCTGCTCACCGACGCTTCGGCGGTCGCCCAGCTGGTCGAGTTGTCCCGGAGCGGTGCCGAGATCCGGCTGCTGCCGTACCCGCTTCCGGCCGCCGCCGTCGTCGACGCCGAACTGGCCGTCATGGGCGGCGCGGGAGCCGGGGACGCCGAGCTGGTGGCGAGCCGGCACCGGGACGTGGCGCGGGCACTCTCCGAGATGCACCGCGCGGTGTGGGACGGCGCCGTCGACCTGGCGACGGCGCGGCAGACCTGGCTCTACGACCAGGACGCCTTCCATGTGCTGCGGATGCTGTGCGACGGCTACACCGATGAACACGCGGCCCGTTCGCTGGGACTCTCGCTGCGCACCTACCGGCGGCGGGTCGCCGCGCTCATGTGCCGGATGGGTGCGAACTCGCGCTTCGCCGCCGGGGTGCGCGCCGCGCATCTGGGGATGGTGGCTCCGGGCACGCCCCCCGGAGCGGTATCCGATCCACCGCCGTAGCCGCGTCGGCCGGGCCGGCCGGGTGCGGGCGTCAGTCCGTCAGCACCCGGTCGATCCGGGCCATCGCCCAGCGCAGGCTCAGCAGGCCGAGGGCGGCCAGATACACGGTCGGCAGCAGCAGCCCGGCGCCGAACTGGCCGAGTGACGGCTGACGGACCAGCTCGATGCTCTGGTACAGCGGCAGGCATTCGACGACGATCTGCAGCCAGCGCGGATAGACCCCGAGCGGGTAGAAGGTCGTGGCGAAAAGGAACATCGGCAGCATCGCCAGCTGGATGAACTGGAAGTCCTGCCAGCTGCGGAGGTGGGTGACCACGACCAGGCCGACGCAGGCGAAGGCGAAGCCGATCAGCGCCGCCCCGGGCAGCACCAGGAGTATCCCCGGCGAGTGCGCCATGCCCAGCACGGACACCACCACCAGGAAACCGGTGGTGATCAGGGTGCCGCGCAGCACCGCCCATAGCGCTTCCCCGAGGGCGATGTCCCGGGCGGTCATCGGTGTGGCCCGGATCGACTGGTAGGTGCGGTTCAGCTTGAGCTTGGCGAACATATTGAAGGTGGTCTCGTTCATCGCGCCGTTCATCGCCGCGGTGGCCAGCAGCGCGGGCGCGACAAAGGCGGAGTAGCCGACCGTGGAATCCCCCAGCCCCGGAACTCGGCCGACGAGTTCGCCGATACCGACGCCGATGGACAGCAGATAGAGGACCGGCTCGAAGACCTCGGCCAGCAGCAGATACCAGGTGTGGCGGTAGATCAGGAGATTGCGTTCCACCATGGTCCCCGCCCCGCTGAAGCGGCGGACGGGCACGGTGTCGTGGGGGAGGCGGAGTTCGGTCACGGGCGTACGGGCCTGCCTTCCGGATCGCGGGCGGACGGTGGAGCGGGCACCTGAAGGTCGGGTGCGGTCAGCTGTGCAGATAGCGGGTGTACGTGCGCCGTCCCAGCAGGAAGCCGGCCGTGGTCATCGCGACGAGGTAGCCGATGTGCACGCCGGTGGCGGCCGGCGTCGCGGTGCCGAGCGCGAGTTCCCGGCACAGCTGTATGCCGTGGTAGAGGGGCGTGCACTCGATGACGGAGCGCAGCCATCCGGGCAGCTGCTCGGTCGAGTAGAAGGTGCCGGAGAACATGTAGAGCGGCATCAGCACGAAGCGGAAGACACCGTTGATCCGGGCGAACTGCGTGACGGTGATGGCCCAGGCGGCGATCGGTGCCGCGAACGCCAGACCGGTCAGCAGCGCCGCCGGGAGCAGCAGCGGCGAGTGCCGCCAGGGGACGGCGCCGGTGGCGACGATCACGATCACGAAGGCCAGCGCGCTGATCGCGATCCGGAACGCCATGAAGAGCAGATGACCGGCGAAGACATCGGCGGGACGCATCGGCGTCGCGGCGGCGGCCCGGTAGTTGCCGCGTTTGCGGGCCGACTGGAAGGCCGGGCCCGCCGAGTCCACGAAGGCGTTCTGCATGGCGGCGGCGGCCAGCAGCCCGGGGGCGAAGAACGTCAGGTAGGAGGCCCCGTGCAGATAGCCGCTGCCACCGTGGTCCACCAGCTTTCCCAGGCCGACCCCCATCGCGGCGAGGAACAGCAGCGGGTTGACGACACTGACGACCACGGTGCCGCGCCAGACCCTGCGGTAGCGGTGCATCCAGTAGCCGAACTCCCGCAGCGCGGGAGGCGGTGCCGAGGGGAAGGTCAGGGCCATTGCGGGCCTTTCGGGGAATCGATGGTCGGCGTGGGTCGGTCAGTCGACAAGGGTGCGGCCGGTCAGGGTCAGGAACACGTCCTCCAGGCCGGCCCGGCGGACGAGGGCCGTGACAGGGGTGATCTGCGCCGCGTGCACCGCGGCCAGGGTCGCCTCGCCGTCCTCGCAGTACAGCAGCACCCGGTCCGGCAGGACCTCGACGCGCTTGGCCAGCGGCTCCAGCTTCTCCGCCCCGGCCTGCTGCTCGTTCGGAGGGAAGCGCAGCTCCAGGACCTCACGGGTGGCATGGGTCCCGATCAGTTCGCGCGGCGTCCCGTGGGCGACGATGCGGCCGGCGTCCATGACCACCAGCCGGTCGCACAACTGCTCCGCCTCGTCCATGTAGTGGGTGGTGAGGATCAGGGTCACCCCCTCCGACTTGAGCTGGTAGAGGCGTTCCCAGAGCAGGTGCCGGGCCTGCGGGTCCAAGCCGGTGGTCGGTTCGTCCAGCAGCAGGATCTCCGGGTCGTTGATCAGCGCGCGGGCGATGGTGAGCCGCCGCCGCATTCCTCCCGACAGCGCTTCGACCTGGTCGTCCGCCTTGTCGGTCAGCCGGGCGAACTCCAGCAGCCGGCCGGCCCGCTCCCGGATCACCGGCTTGGCCAGCCCGAAGTAGCGGCCGTAGATCAACAGGTTCTCGCGCACGGTGAGTTCGGTGTCCAGGGTGTCGTCCTGCGGCACCACGCCGATCCGGGCGCGGATCGCGGAGCCCTGCTCCGCCGCGTCGAGGCCGAGGATGCGCAGGCTGCCGCCGCTCAGCGGCGACACACAGCCGAGCATCCGCATGGTCGAGGACTTGCCCGCGCCGTTGGGCCCGAGGAATCCGAAGGCCTCACCCTTGCGGAGCTGGAAGTCGATCCCGTCCACGGCGGTGAATCCCGAGCCGTACACCTTGCGCAGGCCCTCTGCCTGGACCAGGAGTTCGTCCGCGGCCTGTGTCACGTGATGTCCTCTTCCTTGTCGTGCCCTGTCGTCGCCGACAGTGCGGGGCTGATCGACCGGCGCACCTCGGCGACCGACGCGTCGGGATCGATGGCGGACCGCACCAGCAGCCGTTCGAGGTCGGCCAGCAGGTCGACACCGCGGTAGGAGCCGAGGAACGCCGGGTCCAGGCACAAGGTGATCCGGCAGGTCCGCTGGAGTTCCTGCAGGTAGACGAAGAGCTTGGCGCCCTTCTGCCGCTCGTCCTTGTGCAGCCGCTCCAGCCGGGTCCGCCCCAGGGCCGCGGTGACGGCCTCCGGCGCGGGGCCCGTCCGGTCGCCCTGCGCGCGGGCGGACCGGTCGGCGCCGGTGAAGCGGACGTCGTTGAAGAAGCAGTAGCCGTCCGGGGTGAAGCCCCGCTCCCGCGCGATGTCGGCGACGAGCTGCTCGACCTTGCGCGGATCGGCCTCGCAGCGACGGTAGGCGGCGAACGCCGAGGCCGCCGCTCTGCGCAGATACTGCTGCGCCGACTCCTCGCGCAACCGCAGGTGCAGCAGCGCGTTCTGATTGAAGGCACCGACGAAGTCCCGGTCCTCGGCGGTGAAACGGGTGGTGACGATCAGTCGCATCGCCGCCTCGGGCTCGTCCACCCGGAAGGCCAGCAGCAGCGCCAGCATCGCCATCAGGACGGTCCCCGGATTCGTACCGGCCCGGGTGGCGAGTGCCTCGGCCGCCAGCGCCGTCGCGGGGGAGTCGATCCTGGCCCAGTCGCCCGAGACGGCCTCCGGTCCGGCCGGCTTCTCCAGCATCGTCGGCGACATCGACCGCAGCCTGCTCGACCAGTGCTCCAGCGTGGCCGCCTCCAGGCGTTCGCCGCCGGCCGACAGTTCGAAGGCGGCCCGCTCGACGGGCTGCCGGGCTCGCGGCGGCAGGGCGTCCACCGTCGGAACGGGCGCACCGAGCAGCGTGCGCAGATCCCGGGTGACCACCTGGAAACTCCAGCCGTCCACCGCCATATGACTGATGACCAGCACGATCGCCGCGGGGGATCCGTCCCGGAGCAGCACGGCCGCACGGATCGGAAGGTCATGGGCGTTGTCGAAGGCGCCCCGCCGGAGCCGGTCGCCGAGCGCCCGGGCCGCCTCGCCGAGGTCCGCGGCGGTCGCCGCGCTCAGCTCCAGCGCGAGTTCCCCCGCGGCCAGCACCCGCTGGACCGGCCGGCCGTCCTCCTCGGCGTAGGTGGTGCGCAGTGACTGGTGGCGTTCGACGACGATCCGGAGCGCGGCGGTCACCTGGTCGAGCCGGGTGCCGTCCGGGACGGGCAGCCAGTCGAGCTGGTTGAGCGAGTCGTCGTCCGCGGGCAGCCAGCGCAGGACGTCCCAGATGGCCAGCTGGCCCCAGGTCATCGGCGCCGGCGCCGGGGCGTCCGCCCCGAAGCGGACCGGGACGGCCGAGGGGGAGCTCATACGTGGTCTCCTTCCAGGCGCTGCCCGACGTAGCTGTGCGCGAATTCGGCCGTGGCCAGGGGCGATGACACCAGCTGGTCCAGGGCGGCGAGCTGCAGCCGGGTGTCGAAGGGGGACTGGTCCGGGGCCAGGTGCATGGTCCGGGTCATGAACCAGGAGAAGTGCTCGGCCTGCCAGGCCCGGCGCAGACTGCTGTCGGAGTACGCGTCGAGCAGGGCGGGCCGGCCGTGTCGCAGCAGGTCGATCAGCGCGCGGCTGAGGACCAGCACGTCGGCCACCGCCAGATTCAGCCCCTTGGCCCCGGTCGGCGGCATCACATGGGCGGCGTCCCCGGCCAGGAACAGCCGGCCGGAGCGCATCGGTTCGACGACCTCGCTGCGCATGGGGATCACCGACTTCGCGGTGATCGGCCCGCGCCGCAGTTTCCAGTCCCCGTCCACCTCGAACCTGGCGTAGAGCGCGTCCCAGATCTGCTCGTCCGCCAGGTCCTCGGCCCGGGTGCCGTTGGGGACCTGGAGGTACAGCCGGCTGACGGTGGGCGAGCGCATGCTGTGCAGGGCGAAGCCGCTGGGGGAGTGGGCGTAGAGCAGGGTGTCGCAGGAGGGCGCGACATCGGCCAGGACGCCGAACCACGAATAGGGGTAGCCGCGGCCGAACAGCCGGCCGCCGTGGTCGAGGACCGTCTGACGGCCCACTCCCATGGAGCCGTCGCAGGCCGCCACGTAGTCGCAGCGCACGGTGCGCTCCTCGCCCTGGTACGTGTAGTGGATCACCGGGCGGTCCGCGTCGGTCCCGGTCACCCGGTGCACCCGGGCTTCGAACAGCAGCGGCGGCCCGTCGGCCAGCTGGAGGCCGACCAGGTCCTGGACCACCTTGGTCTGCGGGTACACCGCCACGCCGCGCCCCCCGGCGAGGGACGCGAAGTCGATGGAGTGCGCACGGCCGCCGAAGCGCAGTTCGATGCCGTCCAGGAACAGCCCCTCGCGGTCCAGCCGCTCACCGGCGCCGCAGTCGCGCAGCGCGTCGACGGTGGTCTGCTCCAGGGTCCCCGCGCGCTGCCGGCGTTCCACGTAGTCGCGGTCCCGGTGCTCCAGCACCACGCAGTCGACGCCGGCCCGGTGCAGCAGCCGGGCGAGCAGCAGTCCGGCCGGCCCCGCGCCGATGATCCCCACCGTGGTCCGCGGCGTGGCCGCGGTCATGCGGGGCCCTCCTTCGCGGACAGGGGGACCAGCTGGGGACTGAAGGTCTCGTGCACGTAGATCATGGCTCCGTCCGCACAGTGGATCAGGTACTCCTTGAAGGCGCAGGGCCGGCCGTCGGCCGGCCAGGTGGACAGCCCGCGGCTCAGCGAATCGCGTCGCTGGAGCGATCCCCGGTCCTGCAGCTGGTGCCCCAGCGGGGTCCGTCCGACCGATACGGCGAGCCAGGGGGCGCCGTCGGCCCGGAAAGCCACCCGGTTGACGCTGACCGTCTCGCCGGCGGCGGTGCGCAGCTCCGATTCGCGCAGCACCACCTCGTCGGCCGCGCCGACGCCCAGCGCGCCGCGGATCCGGGGCGGCAGTCCGGCTCCGGTCATGGGGCGGTTCGCCTGCACATGGACGCTGACGACGACCCCGGCCAGCGACTCCAGCAGGACCGTGGTCGAACCCTCCGAGCCCAGCAGCATCCGGGTGGGCGCCGGCAGCCGTGCGAGGTCCGCCGGCAGCAGGGTCGCCGAACGCCCCGGGACAGGCCGGCCGGTCATGTCGCCAGCCCCTTGATCCGCTTACCGGTCGCCGAGCGGGGCAGCTCGTCCAGGAAGTCGATGCGGCGCGGGAGCTGGTGCGGGGCCAGGTGCTGACGGCACCAGCGCAGCACGTCCTCCTCGGCGAGCGCGCCGGAGGCGACCACCCGGGCGACCGGGATCTGTCCGCGGGTGGCGTCGGGGGAGGCGAACACCTGGGCCTCGCGGACCAGCGGGTGTTCGAGCAGGACGCGTTCGATCTCGATCGGACGTACTTTCTCCCCGGCCACGTTGATGACGTCGCTGACCCGGCCGAGCAGGCGCAGCTGTCCGTCCCGGACGTCGGCGAGGTCCCCGGTGCGGTACCACTCGCCCTCGACCGCCAGCGGGAGCAGTCCGTTGGGTCCCAGATAGCCCGAGGCCAGCGAGTCCGTGCTGAGCAGCAGTTCGCCGCCGCCGGCGTCCCGCTCGGGGTCCGCGGCGACCGCGGTGATCGCGGTGTCGAGGCGCACACCGATGCGCGGGAGCGGACGCCCCACGTCGCCGTGCCGGGGTTCGCCGTGGATACGGGCCAGCGAGACGGCACCGGTCTCCGAGGAGCCGTAGGCGTTGTGCAGCGCGAACGCGTGCGAGGCGGCCACAGCCGCGGCGACGTCCGGGGGGAGCGGGGCGCCGGAGGAGACCGCCTGCCGAAGGCCGGGGAAGTCGTCCCGGTCGGCCTTGGCGATCAGCTGGAAGGTGAAGGGCAGCCCGATCAGCGTCCTGGGCGCCAGCTGCGCCGCGGTGCGGGCGAGTTGGGAGGGCAGCGAGCGGGGGGACCGGTGCACCGAGGCGGCGCCGCGCAGCATGGCGGCCAGCAGTCCGTAGGTGAACCCGTAGGAGTGGAAGGCCGGAGTGCTGACCAGGACCGGTCGCCCGTCCTCGTAGCCGAGGAAGTCCGCGATCCGGTGGCAGTCCACCAGCACCTTGGCGGCGGGCCGGACCACGCCGAGCGGCGTGCCGGAGGAGCCGGAGGTCAGGAAGATCTGCGAGCGGGGCGCCACGCTGGCCAGGCTGACCGGCGCGCCCTGCAGGTGCGTCCACAGCGCGGGGCTGCGGTCGCTCCCCCAGCGGGCGGCTTGGTCCTCGGGCTGGTGGGTGTGCGCGTCGCGCACGATCAGGCCGTCCATGACGACCGGGGCGGCCGGGTCGCTGTGCACCACCGGCACCTCGGCGAGGTCGCAGGCCAGCGCGACGATCGCGGTGGCCGCCGCGTCCGACACCTGGGCGACGACCAGCAGGCCGGAGGTGCGCTGGCGGGCGATGTGGTCGGCGAACCGCTCGGCGGCCGCGAGGATCTCGGCGAAGCTCCACTGGCCGCTGGCGGTCGCCAGGATCATCGCGTCGACGCGGGGGGCGGCCTTCGACACGGCGTCGAAGAGGCTGTCCTGGCTCCCCGTCCCTTCCCTGGCCGGCGTCATGCGGGCAGCCGACCGGGCCGGACGGAACTCTCCAGTACATAGTCGACGATCTTGCCGATGGAGCTGAAGTTCTCCAGCAGCAGTTCCTCGTCGGGTATGGCGATTCCCTGCACGGTCTCCAGCCAGACGAGCAGTTCCATGAAGGCGAGGGAGTCGAAGGAGGCGAGATCGCGAAGATCGCCGTCCTCGTGTATCGCGTGTTCGGATTCGTTCGGGACGATCACCCGGACCTGGCTGGTGACGGATTCGAGGAGCTGCCCTCTCTCGTTCATTTCCGACTTCCTTTCATGGGCGCGGCACACGGGACGCGTCATCGGTGTCGACGTGATGGCCGGAATCAGAGGCATTCAGTTCACGGCGTTCGGGCGCGCCGGTGAGCGTGGAGAGCACGCGGTGGTAGAGGTTCAGGCCGACCTCGCTGAGCAGGGCGCCGTGGATGAGGTAGGCCCGGTCCGGTCCGACCGCCTCGACGTAGTCGGCGACTTCGGCGAGCTTCACCCAGGGCGCCGCCACCGGCACCAGCAGCTCGGTCACCGGCGCGTCGGGGACGGTCAGCGCGTCGCCGGGATGGAACAGGTGCCCCTCGAAGAGGAAGCCGATGTTGTCGACCTGTCCGAGGGAGGGGTGCACCCGTGCGTGCGTGTCGCCGAACACGGCGACCGCCACGCCGGCCGCGCTGAACTCCTGCCCGTGGGTGACGGCATGGACGCGCTTGCCCAGGTCGCCGAGCTTGTCCGCGGTGTCGTGCGTGGTCCAGACCTCCAGGTGGGGACGGTCGGCCGCGAAGGCGCGCAGCCGCGTCTCGTCCAGGTGGTCGTCGTGCTGATGGGTGATCAGGACCGCGTCCGCGCCGTCCAGCGCGGCAGGGTCGCTGAAGCACCCGGGATCGACGACGAGTGTGGCCCCCGCGTGCTCGACGCGAACACAGGAGTGGCCCAACAAGGTCATGCGCATGGCTTCCGCAACCCTTTCTCCGCCCTCGCACACCGCCGCGGTCCGATCCACGACCAGCTCTGGCGTCACTATTTGCAATATTGTGCAAGTAATTTGCAGCGGTCCGGAGTTTATCGACGGGTGCCCGTCGCAGCAAGGCCTGGCCGTCGGGAAACCCGGTGGAATGCGCCGACGCCCCTCGCGCATAAGGGATCGGCCATCAAAAAGAGCGATCGGAAACGCAACTTGGCCGGTTGCTGCCACCTGGCCGCCATTGCAGGAAATCTCCGGCAAACCGGGCACTGCTGGCCGATGTGCGCAATTGAGAGTGCTCTCTCCGGTCAATCGGCGAAAGAATATCTGCTTTCTGTCAATTACTTGCGCGACGCCTGCCGTCCACCTACAGTTTCTGCCCACAGCACCTCATGGCTGCCTGACGACGCGGCAGCAGGGTCCGATGCCGGTCCGTTTCCCCGTCTGAGTGCGCTCCACCGCCAGGCAGTACAGACACTGATCTGCCCTTAGAAGGAGTCGTCCGTGTCCTCACCCCGATATGCGTGCTTCCGGTCCGTCCTGAAGGCCGGCGGCCCCGTCCGAGTCGCCGGCGCGCACAACGCACTGGGTGCTGTTCTCGCTCAGCAGGCCGGCTTCCAGGCGGTGTGGTCATCGAGCCTGGAGGTCTCCGCCGCACGCTGCCTCCCCGACGCCAGCATCCTCACCATGACCGAATACCTCGAGTGCGCCGCCCACATGCAGAAGGCCCTCGGCATCCCGGTCGTCGCCGACTGCGACACCGGATACGGCGGCAACATGAACGTCGCCCACATGGTCCGCGAGTTCGAGGACGCCGGCATCACCGCGGTCTGCATGGAGGACAAGCTCTTCCCCAAGATGAACAGCTTCGTCGGTGACCGGCAGCAGCTGCTCAGCACCGAGGACTTCGCCGCGAAGATCGAGACGGCCAAGTCCGTACAGAGCAGCGAGGACTTCTTCGTCATCGCCCGCACCGAGGCCCTGATCAGCGGCATGAGCGTCGAGGAGGCGCTGCGGCGCTGCCACGCCTACTGCGCGGCCGGGGCCGACGCGGTACTGATCCACTCCAAGAGCCGCACCAACGCCCAGGTCCTGGAGTTCCTGGCGCAGTGGGACGGCCGGCGCCCCGTCGTCATCGTGCCCACCACATACCCGGACTGGCACATCGACGAGGTGGTGGCCGCGGGCGTGTCCGTGGTCATCTACGCCAACCAGGGGCTGCGGGCCGTGGTCGCCTCGCTGCGGCACACCTTCGAGGAGATCTACCGCTCCGGGGACACCACCTCGGTGGAGGACTCGATCGCCGACATCGGCGACGTCTTCGAATTGCAGCGGCTGTCCGAGTGGCAGAAGCTCGATGCCTGAGCGCGACGCGGACGCCCCGTCCGCCGCCCACCCGCCGTCCGCCGGGGGACTGCCCGGCTACGCCCGCCTGCTGCTGGCGCTGAGCCGGCTGCGGCTGACGCCGCAGCAGGTGACCGAGGTCCGCGAACTCGCCTCCCGGCAGGATCTGGACTGGGGCGCGTTCCTCGACGCCGCCGCCCGGCACAAGGTGCTGCCCCTGGTCGGCCGTCATGTCCACCGCTACCGGCTGGACCGGCGCGAGGAGTCGACGGACGGCTTCCCGTACCCCTGGCTGTTCGCCTCCGCCTATCTGGGGAACCGGCAGCGCAACCAGGCGCTGTCGGACGAGTTCGGCCGGCTCTTCGACGACCTGGCCGCGGCCGGCATCCGCTACGCCGTCCGCAAGGGCTTCGCGCTGGCGGAGCACCTCCACCACGATCCGGCCGCCCGGCGGATCAACGACCTCGACCTGCTGCTGGACCGCGCCGACGCCGCCCGGGCCGACGACCTGCTCAAGCGCCACGGCTACAGCCAGGGCCAACTGGCGGCTGACGGCGACCGGATAGAGCCGTTCTCGCAGGCCACCCACATGTTCTGGCGGATGAAGCTGAGCAATCAGCTCCCCTACCGCAAACCGGGCAACCGCCAGGACATCCCCGACTTCAACGTCGACCTCTGCCACAGCATCTTCCAGCGGAACGCCGACATCGACGCCCCCGTCGGCGACCTGCTCTCCCGGGCGGTGCCCGCCGTCATCTGCGGGGCCGACAGCTGGATGCTCGACCCGGAGGACTGCCTGCTGGACCTGTGCTCCCACCTGTACAAGGAGGCCACCAGCACGACGTTCATCCGCGAGGGCATGGACCTGCAACTGAGCAAGTTCCTCGACGTCGCGCTGCTGGCCGAATCCTTCGGGCCCGACACCTGGCAGGCGTTCGCGGCCCGGGTGGAGCGCAGCCGGGCGAGCGCCATCGCCTACTACACCCTGCACTTCACCGCGCTGCTCCACCCGGAAGCCGTGCCGGCCGGCATCCTCGCCCGGCTGCGGCCCGCCGACATCGGCTATCTGGAGCAGTTCGGCGCGCTGGAGGGCACGACGGCGGAATGGTCGCAGGACTTCATCGGCCGGCTGTTCGACACCGGCCGCAGCAGCAGTGGCGGCGCCGCCGGGCACACCGGCCCGGGCCAGGCTGTGCTGTCCGCCAGTTACCACGCCTGAGCGCCCGGCCGAACGCCCGCCCACCACTCGCAGGACGGAACGAATCGATGGCCATGTACCGCATTCCGGCGCCCCCGCGCGGTCCAGGGGGTGGACGGTGATCGTCTCCCTGGTAGGCACCGACGGGGCCGGCAAGTCCTCGGTCTCCCGCGAGGTGAGCGCGAGGCTGGCCGCGGCCGGCCTCACGGTCGAGCATGTCGACCGCTGGGACATCGTGGACAACCCCGCGTACCCGTCGGCCCGTTTCATGAGGCCGGATGTCCCCGACACCCGGCTGTGCGTGGCCGAGATGCCCAATCCGGTCCGCTTCCTCTTCCTGATGTGGTCGATCGCGGCCGCCCTGCTGGCGCGGATCCCGGCCGCGGCCGGTCCGGGGACGCTCACCCTGCTCGACGGCTACTGGATGAAGCACGCGGCCAGTGAGATCGTCTACGGCCTCGACCGCTCCTGGGCGGAGTCGGTGACCGCGGGACTGCCCCGCTCCGAGCTGGTCGTCCAGCTGCGCGTGGAGCCGGAGCAGGCCTGGGAGCGCAAGGTCGGACGCGATGTCGTGCCCTATGAGTGCGGTATGGATCCGAGCTGCTCCCGCGGCAGCTTCCTCGACCACCAGCGGCGGATCCTCGCCCTGATGGACGACTGGGCCCGGCAGCACGACTGGGTGGTGCTGGACGCGGGCGCCGACCTCGCCACCGTCGTCGACCAGGTGACGGAACTGGTCCGGTCGGCCGCACCGGCCGGACGCCGGGCGTCGGAGGCCATCGCGTGACCACCGCCGCGGTTTCGGCCCGTCCGCTCGCCGAGGGCCTGCGACCGGGGGAACCCGGGCTCCTCGTCCTCAAGATCGGCGGCAGCCTGGTCTCGGACAAGGGCCGGGACGGCGACCTGGACACCGCCGCGGTCGCCGACTTCGCCGCCCAGGTCGCCGACCTGGCGGCGGCCTTCCCCGGCCGGCTCGTCCTGGTGGCGGGCGGCGGATCCCTCGGCCACGGCGCCACCCGCGGCCTGGACGAGGACGATCCGCATGCCGTACTCGGCCTGACCCGGGCGACCTTCGCGGTCAAGTGGGCCTGGACGACGGCGCTGCGCGCCTGCGGGGTCCCGGCCCTGCCGGTACAGGTCGCCGCACTGTGCGCGGAGTACGAGCACGGTGTCGAGGCCGAGACGGCGACGGTGGGCCGGCTGCTGGAGAAGCGCGTCCTCCCGGTGCTGTCCGGCGACTGCCTGCTCACCCCCAGCGGCGGACTGCGGATCTTCGGCAGCGACCATGTCCCGGGGATCCTGGTCCGGGAGGCGTGGGCCCCGGTGCGCATCGTCACCTTGACCGATGTGCCCGGGGTGCTCGCGGACCGCCCCGGCGGCGCCGCCGTACTGGACCGGGTCGACCCGGACGACCCCGGCCCCGCCTACGCGCTGGTGTGGGAGACCGCACCCTGGGACACCAGCGACGCGATGCGCGGCAAACTCGACGCGCTGGTCGCCCACGCGCGCCGCGGCGCCGAATGCGTGATCGCCCGCGGCGACCGCGCGGCCCGGGATCTGCGCCACCTGTTCTCGCCCATGGACGAGTGGCCGCCGGACCTGCCGCGCACCCTGATCTCCCCACCCGCCGGCTCCCGCCCGGCGCAGCACTCCGGCTGACCCGCGCCGGCTTCCCCTTACCGCAGTCACTCCCGTGGAGGTGCCACCTTGTCCTCGGCAACCATGCCCCCGTCGCTCTCCTCGTCCGGCCGCCTGATCCTGCTCAACCCGGGTCCGGTCAACGTGCACGAGGACGTGCGGGCCGCGATGGCGTCCCCCGACCAGTGCCACCGCGAACCGGAGGCGGCGGCCCTGATGGACCGCGTCCGGGCGAAGGCGACCGCGGTCTGCGGCGGCGCCGACACCGACACGTCCGTCCTGCTGGCAGGCTCGGGTACCGCCGCGCTGGAGGCCGCGCTGTCCTCGGTGGTGCCCCAGGACGGCAGGATCCTGATCCTGGACAACGGGCACTACGGCGAACGGATGTTCCGGATCGTCTCGCTGCACGGCGTCCCGTACCAGCGCCTGGAGTTCGGCTGGACCCGCCCGATGGACCCGGCGGAGGTGGACCGGGCGCTCGAACTCGACCCGGGCATCACCCACGTCGGCATGGTCCACCACGAGACCAGCACCGGCATGCTCAACCCGCTGCGCGAGATCGGCGCGGTGGTCGCGGCCCGCGGGCGCTCGCTGATCGTCGACGCCATCAGCAGCCTCGGCTCCGAACAGCTGGACATGCGGGCCGACCACATCGACTGGTGCGTGGGCACCGCGAACAAGTGCCTGGAAGGGCTGCCGGGCGTCAGTTTCGTCTGCGCCTCGCACGAGAATCTGGAGCGGCTGTCGTCGGTGCCCCCGCGCACCTTCTACCTGGACCTGCACGGCCACTACATGTCCCAGGACCGCAAGCACGCCCCGATGTTCACCCCCGCGGTCCAGGTGATGACCGCCTTCGAGGTGGCCCTCGATCTGGCGATCGACGAGGGCGTCCCGGCCCGGGGCGCGCGCTACGCCGCCCACGCCGAGGCGATCCGGGCGGCCTTCACCGAGCGGGAAGCGCGCTTCCTGCTCCCCCCGGAGCACCGGGCCAACTCCGTGACCACGGTGGCGGTTCCGCCGCACCTGACGTACGACCAGCTGCACGACGGCCTCAAGGCGGAGGGCTATGTCGTCTACGCCACCCAGGACCAGCTGGCCGGCTGGTTCCGGGTGGCCAACATGGGCCAGCTCGGCGCCGCCGACGTGGCGGAGTTCTTCCCCGCCTACGACCGCGTCGTCGCCAAGTACGCCGACCAGGCCCGGTGAACCCGTCCCCCGCCCCGGCGACCGGAAAGGAAATCCCTGTGACAGGAATCGACACCAACGCCCCGACCTGTGTGGCCATCGTCGGCGGGGGTCCGAGCTGCACCTACGTACTGGACCGGCTGGCCGCCACCGTCGCCGCCCGTGAGAGGCCGCCGGCCCTGGAGGTGCACGTCTACGACCGCTCGGGGAACTTCGGGGCCGGGCAGGTGCACAGTCCCGGCCAGCCGGAGACAAGCTTCCTCAACCGTATCGTCGGCCAGGTGGCGTTCGCCGCGGACGAGAGCGTGCTGGGGGCCGGCCCGCTGCTGGACCCGGCGGACCGGCCGACACTGCTGGAGTGGTGCCGCGCCCGGTTCGAGCAGACCGGCGACCCGGTCTTCGACCTGAAGGCGGAGGACTGGCCCAAGCGCTATGTGCACGGACTGGCCCTGCGCGACCAGTTCGAGCGCTACGTCGGGCTGCTGCGGTCGGTCCCCGGTGTGAGCGTGCACCTGCACCCCGCCGAGGTGGTCGACCTGGCGGAGCGGGAGGCGGGACGCCTGGCCGTGATCACCTCGCGGGGCGGGGAACCGGTTGTCGCCGATCACGTCCTCATGCTGACCGGCCACTCCTCCAACGACCCCCGGCACTACCCGCTCCAGGCGGCCTGGTCGGACTTCGCCCGGCGCAACGGCGTCGGCTTCATCCCCAGCGCCTATCCGCTGGAGACCTCGATCGAGGAGTCCGCCGCGACCCCGGAGCAGGTGGTGGGCTGTGTGGGCATGGGGCTCACCGCCATCGACGTGATCCTCCACCTCACCGAGGGACGCGGTGGGGTGTTCGAGCGGCAGCCGGACGGGAGCACGGTCTACCGGCCCTCCGGCCGGGAGCCGGCCTCGATCGTGGTCTTCAGCCGGAGCGGGCTGTTCACCTTCGCGCGCCCGTTCAACGCCAAGGAGAAGAACCCCCAGGAGCTGGAGCACACCGGGGTGTTCCTGACCGAACCGGCGATCGACCGGCTGCGGGTCTCGGCCGGGCGCCCGGTCCGGATCGGCCAGCGGGAGCAGTACCAGCTGGACTTCCGGCGGCACGTCCTGCCGCTGATCGTCCTGGAGATGGCCCAGCTCTACTACACCACCCTGTTCGGGGCGGAGTTCGGCTCCCACCTGCGCGCCCGGGCGCTCCCCGGCTGGGAGGAGTTCCTGGCGGACGGCGGCGCGGAGCGGAGCGCCGAGGAGTCGACGGACCGGCTGCTCGCACCCGTCGAGGCCGCCGTCGACCAGGCGGTCGGCTACGTGGACGGCGTGCTGACGGGCGCGGTGCCGCCGCGTACCGAACTGCCGTGGGACAGGGAGCGGCTGCTGCGCCGGTATCTGGCCGTGGTGTTCGGCCGGGCCCGGGGAGCCGAACTGGCCGGGCTGCTGGACGACCCGCTGGCGCTCGCCTCGGCGCTGGCGTCGGAGGTCTCGCCCTGGCGCCACCCCACCCGGGCCGCCGACAACCGCTTCTCCTGGCAGCGCACGCTGGAACCGGTGCCGCGCGGCTCCTACGCCACCGGCGAGGAGTACCGGGACGCGGTACTGGACTTCCTCGACCTGGACCACCGCTGGGCCGCGCAGGACAACCTGTGGAACCCGGCGAAGGCGGCGGCCGACGGCGTGTGGCGCGATCTGCGCGACGTGCTCGCCCACGCCGTCGACTTCGGCGGCCTGCACGCCGCCTCGCACCGTGATTTCCTCGACGTCTTCATGCGCCACCACAACCGCCTGTGCAACGGGGCGGCGCTGGAGGTGATGGAGAAGGTCCGGGCCGCGATCCGGCACGGACTGGTCGACGTCTCGGTCGGACCGGACGCGACGCTGTCCGGCGACGAGGAGTCCGGACGGTTCCTCGTCACCGGGCCGGCCACCGGGGTGACCCGCCGGCTGGACCTGCTGGTCGACTCCCGCGTGCACCCGTTCAACGCCAGGAACGACGTGCTGCCGCTCTACCCCAGCATGCTGCGCAAGGGGCTGGTACGGATCTGGAGCAACCCCGGCCAGGGGGAGCCGGACTTCACACCGGGCGGTCTCGACCTCACCGAGGACTTCCACCCGGTGCGCGAGGACGGCACCGTCGACCGGCGGCTCACCCTGCTCGGACCGCCGAGCGAAGGGGTGATGTTCTTCCAGCTGGGGGCGCTCCGGCCGAATCAGAACCACCATGTGATGCAGGACATCCTCTGCTGGATCAACGAGTTCTGGCACAGCCAGGACCGCGGCCGGGACGACGACCCCGGCCGGGAGCCGTCCGTCCTGCTGACGGCGGGGCACGGGTGACCGGACGGCCGGCCCGGCCGGGCGAGCGCGGCGGATCCCCGTCTCCCGGCGACCGCGCGGCCGGGTGGATGATCTGACGGATGATCGGATTCATCCGGAGACCGCGCCGCGGCACCGGACCGGGGCCACCCCGTCCCGGCCGTGAGTCCGGGTCCCCGCACCGCCACCACCATGCTCAAGGAGAGACAGCGACATGCCCCACCCCACCAATACCCTCAGCGGGGACACCTCCCTGGTGCTCCCGGAGTTCGACACGCCCCCGGCGGACCCGATCGGCCTGCTGCGCAGCTGGCTGGACAGCGCCGTGGAACGGGCCGTGCGCGAGTCCCACGCGGTGGTGCTGGCCACGGCGGACGCGGAAGGACAGCCGTCCACCCGGGTGCTGCTGGTGAAGGAACTCGACGCGCGGGGACTGGTGTTCACCAGTTTCACCGGCAGCCGCAAGGGTCGTGACCTCGCGGTCAGGCCGAGCGCCTCGATGACCTTCTACTGGCGCGAGACACTCCAGCAGATCACCGTCGCCGGACCGGTCGAGACGCTCTCGGCGGCCGACTCGGACCGGCTGTTCGCCGAGCGCCCGCTGGCGGCCCGCGCCACCACCGCCGTCTCACGGCAGAGCAGGCCGCTGGAGTCCGAGGCCGACCTCAAGGACCGGGCCGGCGCGCTGGTCGCGGCCGGCGGACCGGTGGACCGCCCGGGGGAGTGGTCCGGATACCGGCTCGTCCCCGAGGTCGTCGAGTTCTGGTACGGCAGTCCCGACCGGCTGCACCGCCGGCTGCGCTACGAACTGTCCGCCGACGAGCCGGCCGGCTGGCGGTGGGCCAGGCTGCAACCCTGATCAAGGACGCCACCCGGAGCATCCGCTGAACCGAGCCGAGAAACGGAACCTCACCCATGCAGCGACGCGCGCACATCGTGGTGCTCGACCCCGTCCACGATGAGGCCCTGAACTCCCTTCGCCGCGACCACGACGTGTCGGTCCGGCTGAAGCTTGATCAACCTGCCGTGCCCGCTGCCGCCGCGGACGCCGATGTCCTCGTCGTCCGCAGCGGAGTGAAGATCACCGCCGAGGTGATCCGCGCCGCCCCCCGGCTGAAGCTCATCGCCCGCGCCGGGAGCGGCACGGACAACATCGACCTGGACGCCTGCCGGGAGGCCGGCGTCCGGGTCTTCACCCTCCCCGGGATGTCCGCCGGGGCGGTCGCGGAACTGGCGCTCGGCCTGATGCTCGCGGTCTGCCGGCACATCCCGCTGGCGGACCGCCAGATCCGCGCCGGGATCTGGGACAAACCGCGGCTGGCGGGCCCCGAACTGGAGGGACGGACGCTGGGCATGATCGGGCTCGGAGCCATCGGCAGCCGGATCGTACGACTGGCGCACGCCTTCGGCATGACCGTGACCGCCTCCGTGCAGCGCCCGACGCCCGAGCGGACCGACACCCTGGCCGAACGGGACATCGCGCTGGCCCCGCTGGACGAACTGCTCACCGGCGCCGACGTCGTCTGCCTCGCGGTGCCGCTGACCCCCGGGACCACCGGCCTGATCGGCGCCGCCGAACTCGGCCTGATGCGCCCCGACGCGTATCTGGTGAATGTCTCGCGCGGCGGGGTCGTCAACGAACACGCCCTCTTCCAGGCCCTGAGCGACCGCACCATCGCCGGCGCGGCCCTCGACGTGCACGCGGTCGAGAGCGGGGTCCCGGAGCTGGCGGCGCTGGACAACGTGGTGCTGACACCTCATATCGGGGCGACCACCAACGGCGCCCAGCAGCGGCTCGGCCGCGCCCTGGTGGACCGGCTCACGCTCGCGCTGGCCGGCATGCCCGTCCCCACGGAGGTGCGCTGAACCGATGACGGACCGACACATGCGGGCGGCCCGGCTGACCGGCGTCCGGCGGATACAGTGCACCGAGATACCGGTACCCGAGCCCGGGCCGGACGAAATGCTGGTCAGAGTGCTCGCGACCGGCGTCTGCGGTTCCGACCTGGCCGCCTACCGCGGCACCCACCCCTACAAGCGGGCCCCCGTCGTACTCGGCCACGAGCTGAGCGCGGTCGTCGAACGGCTCGGCTCCCGCGTCGCCGGCTTCGCCCCCGGCGACATGGTCTGCGCCGCCGCCTTCTCGCACTGCGGAAGCTGCGTCCACTGCCGGGCGGGCGCGGTGAACCTCTGCGGCGACAAGCGCAGCATCAGCCATCTGGACTGGTCGGGCTCCTTCGCCGAACGGGCCGTCCTGCACCAGAACATGGCCTATCGGCTGCCCGCCCGGCTCGATCCCTTTCTCGGGGCGCTGGTGGAACCGCTGTCCATCGGACTGCACGCCATGCGCCTGGCCGGCGCCGCACGGCGCCGCTCGGTGGCGGTCCTCGGCGGCGGCACCATCGGACTGGCCTGCGTCATCGCCGCCCGGGTGCTCGGCTTCGGACGGACGGTCTGCGTGGACCGCGGATCCGTCAAGGGCGAACTGGCGCTGAAGGCAGGGGCGGACGCCTTCGTCGACGCCGGGACGGCCGAACCCGCCGCCGCGGCGCTGCGCGAGCTGGGCGGCCCGGCCGAGCTGGTGGTGGTCGCGGCGGGCTACCCCGGTGTGGTCGAGCAGGCCCAGCGGCTCGTCGCCGCCGGGGGGAGCATCCTCGTGGTGAGCTACTTCGACACCCCCGTCCCCGTCGACCTCAACGCGCTGGTGGGCCGGGAGGTCGCGGTGCTGGGCTCTGCCCTGTCCACCGCCGGCGACTTCGCCGAGGTCATCGACTGGCTCGACCGCGGACTCGTCGCCCCCGGCTTCCTGATCAGCCACTCCTTCGCGCTGGACGAGGTCTCCGCGGCCATGGAGCTGATGGACACCCAGGGCACGCGCACCGGAAAGATCATGATCCGCGCCGACACCGTCGACACCGCTGACGCCGACACCACCGAGCGAACCGAGCACACCGACCTCACCGATCTCACCCACCTCACCGACCTGGAGGCCCGCCGATGACCCCGCCGATCCACGCCCTCGTCCTCGGCGCCGGCGGTCACACGGGCGGGGAGATATGCCGGCTGCTGCTCGGCCACCCCCAGCTGGGACGGATCACGCCGGCCACCCGGGCCGAGCAGGACTTCGAACGCACCCACCCGAACCTGCTCGGCAGCGGCCTCCGGTTCACCCCGGTGGAACAGGCCCGCGCCGACCTGTCGGCGTACGACGTGGCCTTCCTCTGCACCCCGACCGGCGAGGCCATGCGGCTGGCCCCCGACCTGCTCGCGGCGGGCGTCCGCGTGATCGACCTCAGCGCCGACTTCCGGTTCGCCGATCCCCGGCGCTTCGAGGCGGTCCACGGCGTCGGACACAGCGCGCCGGAACTCATCGGCCAAGCCGTCTACGGGGCCACCGAGCTGGACCGGGAGCGGATCCGCACGGCGCGCCTGATCGCGAACCCCGGCTGCTACGCGATCACCGCCCTGCTCGCCCTCGAACCGCTGCTGAGCGCGGGACTGGTGGACGACAGCTCGGTCCTGCACATCGCAGCCGTGAACGGCACCACCGGTTCCGGCTCCACCCCGCGGCGCGAGGTCTCCCACGCCGAGGCGGCCTCCTCGATGCTGCCCTACAGCCTGAGCGGGCACCGCCACGCCCCCGAGATCGAGGAGCGGCTGCACCACGCCTCCTCCCGTACCGTCACCGTGGACCTGAGCACCGCGCACGGCAATTTCGCCCGCGGCATCCACCTCCAGGCCGGCGTCCGCATCGGCGCCGAACACCGGGAGCACACCACCCGGGACACCCTGCTCGGCCTCTACACCGACCGCTACGGCCACGGCGCGGACGGCGAGTTCTTCGTACGGGTCAACAGCCATCCCCCGCAGGGCGGGCTGACGGACAAGGACTACGGCCGCTACCCGACCCTGGCCGGGGTCGTCGGATCGAACTTCTGCCACCTCGGGGTCGACTACGACGCCCGGATCGGCCTGGCCAGGTTGGTCGCGGTGACCGACAACCTCATCAAGGGAGCCGCCGGTTCGGCGATCCAGAACATGAATGTGATGTTCGGGCTCGACGAGACGGCGGGACTGCGCAGCTATGCGCTCTGACGACCCGCTGGCGGGAGTGCCCCTGCTCGACGAGGCGGCCGTCGCCCCGGACAGCCGCTGGATCTTCTCGGCCGGCTTCAACACCGGACCGGACCTCGGCGACACCGGACGGGTCGACGCGGAACTCGCCGACCTGCGCCGGCTGTCCGACGCCGGGGCGCGGGTGGCCCTGCTCTCCCATCAGGGCAGTTCCCGCGACGGAACCGCGATCGAGCTGGACCATGTGGCGCGCTATCTCTCCCGGCGGCTGGGCCGACCGGTCGGCTACCACCCCGGCGCCGTCGGCGGGAGCGCGCTGCGCGCCGCCGGGCTGATGCGCGCGGGGGACATCGTGCTGTTCGGCAACACCCGGCTGCTCCCCGGCGAGGAGGACGGCGACCTGGCTCTCGCCCGCCAGCTCGCCCGGCTCGGCGACCAGGTGGCCGTCGGCGGCTTCTCCAAGGCCCATCGCGCCCACGCGTCCAACTGCGGGCTGCTCCGGCACCTGCCGGGCCACGCCGCCGACAGCCTGGTCCGCGAGATCCGGTTCCTCGCGCCCTGGGCCGGCCGGCCGCCGGGCGGCTTCTCCGCCGCCGTGCTCGGCGGCAGCAAACCCGAGAAGACCCTGATCGGCCTGCGGCACTTCAGCCGCGCCTACGACCTGGTGATCCCGGGGGGAGTCGTCCTCAACACGGTGCTGCGTGCCCTGGGCCACGGCATCGGCCGTTCCGCCCTCGGCTCGCGCCCCGACGCCTGCGCCCGGGCCGCCGAAGCGGTGCTCGCCGCCGAGGGCGGCGCGACGCTCCATGTGCCCGGCACCGTGCTGGTCGTTCGTGCCGGGGAACGCCGTGCTTTCCCGGTGCGCGTCACCGACGGAGTACCGGCCGACTGCGCGATCGTCGACTTCGTCATCCGGCCCTGGGCGGTGGACCTCCTGCGCGGCGCCGCTCGCGCGGTCGTCGCCGGGCCGCCCTCGCTGTGCCGGGACGGCCACACCGAGGCGTCGTACACCGTCCTTTCCGCCCTGGAGGGCGGAAACGGGAGCGCGCTGCTGCTGGGCGGGGACACCGTGCGGGAATTGCCCTGGTCGGGGCTTTCCTCGACCGGCGGCGGATCAGCGCTGGAGTTCCTGTCCGAGAACACCTGCGCCGTCCTCGACGAGCTGCGCGCCAACCGCCTCACGACCGCCCACCGCACCGGCGGCGCCCGGCCCAGCCTGTACCCGCCCACAGACCGGAGTACGGAATGATCCTCGACCTGCCCGTCCCCACCCAGGTGCTGTTCGGCGACGGCTCACTCGACCGGCTCGGCACCTCGGTCCGGCCGCACGGCCGGTCGGCGCTGCTGGTCACCGGCAGGACGGCGGCCCGCAGGACCGGCGTCCTCCAGCGCGCCCGGGCGGCCCTGGAGTCGGCCGGGGTCTCGGTGACGCACTTCGACCAGGTGTCGGCCAACCCCCGCGCCCTAGAGGTGGACGGGGCCGCCGCCCTGGCCCGCGACCGCGGCTGCGATGTCGTGGTGGGACTGGGCGGAGGAAGCGCACTGGACGCGGCCAAGGCCGTCGCCGTCGCCGCCGGCCTGGCCGGCAGCGTCCGCGACGTGATCGGTACGACCCTGGAGCCGGACGTACGAGTGCTCCCGGTCATCGCCGTGCCGACCACCTCGGGCAGCGGCTCCGAGGTCACCAAGGGGGCGATCATCACCGACACCGAGCGGGGCTTCCGCTCGGGCATACGCGGGGAAGCCCTCTTCCCCAAGGTGGCGATCGTCGATCCCGGCCTGACGGCCTCATTGCCCGTCGAGGTGCTGCTCGACTCGGTCTTCGACGCCTTCGCGCACGCTGTGGAGGGCCATGTCGCGGTCGCGGCGACCGGGGACAGCCGGGAGCGCTCGCGCCGGGCGATCGCCCTCATCACCTCGCGGCTGCCCGAGGCGGTCCAGGGGACGAGCAGCCCGGAACTCCGCCGCGACCTCAGTCTGGCGGCGCTGCTCGGCGGTGTGAACGTCGCCACCGTCAGCACCTGCCTGCCGCACCGGCTGCAGCAGGCCATGGGCTCCGTGCCCGGCCTCGGCATCTCCCACGGGCGGGGACTGGCCCTGGTGTACCCGAGCTGGCTCCACCACACCGAAGCCGCGGCGCCGGCGCTCTTCGCGGAGATCGCCGAACTGCTCCACGCGCCCAGCGCGAAGCAGGGCGTGCGGAGCCTGCTGGCCGGGGCGGGACTCGGCACCAGGTTCCGCGACTGGGGGGTGGCCCGCAGCGAACTCCCCCGGCTGGTGAAGGGGGTGAGCGGCAACCTGGGGAACGACCCGGCCCCGCTCATCGACGCGGACTATCTGCACGCCATCTGCGCGGAGGCCTACTGAGGCGGGCGCGGGCGGCGCGTCAGCGGCTGTCCTCGGCGGCCGGCTCGCCGTATCCGGCAAGGGACGGCCAGCGCACGGTCAGGACCACCGACTCCTCCTCGGCCTGCCAGGAGTGGTCGACCCCCTGCCGCCAGACGACGTAGTCGCCCTGCTCCGCGAGCACCACGCTCTGTCCGGGCAGGTCCACCCGGAAGCGGCCGCTGATCAGCACCAGCAGCGCCGAGCGGCGTTCGCCGACCACCCAACGGTCCCGCGTCTCACCCTTGGGGTGCACACCCCACTTGATCTCGACGTCCTCGCTGTGCCGGGCGTCGCCCGCCGGCCTGAAGTGACCGAGCAGCCACCCCCGGTCCATCGTCGCGTCACGTCCGGCGTTGCCTGTGTACACGTCCTCCGTCACGCGTCGGGACGCTAGCACGGACCCGGCGGAGCGAGGGCCACGACTCTTGAGCGGCCGGACAACGCGACCTAGGCTCACCGGACATGGACTCCTGTCTGCCTCCTGTGACCCCCCGGCCCACCGCGACCGGAGGAGCCCACTACGAGGGCATCAGCTTCTCCCTGCCGACCGGATACCGGCCGCTGCAGCTGGATCTGCACGTCCCCGGGGGAGCGGGCGGTCCGGTACCGGTGGTCGTCTGGATCCACGGCGGGGCCTTCTGGTCCGGGGACCGGCGGTACCTCCCCGACACGATGGCCGCCGGCTCGGTCTTCGAGGCGCTGCTCGACGCCGGACTCGCGGTGGCGACCATCGACTACCGTCTCTCCGGGGAGATCCTGTTTCCCGGCCAACTCGACGACGTGCTCGCCGCGTTGCGATACCTCCGGACCTTCGCCGGAACACTGGGCCTCGACCCCGGGCGGATCGGCGTATGGGGCGAGTCGGCGGGCGGCACGCTGGCGGCCCTCGCGGCGCTCACCACCCAGGACATCTCGGCCGCCGTGCTCTGGTATCCGCTCACCGACCTGTCCACCGTCGATCCGGACAGCACCGACAGCCCCGAGGCGCGGCTGATCGGCGGCGCGCCCGCCCGGCTGCCCGAGCAGGCCGCTCGGGCGAGTCCCGTCAGCCATGTGTCGCCGTCGGCGCCCCCGTTCCTGCTGGTCCATGGCACCGCCGACACGCTGCTCCCGGCCGAACAGAGCGAGCGCCTGCACCATTCGCTGCTGCGGGCCGGAGCCCGCTCGGAGTTCGTGCCGGTCGAAGGAGCAGGACACTGCTTCGCCGACTGCGACGACATCACGGCCCTGATCACCCGGTCCGTCGACTTCCTCCGCGGCGAGCTGGCGCCGCGGGCGCGGACCGCCACCGACACATGACCAGTTGCCCGGGCCGCTAGCCGCCGGCCCGGGCCTCCCGAACCGGCTCCCCCCACGATCCGTCAAAGGACTCCCCCCATGCGCATACGGACCTTCCGCTTCGCCACGGCCGCCTTGGGCACCGCTCTCGGCGCCGTCGCCGCCTCGCTCTTCGCACTGCCGCAGCCCGCGGCGCTCGCCGCGATCCCCGGCGAGTCCAACGGCGGGGTGCGCGTCATGCCGCTCGGCGACTCCATCACCGACGGCTACACCCCCTACCCCGGGGGCTACCGGGTGAATCTTTGGCAGCGGCTGGCGGCCGGCGGCTACAAGGTCGACTTCGTCGGCTCGCAGACCAACGGCCCGGCCGCACTCGGCGACCACGACCACGAGGGCCACCCGGGCTGGCGCATCGACCAACTCGACGCGAACATCGTCAGCTGGCTGAACAGCACCGACCCGCGCACGATCCTGCTCCACATCGGCACCAACGACATCAACCAGGACTACGACGTCGCGAACGCCCCCGCGCGCCTGAGCAAGCTCATCGACGACATCCTGCGGACCAAGCCGAATGTGCAGCTGTTCGTGGCCCAGATCATCACCGAGCAGGGCGAGCCGCACGCGACGATGGTGAACACCTACAACGCCGCCATCCCCGGCATCGTCGCGGCCAAGGGGTCGCACGTCCACCTGGTGAACATGCACGCCGCCCTGACCGAGGCGGACCTCGCCGACGGGGTCCATCCCTTGCAGGAGGGATACGACAAGATGGCCCCGGTCTGGTACAACGCCCTCGCGTCGGTCCCCGCCAGCCTCCAGCCCCTGCCCGCCGGCGGAACCACCGTCGTCAGCCTGCGGGCGCACGCCGACAACCAGTACGTGACGGCGGAGAACGCCGGCGCCGCCGCGCTGATCGCCAACCGTGCCGCGATCGGCCTCTGGGAGACCTTCGACGAGATCGACCTCGGCGGCGGCCAGGTGGCGCTGCGCGCGCACGCCAACAACAAGTACGTGACCGCGCCGAACAACGGGACGGGATCCCTCGTGGCGAGCAGCACCGGCATCGGGCCGGCCGAGACCTTCGACCTGATCCACGACCCCGACGGCGCGGTCAGCCTGCGCGCGCACGCCGACAACCAGTACGTCACCGCCGAGAACGCCGGCGCCGCCGCCCTGATCGCCAACCGTGCCGCGATCGGCCCCTGGGAGGAGTTCGACCAGATCAACGACTGACCGCCGCCGCCGACGGGGTGGCGTCGAGGAGATCGTCGCCGGTGACATACGGTTCTGCGGCCGGCCGCGTGCGCTGTCCAACGAACGCGCGGCGGGCGCGACGCCTCAGGGCGGGATCGGAGCGAGTGATGAAGGCGGTCCGCTACAGCCGGTTCGGGGGTCCCGAGGTCCTTGAGATCGTGGACCTTCCCGATCCGAGTCCTGGCCACGGCCAGGTCCGGATCGCGGTGCGCGCGGCCGGGGTGAACGCGAGCGACTGGAAGAAGCGTGCCGGCCTGATGGATCAGGAGCTCCCGCAGACCCTGGGCTACGAGGCGGCGGGAGTCGTCGACGAACTCGGCGAGGGCGTGACGGATGTGAGCGTCGGTCAGCGTGTGTTCGGCTTCTCCACCGAGGGCGCGGCCCAGGCGGAGCTGGCGGTGCTGTCCTCCTACGCGCCGGTCCCGCCCTCGCTCGACTTCGCCGGCGCCGCCGCGCTGCCGGCCGCGATCGAGACGGCGACGCGTGCGCTCGACCGGCTCGGTGTCGGGGGCGGCGGCACGCTGCTCGTCAATGGCGCCTCCGGCAGCGTGGGCAGCGCCGCGGTCCAGCTCGCCGCGGTGCGCGGCGCGCGCGTGATCGGCACGGCCGGTCCGGCCAACCACGAGTACCTCCGCTCGCTGGGGGCCGAGCCCGTCGGCTACGGCGCGGGCCTGGTCGAGCGGGTCCGCGCGCTCGTGCCCGGCGGCGTCGACGTCGCGCTCGACGTCGCCGGGAGCGGCGTGCTTCCCGAGCTCGTCGAGCTGGCCGGCGGCGCCGAGCACGTCGTCACCGTCGCCGACTTCGGCGGAGCCCAGGAGCAGGGAGTGGTGTTCAGCCGCGGGGACGACGGCCGCGCGCTGCACGCGCTCGGCGGAATCGGCGAGCTGATCGAGTCCGGGCGCTTCACGGTCCGGGTGGCGCGGACCTTCCCGCTCGCCGAGGTCGCCGAGGCCCACCGGGTGGGTGAGCGGGGCGGTGTGCGCGGCAAGCTCGTGCTGCTCGTCGGCTGATACGGCCGCCCGTGGAATCGGCCGGCACCGACCCGGCGAATGTGACGGAGCCGCCCACTCCGGCAACAGCCTCGTCACAACTCCCCTCGTCCGCCCGCCCGCTGATGCGCTGGTGACGCGCGGCGGCGCACTCTTCCTTCATGGATCCGCGGATCTCGCGGATCTCACGGGCCGGCCCGGCCGCGGTGTCGAACACGGCGGCGCGCAGGGCTCGTTCAACAGGGGGAGAGGGCACCATGAGGGTCGGACGCAGGATCGCCATGACATTGGCGGCGGCCGGGGCGATCACGATGGCGGTGAGCGGGCTCGCCGTGGCCGAGCCGGTCGGCGGCGGGCCGTGGGTGGAGACATCGACGGGTCAGGTCTCGGTGATGAGCGTGGCGCAGGCGGGACCGTCCGTCACCTGGGCCGGCGGCGCCGAGGTCGCGGCCGGCGACGACGGCACCATCCGCTTCACGCCGACCATGTACCGGCGCGACCTCGCCGCGGGCGGGACCTGGCGGCCGGTACCGCTGCGCGGCGCCGACACGTGGAACAGCAGGATCAACGACATCGCCGTCAACGCCGACGGCTCGGCGTTCTTCGTCGGCGATCAGGGGTCGGACGGTCTCGGCGGCGTCCTGGTCGGGCGCTTCGCGGCCGGCGGCTGGCAACTGACGGACGACACGGGCCTGCCCGCCGGGACCGTCGAGGCCAGTCTGCTGTCGGTGAGTTCGCTGGCGCGGCAGGACGCCTGGGCGGTGGGCCAGGGCTACGTGGCGGACACCTTCGCCCCGATCCCTGTCGTACAGCACTGGAACGGCCGGCAGTGGCGGTCGGTCGAGATCCCCGGGTCGGCGGACTGGAGTCTGAACCAGGTCGACGAGGTCGCGCCGAACGACGTGTGGGTGGTCGGCGTGGACAACGACAGCGGCCAGTCCGTCGCGGTCCACTGGGACGGACATCACTGGCAGCGGACCGCGACTCCGGCGTTCGCCGACTCGGCGATCCTCTTCGATGTCGCCGCCCGCGGCCCGAGCGACGTGTGGGCCGTGGGCTGGTCCCGCGACACCGACAAGCAGATCCCGGCAGGGCTCGCCCTGCACTGGGACGGCAGGTCCTGGACCCAGGTCCCGCTGCCCAGAGGCACCTTCTCGCTGCAGGCCGTGGCCCTCCGGCCGCAGGGCGGCCTCGCCGTAGTGGGCGGCAACGACGACGGGGCGGTCGGCCTCAGCTGGACGCCCGCGGTCGGCTGGGGATCCCTCGGCCTGCCCGGCAGCGACCCTCAAAACGCCCTGGGCGTGAGCTCCGTGGCGTCGTCCGGTTCGCACCTGACGATCGGCGGCTGGCACCACACCACCAGCGACTCCGGCGATGTCTTCGTCGGCGGAACCCTCCTGACCAGGTAGGGCGGCTGCCGAACGCGGGATCCCGCATATCTCCCGGGTAGGCGGGATCCCGCGTTCGGCCGGAGAACCGCCGCCATCGTGGCCGGGGCCGCTCAGGACAGTTTCAGGCTTTTCATCTCGCGTGCGTCGAGGATGCCGGCGCGACGGCGGAAGGCCGACAGGGGCACGCGCCGGAGCTCGTGGGTCTCCAGGTAGCTCTGGCGGCCGGCCGCGTCGTCCACGGCTCCGGGCCGGAGGGCCACGACGCCGGGAAGTTCGAGGTGGTGCTGGGAGGTGATCTTGGCGACCCGCGCGTTGCGGCCCCGTACCGAAACGACCAGGCAGGGCCGGTCCTTGGAGCCGGGCCCGTCCTCGAAGGGGACATCCGCCCACCAGATCTCGCCCCGCCGAGGCGCGGCCGCTCCGGTGGCGGCCGGCCCGGCGGAGGTGCCGGACTCCGGCCGGCGAGGACGCCGCTGCCGGGCCCTGCCCTCGACCAGCGTCGCGATCAAGGCCAGCAGTGCGACCGCGGCGGCCACGATCCACATCTGTCCACTCATCGACTGCTCCACCTCACGCTACCGCGCCCGGCCGGACCGGGACGTCTGCTCTCTCGTGCCCCCGACGAGCCGATCCACCGTCTCGCACTCGACACCGCGACAGCCTCGCACAGGGCGGGGCGCAGCGAGTGCCGTGCCGAGCCGGTCCGCGGGCGGACAGGCGGCGGAAGGATCAGCGCCAGCCGAGTTCCGGCGCCACCTGGGTGAGGATGCTCTCCAGCACATGGGCGTTGTACTCGACCCCGAGCTGGTTCGGGATGGTCAGCAGCAAGGTGTCCGCGGCCTGGATGGCCTCGTCCTCCCGGAGCTGCTTCACCAGCACGTCCGGCTCGGCGGCGTACGAGCGTCCGAAGATCGCCCTGGTCGTCTCGTCGATCATGCCGACCTGGTCCTGCGAGTCGCGGTCGTGGCCGAAGTAGGCCCGGTCCAGGTCGCTGGTCAGGGCGAAGATGCTGCGGCTGACCGAAACCCGGGCCTCCCGGGTATGGCCGGCGTCCTTGTACGCCCGGCGGTAGGCCTCGATCTGCTTGCGCTGCTGGACGTGCAGCGGCTCGCCCGTCTCGTCGTCCTTCAGCGTGGAGCTCTGCAGGTTCATCCCCAGCTTCCCGGCCCAGACCGCGGTCGCGTTCGAGCCGGAGCCCCACCAGATCCGCTCGCGCAGCCCCTCGGAGTGCGGCTCGACGCGCAGCAGTCCCGGCGGGTTGGCGAACATCGGCCGCGGGTTCGGCTGCGCGAAGCCGTCGCCCTCGATCACCTTGAGGAAGGTCTCGGTGTGCCGGCGGGCCATGTCCGCGCCGGTCTCGCCCTCGGCGGGGGCGTAGCCGAAGTAGCGCCAGCCGTCGACCACCTGCTCCGGTGATCCTCGGCTGATGCCGAGCTGCAGCCGGCCGCCGGAGATGAGGTCGGCGGCGCCGGCGTCCTCGGCCATGTACAGCGGGTTCTCGTAGCGCATGTCGATCACGCCGGTGCCGATCTCGATCGTCGAGGTCCGGGCACCGATGGCCGAGAGCAGCGGAAACGGGCTGCCGGCCTGCCGCGCGAAGTGGTGCACGCGGAAGTACGCACCGTCCACGCCGATCTCCTCGGCGGCGACCGCCAGGTCGATGGACTGGTGCAGGAAGTCGGCGGCGGACCGCGTCCGGGAGTGCGTGTTCGCCGACCAGTGTCCGAACGAGAGGAATCCAATCTTCTTCACGCGAGCTGAGAGCGTCCGGCGGCCGCGTTTGATTCCCGTGCGTCCGGAAAGCCGCTGGCCGGGCGGCTGCGGCACACCAGCCCGCGCTGGCGCGGCACGTCCGTCGAGCCCGCGGCTCAGCGGGAGGCCGGCGCCCAGGGGCCGACGCCGCCGACGCGCTCGACGGCGTACCGCACGATGTACCCGGGGCCCTTGGGCGCCGGGAATTCGGTGTCGGGGGAGACGTAGACCTTCGTCAAGTCGTTGAGCAAGTCCCATACGCCGTCGCTCGGTTGAACGGTGGCCCGCGCCTTCAGCACGGCGTATTCGTTCATCAGGACGCCGGGCACCCGGGGCGCGTCGAAGGACAGCACGACGCGCGGGTCCCGCTCGATGTTGCGCAGTTTGGCATACCAGGACATATGGCCGCTGACCAGCTCATCGCCGTCCAGCCCGACCCAGACGACGGTGACCTGCGGGCTCCCGTCGGCGTTGATGGTGGTCAGATGCGCCATCGGGCCGGCCTCGATCAGGTCTCGCAATTCCTTCGGGAGACCGCTCATGTCAAGATCGTCTCTGTCACGATTTCATCGTAGCAATCAGCCGGGAATGATCAGGCGCACGAAGACGGCAGGACCAGCCTGCGGCACCGTGTTCCGGGGGACTTCCGACGACATTAGTCAGAAATATCCCCGCAGATCGTGGCTGAGGCCGATGCGGAGGGCCGTAGCGGTGATCGATGGCCACATTCAGTCATATTGAACCTCTCGCTCAGCTGCCCGGGCCGACCACGGCCAATGGGCGAATCTCCCAGTCAGGGCAGCGATCTGACGGTTCGTACGGGTCTGCCGGACGCCCGATGGAAGGAGTCTTGACTTTTGCTCATAGCAAGCTAAACAGTGGGTGAGCGAGCTTCATCAGTTCGATGGGCAGCCGCGGTGCGCGGTGCTTCGTACGCGAAGGAGACAACGTTGTCGCGTTCCAGTCGGCATGCCCTCGGCCAGTGCGCCGACGCGGTCCCCGGCCGCGATCGTGGACATCGGGCCGCCCTCCGCATCGCTCCCGGCTCCCCGCTGATCGTGCCTCCCCGCAGGCCGCCATTACCGGTGCCGGCGTGCTCCCCATGAATCTGTGCCCCAGCGGCGCATGACGTGAAGGAGACAACTTTGCACTCCCAGAGACTCAGATCATCAGTCGGGCAACTGCTGGCCGCCGCCCTGGCGGTGAGCGTGGTCGCCGGGTTGCCGGCGGTGGCGCAGGCGAGCCCCGCGGACGCGGCGCGGTCCGCCGCCGCCACATCGCCGGTCTATCTGAACACGCACTACTCCTTCGCTCAGCGGGCGGCCGATCTGGTGTCGCGGATGACACTGGCCGAGAAGGTGGCGCAGCTGCAGACCAACAACGCGCTGGCCATCCCGCGGCTCGGGGTCCAGCAGTACACGTACTGGAGTGAGGGCCAGCACGGCGTCAACCGGCTCGGCGCCGACACCGCGGCGGGGAGTCAGGGCGAGCTCGATGTCACGGCGACCAGCTTCCCGGTGAACTTCGCGTCCACGATGTCCTGGGACCCGGCGCTCACCTACCAGGAGACCACGGCGATCTCGGACGAGGCCCGCGGCTTCCTCGACAAGTCGCTCTGGGGGACGGGGCAGAACAACATCGGCCCGTCCGCCGCGGACTACGGCGATCTCACCTACTGGGCCCCGACCGTCAACATGGACCGCGATCCACGCTGGGGGCGGACCAACGAGTCGTTCGGCGAGGACACCTACCTGGCGTCCGCGATGGCCGACGCGTTCGTCGACGGATACCAGGGGGAGACGATCACCGGCCGGCCGACGAGCCCGTATCTGAAGGTCGCGGCGACCGCCAAGCACTACGCGCTGAACAACGACGAGAACAGCCGGCACACGCAGAGCGCGAACACCACCGACGCGAACGTCCGGGACTACTACACCAAGCAGTTCGCCAGCCTGGTGGAGAACGCGCATGTGTCCGGCGTGATGACGTCCTACAACGCGGTGAACGGTACGCCCGCGCCCGCGGACACCTACACGGTGAACGAACTGCTGCAGGCCACCTACGGGTTCGGCGGATACACCACCTCGGACTGCGGTGCGATCGGCGACATCTACTCCTCCGGCGGCCACAACTGGGCGCCACCGGGCTGGACGACCAACGGCACGACCTGGACGAACACCGCCACCGGCGAGCAGATAGCCGCCGCGGCGGGCGGGCAGGCGTTCGCGCTGCGGGCCGGCACCCAACTGAACTGCGCCGGCGGTGAGCTGACCACGCAGAACATCGACGCGGCCATCTCGCTTGGCCTGTTGACGCAGGGGGTGATCGACAGCGGTCTGACGAAGCTGTTCACGATCCGGATGCAGACCGGTGAGTTCGACCCCGCGAGCAAGGTGGCCTACACCAGGATCACCAAGGCGCAGATCGAGTCGCCCGCGCACCAGGCGCTGGCCGAGAAGGTCGCGGCGCAGGATCTGGTGCTGCTGCAGAACAACAAGGTGTCGGGCACGTCGACCCCGCTGCTGCCGGCCAACCCCGCCGAGCTGAACAACGTCGTCATCGTCGGCAACCTGGCGAACACGACGACGCTCGGCGGCTACTCGGGCAATCCGACGCTCAAGGTCAACGCCGTGCAGGGAATCACCACGGCGGTCAAGGCGGCCAACCCCGCGGCGACCGTCACCTTCGACGCCTGCGGCACCTCGACGACCGCCGCGACGCCCGCGACGTGCTCGGCCGCGACGCAGACCGCGGTCAAGGCGGCGGACCTGGTGATCGTGGTCGTCGGCTCCGACCTCGGCGTGGCCGACGAGGGCACCGACCGCTCGGCGCTGACCCTGCCGGGCAATTACGACTCGCTGATCAGCCAGATCGCGGCGCTCGGCAACCCGCGTACGGCGCTGGTCATGCAGGCCGACGGCCCGTACGACATCCAGCAGGCCCAGCAGGACTTCCCCGCGATCGTGTTCAGCGGCTACAACGGCGAAAGCCAGGGCGCGGCGCTCGCCCAGGTCCTCTTCGGCCGGCAGAACCCCTCCGGCCACTTGGACTTCACCTGGTTCGCCGACGACTCGCAGCTCCCGGCGATCGACAACTACGGGCTCACGCCGTCCCAGACCGGCGGGCTCGGCCGTACGTACATGTACTCCACCGGGAAGCCCACCTACCCGTTCGGCTACGGCCTGTCCTACTCCGACTTCAGGTACTCCCACATAAAGGTGGGACCTGGTTCCGTCTCCGCCGACGGCACGGTGCAGGTCGGCTTCGACATCACCAACACCGGCAGGGCGGCCGGCGCGACGGTCGCCCAGCTCTACGTGGCACCGGAGTTCACCGTGCCCGGCACGGAACTGCCGAAGGAGCAGCTGGCGGGCTTCAAGAAGACGGCGGTGCTCGCGCCGGGGCACACCCAGCACATCAGCCTGTCCGTCAAGGCCGCCGACCTCAGCCAGTGGGACGAGAGCGCCCTCAAGCAGGTCGTCCACCCGGGCGCCTACCAGTTCCGCCTCGGACCCGACTCCGCGACCGTGGCCGGCTCCGGCACGGTGCGGGTGCACGGCGCCATCACCCCGCGGGTGCGGTCGGTCACCGTCCAGCCGGGCCAGGTGGTCTTCCAGCCCGGCGAGACGCTGAACCTCACCCGTAGCAACCCGTGGATCGCGCCGGACACCGACTCCTCGCTCGAACAGGAGCACGCGCCCGCGGACCACATCATCGAAGCGGCCGACAACGACCAGTCGTTCGCCGACCTGTCCCACGCCCACGTCACCTACCGCAGCACCGACCCGCGCGTCGCCACGGTCAGCCGCGCGGGCGTGGTCACCATGCGGGCACCCGGCGCCGCGACGATCGAGGTGACGGTCGACGGCGTGACCGGCACGGCTCCGATCGTGGTGCGGAACCCGTTCAGCCTGAAGGCGGCCGGCATCGTCAAGCCGAACACCACCGTCACCGCGACCGCGGCGTTCACCAACACCAGCGCGGTCGCCGTCCGGGGTCTTTCGATGAGCCTGAAGGCGCCGGACGGCTGGACGGCGACGGCGACCTCACCGGTGTCGCTGTCCCGTGTCGCTCCGGGCCAGCAGGTCACGGCCACCTGGAGCGTCACCATCCCGGGCACCGCGAGTCCGGGCACCAAGGCGGAGCTGGACGCGACGGCGGCGTTCACCGGCGGGGCCGGTGCCTACACCGAAGCCGCGGTCAGCCCGCTCACCGTGACCTCCGGTGCCACCCCCGAACAGGTCACCCCGGTGGTGACCGGGATGAGCCCGCCGGCCGGTTCGCTCCAGGTGGTCGTGCACAACCCGTCGGACACCCCCACCACGGTGACGGGGGTCAACTGGCGGCTCGGCGCCCAGTCGGGCACCCAGCCGGTCAGCGCGACCATCGCTCCCCAGGCGTCGGCCACGGTGGACGTGCCGGTGACGGGCGTCGTCTTCGCCAAGCCCTACCCCTTCACGGTGACGAGTGTCATCTCCGGCGACCTGTCCTCGGAAGCCTTCTCCGGGCATGTCACCTTCCTGCCGGTGGTCAACAAGAGCCTGGGCACTTCGTGGACGCTCGCCCAGGTCCAGGACGGCCCGGCGGTGGATCTGGCCACCACCGCGGACGGGACCTGGGAATCGCTGGACGGCTCGCAGCCTTACGGCGGTCCGTCCGATCTGTCGGGCAAGGTGTGGCTCGACTGGGACGCCGCGAACCTCTACGTCACCGCCGACCTCACCGACGACGTCCAGTCCGAACCCGCGACCGGGGCCGACATCTGGCAGGGCGACTGCCTGCAACTGGCGGCCACCTCCGGTGTGCCGGGCGCGTCGGCCACGGAAAGCAGCGCCTCGGTCAACGGACACTACGAGTACGGAGCCGCGCTCACCTCGGTCGGCGCCCAGTTGTACCGATGGATCGCTCCGACCGAGGGCAGCGGACAGGTCACGGACGCGACCGTCAAGGTGACCAGGGACGAGGCGACCCACACCACCCTGTACCAGCTGGCGCTGCCGTGGAGCGACCTCACCTCGGTCCAGCCCGCGGCGAACACCGTGTTCTCCTTCGCGCTGGACGTCAACGACAAGGACAACGGCGTTCGCAAGGGGTACACGCAGTGGGGCGACGGCATCGGTTCCAGCAAGGACGTCGGCGGCTTCAACATGGCCCAGCTGATGCCCGCGAGCGCGTCGTAGCGTCGTAGCCTCGTCGTCGTGGCGTGAGCCGCGCAGGACGGCGCCGTGCCGGGATCACGGTCACGCCTGACACGCGGCGCGGCCACCGGGCGCTCTTCAGGATCTTCGAAGGTCCTGAAGAGCGCCCGGTGGCAGTACGCGACGGCTGCGCGGGGGTCGATTCAGCTCCGGTCCCGCGGCCGGAGGGCGAGGGTGCGGGCGAGCAGGAGGGCGATGTCGTCCTCGGGCTGCTCGTCGGCCAGCATGGTGTCGATGACCGAGGTGGAGAACTCCTCCAGCGTATTGGCCGGACGAGCGAGGGCCGCGCGCAGCCGGTCGAGTCCGTGGTCGATGTCGGCCCTGCGGGTCTCGACCAGGCCGTCGGTGTAGAGCGCGATCACGCTTCCCTCGTCGAGTCCCGTCTCGACCGACCGGAATTCTCCCAGGCCGACCCCGATCGGTGCCCCGGGCGGCAGGTCGACGAACGTGACGCCGCCGTCGGGGGAGACGACGGCCGGCGGGGGATGCCCGGCGCTGGCCATGGTGCAGCGCCGGGTGGCCGGGTCGTAGACGACGTAGACACAGGTGGCTCCCACGCTCGGCGAGGCGAGCTCCGACTCGGGCCGGTCCCGGGCCAGGCCGACCACGAGTTCGTCCAGACGGGTGAGCACCTGGTCGGGGGGCAGTTCCAGGTTGGTGAGGGTGTTCAGCACCATACGGAGGCGGCCCATGGTCGCCGCCGCGTTGATGCCGTGGCCGACGACGTCGCCGACCATCAGCGCGACCCGGTCGTGCCGCATCGGGATCACGTCGAACCAGTCGCCGCCGACACCGCCGTAGGTGTCCGCCGGCAGATAGCGGGAGGCCACCTCAACGGCCTTGCCCGGGCGCAGGTGGTGCGGCAGCAGGTCGCGCTGCAGGGCCAGGGCCGCGGTGCGCTCGCGGCTGTAGCGGCGCGCGTTGTCCAGGCTCAGTGACGCCCGGGCCGCCAGTCCCTCGGCCAGGACCAGATCGGCCCTGCTGAAGGGGGCCGGGTTCCTGGTGCGGAGGAAGGAGACGATGCCGAGCAGCTGCCCGCGGGCCTGGAGCGCCACGATCATCAGCGAGTGCATGCCGAACCGCTTGACGATCCTGGCCCGGTCCGGGTCGTTGTCGCGCCAGGTTCCCGGGGACCGGTCCATCACCGGCTCGAAGTGGGATTTCCTCGAAGCCATGACGGCGGTGTAGGGCGAGGCCGGAGGGACGAACACCGCCGCCCCGCGCTGCCACAGCGCCTCGGGGACGTCGGGGTGGATCGAGGCCATCCCGCCGCGGTAGAAGGCGGGGATGCTGACCTCCGTGGAGCCGAGGCGCCCCAGGGGCTCCTGATCGGGCATGACGGAATCGGTGAGTTCGACCGCGGCGAAGTCGGCGAGCGCCGGCACCGCGGTGTCCGCGAGTTCCTGCGCGGTGCTCATGACGTCCAGCGTCGTACCGATGCTGGTCCCGGCGTCGACCAGGAGTCCCCACCGCTGCCGCGAACGGCTCCTGCCGATCTCCAGGGCCATCAGACACACCCCCGCCGCCCGGCCGTCCGGGTCGTCCAGGCGGAAGACGGACAGCGAGAGGGCGGACTCCTCGTTCCCCGATGCCGCGGGAGGCATCCATTCCGGGTCCAGGAACGGTGCTCCGCTGTCAAGGACGCGGCGCATGACGGCGGCGAGCTCCTCCGAGCGCTCCGGGGGCAGCAGCTCAGTGATCAGGCGTCCCACGTGCGGACCGCCCGGGATGAGGTCCAGGCGAGTGATCGCCTGGTTGTGCCACGTACAGCGCAGCTCGGGATCACAGCACATCACGCCCATCGGCGAGTGCTCGAAGAGCTTCTCCAGCGACGCGGTGTCCGGGCCGTACCCGGGCGCCGGCCCGGCCGTCCCGGCCTCCCACACGACCCAGTCGTGGCCCGCTCCACCGACGGGAAGCGGGGACACCCGCAGATCGGCGGACCGTCCCCGGCCGTCGCGGTGCCGGAGTTCCACCCGCTCCACCGGCCCGGACCGCGTCCCGGCGGCGTCCGCGGGAGCGGTGGGGCCGCGGACGCCACCGGGCACCAACAGCCGGTCGGCCGGACGGTCCAGCACCTCGTCGGCCCGGTAACCCCACAAGCGCTCAGCGGCCTGCGTCCAGCTGACCACAAGGCCGGCCGGACTGATGACGGCGACCAGCTCCAGTGTGCCGCTCACCGTCGGTCCTCATGCGATCCCGCAGGGCCATGGAGTGACATACGAAAACCTGTTCGTAGGATTTCCCTCCTGGTCTCCAGGGTTCCACAACCTTCGGCACACCACAGGTCCGCCCGCGCTCCTGCTCCCGTCCGGCGTCCGTCCAGGTCGCCGCGGACCTGTCGGCGGAAGCGCGCGCGAGCGCCCGGACCGTACTCCGCGCGCCCGGGCGGGGGCGCGCTCGATCGGCCGGGCCGCTACGGACCGGCCGGGGCCTTCCGGTGGTCCGCGGCCCAGCGGTCCATCCGGGCGGTGATGTCGGCGAAGTGCTCGGCGATCGAGGCGGCGGCGGCGTCCGCGTCGTGCGAGCGGAGGGCGTCCAGGACCTGCCGGTGCTGGCGCACCACGTGCTGGTGGTCGGTGCGCGGCTTGCCGACCTCCGCCTCCAGCTGGCGGTAGACGCCCCAGAAGAGGGCGATCAGCTGGAGCACGAGGGCGTTGCCGAGCGGTTCGTAGAGCAGTTCGTGGAAGCGCCGGTCGTGCCCGGCCCGGCCGGTGTCGCCGTCGGCCTCCAGCGCGTCCAGCTCCTCCTGGAGCCGGTCCAGGTCCGCGGGCGACAGGTCGAGCGCCGAGCGGCGGATGAGGCCGCTCTCCAGCAGCGCGCGCACCTCCACGATGTCGCGCAGCGCGCGCGGGTTCTCCCGGCGGACCGCGAGCCGGGTGTGGAAGAGCAGCCCGGGGGCCATCGGGAGCACCTGGGGTGTCCCCACATAGGTGCCGTAGCCGTGCCGGATGTCCACGATGCCGAGCGCCTGGAGGCCCTTCAGCGCTTCGCGGACCGAATTCCGGCTGACGCCGAGAGCCCGCATCAGCTCGGGTTCCGCGGGCAGCGCCTCGCCCGGATCGAGGTCCAGTTCCACGATCAGGTCGATGACCCGGTCCTGCACGGTCGGCCGCCGATGAGGGCTGGAAACCGCGCCCTTCGGGGCGGCGGGCTTGTGCTGCGCTGGCATGGCGCCTAGGTTACCGCCATGCGTAGGACGTCCTACGTCCTACGTCCCACCTTCGCCCGTCCGCCGCTCCCGAGGATGCGAGCCGCATGACCGACACCGCCGCACCACCGCTGCGCTGGCGGGCCGAGCTGTCCGGACGGGACTGGAAGGCCTTCTCGGCCGCCTGGCTCGGCTACGCCATGGACGGCTTCGACTTCGTCCTGATCACCCTGGTACTGACCGAGATCACCAGGGATTTCCATCTTTCCACCGTGACCGCGGCGACCCTGGTCTCCGCGGCCTTCGTGTCGCGCTGGTTCGGCGGCCTGGCGATCGGGGCGCTCGGCGACCGGCTGGGGCGCCGCCCCGCCATGGTGCTGAGCATCGCGCTCTACGCGGTCGGCTCGATGCTCTGCGGATTCTCGTGGGACTACTGGTCGCTCTTCGCGTTCCGCATGGTCGTCGGGCTCGGCATGGCGGGCGAGTACAGCGCCGGCGCCATGTATGTCATCGAGAGCTGGCCGCGCCGGATGCGGAACACCGCGAGCGGCATGCTGCTCTCCGGCTACCCGCTCGGCGGTGTGCTGGCCGCCAAGACCTACGCGTGGGTGGTGCCGCACACCAGCTGGCGGGTGCTCTTCTGGATCGGCCTCCTGCCGGTCCTGCTCGCGGTCCACCTGCGCCGGCGGCTGCCGGAGTCGGCCGACTGGCAGCGGTCCCGCGCGGCGGGCGGGGAGCCGGTCAGCGCCACCCGGCTGCTCTTCGGCGGCCGCCGCAAGGCGTGGAACGTGCCGGTCTGCCTGATCACGGCGGTCGCCCTGCTCGTCGTGCTCCGGGGCGAACCGACGGCGGTCACGCTGCCGCTGATCGCCTTGATCGCGGCCTGCTTCGTCAACCTGACCGTGCAGTTCGCCGGCCGGCTCTGGCCGGTGGTGATCGCCCTGATGATCACCGTCTTCAGCGCGTTCTGCTACTCCTGGCCGCTGCAGGCGCTGCTGCCGACCTACCTCAAGACGGATCTGCACTACGACCCGGCCCAGGTCTCCGACGCGCTGCTCTACGCGGGTATCGGCTACGCGGCCGGCTCGGTGCTCACCGGCTACCTCGGTGACCGCTTCGGCACCCGGCAGGCGTACATCGGCATGCTGACCGCGTCGCTCGCGTTCGTCTACCCGGTCTTCGCACTGGGCGAGGGGCACCGGGTGCGGCTGTGGGTGCTGCTCTTCATGCTGCTGGCCACCAGCCAGGGCGCCTCCGGGATTCTTCCGAAGTACGTCTCGCAGTTCTATCCGATCCGCCTGCGGGCCGCCGCGCTCGGCTTCAGTTACAACGTCGGCGCGCTGGGCGGCGCGGCGGCGCCGGTGCTGGGCGCGAAGCTGGCGAAGCCGCTCGGCCTGGGGACGTCGATCGCGGTACTGGGCTTCGCGCTCACCGCGGTCGTCGTCCTGCTGGTCGGCTTCGACCTGCCCGGGCGGATACGGCGGCGGGTGGACGCGCGGCATCCCGAGCCGGCCGAGGCGTACGCGCCCGTGGAACAGGACGGCCCGGCCGGATTTGGCAGCACTGATCCCGAGAGTGAGAAGGTCTGATGTTCCACGGAGTGGTCCCTCCCCTGTGCACTCCGCTGACCGAGGACGGGGAGGTGGACACCCGCTCGCTGGAGCGCCTCACCGCGTTCCAGCTCGACGCGGGCGTGCACGGCCTGTTCGTCGGCGGCTCCACCGGGGAGACCGCCCAACTGACCGACGGCGACCGCGACATCGCGCTGCGCACCGTCATCGCCACCGCGGCGGGGCAGGTCCCGGTGCTGGCCGGCGCGATCGACACCGGCACCCGCCGGGTGCTGGAGCACGCCCGGCGGGCCCGGGCGCTGGGCGCCGCCGCGGTCGTGGTGACCGCGCCCTTCTATGTGAACGTGGGCGCGGCGGAGGTCCGCGCGCACTACGAACTCCTGCACGCGGCCGTCGACTTGCCGCTGGTCGCGTACGACATCCCGTCCAACGTCGGCTACAAGCTGCCGCCGGACCTGGTCACGGACCTGGCCCGGCGCGGGGTCATCGTCGCGATCAAGGACTCCTCCGGCGACCTGGCGGGCTTCCAGCGGGTGCTCGACGGCGCCGCCGCCGGCGGCCTGGACTGCCTGACCGGCTCCGAGACCCTCGCCGACCTGGCGATGGCCCGCGGCGCCGACGGCATCGTCCCCGGCCTCGGCAACGTCGACCCCCACGGATACGTCCGCCTCTACGAGGCCGCCCGCGCCGGGGACTTCACCACCGCCCTCGCCGAACAGCGGCGCCTGACCGCCCTCTTCGCCATCGTCGACATCGCCGACCGGTCCCGCGTGGGCCGTATCTCCGCCGCCCTGGGCGCCTTCAAGGCCGCGCTCGTCGCCCGCGGCGTCATCGCCCATCCCCGTACGCAGTCCCCGCTGCTCCCCCTCACCGAGGAGGAGACCCGGGCGGTGGCCGACCGGCTGACGGCGGCTGGCCTGGGCAGGATCGGCTGAGGCGGCTCCGCGCGGTCGCGGGGGCGCGCCCGCGCCGCCGCCAAGTCGTCGGACGCACCGGATCGTTCAACGGGAGGTCTCCGTCATGCCGCTCCAACGACGTCAGCTCATGGTGTTGCCGCTCGCGGCCGGGGTGGTGGGCGCGGGTGGCCGGTCGGCGCGAGCTTCCGCGGCTTCCGGTCCCGGCGGGGTGGTGGAATCCGTGCCGTTCACCGCGGGGGCCGACGGCTACCCCGTCTACCGGGTGCCCGCGGTGGTGCGGACCGGGCGCGGCACCCTGGTGGCCTTCGCCGAGGCCCGCGCCGGGAGTTCGGACACCGGCAGCATCGTGGTGGTCGCCAAGCGGTCGACGGACGGGGGCCGCAGTTGGGAGCCGCTGGCCGTCGTGGCCGGCGACGGCAGCGACACCCATGGCAACCCGGCGCCCGTAGTGCACCCGGACACCGGCCGGATCACCCTGCTGACCTGCACCAACGCCGCCGACGCCACCGAGGCCGCGATCATGTCCGGCGCGGTCCCGGCCGCCTCGGGCCGCCGGGTGTGGGTGCGGCACAGCGATGACGACGGGCGTGTCTTCGGCGCGCCCCGCGAGATCACCGCCGAGGCCAAGGACCCCGGCTGGCGCTGGTACGCCACCGGACCCGGCCATGGCATCGCCCTGTCGTCCGGGCCGTACCGGGGCCGGCTCGTGGTGCCGGCCAACCACTCCACCCCGCCGCCGGCCGGCTCCGCCGACACCGGCACCGAGGCCAAGTACTACGGCGGTCACTGCCTGCTCAGCGACGACGGCGGCGCCCACTGGCGGATCGGCTTCGTCGACGACACCCCGGACGGCGTGGTCAACGCCAATGAGTCCGCCGTGGCCGAACTTCCGGGCGGCACGCTCTACTTCAACGCCCGCGATCAGAACGGCACCGCCCCCGGGGTCCGGGTGGACGCCTGGAGCGACGACGGCGGTGAGACGCTGCGCCGCCCCTACGCACCCCGACCCGACCTCCTCGGACCGGTGGTGGAGGGCAGCGTCCTGCAACCGGACGGTGGCCCGCTGCTCTTCGCCGGTCCCAGCGATCCCGGCGCACGGGCCACGATGGCCGTCCGCGCGTCCTCCGACGGGGGCCGCGGCTGGACGTCCGTCCTGACCCTCTCCCGACTGCCCTGCGGCTACAGCGACTTGGTGGAGACGACCGCCGGGGAAGTGGGTCTGCTGTACGAGAGCGGCACCAGCTCCCCTTACGAGCGGATCGTCTTCAGCCGCATCCCGCTGCGGGACCTGCGGCCGTAACCGACGTGGCGGCGGCGCCCGTTGGCGGCCGCCCGGGGCAGAACGCGGCCTCGACCGACGCGGGGCCCGGGTACGCACCTTCCGTACCCGGGCCCCGCCCCCATGTCCCCCCCGCTGACCGGGACGGTCAGCTCACTGGCTCAGCAGCTTCGTCGCCAGCGTGGCGGCGTTGTAGGAGCCCCACCCCGTCGCGAAGTCCCAGCCCGCGGCGGCGGAGTAGGCGCCGTTGCTGCCACTGGTGATGTCGTGGAAGCCGGTGCCGTTCGCCGTGTAGAGGACGGGGTTGGCGAAGCCGAGCCGGGACTTGCCGGCCGCGGCGGCCTGCTGGTTGTAGAGGGTGGCGAAACCGGCCCACTCGGGGGCCGCCGCGCTGGTGCCGCCGACCTGGCCCCAGCGTCCCTGCGAGTAGATGGAGACTCCCGGCGAGGGGTTGGCCAGCGCCGAGACGTCGGGGACCTGGCGCTTGCCGCCGCCCTGGGACTTCTGGACGGGCGTCTGCCAGCTGGGGATGGCGAACACGGCGGACTTGCCACCGCCGCCGCCGGACCACGCGGTCTCGCGGCTCCAGGCGTTGGCCGATGTGACGGTCAGCGTGGTGCCGCCGACGCCGGTGACATACGGGTCGCTGGCGGGGTAGTCGACGGAGGTGCCGCCGGTCCCGGCGTCGTCGGAGCCGCTGTCGCCCGAGGCCGCGAAGAAGCTCAGCCCCTCGGCGGCGCCCTGCTTGAAGACGGCGTCGACCGCGTTGATGTTGGAGCTGGTGCGCTGTGTCTCGGCGGCGCCCCAGCTGATGGACGTCACGGGGATACCGCTGTCCACGATGGCCTGGTAGGTGTCGACCTCGCCCGCGTCGGAGTTGGGGCCCTCGAAGACGGTGATCTTCGCGGCCGGGGCGATGGCGTTGAGCACCTCGATGTCCAGCTCGACCTCGACCTGGCCGTCGCCCAGCGAGCCGGAACCGCCGTCCACCTTGTGCACGGTGGGAGCCGGCGAGGTCAGCCCGTAGTGGCTGTCGTACGAGGTGATGTTGGACTGCTGGAAGCCGTCGAACTCCAGCAGGGCGATCTGCTGGCCGCTGCCGGTGTAGCTGCCCGAGACGTTGTAGCCGCCCTTGATCTGCGCCGGGGTGTAGCCGCCACCGGGGCCGTTGTGCGGGGTGACGGTGTCGGGCGCCTGGTGGCGCAGCTGCACCCGGTTGTTGAGGCCGGAGACGTCGCTGACGAGCGAGGCGACGGAGCCGGGCAGCGAGGGCGCGCCGTCGTTGGCGTAGAAGGAACGGCCGGAGGCACTGTCCTTCCACGTCGACAGCTTGGTGCCGAAGGCCTTCTCCAACTGGGCGGCGGTGCCGGTGGCGTCGATCACCAGATTGCCGGAGTGCACGGCGCCGACCGTGAGCCCCTGCGAGCGCAGGTAGTCGGTGACCTTCCTGACGTCGGCGTCGCTGCGGCCGAAGCGCGCGGCGAACCCGCTCTTGGTCAGGTAATGGCCGTAGGAGCCCGACGCCGGGTCGCTGACCTGCGCGACGAAGGCGTCCAGCGCCTTGTCGTCGCGGGACGTCAGGCTCACCGCGACGGATATGCGGTCGGTGGAGGTGACGGCGCCGGTACGTACGGCGTGCGCGCTCAGGCCGGTGAGCACATCGCCGGACAGCGCGGTACGGGCGGTGTCCGGGTGGGCGGTGGCGGCGTACGCGGCGGGGACGGCTGCGAGCAGCAGGGCCGGGGTGGCGGCAGCGGCAAGCAGTTTCAGACGTAGGGTCACGAAGGTCCTCCATGCGGGGTGCGGTCCCCTGGTCCGGGGCCGCTTCCACGCTAGAAACCGGTGTGACGGCGCGTAAGCGTGGGAACCCTTGCCACTGTTGTTAAGGATGTGTTTCGTGGGGCATCCGGGGCATGGAGGCCATCGCGTACGCCAGGGCGGTGCGCGAGCGGACCCCGAACCTCCGGTACAGCCGCGAAAGCGTGCCCTCGACCGTCTTGACACTGATGAACAGCTGCGCGGCGACCTCCCGGTTGGTGGCGCCGCCCCGCACGAGTTCGGCGATCCTCGCCTCGGCCGGTGTCAGCGCGGTGCTTCCAGCGCCGCCCACCGTCCCGTCCACCCGCGCGAGTTCGGCTTCCGCGCGTTCGGCGAGTGGCAACGCACCTGCTTGCTCGGCGAGTTGGAGCGCCTCGGTGAGCAACGCCCGGGCGGTGGTCCGGTGCCGGGCCCGGCGCTCGACCGTGCCCAGCGCGGTCAGCGTCCGGACCAGGTCGACCGGGAGGTTGAGCGGGCGCAGCCTCTCCGCGGAGGCCCGCAGCAGCGCCGCGCCCTCCTTGAGCCGGCCTTCCGCCGCCTCCCGCAGCCCCTCCGCGCGCTCCAGCGAGGCCAGCACGCTGCCGGGCATCCGTCCGGCCCGCCGGTAGGCCTCGCGCAGCGTCTGGTCGGCGGCCCCGGTCTCGCCGAGCGCCACCAGCGCCTCGGCCAGGTCGGCGTACCAGCCCAGCAGCGGGGGGTCGCCCGCTCCCATCGAGACCCCGATCCTGGTCACCTGGCGCAGTGACTCGACCGCCTCCGCCACCTGTGTCCGCTCGCCGGTGAACAGGCCGGCCTGGCCGAGCGCCGCCAGTGCCCGCAGCAGGAAGAGCTGGTCGCCGTCCTGCTCGCAGGCGCGCACGGCCCGGACGGCCAGCCGCCGCGCCTCGGCCGCCGACCCGCCGAAGGTCTGTGCCAGTGCGGCCGCGTACAGCGCGGGCGCGGACTCCATGCCCGCCTCGGCCGCGACCTGCTCGCAGCGGGCGGCGATGCGCAGCGCCTCGCGGCAGGCTCCGGCGCGTACGTGCGCGCGGGTCAGCGCCACCAGCGAGGCGACCGTCGACTCCACGCCGTCCGACTCCCCGGTGTGCCGCAGGAGTTCGACCAGTTCGCGGCGGGCGTGGTCCACCCGGTCGGAGTCCAGGGCCAGCACCGCGCGCATCCGGATCAGGTCCCGGCTCTGCCGGCCGCTGTCCGCGAGTTCCACGGCCTGCGCCAACGCGGCCTCGGCGGCGTCGGTCCGGCCGGCCAGTGACCGCACCCGGGCCAGCGTGGACAGCGCGGCGATCCGCGCTCCGCTGTCCCCGGCCCGCTCGGCGCACCGGGCCGACCGCCGAGCGTGCCAGGCCGCTTCGTCCAGTTGGCCGGTCAACAGGCCGCGCACCGCCGCCCAGTGGTAGAGATCCGCCTCCAACTCCGGGGCGCCGGCCGCCTCGCGCAACCCGCCCTCGATGAGTTCGGCCTGATCGCGCAGGGCCTGCCCGGCGCTGCGCAGGAGCACCAGCCGCGCCCGCACCCGGCGGTGGGCGGAATCGGACCCGGCGAGCACCGCGCGGGCGGCCCGCTCGGACTCGTCCCATCGCCCCGCGTCACAGGCGAAACCGGCGGCGTCCAGGAGGCGTTGGTCGCGGACCGCCGGATGGGTCACGGGTGTCCTCCGGACAGCGAGTCCGGCGAGTTCGGCGGCTGCCGCCGGTTCGCCGCGCTCGCGGGCCGCGTGCGCCGCGTCCATCAGGGCCGCCGAGGTGCCCGCGTCCTCCTCGGGGCGAGCCAGCGCCAGGTGCCGGGCGGCCTCGACGGGTCCGGCCACCACCCCGGCCAACCGCTCGTGCGCGGCGCGGCGCTGGGCCTCGGTGGCCTCGTCCCACAGCGCCACGGGCAGCAGCGGATGGTGGAAGCGGACCGCCTGGTCGCCGTCCGTGCCGACCAGGCCGGCCCGCTCCGCCTCACCCAGCGCGGCGGCCACGTCGGGAACACCGGCGGCCCGCAGCAGCGGTGCGGTGGACCGGGCCGCTGCGCAGACCAGGAGCAGGGCCCGGCGGGCCGGCGCCGACAGGCCGCTCGCCCGCTCCCGGACGAGGTCGCGCAGTACGGCCGGCACCGGAAGGAAGCCGCCGCTTTCCGCGGGCAGGCCTTCGCGCGGCGCGCACCGGGCCAACTCCAGGGCGTAATGAGGGTTTCCGGCCGCCGTGCGCAGCACGGCCCGCAGGACGGCCGGCGGCAGGGCGATCCCGGCGGCGAGCAGCAGGCGGGCCACCTCGTCGTCGGGCAGCGGGGGTACGGCGAGGTCCGCGGTGTCCGGCGGGCACACGGGGGTGCCCGCCGGTCCCCGCCCTTCGGGCAGCCGCTGCCCGACGGCGATCCGGATGCCGGCGCCGTCGACGCGCCGGGCCACGAAGGCCAGCACGTCGGCGGTCGGCCGGTCGAGCCACTGGACGCTGTCGACGACCAGCAGCACCGGCGCGGTGCCCGCCAGCCGGCGCAGCGCGTCGAGTACGGCGACGCGCACCGCGAGGCCGTCGGGACGGCGGCCCGGGCCGGGGCGGTGCAGCAGCGCGGTCAGCAGCGCCGCGCGGGGCTCGGGCGGCAGTTCGGCGATGATGCCGGCCGGCATCCGGGCGAAGAGGTCGATCAGGCCGAGATAGGGCAGGCCCGAGTCCCCGGGGCCGGGCGAGCAGCGCAGGACGGCGGTTCCCCGGATCTCCGAGGCGCTCGCGACGGCGCCCAGCAGCGTCGACTTGCCGATGCCGGCCGGCCCGTGGACCAGCAGTCCCGTCCGCTCCCGCAGCAGCCGGAGCGCCTCCTCGGTGAGATCCCCCCGCCCGGCACCCGCCCCCCGCGGGTCCGGCCGGTCCGGCCGGCTCGGCGGAACATCGGCGAAGACTCGGTCGGGCACGGTGCGGCCTCTCCTTCTGGTCCGGAACCGCGTCGACTCCGGCGGCTGATCACCGACCATTTCATGTGCTCATGACAACCATCGGAATGCCGTGTGTCAATGCCGCCGGGCGCCGCGCGGGACGGCCCGGTCCGGCCGGGGTTCCCCGACAGGCCGGGACCTCAGGCGGATCGGTACCCGGCGCCGGCGGTGTCGCCCCCGGCCGGCGGCGGGCCGGGCCGGTCGCCGGCCCGCTGACCAGCGCGGCGATCCCCCGTCGTCGGCAACGCCGCCCGCGAGGCCCACCGATGCCCGACGGACGCCGCCGGGCCCGGCCGGCACCGCTTCGACCGCGCCACGCGGCCTCCAGGGCGCCGTCCTTCGACTCGGCCGCGGGCGGGGTCAGTTGCCGGCGCCGAGGGCGGACATGAAGGCGGACGGGTACCGGTCGCCGCGCGCGGCGCCCCGCGGCACCGCCTTCTCGATCTCGGCGAGGTCGTCCGCGCCGAGGTCCAGCTCCATCGCGGGCAGCGCCTCGGCCAGCCGCTCGCGGGTGCGCGCGCCGACCAGCGGCACGATGTCCTCGCCCTGCGCGGCCACCCACGCGATGGCCAGCTGGGCGACGGTGCACCCCTTCGCGCCGGCGACCCGGCGCAGCGCCTCCACGAGGGCGAGGTTGTGCTCCACGTTCCCGCCGGAGAAGCGCGGACTGAAGCCGCGGACGTCACCGGGCCCCGAGGTGTGCCCGGCGGACCAGTGCCCGGAGATGAGGCCGCGGCTCAGGACGCCGTACGCGGTCAGGCCGATGCCGAGCTCCCGCAGCGTGGGCAGGATCTCGGCCTCCACCGCGCGGGACACCAGCGAGTACTCGATCTGCAGGTCGGCGATCGGGTGGACCGCGTGCGCCCGGCGGATCGTCGCCGCGTCGACCTCCGACAGGCCGACGTGCCGTACGTACCCGGCGTCGACCATCTCCTTGATCGCGCCCACCGTCTCCTCGATCGGCACCGCGGGGTCCAGCCGGGCGGGGCGGTAGACGTCGATGTGGTCGGTGCCCAGCCGGGTCAGCGAGTAGGCCAGGAAGTTCTTCACCGCCTCGGGACGGCCGTCGATCCCGCCGAACCCGGGGCCCGGCTCCCGCAGCATGCCGAACTTGACGCTCAGCCGGTAGCCGTCCCGGTCCCGGCCGCGCAGCGCCTCGGCGAGCAGCAGCTCGTTGTGGCCCATGGCGTAGAAGTCGCCGGTGTCGATCAGTGTGACGCCCGCCTCCAGCGCGGCGTGCACGGTGGCGATACTCTCCGCGCGGTCGGCCGCGCCATAGGCGCCCGACATGCCCATCGCACCCAGGCCCAGCGCGGAAACGGCCGGGCCGGTGCTGCCCAGGGTTCGTATCTGCATTGTGTTCTCCCTTGTCGTGGATCCGCCGCCCACCTTGCGCCCGCGCCGCGGCGTACGGGAGCGGAGCGCTCATCATGGGAGAGCCGCTCCCTGGCTCGGCCTTCCTCCGCGAGGGAGCATGGAGTCATGGAACGTGACCAGCTCGCCGACTTCCTGCGCCGCCGCCGCGAGGCGATCCGTCCGGGCGAGGTCGGTATCGCCGACGGCCCCCGCCGCCGCACCACCGGCCTGCGCCGGGAAGAGGTGGCCCTGCTCGCCGGGATGTCGGTGGACTACGTCGTACGCCTTGAGCAGGGGCGCAGCAGTCAGCCCTCGGCCCAGCTGCTCGGCGCGCTGGCCCGGGCACTGCGCCTGTCCGACGACGAGCGCGACCACCTCTTCCACCTGGCCGGCCACCGGCCCCCGCCCGCCGACGGGGTGGCCCGCCTGGCCCGGGCCGGCCTGATCCGGATGCTCGACCTGCTCGGCGACACCCCGGCCGTGGTGCTGTCCGACCTGGGCGAGGTCCTCGCCCAGAACCGGGCCGCCGTCCTGCTGATGGGCGATCACACCGGCTTCTCCGGCGACCGGCGCTACGCCGCGTACCGCTGGTTCACCGACCCGGCGGCCCGCGCCGCCGGGGTCCCCGAGGAGCGGGAGCACCACGCCCGCCGGCTCGTGGCCGACCTGCGGGCGGTCGTCGGCCGGCGATCCGGCGACCCCGCGGTCACCGGACTCGTCGACCGGTTGCGGGCCGCGAGCCCCGACTTCGGCCGGCTCTGGGCCGAACACGAGGTGGCGGTCCGGCGCGCCGACCGCAAGACCTTCGTGCACCCCGGGGTGGGTCCCCTGCTGATGGACTGCGAGACCCTGGTCACCCCCGACCAGGGCCAGCAGCTGCTGGTGCTCACCCCGGCGGACGCCGAGGCCCGCGAGCGGCTGGAGCTGCTGCGGGTCCTCGGCGTCCAGGAGTTCTCCACGGGGGCGGCGGGCACGCCCGCACGGTGAGGACTCCCGGGTGTTCCCCCGCACGCGCGTTCCCGGTCCGGCGCCGGTGCCGGCGGCGGTCAGGGACGGCTCAGCAGATCGCGACCCACGGGTCGTACGGAATGCCGGTGCCGGTGGAGGCGAGGATCTGCCCGGAGGCGTCCCTCACGACGCTCGACGCGAAGACGCAGGTGCTCCCCGGCGCGTACACCTGCATCCCGAAGGACGACCCGACAGCGGGATCGGTCTCGTAGTCCTCGTAGAAGCCGAGCCACCCGCCGTGCCCGTCGGGCTGGCTGGAAAGGCGCCGGATGCCCTTGGTGACGGTGTTGGTGGCGACCGGCACGCTGATGACCGCCCGTACCCAGTTGGTGCCGCACGACGGGGAGTAGCGCACCTCCATCGTTCCGAACGTCGCCTGCTGGCTGTTGATCGGCCGCGTGGCGATGGTGATCGCGTCCGCCTGGCAGCCGGTGGTCGCCGGATTGCTGCCGGTGTAGGGGTCGTACGGGGCGGCCGCGGCGGGCACCGCCGCCAGGGCGACGGCGCTCGCGACCGTCGCCAGCAGGGTCAGGGTCCGTTTTCCGGTGACGCGCATGTGATGCTCCCTGTTGGTGTGGCTGGTGGGAAACGCCGTGGCGGGGATGCTCCGGAGCGGTGGCGCAGCCGAGAGCCGCTCAGCCGGAGCCCGGGGCGGTGGAAATCAGCGCCGCCGGGCGGTGATCCGCCGCTGGATGTGCTCGATGGCAGGTCTACCGGGGGGCGCCGGGGGCCGGACAGCGGTCGCCGGGGGCTCGTACGGCTTCGTACAGGCCGGGTTCCGGGCTCGCGGAGACCTCGTACGGACTCGTACGGAGGGAGCCCTCGCGCTACCCGCAGGGCGCGGTGTAGGGCAGGTCGGGCAGGAAGCGGGCCCACTCCGCCGGTGTGATGGGGTCACCGACGGTCGCGCAGATCCAGCGGGCGACCGAGCGCGGGTCGGTGTTCCACAGGTGCACGGCGTCGCCCCGCCCGCCGGCCGCCAGGGTCCGGCCGTCAGGACTGAAGCCGACGGTGAGCAGGCCGTCGTCGGACGACTTGAGCGTGGCGAGCAGGGCGGGCCGGCGGGGGCGGCGCAGGTCCCACAGCCAGACGGTGTGGTCGATGCTGCTGACGGCGAGCCGGTCGTCGCCGGGGGCGAAGGCCAGCTCGTAGATCTCGCCCACCGGTCCGACGAGGGGCGAGCCGAGGAGCACCGGGCGGCCGGGCCGGGAGAGGTCGACGAGCCGGACGGAGTAGTCGGCGCCGCCGAAGGCGAGGAGACGGCCGTCGTGGCTGAAGGCGGTGGCGTAGACGGCCCCGCCGAGTCCGCGGACGGTCGTCAGCAGCCGGGGGTGCCGGCGGTCGCGGACGTCCCACAGATAGCCGCGGGCGTCCTCCCCCGCGACGGCGAGCAGCTTCCCGTCCGGGCTGAAACGCACCCCGAAGGCGATGCCCGCCGGCCCGGTCAGTGCCGCCAGGACGGCGGGGCGGGCCGGATCGGCGAGGTCGAGCAGGTGGACCGAGCCGTCGTCGCTGGAGACCGCGGCGGTCGACCCGTCGGCGCTCAGCGCGATGGCCTCGATCGTCGCGCGGGCGACGCGCACCGGCCGGCCGAGGGCCGCGGGGTGGGCGGGGTCGGCCAGGCCGAACACGCTGACCGTTCCGTCGGTGGCGCCCGCGAGGGCCGCTTTCGCGTCCGGGGCCAGCACGGAGGCACCCGCCAGGGGCGCCAGGGCGGGAGCGTTGCCCGTCGGCCCGGCGACGGCGGCCGGGCGCTGCGGATCGGTGACGTCGAACAGATGGAGCGTGCCGGCGCCGTCGCCGGCCAGCAGGCGGCGGCCGGTGGCGTCGAAGGAGACGGAGAAGACCTGGCTCGTACCCGTGGTGAGGACCGGGCCCGGCACGCTCCAGGAGCGCAGCACGCCGTCACCGGCCAGGGTGTCCAGGGTGCCGGTGTCCTCGTAGGCGGCGGACAGGACCGGCGCGGGCTGCGGCAGCGTACCGAGCGGCTGCCGGGAGCGGGGGTCCCACAGCCACAGCTGGGTGTCGGCGCTGCCGGCCGCGAGGGTGCGGCCGTCCGGACTGAAGGCCACCGTGTTGATCCAGCTGGCCGGTCCCGTCAGCGGCCTGCCCAGCGGCGCCGGGCGCGCCGGGTCGCTGATGTCCCAGGTCCGGACGTTGTGTTCGCCCGCCGTACCCGCCGCCAGTGTGCGCCCGTCGGGCGAGACGGCGATCGCGTAGATCTTGCTGCCGGCGCCGGTGAGGGCGGGCAGCCCGCGCGGCCGGCCGCTGGCGGGGACATCCCACAGCCGTACCCGTCGGTCGTCGCCGCCCGCGGCCAGGACACGGCCGTCCTGGGTGAACGCCACGGCTCTGACCGCCTCGTGGGACCCGGTCAGGACGGTGGGCGCGGCGGCTTCGCCGCCCACCCGCCACAGCCGGACCGCGCCGTCGTCGCCGCCTGCGGCCAGCAGCCGGCCGTTCGCGCCGAAGGCCAGGCCCAGGACGCTACGGGACACCCCGGACACCAGCGGCAGCGGCGCCGGGTGCGAGGGGTCGGCCACGTCCCACAGCGCGACCCGGCCGGTTTTGTCGGCCACGGCCAGCGTCGCGGCGCCCGGGCTGAGGGCGAGGGCGGCCGGGACGCGGCCGAGCCTCAGGGCGGGCCGGACCGGGACCGGCGCGCCGCCCGCCCGGGTCCGCCACAACTGCACCTGTCCGGCGGAGGTGCCCACAGCGATCAGTGCGGAGGTGGAGGCGCTCACCACGCCGGTACCGGGACCGGCCCGCAGCCGGCGCGCGGTGGGCCGCGCGGACGAGTCGAGCAGCGACGCCCGGGCCTCCGGAGTGGCGGCCGTCCGGTAGGCCGCCAGCGCCAACTGCGCCGCCAGCCCGGGGTCCTTGTCGCGCAGCCGGTCGGCGCGCTCAGCGGTCTGCCGTGACAGCGCCATGCGCGTCTCGCGGTGGGCGGTGTCGCTGACGCGGCGCGCGTAGCCGGCCGCCCCGGCCGCGAGCAGCACGAGCACCATCAGCAGGCTCGATATCTGGTAGCGGCGCCGGACGCTCCGCCGAGCCGCCGCCTCCCTGGCCGCGGCGGCCTCGGACGAGGCGGCGAGGAAGCTCCGCTCCAGCGGGTTGAGCGCCTGCCCGGAATCGGGCCCGGCCGCCCACTCCAGAGCCGCCGCGAGCGTCCCGCCCCGGTGCAGGCCCTCCGCCGGGTACTGCTCGTCGCGCCACGCGCGGGCGGCCGCGGTGAGCCGGCCGTGGACGCGGTGGCCCTCCCGGTCCTCCTCCAGCCAGTCCCGCAGCCGCGGCCACGCCGCCAGCAGGGCCTCGTGGGCGATCTCCACGGTCCGCTCTCCCGCGGTGAGCAGACGATGGGTGACGAAGACGTCGAGGACCTCGGCCATGTCGTCGGCGGGGGAGTGCGGAGCGGTGGGCGGCCGCGCGGCGGCGGTGCCCGGGCGCGGGTCCGGGTCCGGGTCCGGGGGCATACGGGCATCGAGGAGTTCGTCGAAGGCGACGCGGCGCCGGGTGTCCGCGGTGCTGTCGTCGGTCTTCACCAGACGGAGGAACAGCTGCCGTGCCACCGGCCGCTGCCCGACCGGTAAGGACAGGAAGGCGACCTCCGCCGTCTGCGCGATGGCGCCCCGCACCCCGCCGGCGGCCCGGTAGTGGCGCAGCCCGACCGTGGTGGCGCGCGGGTTCTCCGCCCGGGCCAGCTCCACGATGGCCTGCAGCGTGTACGAAAGGAGCGGCAGCAGGCCCACTTCACGTGTCGCGTCGGCGAGCAGCAGCTCGACCAGCCCGTCCTCCAGCTCCAGCCCGGCCAGCCGGGCGGGTTCGACGATCACCTCCCGCAGCTGGGCCGGCGCCATCGGCCCGACCGGGACCTGCCCCTGCTGCAGCGCCACCGCCAGTCGCGGATAGCGCAGCGCGCGGCTGTAGAAGTCGGCGCGCAGACCGAGCACCACCGGACCGGGGTGGTCCAGCACCACGGCCATGAAGGCGAGGCGTTCACTCTCCTCGGCGCACAGGGTGAAGAGCTCCTCGAACTGGTCGACCAGCACCACCGCGCCCTCGGCGATCTCGGCGGTGTGCCGGGCCCACTGGCGCAGCGGCGCCGAGCCGGGCGTCATCACCACCGACGCTCCCACCCGCGGCAGCAGCCCCGCCCGCAGCAGGGACGACTTGCCCGACCCCGATGGTCCCACCACGACCAGCGGCACACCCCGCCGGCGGCAGGCGGCGAGTTCCGCCACCAGTTGCTCGCTGAGGGCCTCCCGGCCGAAGAACACCCCGGCGTCGTCCGCGCCGAACGCCTCCAGACCGCGGTAGGGGTTCCACGTCGGCGCGGCGCCCCGGCGGGCCCGGGCCGGCAGCGAGCGCAGCGCCTCCAGCCACGCCTTTCGCGGCTCCCCGGCCGGGACCCCCAACGCGGCCAGCAGCGCGGCGAATTCGGCGTGCACGGCGAGCTGCGGCAGATGGCGGCCGGAGCAGTAGCCCGCGATGGTGTTGAACCCCAGCCCGCACTCGTCGGCCAACGCGCGGTACGACTTCCCCGACGCCCGGCGCAGCGCGTCCAGGGCCCGCGCGAACTCCTCCGCTGTCTCGATGGCTGATCCCTCCGTGGCGGTGTCGGCGCGGCCACGGTACCGGCGGGGCCGGACACCCGAGGGCACTGCGGTCAGGTCGGCCGAAACGTGACCGGTGGCCGGCGCCGACCTCGCCGACGGCAGGCGGGGCCCGCGCCACCGTGGTGACTCCGCCGGGGTGCCCCCGGCTGCGGGGGATCGATGCCGGCCGGGCGAATTGGCCCATGGATCCGCGGCGGAAATGGGCCACACACCTCAGCCACCCGGCGCGTAGCGTCGTACTCATGACGACGTACGACACGCAGGAAACCGAAGAACGCGTCCCCGAGCACGCGGCACGCCTGGACCTGGCGAAGCTCGCCCCCGAGGCCTACAAGGCCATGATCCGCCTCGACGCGGCCGCCGGGCAGGGTGTCGAGCCGGCCCTGCTCCACCTGGTGAAGGTCCGCGCGTCGCAGATCAACCACTGCGCCTTCTGCCTGGACATGCACAGCAAGGACGCACTGGCGGCGGGCGAGTCGGCGGAGCGGGTCATCCAGCTCAGCGCCTGGACGGAATCGCGGCACTTCTACACGGCCAAGGAGATCGCCGCGCTCGAACTGACCGAGGCGATCACCGTGCTCACGGACGGATTCGTCCCGGACGAGGTCTACGCGAGGGCCGCGAAAGAGTTCGACGAGGCCGAGCTGGCCGGTCTGATCATCGCGATCACGACGATCAACGCGTGGAACCGCTTCGGGGTGTCCACCCGGATGGTCCCGGGCCACTACACGCCCAGAGCGTGACCCCCCGGCCGAACGGCCCGCGCGCCCGCCCCGCCGGCTCACCCTCCGCACCCCTCGGGACGAGTGAAAAGATGACCGCCGCCACCTTCCGCGCTCTGCACCACGGCCGACCCGCGGGCGACCCCCTTGTGCTGCCCGGGCCGTGGGACGCCGGCAGCGCCCGGGTCTTCGCCGACGCCGGCTTCCCGGCGCTGGCCACCCCCAGCGCCGGGATCGCGGCCTCACTGGGTTACGAGGACGGCTCGACCCCGGCCGGCGAGATGTTCGCGGCGGTGGCGCGGATCGTGCGGGCCGTCTCCGTGCCCGTGTCCGCCGACGTCGAGGGCGGTTACGGCCTCACCCCCGGCGAGCTGGTCGGCCGGCTCCTGGAGACGGGCGCGGTCGGCTGCAATCTGGAGGACTCCGAGGGGCACAGCACGCTCAAGGACCCCCAGCGGCAGGCGGACTGGCTGGCCGAGGTACGGGCGGAGGCGGGCGACGCCCTCTTCATCAACGCGCGGGTCGACACCTTCCTGTTCGGGACGGGCGACCCGGCCGACGCCGTGGCACGCGCCCGGCTGTACACAGCGGCCGGCGCCGACTGCGTCTACCCCCTCCTGGCACCGACCGAGGTGTTCCCGACGCTGCGGGCCGGCATCGAGGGCCCGGTCAACATGGCCGCCGGACCGGACCGGGAATCCGTGGCCGAGCTGGCACGGCTGGGCGCGTCGCGGATCACCTTCGGGCCGGGGATGCAGCGGTACGCGATGGGCGCGACCGGCGAACTCGCGGCGCGGCTGCGCGGCTGACGCCCGATGACACGATGCGCGGGTCCGGGGGAGGAGGGGGGCTAGGGCAGCACCCCGCAGAGCGCGTCCAGGGTGCCCGTCCAGGCGCTGTCCAGGGGACCCGCGTAGTTGACCACCAGCGCGTCCAGCACGGGCAACTGCCAGCCGGAGTCGGCGACTTCGTAGCGGAACCGTGAGATCCCGCTGACTGCCAGACCCTGCCGGGCCGCCGCGCGGACAACCGACTGCTCGGTCCCGCGCGGGAGTTCGAGCACCGCCTGGAGCCCGGCGGCCATGCCGGTCAGGCGGGTATCGGGGGCCCTGCGCGCCAGGGCGGTGACCAGCTGGTCGCGGCGGCGCCGGTAGCCCAGTCGCATCGAGCGGACATGGCGGTCGTAGGCGCCCGACGTGATGAACTCCGCGAGCGTCAGCTGTTCCGGCGCGCTCGACATCCAGTCGAGATACCCCTTGGCCGCCACGATCTCCGGGACCAGCTCCTCGGGCAGCACCATCCAGGCGAGCCGCAGCCCCGGCGCCAGCGACTTGCTCACCGTGCCGAAGTACACCACCCGCTCCGGGTCGAGGCCCTGCAGGGCGCCCACCGGCTGGCGGTCGTAGCGGAACTCGCCGTCGTAGTCGTCCTCCAGGATCAGCCCGCCGCCGGCACGTGCCCAGTCGACAGCGGCCGCGCGCCGGTCCGGGCTCAGCGCGACCCCGGTGGGGAACTGATGCGCCGGTGTCATCAGCACCGCGCCGACTCCGGGCAGGCGCGCCAGATCCCGGGTGCGCGCCCCGGACTCGTCGACGTAGAGCGGCGGGGTGCGCAGACCGGCGCCGGTCAGCACCCCGCGATGGATGTCCAGGCCGTACGACTCGACCGCGACCGCCTTCACCCGCCGCGCCCTGAGCGCCCGCGCGATCAGCGTCAGCCCGTGATGGAAACCGGAGCAGACGACCACCCGCCCCGGCTCGGCGTGTACGCCGCGGGCCCGGGCCAGATAGTCCGCGAGGGCGGTGCGCAGCTCCACCCGGCCGAGGGCGTCGCCCAGCCCGAAGGCTTCGTGCGGCGCCACGGTCAGGGCCCGGCGGGCCGCGGTGAGCCACTGCTTGCGGGGGAACTCCGCGAGGTTCGGCGAGCCCAGCAACAGGCTGTACGTGGGGCGGCGCCCGGCCGGCTCCACCGGGGGCGCGGCGGGCGCGGCCCTGGCCGGCTCGGCGCGCCCGGCCACGCGGGTGCCGGAGCCCTGCCGGGCGACGAGCCAGCCCTCGGCCACCAGTTCGGTGTAGGAGTCGGCCACGGTGTTGCGGGCGATGCCCAGATCGGCGGCGAGCGAACGGGACGACGGCAGCCGGGTGCCGGGCACCAGACGCCCCGAGCGCACGGCCTCCCGCAGGGCGTCGGTGAGCCCGGCGCGCAGCCGGGGTCCCCGCACTTCCAGATGAAGGTCGGCGCCGAAGGCCGAGGGCGGGTCGGCCGCGGAAGTGGCCCGGGAATCCGTCATGGAAACGGACCCTACTCCCTGGCCATTTGAACCGGAGTGTCCGGCGGCCCGTCCCGCGCGGTGTGCCGCGGCTCCGGGAGCCGGAACGGCGGGGACCCGCCCCCGCGGGTTCGCGGGGGCGGGCCGTGGAGCCGTGGTGGGGCGGGGGAGCGAGCCGGTCAGGCGTCGCGGGTCAGGCGTTGAAGAGCAACGCGTACGCCCCCATCGCCATCGCGATGTCCGCCTGCGCCCAGAAGCGGTGGTAGGTGAAGGACGGCGCCGTGCCTCCGTTCAGATACGCCTGGACCTTCGACCAGTTGGGGTCGTTCTTGTAGAAGGAGCGGAGCTCGGCGAAGGTGGACGCGGAGCTGATCTTGTCGCCGTTGGGCATGGTGCCGGTCCACCCGGACGGGACGTAGACCGGGTCGTTGAACCGGCTGTAGTCCGTACGGGTCTCGGGCGTGGCGATGCCCAGCGGGTCCTGGTAGTTGTTCCACATGCCGTCGAGCAGCGCCTTGGCCGTGCTCTTCGCCTGGGCGTTGCCGGACTTGGCGGCGTAGTAGGACAGCGTCTTGGCGTAGGCCGCCGCGACGCCCAGGTCATTGCCGTAGGCGGAGACGGTCACGTGCAGACTCGCGTTGGCACCCGGGCTGCTGGGGTTCCAGGTGTCGGGCGCGCCGGTCCACTGGAGGTCGGACGGGATCAGGAAGGTGCCGTCCGCGTTGATGGTGGTCTTCGAGATCGCCCAGGAGACCCACTTGTCCAGGATCGTCTTGGCCTTGGCGTCGCCGGTCTGCTGGTAGTACTCCGCGACCCGCTCCATCGACCACGCCTGCATGCCGAACCACTGGTTCGACGGCGGGTCGTGGTAGACCGGCTCCCAGTCGTACGCCATCCCGTAGAAGGTCGGCGTGCCGGCCGGCGGCTGCTCATAGGCCCCGTTCCAGCTGTTGGTGGCACCGCCGGCGATCGCGCCGTCGCTCGACTGGAGCCAGCGGTAGAACTCCAGCTGCCGGCTCAGACTGGTGGTCCAGTCCGCCTTGCCGGTGGCCGACTTGGGCGCCATGGCCGGGTCGGTGGTCAGCGCGTAGGCGGCCAGCGGGTTCTGGTAGCCGAAGTGCGACGCGCCGTCACCGATCCGCCAGGACCATCCGGCCGAGGTGTCGCTCGCGCCGCCCCAGGCGTAGTACCAGGACAGCAGATAGTGCTCGCTGTCCTTGCCGGTGCCCGCCGGGCAGGACGGACTGGTGCAGTTCCCGATCTTCTTGAAGTACTTGTCGAAGAAGGAGTACCGCAGATAGTCGCCCATCTCGCCGGCCTTGGCCACGGTGGCCGCCACGTCCGCGCCCTTGCCCTGCGCCTTGGCCCAGGTGTCGGCCCAGTACGCGGCCTGCACGGCCCGCGCGTCGGCGTCGGGAGCGTCGGTGTACTTCCACTGCTTGGCGTAGCTCGTGTCACCGGTGAACAGGTCGAGGTAACCGTTCTTGCCGCCGTAGGTGAAGGCGTCGCAGGTCGGCTGCGGCACGGTCTCCCACACCGACTCCTGCGCCCCGCGCTGGAAGGTGTTGATGAAGGACGGGCCGGCCGCGGTCGGCCCGGTCTCGCAGCCGCCGCCGGGGGTGTCGCCGTAGCCGTAGATGTTGTCGACGTCCTCCAGCCAGTGCATGCCGTAGATGTCGGACGTCCCGTAGGCCGACTTCAGCTCGCCCGCGATCGGGTCGACACCGACCGACACGCCGCTGTTCAGCTGCGACGGGTAGTCCGACGGCAGCGGGTGCTCCGGAGCGTAGGTGGCCGGCTTGCTCGGGTCGTAGAAGCTGGTCGTCGGCTGGTCGGCGTGCTGGGGGATCATGTATTTCTCCATGGTCGCCCAGGCCGCGTTGAACTTCGACCAGTCGCTGGAGACCTGGCCGTACATCGCCTGCAGCCAGATCATGTACGAGTACGCCTCCGAGGTGGTCTCGTGACCGTAGTCGGGGGCCTCCACGATGAGCGTCTCCACCGAGTGGTACGGAATGCCCTTGGGGGAGAAGTACCCGCTGGCCGGGTCGGTGATCTTCCCGTAGAGCGACAGGAACCGGGCGTTGTAGTCACTGGTCGCGGCGATCTCGGTGACCGTGACGTTCGCCGCGGCGTAGCCGGTGGCGGTCGCCGAGAAGGTGGCCGCCCCGGTGCCGGTGGCCGCGGCCGCGACAGTGACGTTCTGCGCGGTGCTCCAGTTGGCCGGGGTGAAGGTCAGGCTCGCGCCGGACTGCACGGACAGCGAGCTGTTGCCCGCCGAACGCGCCACCGCGACCGTCACGTTCGAGGCCGGCGCGCTGGACAGCTTGACCCCGAAGGTCCCGGTCTTTCCCTGCTGCACCGCGACCGACGCGGGACTGGCCACGATCGAGGGTCCGGCGGCCACGTGCAGGCCCACCGGGGTCGACTCGGCCGAGGCGCCGAGGCTGTCATACGCCTTCGCGTAGACCGAGTAGTCCCCGGCCGGGACCGCCGACCAGTTGAAGGTGTACGGCGCGGTGGTGTCGGTGGCCAGCAGGGTGGTGTCGCTGTAGAACTCCACCTTGGTGATCGTGGCGCTGTCCGCGGCGACCGCGGTCGCGGCCAGCGGGACGGTGGCGCCCGCGCTGTAGCTGGCCCCGGCCGCCGGGCTGGTCAGCACCGGCAGCGGCGGCTGGTGCGCGCCGCCGCAGACGGTGCCGTTCACCGCGAAGGATGTGGGCGCGGTGTTGGTGCCGCTGTAGCCGAAGTTGGCGCTGGCGGTGACGTTCGCGCCCGCCGCGACGGTCTTGTTCCAGTCGGCGGCGACGACGGTGACATTATGGCCCGACTGCGACCACGTGCCGTTCCAGCCGTTCTGCAGCGTCTGGTTGCCGGCGTAGGTGTAGGTCAGCGTCCAGCCGCTGATGGCGGCCGTGCCGAGGTTGGTGATCTTGGCGTTGGCGGTGAAGCCGGAGCCCCAGTCCGAGGTCGTGTAGTCGACGCTGCACTGGACGGCGGCGGCGTGCGCCACCGGACCGCCTCCCGCGGCCGTCATGGCCACGGGCAGGGCGAGTGCGGCGGCGAAGGCTGTGGCGAGCCTTCGTATCCGCTTTCTGAACGGTCTTCCTCCGAGCATGCGAGAGGTCCTCCTCGCGGTTCGTTGTGGGGGGATGTGGGGGGATGGCAGAGCTGAACCAGTGGGAGCGCTCCCACAATCGAGGTGCGCGGTCAAGCTGTCAAGGCATCAGATGAGCCGCTTTTTATGCCCAGTTGGCGCCCTGTTGGCTTGGACAAACCTGTGCGCCACCCTTACCGGCCGGGTGGGCTGGCCGCTAGGGTTCCGGGCGGACCAGTGGGAGCGCGTCCACACATTGATCCCCCCACTCCTGAGGAGTCGCACATGCGACGACCAACGCGCACCGCAGCCCTGGCGATCAGCGCCGTGACCACCGCCGCGGCCGCGGCCGCCCTGCTGCCGGCCCTGAGCACCGCCGCCTCGGGCGCGGCGCCGGCCTGCGCGGTGTCCTATTCCGTGGTCAACCAATGGGACTCGGGCTTCCAGGGCGACGTCACCATCAGCAACAACGCCTCGGCCACCACCAGTTGGAACCTGACCTTCGACTTCCCCGGCAACCAGCACGTCACCCAGGGCTGGAACGGCACCTGGACCCAGTCCGGCACCAAGGTGACGGTGGCGAGCCTGTCCTACAACGGGGCGATCGCCTCCGGCGGCACGGTGAGCACGGGCTTCCTGGCGAACTGGTCCGGGAGCAACGCCGCGCCGACCGCGTTCAGGCTCAACGGGACGCTGTGCAACGTCGACGGGACCACCCCGCCGACCACGCCACCGACTTCTCCGCCCACCACGCCCCCCACCACGCCGCCCACGACACCCCCCACCACGCCGCCGACCACGCCGCCGGGCGACAAAGCCCCGCCCCAACTCCACGTCTCCGGAAACAAGTTGCTCGACTCGACCGGTAAGCAGGTCGTGCTGCACGGCGTCAACCGCTCGGGCACCGAGTTCATGTGCGCGCAAGGGAGGGGCATCTTCGACGGCCCGGCGGACGACGCCTCGATCGACGCCATCAAGAGCTGGCAGGGCGTCACCGCGGTCCGGGTGCCGCTCAACGAGGACTGCTGGCAAGGGCTGTCCTATGTGCCGGCCGCCGACGCGGGCGCCAACTACATCGCCGCGATCACCGGCTGGGTCGACCGCCTGGTCGCGCACGGCATCACGCCGATCCTCGAACTCCACTGGACGCACGGCACCTACACCGGGAACTCGGCGGGCTGCTCGGACGTGAACGCCACCTGCCAGAAGCCGATGCCGGACGCGCAGTACGCGATCCCGTTCTGGACCAGCGTGGCCGACACCTTCAAGTCCGACCGCTCGGTGGTCTTCGAGATGTTCAACGAGCCGTACCCGGACCGGGCCACCTCCACCGCTGAGCAGGCCTGGACCTGCTGGCGGGACGGCGGCACCTGCCCCGGCATCGGTTACCAGGTGGCCGGTATGCAGTCGCTGGTCAACGCGGTGCGCGGTACGGGTGCGCAGAACGTGATCCTGCTCGGCGGCGTGGCCTACTCCAACGACCTGACCGGCTGGCTGACCCACAAGCCGGTCGACCCCACCGGCAACCTGGGCGCGGTCGTGCACGTCTACAACTTCAACTCCTGCTCGTCCAGTTCCTGCTGGGACTCGCAACTGGCACCGGTCGCGGCGCAGGTGCCGCTGGCGGCCACCGAGATCGGTGAGAACACCTGCTCGCACGGCTTCACCGACCAGTTCATGAACTGGCTCGACGCACATCAACTGTCCTACCTCGGCTGGACCTGGAACACCTGGGACTGCTCTTCCGGCCCCTCGCTGATCTCGTCCTACGACGGCACACCGACGGCGTACGGGATCGGGCTGCGTGACCATCTCAGGGCGCTGAGCTGACCCTTCCGTCCCAACCGGGCGGCGATGGTCTCCGGTGGCGCGGTGGAGTGGGGTCCACCGCGCCACCGGTCGCTCAGTCGTTCAGGTCGGTTGGTCAGCGGGGCTGGCAGGTGAGCGCCAGGGTGGTGGGCGCAGGGCCGCCGTTGGCCACATAACCGAAGGTGGTGGACGCACCGACCGCCAACTGCCCGTTGTAGGACTCGTTCACCGCCGTCGCCCCGCTACCCGAGACCGTCAGCACGGCGTTCCAGGAGTTCGCCACCGAATGACCGGAAGGCTGACTCCACCCCACCGACCACCCCGACAACGGCGAAGAACCCGAATCCACCACCGACACCTCGACCTGATAACCCCCCGACCACGAACCCACCAACCGGAACACCGCGGAACACCCCGCACCACCGGAACCACCCGACGAACCCGCCGACGAACCGGAAGAAGTACCCGAAGACGTACCAGCAGACGTACCAGCAGACGTACCGGAGGAGGTACCCGCCGACGTACCGGAAGACGTTCCTGCGGAGGTGCCGGCGGATGTTCCTGCGGAGGTGCCCGCGGTGGTTCCTCCGGAGGTGTTGTCGAGGCCGAAGAAGGTGATGGCGCGGGCGGCCATGCCGGTGGTGGGCAGAGCGTGTCCGACGCCTTGGATGCTGATGGCTTCGACGGGAGGTTGGTTGGTGTTGGTGCCGTAGCGGGTGCGGGTCCAGCCGGACTGGGGGCTGTCGGTCAGCACGGGGGTCTGGCTTACGCCGAGGACGTTGGTCCACTGTTTGATCTCTTCGCCGAAGTTGGCGTAGTAGAGGGTGGTGTCGGCGGTGCCGTGCCACAGCTGCATACGCGGCCGAGGGCCGGTGTAGCCGGGGTCGCCGGTGCGCGCGAGGTCACCCCAGGCTTGTGGGGTCTTGCTGATCTGGCCGTTGGCGCAGGCGCTGTTCCAGGAGGAGCCGTCGGTGGTGGCGAAGCAGCCGAAGGGGACGCCCATGAACGCGGCACCGGCTTTGAAGACGTCGGGGTAGTCTCCGAGCAGGACGTTGGTCATCATCGCGCCGGATGAGGCGCCGGTGACGTAGACGCGGCTGGGGTCGCCGCCGTAGTGCTGCTCGGCGTAGGTGACCATGGACATGATACCGACCGGGTCGCTGCCGCCGCCCCGCTTGAGGGCCTGCGGCGAGGAGACGTCGAAGCAGCTGCCGCTGCGGGTGGCGGACGGGTAGATGACGATGAAGCCGTACTGGTCGGCGAGGGAGGCGAATTCGGTGCCGGAGTAGAAGCCCGGGCCGGAGCCCGTGCACTGGTGTACCGCGACGAGGATCGCCGGGTTGGCCGGGTGACTGTTCGGCACGTAGGCGTACATCCGCAGATTGCTCGGGTTGCTGCCGAAACCGGTCACCTCGGTCAGCGAGGCGGCCGAGGCGGACTGGGTGGAGAGGCCGAAGCTGGCCAGCAGGGCGACGATCGCCCCGAGCACGGTCAGCAGCAGACCGGGGCGGTGCTTTTTCGGGGGCATGACGGTGTCCTTTCCGGTGCCGCCGACCGGGGGAGACTCCCTCTCCCGCCGGCCGGCGGCAGGCGAACGGCAGATGCTCGCCGGTTACGAAAAGTTTCGGCCCTTACGCGAATGTTTCGGGAAACATAGGGCTGCCTTCTGGGGTCGTCAAGAGATGGAGCAGTGTTCGCCGTGGCGATGGTGGCGGATCGATCGGCCCGAAGTTCGCCCGGCTTTCCCCGAAAGATGGTTGCCCAGCTGGGGAGGGGGACGCCGCAGGTTCGGCGAACTGACGGCCCGGCCTTTCGAAATGTTTCGAGAATGAGGCCTTGACGTTTCGGCGGCCCGGGCTCATTCTTGTCAGCGATCCACCTCCTGGCCAGCCACGCCGCGCCCGCGGCACCCCCTCCCGTGGCTGCCAAGGCCCTCGCGAATGGCCCCCCACCTGTCCGGTGGTGCGTACCGCGCCCGCCGGACTGCCAGAGGAAGAGGTCGGAAGTTGATCGAGTCATCCCCCCACGGCCGCACACACGCCGCCCGACGTCGACGGCGTGGCGTACGGTTCGTCCTCGCCACCGCCGTGACCGGCGCGCTGGCCGCCGTCAGCCTGATCGGGCTGTCCGGCACCGCCCACGCGGCGAGCACGCTGGGCGCGTCCGCGGCTGCCGACGGCCGCTACTTCGGTACCGCGGTCGCGGCGAACCACCTCAGCGAGGCGCCCTACGCGACCACGCTGGACACCGAGTTCAACGCCGTCACCCCGGAGAACGAGATGAAGTGGGACGCCGTGGAGGCGACCCGCAACACCTTCACCTTCGGCTCCGCCGACCAGATCGTCAGCCACGCCCAGGGGCAGGGCATGAAGATCCGCGGCCACACACTGGTGTGGTACTCCCAACTGCCGGGCTGGGTCAGCGGCTTGAACGCCACTGACCTCAAGTCCGCGATGGACAACCACATCACCCAGGTCGTGCAGCACTACAAGGGCAAGATCTACGCCTGGGACGTGGTCAACGAGGCCTTCCAGGACGGCGGTAGCGGCGCCCGGCGCAGCTCCCCGTTCCAGGACAAGCTCGGCGACGGCTACATCGAGGAGGCCTTCCGCACCGCTCGCGCCGCCGACCCCGACGCCAAGCTCTGCTACAACGACTACAACATCGACGGTGTCAACGCGAAGAGCACAGCCGTCTACAACATGGTCAAGGACTTCAAGGCCCGTGGTGTGCCGATCGACTGCGTCGGTCTGCAAGGCCACTTCAACAGCCAGTCGCCGGTGCCCGGCGACTACCAGGCCAACCTCCAGCGGTTCGCCGACCTCGGCGTGGACGTGCAGATCACCGAGATGGACGTCGCCGGTTCCGGCACGGCCCAGGCCAACAGCTACACGGCGGTGGTCAACGCCTGCCTGGCCGTCTCCCGTTGCGCGGGGATCACGGTCTGGGGGATCACCGACAAGTACTCGTGGCGCAGCGGTGACACCCCGCTGCTCTTCGACGGCAACTACGCGAAGAAGCCGGCCTATACGGCGGTGCTCGCCGCACTGAACGCGTCGTCGCCGGGGACATCGGCGGGTACGTCTTCCGGGACCTCTTCGGGTACGTCCGCTGGTACGTCGGCGGGTACGTCTTCGGGCACCTCCTCCGGCACCTCCTCCGGTACGTCTGCTGGTACGTCTTCGGGTACGTCTTCCGGTTCGTCGGCGGGTTCATCGGGTGGTTCCGGTGGTGCGGGGTGTTCCGCGGTGTTCCGGTTGGTGGGTTCGTGGTCGGGGGGTTATCAGGTCGAGGTGTCGGTGGTGGATTCGGGTTCTTCGCCGTTGTCGGGGTGGTCGGTGGGGTGGAGTCAGCCTTCCGGTCATTCGGTGGCGAACTCCTGGAACGCCGTGCTGACGATCTCGGGTGGCCGGGCGACGGCGGTGAACGAGTCCTACAACGGGCAGTTGGCGGTCGGTGCGTCCACCACCTTCGGTTATGTGGCCAACGGCGGCCCTGCGCCCACCACCCTGGCGCTCACCTGCCAGCCCCGCTGACCGACTGAGCTGCTCAACAGCTGACCGACCGGTGGCGCGGTGGACCCCACTCCACCGCGCCACCGGACACCACCCCGGCCTAAGCGGAAAGGTACGGGCGGTCGCGCCGGGCGTCGTGCAGCACCGCGGCCCACCAGTGGAGTTGGGTCAGCAGCGCCCGCGCCGCCGCGGCCGGGCCGGACGGCTCCTTCAGGGCGCCGTCCGGCCCGAACAGTTCGTAGTAGCGGGGAAAGCTGACGTACTCGCGGACCGTGTGGGCGTGCAACTCGTTGAAGACCTGGCGCAGTTGCTCGATGGCCAGCAGACCGCCGCTGGCGCCGCTGTAGCCGACGAACCCGATCGCCTTGCCCTGCCACTGGGTGTAGTGCCAGTCGATGACCGCCTTCAGCGAGGCGGGAAAGCTGCGGTTGTAGTCCGGCGTCACCACCACGATCGCGTCGGCGGCCGCCAGCCGCCGGGTCAGGCTCGCCATCCCCGCCGGGCGCACCGGTTCCGGGTCGAGCGCGGGGGAGACGGCGGGCAGGGCGAGCGGCAGCGGGATGTCCGCGAGGTCGACCAGGTCCACGGTGAATCCGCCGTGGAGCGCGGCCTGTCCGGCGAACCAGTTGGTGACCACCGGACCGAACCGGCCCTCCCTGACGCTGCCGGTGATCACGGCGAGGGTGAGGATCTCGCTGGGCATGGCTGTGCTCCTTGGACGGATGTCGTGGAGTGACCGTCGAGGCCACGTCCTCAATCTGTCGCGCCGGCCGGAGGACAGGGAGACCGGGCCGAGACTGGTAGCGAGAGGGCCACGATCCGGCCCCGCCTCCCCTGTTACGTTCGAAGCGTGAGCGACAACGAGCTGGGACTGTTCCTCCGTAGCCGCCGGGAATCCCTGACGCCCGGGGAAGTCGGCCTGCCGGCCGGGTCCCGTCGCCGTACACCGGGCCTGCGCCGGGCCGAGGTGGCCACGCTGGCCGGGGTGAGTGTCGAGTACGTGACCCGGCTCGAACAGGGCCGCGACCGCCGCCCGTCACCGGAGGTGCTCTCGGCGCTGGCCACGGTCCTTCAGCTGTCCTCCGCCGAGCGCATCCACCTGCACCGCCTCAGCAAGGGCGCCGCGGGCGGTTTCTCCTGCATGGGCGGCGCCTCACCCGTCCGCACGGTGCGGCCGACCGTGCGGGCGCTGCTCGACAGCCTGGAGCCCGCCCCCGCCGTGGTACTCAACCGGCTCAGCGAGATCCTGGCTCGTACCGCGCGCTACGAGCGGCTGGCCGGCCCGCCCGGGCTGCTGGACGGCGACCCGCCGAACCTCCTCCGCTTCGTGTTCGCCGACGACCGTGCCCCCGCCGTCTTCCCCGACTGGGCGCTGGTCGCCGACGAACAGGTGGCCGCGCTCAAGGAGGGCCCCTTCCTGGAGGACCCCCATATCGCGGCGTTCGCGGACGAGTTGACCCTGACAGCGGGGACCGCCTTCAGCGAACGGGCGAGGTCCCTTCCCGGCTTTTCCCGCGTCAGCGGGGTCACCCGGCTGGTCCACCCCGAGGCCGGTGAACTCCGCCTGGCCTACGAGACCCTCGTCCTGCCGGCCGACGACGACCAGCGCCTCGTCGTCCACCTCCCCGCCGACGAGTCCACCTCCGCCGCCCTCGACCGCCTCACCGGCCGCCGCCCCGGCGCCCTGCGCGCGGTCTCCGGCTGATCCGCGGCCCCGGCGGCCGCGGATCACCGAAGCCACTTCCCGGCACCGGGAGGGAAGAATTCCGCCACTCTTCCGCACTTGCATGCAGGCAAATGACGTTGTCATGTGCATCATTCAAGCCAGCCTTGCCGGGCCCTATGGTAATGGTGCTGAACGTATTGCATGCTCGTCTCCGGGACCGACGATTGTCGTCTTCGGCCCGTTCGCGCAGCTCAACGCCGCTTTCTCCTCGAAGATCGCCAATGCTGTCGCTTTCGAGGAACTCCAGCGATTCATCCCCGCATCGGTCCGTACGGTCGAGTCCGGCACTGGGCCCGACCGGGTTGCCGGGCTGCGCACGAGCTCCGGATACCGGCCGCCGCGCGCATCCGAGCCGCGCCATCGCGACTGACTGAGCTGGAGATCCACCTTTCCTCATTCTCCGGCTGACGAGGTGTCGATGTGATGCGCTCCCACTTCGATTCGGAAGCAGACCGCGTCGCGGTTGTCGGAATGGCGGGCCGGCTCCCGCAGGCGCCGAATCCGGAGGCGTTCTGGCGGCTGCTGCGCGACGGCGTCGACGCGATCACCGCGCCGCCCGCCGGCCGGCCGGGTTCACGCCATGGCGGCTTTCTGGAGCGGGTGGACGGATTCGACCCCGGATTCTTCGGTATCTCGCCGCGCGAGGCCGCCGCGATGGACCCGCAGCAGCGGCTCATGCTCGAACTCGCCTGGGAAGCCCTGGAGGACGCCCGGATCCTGCCGGGGACACTGGCCGGCGGCCGGACCGGTGTGTTCATCGGTGCGACATGGGACGACTACGCGTCCCTGGTCTACCCCCGCCATGTCACGCCGCACACGCTGACCGGCACCAACCGGGGTGTCGTCGCCAACCGCGTCTCGCATTTCCTGGGCGTGCGTGGCCCGAGCCTGACGGTCGACACCGCTCAGTCGTCGGCGCTGGTCGCGGTGCACCTGGCGGTCGAGAGCCTGCGTCGTGGCGAGTCGGCACTCGCCCTGGCCGGCGCGGTGAACCTGAACCTGGCCGCGTCCCGCGAGGTGGGCGCCGTCGAGTTCGGCGGCCTGTCGCCGGACGACCGGTGCTTCACCTTCGACGCCCGGGCCAACGGATTCGTCCGCGGCGAGGGCGGCGCCTTCGTCGTGCTGAAGCCGTTGTCACGGGCCCTGGCCGACGGCGACCGGGTGTACGGCGTGATCCGGGGGAGCGCGGTCAACAACGACGGCGCGACGCAGAGCCTCACCGTCCCCAGCGCGGACGCCCAGCGGGAGGTGATCCGCGAAGCGCTGACCGACGCCGGGGTGCGTCCGGCGGACGTGCAGTACGTAGAGCTGCACGGCACCGGCACCGCCGTGGGCGACCCGATCGAGGCCGCCGCCCTGGCCGCCGCCTACCGCGACCCGGCCGAGGCCGGTGATCCCGGGTCCGGCCCGGCCGGTGCGCTGCGGGTCGGATCGGCCAAGACCAACGTCGGTCACCTGGAAGGCGCCGCGGGCATCGTCGGCCTGCTCAAAACCGTGCTGAGCGTGCACCACCGCGCGCTGCCGCCGAGCCTCAACTTCGCCGCCCCCAACCCCGACATCCCCCTCGACGCCCTGAAGTTGGAGGTGCAGACCGCGCTCACCGACTGGCCCCGGCACGACGCGCCGCTGATCGCCGGGGTCTCGTCGTTCGGCATGGGCGGCACCAACGCGCATGTGATCGTCGAGCAGGCGCCGGACCCGATCGGGCAGCCGGCCCGGCCGTCCGTCCGGCGGTCCGCGCCGCTGCCCTGGGTCGTCACGGCCAAGACCGAGCCGGCCCTGCGCGCGCAGATCGAGGGGCTGCACGAGCACCTCCGCGGCCACCCGGAGACGACCGGGGCCCAGGTCGCCCACGCGCTCGTCACCACCCGCACGCACTTCGCCCACCGCGCGGTCCTGGTCGGCTCCGCGCAGATCGCCGCCGGGCGGGCCGGCCGTCCCGGAGGGACCGTTTTCGTCTTCCCCGGTCAGGGTGCGCAGTGGATCGGCATGGGCCGCGAGCTGTACGCCGAGTACCCCGCCTTCCGGGCCGCCATGGACGAGTGCGCCGAAGCCCTGGCCCCGCACACCGACTGGTCGCTGATCGATGTCGTCAACGGCGACTCCCTCGACCGGGTGGACGTCGTACAGCCGGCGCTGTTCGCGGTGATGGTGTCCCTGGCGAAGCTGTGGCGCGCCTTCGGCGTCGAACCCGACGCGGTGGTCGGGCATTCGCAGGGAGAGATCGCCGCGGCGCACATCGCGGGCGCGCTGTCCCTGGCCGACGCGGCCCGGGTGGTGGCACTGCGCAGCCGCGCGCTCGTCGCGCTGGCCGGCGAGGGCGGCATGGTGTCCCTGGCGCTGTCCGTCGCCCGAGCGGAGGACTACGTGTCACGCTGGGGCGGCGCGTTGACGGTGGCCGTGGTGAACGCCGCCGACTCCGTCGTGGTGTCCGGCGATCCGGACGCCCTGACCGAACTGCTCGAATCGTGTACGGCGGACGGTATCCGGGCCCGCGCCCTCCCGGTGGACTACGCCGCCCATTCGGCCCAGGTCGAGACGATTCGCGACCGGCTGTCCGCCGAACTGGACGGCGTGCGGCCGCGGCGGGGGAGCATCCCCTTCTACTCCGCGGTCACCGGCGCGCTCGTGGACACGGCGGAATTGGACGCCGACTACTGGTACCGCAATCTGCGCGAGCCGGTCCGGTTCGATCTGGCCGCCGCGACGCTGCTGGCGGACGGGCACGAAGTCGTGGTCGAGGTGAGTCCGCACCCGGTGCTGCTGCCCGCCCTCGAACACACCCGTGAGCAGGCCGGCCTGACCGGTGTCGGCACCGGCACGCTGCTCCGCGACCAGGGCGGACCGATCACGTTCCTGTCCGCGCTGGCCCGGCTGTTCGTGGCGGGCGTACCGGTCGACTGGTCCCCGGCCGTCCCCGAGGCCGAACCGGTCGACCTGCCCACGTACCCCTTCCAGCGCCGTTCCTACTGGCTGTCGACCACGGAGACCGCGGAGGCCCTGGAGTCCCTGGAGACCGGGGCGCGCGCCGGGTCGGGGGGCGCCGGCGACGCCAGCGACACCGGCAACCTGGTCACCGCGCAGATCGCCTCCGTGCTGGGGCACGGCGACTCCGCCGACATCGACCCCGGACTCACCTTCAAGGATCTCGGTTTCGACTCGATCACCGGGCTCGAACTGCGCAATCGGCTGACCGCCGCACTGGACCGGCAACTCCCCTCGGGTCTCATCTTCGACCACCCGACGCCCGCGGAGCTGATCGACTACCTGCGGAACGGCGCGGCCGACCTGCCCCCGGCGCCGACGGTCGTGGACGACGACCAGATCGTCATCGTCGGGATGGGCTGCCGTTTCCCCGGCGGGGTGGCCTCGCCGGACGACCTGTGGCAGCTCGTCACCGCCGAGGTCGACGCGATCGGCGACTTCCCCGACGACCGCGGCTGGGACCTGGCCCACCTCTACGATCCGCAGCTGCGCAGCGCGGGCACGACGTACATCTCCAAGGGCGGATTCCTCGACGGGGCCGCCGACTTCGACGCGCCCTTCTTCGGGATCTCGCCCCGCGAGGGACTCGCCATGGACCCCCAGCAGCGCCTGGTGCTGGAGACCGCCTGGGAGACCTTCGAACACGCCGGCATCGACCCGACCGCGCTGCGCGGCACGCAGACCGGTGTGTTCACCGGCGTCTGGTCGTCCGGCTACGCCACCGGGCCCGGCCTGCCGGAGGACCTGGAGGGCTATCTCATCACCGGCGCGGCGACCAGCGTCACCTCCGGGCGGGTCGCCTACCATCTCGGCCTGCGCGGTCCCGCGCTGTCCGTGGACACCGCGTGTTCGTCGTCGCTGGTGGCGATCCATCTGGCCGCGCAGGCGCTCCGCTCCGGCGAGTGCTCGCTGGCGCTGGCCGGCGGGGTCACGGTCATGGCGACGCCGGTCAGTTTCACCGAGTTCTCCCGCCAGCACGGCCTCGCGGCGGACGGCCGCAGCAAGCCGTTCTCGGCCGCCGCCGACGGTACGAGCTGGAGCGAGGGCGCGGGGCTCGTCCTGCTGGAGCGGCTCTCCGACGCGCGCCGCAACGGCCATCGGGTGCTGGCGGTGGTCGCGGGCAGCGCGGTCAACCAGGACGGCGCGTCCAACGGCCTGACGGCGCCGAACGGTCCCTCCCAGGAGCGGGTGATCCGGCAGGCCCTGGCGAACGCCGGTCTCGACCCGTCGGACGTGGACGCTGTCGAGGCGCACGGCACCGGCACCACCCTGGGCGACCCCATCGAGGCCGAGGCCCTGCTGGCCACCTACGGTCAGGGCCGGACCGAGCCGCTGCGGCTGGGGTCGGTGAAGTCGAACATCGGTCACACCCAGGCGGCGGCCGGTGTGGCGGGCCTGATCAAGATGGTCATGGCCATCCGGCATGGGCGGCTGCCGCGCTCGCTGCACATCGACGCCCCGACCCCGCACGTCGACTGGGCCTCCGGCGACATCCGGCTGCTCAGCGAGGCCGTCCCGTGGCCGGACACCGCCCGTCCCCGCCGTGCCGCGGTGTCGGCCTTCGGCATCAGCGGCACCAACGCCCATCTGATCCTCCAGCAGTCCCCCGACCCGCTTTCCGGGCCGGTCTCCGACTCCGTTCCCGGCCACGCCCCCGACGCGGCCCGCCCGGTCGCCTGGCTGCTGTCCGCGAAGACGGACGCCGCGCTGAGCGCGCAGGCGGAGCGGCTGCGCGACTTCGTGACCGCCCATCCCGAGGTCCCGGTCGACGCGATCGGCCACGAACTCGCCACCCGCGCCAGATTCACCCACCGGGCCGCCGTGACCGGCGCCGACCGGGACGAACTGCTGTCCGGCCTGGCCGCGCTCCCGCCGGCCCGGCCGGCCGGTTCGGGCCGGACGGTGTTCGTGTTCCCGGGTCAGGGGGCGCAGTGGGTGGGGATGGGCCGGGAGCTGTACGGGGAGTCGGAGGTTTTCCGTACCGCCATTGATGCGTGTGCCGCCGCTCTGGCGCCGTACACGGACTGGTCGTTGGTCGAGGCGCTGTCCGGTGGGTCGCTGGAGCGCGTGGACGTGGTGCAGCCCGCCCTGTTCGCGGTGATGGTGGCGCTGGCCGAACTGTGGCGGTCCTACGGCGTCGAGCCCGACGCGGTGGTCGGCCACTCCCAGGCGGAGATCGCCGCCGCGTACGTCGCCGGGGCGCTCTCGCTCGACGACGCGGCCAAAGTGGTGGCGGTACGGTCCAAGGCCCTGGCGCTGATCGCGGACCAGGGCGGCATGGTCTCCGTGGGACTGTCCGCCGAGCAGGCCGCCGGCTATCTGCTCCGCTGGGACGAGCGGCTGACCGTCGCCGCGGTGAACGGCCCCGGAGCGGTGGTGGTCTCCGGCGGTCTCGACGCGCTGGACGAACTCCTCCGGTCGTGCGAGGCCGACGGCATCAGGACCCGCACCCTGCCGGTGAACTACGCGGCGCACTCCGCGCAGGTGGAGGCGATCCGTGAACGGCTGCTCGCCGACCTGGCCGACATCACGCCGCGCGCGGCGGAGGTCCCGTTCTGTTCCACCGTGACCGGTGAGCCGGTCGGCGTCGTGGACGCCGAGTACTGGTACCGCAACCTGCGCGAGCCGGTGCGCTTCGACCTCGCCACCCGCAAGCTCACCGACGACGGCCATGACCTGTTCCTGGAGGTCAGCCCGCACCCGGTGCTGGTGCCGACGCTGGACGCCATGGCCACCGGAACTCTGCGCCGCGACCACGGCGGTCTGGCCGAGTTCCTCTCCGCGGCGGGACGGCTGTTCGCCGCCGGGGCGGATGTCGACTGGTCGCCCGCGCTGCCCGGCAGGACGCCGCGGGTGGACCTGCCCACGTACGCCTTCCAGCGCGAGCCCTACTGGCTGAGCGCGACTCCGGCGGCACCTCGGGACACCTGGCGCTACGAGGTGAAGTGGGTCCCGGTGACGGGCGACCCGGAGCCGGTGGACCCGGCCCGGTGGCTGGTGCTGGCCGCGTCGGAGGACCCCTGGGCGCGGGCGCTGCGCGAGCGGGGCTTCCCGGTGACCGACACCCTGGACGGCCGGCCCGAGGTGGACGGCGTGCTGTCGCTGCTCGCCCTGGACGAGGAACCGCACCCCGAGCACCCGGCCGTCCCGATGGGCCTGGCCCGCACGCTGGACCTGGTGCGGACGCTGGACATCCCGCTGTGGTGCGCGACGCGCGGCGCCGTGAGCACGTCGGGCACCGACCCGCTCACCAGCCCGGCGCAGGCGCTGGTGTGGGGCACCGGCGCGTCCGCGGCGCTGGAGTTCCCGGACCGCTGGGGCGGCCTGGTCGACCTCCCGGCCGAGCCCGACGAGACGAGCGTGGAGCGCTTGCTCGGCGTGCTCGCCGGCACGGGCGAGGACCAGGTGGCGATCCGGACCACCGGACGGTTCGCCAAACGCCTGCGCCGCAAGCGCCCCGGGGGTGTCGCACAGCCTTGGCGGCCCGAGGGGACGGTGCTGGTCACCGGCGGCACCGGGGCGCTCGGCGGACACCTGGCCCGTCGACTGGCCCGGCAGGGCGCCGAACACATCGTCCTGGTCAGCCGGGGCGGCCCCGCCGCGCCCGGCGCGAGCGACCTGCGGGACGAACTGGCGGCCAGCGGCGCCCGGGTGACCGTGGCGGCGTGCGACGTCGCCGACCGGGAGGCCCTGCGGGACCTGATCGACGGTATCGGCGACATCCGCGCGGTCTTCCACACCGCCGGGGCGATCAGGGCGACCCGACTGGCCGACATGACGGTGGCGGAGTTCGCCGAGGTCGTCACCGCCAAGGTGGCTGGCGCCGCGAACCTGGCGGAACTGCTGCCGGAACTCGACACCTTCGTGCTGTTCTCCTCCACGGCCGGGGTGTGGGGCGACGGCCACGGCGCGGCGTACGCCGCCGGAAACGCGTTCCTGGACGCGCTGGCCGCCCAGCACCGCGCGCAGGGCCGGGCCACGACATCCGTGGCCTGGGGAATCTGGGCCGAAGGCGGCATGGCGGCCCTGGAATCCGTGCAGCGGCAGCGCACCCTGCTCGGTCTCGGCGAGCTGAGCCCGCAGCGGGCACTCGACGAACTCCAGGACGTCCTCGACCACGACGACGCCCTCGCGATCGTCACCGAGGTCGAGTGGGCCGAGTTCGCCCGTGCCTACACCCACGCCCGGCCGAGCCGGCTGCTCCACGACCTCCCCGAAGCACGGACGCAGCTCCGGACGCGGCCCCGGGCACCCGAACTCCAGGCGGGCGGCGGGACCGACGTACTGGAGGTGATCACCACCCATGTGGCCGCCGTACTGGGCCACGCCGTCCCGGAGCGGCTCGACCCCAAGCAGGCTTTCAAGGACCTCGGCTTCGACTCGCTGACGGCGGTGGAGCTGCGCAACCGCCTCACCGCCGCGCTGGGCGTGAAGCTGCCCCCGACCCTCATCTTCGACCACCCCACACCCGCCCGGCTCGCCGCGCATCTGTCCGGCGAGCGGGCCGCACCGGACCTCGCGGTCGCGACCGCCACGGACGAGCCGATTGCGATCATCGGCATGGGCTGCCGCCTTCCCGGCGGTGTCGCCTCCCCCGAGGACCTGTGGCGGCTGGTCGCCGGCGGTGTCGACGCGATCGGCGACTTCCCGGCCGACCGGGGATGGGACATCGACCACCTGTACGACCCGACCGCGAGCCGCCCGCACACCTCACGCACCTCCAAGGGGGGATTCCTCGACAGCGCCGGAGACTTCGACGCGGCCTTCTTCGGCATCTCCCCGCGAGAAGCGCTCGCGATGGACCCGCAGCAGCGCATCCTGCTGGAAACGGCCTGGGAGACCATCGAGTACGCCGGTATCGACCCGACCTCGCTGGAGGACACGTCGACCGGCGTGTTCACCGGAATCTGGTCGACGGGCTACGCGGCCGGACCGATCCCGGACGACCTGGAGGGATATCAGGTCACCGGCACGGCCACGAGCGCCGGGTCCGGCCGGCTGTCCTACCAACTGGGCCTGCTCGGCCCGGCGCTGTCCCTGGACACCGGCTGCTCGTCGTCCCTGGTGGCCCTGCACCTGGCCGCTCAGGCGCTGCACTCCGGAGAGTGCTCACTGGCCCTGGCCGGCGGTGTCACCGTCAACGCGACACCCACGCTGTTCACCGAGATGTCCCGGCAGGGGGCGAGCGCGCCGGACGGCCGGAGCAAGTCCTTCGCCGCCGCGGCCGACGGCGCCGGCTGGTCCGAGGGCGCCGGTCTGGTCCTGCTGGAGCGGCTGTCCGACGCGCGCCGCAACGGTCACGAGGTACTGGCGGTGGTGCGGGGCACGGCCACCAACCAGGACGGCGCCTCCAACGGCCTGACCGCGCCGAACGGCCCTTCCCAGGAACGCGTCATCCGGGAGGCGCTGGCGAAGGCCGGCCTCGAACCGTCCGAGGTGGACGCCATCGAGGCCCATGGCACCGGCACCACGCTCGGCGACCCCATCGAAGCCCAGGCGCTGCTGGCCACCTACGGCGGCGCCGGGCGGGCCGAACCGGCCTGGCTCGGGTCGGTCAAGTCCAACATCGGGCACACCCAGGCCGCCGCGGGCGCCGCCGGCCTGATCAAGATGGTCATGGCGATGCGCCACGGCCGGCTGCCCAAGACCCTGCACGTCGACGAGCCCACCCGCCACGTCGACTGGGAGTCCGGCGCGGTCCGGCTGCTGACCGAACCGGTCGCCTGGCCGCGCACCGAGCGGCCGCGCCGCGCCGCCGTCTCCGCCTTCGGCATCAGCGGCACCAACGCCCATGTGATCATCGAACAGCCCGCCGAACCGCGCCCGGTCGCCGAACCCCCCGCCCCGGGCCTCACGGACGATCAGGTCATGTGGCCGCTGTCCGCGAAGTCGGACTCCGCGCTGCGCGCCCAGGCCGGCCGGCTGCGCGCCTTCGTCGCCGAGCATCCCGGGCTGAGCCCGGCGGCGATCGGCGCCGCGCTGGCCGCGCGGACCCGGTTCGATCACCGCGCGGTGGTGGTCGGCGGCCGCACCGGCCTCGACGCCCTGGCCGACGGGGAGGCGGCGCCGGGCCTGGTCACCGGGACCGCCGGCCCGCTGGGCAAGACCGTCTTCGTCTTCCCCGGGCAGGGGTCGCAGTGGGTCGGCATGGGACGCCGGCTGTACGGGACCGAACCGGTGTTCCGCGCGGCCGTCGACGCCTGCGACGCGGCACTGGCGCCGTACACCGACTGGTCGCTGGTCGAGGCGCTCACCGGCGGCCCGCTGGACCGGGTCGACGTGGTGCAGCCCGCCCTGTTCGCCATGATGGTCGCGCTGGCGGAACTGTGGCGCCACCACGGCGTCGAGCCGGACGCCGTGGTCGGGCACTCGCAGGGCGAGATCCCGGCGGCCTACCTCGCCGGGGCCCTGTCGCTGGACGACGCCGCCCGGGTCGTCGCCCTGCGCAGCAGGGCCCTGGTCGAACTGGCCGGGCACGGCGGCATGGTCTCGGTCATGCTGTCCGCCGAGCGGGCCGCCGACTACCTGCGTCCCTGGGGCGACCGGGTCACCGTCGCGGTGGTCAACTCCGCCAGCACCGTCGTCGTGTCCGGCGAACCGCGGGCCCTGGACGAACTGCTGGAATCCTGCGCCGGGGACGGCATCCGCGCCCGCGCCATCCCCGTCGACTACGCGGCCCACTCGGCGCAGGTCGAGGCCATCCGCGAGCGGCTGCTCACCGACCTCGCCGGCATCCGGCCGCGGCCGGCGACGATCCCCTTCTACTCCACCGTCACCGGAGAGCCGGTCGACACCGTGGACGCCGAGTACTGGTACCGGAACCTGCGGGAACCGGTGCGCTTCGACCTGGCCACCGCCCAACTGGCCGAGGACGGCTATCAGGTGTTCGTCGAGGTCAGCCCGCACCCGGTGCTGCTGCCCGACCTGGACGGCGTAGCCACCGGGACGCTGCGCCGCGACCAGGGCGACACCGACGACTTCCGCGTCTCCCTGGCCCGCCTGCACGTCCAGGGGGTCGCGGTCACCTGGCCGCAGGGCGACGCGCACCGGGTACGGCTGCCCAGCTACGCCTTCGACCACGGCAGTTACTGGCTGACGCCCACCACCGATGTCCGCGGCAGCGGGCATCCGCTGCTGGGCACCTCCGTCGAACTGCCGGACCAGGGCGTCGTGCGCGGCGGCCGGATCTCCACCCGCACCCATCCATGGCTGGCCGACCACGCCGTCAACGGCACCGTGCTGCTGCCGGGCACCGCCTTCCTGGAACTGGCCACCTCGGACGGCGGGACACTCGACGACCTCGTCCTGCACATTCCGCTGCCGCTGTCGGACACGCCGACGGACATCCAGGTCGCGGTCGGCGCGCCGGACCACACCGGGCACCGCCCGGTCACCGTGCACTCCAAGGGCGACGAAGGCTGGGTCCACCACGCCTCCGGGACCCTCGGCGGCCAGGTGACGGCCAGCGGCCATGTCCCCTGGCCGCCACGGAACGCCGAACCCGTGGACCCCGAGGGCTTCTACGCCCTCCTCGCCGGCCTCGGCTACGAGTACGGACCGGCCTTCCGAGGCGTACGGGCACTGTGGCGGGGCGACGACGAGCTGTTCGCCGAGGTCTCCGTCCCCGACGGCGCCCGGTTCGGCATCCATCCGGCACTGCTGGACGCGGCACTCCAGCCGCTCATCCTGCTCAGCCCGGACGACCGGGTCCGGCTGCCGTTCTCCTTCTCGGGTGTGGCCGTGCACGCCACCGGTGTGTCCTCCGCGCGGGTCCACCTGTCCCGCCAAGGCACCGACCGCTACCGCGCGACGCTGACCGATCTGTCCGGCAATCCGGTCGCGGACATCGGCACGCTGACCGTCCGTCCGGCGGCCGAGCCCCGGGCCGCGGTGCTGCACACCCAGTGGGTGCCCCTCACCGCGAGCCCGCCGACCGACGTGGTGGCGAGTCCGGTGCTCAGCGCGGCCGAGGACGCGGACGCCGTGCACGCGCTCACCCAGCAGGCCCGCGAACTGGTCCAGGGATTCCTTGCGAGCCAGCCCGAGCAGCCGGGGCAGCCGGAGCAGGCCGCGTCCCGTCTCGCGGTCCTGACCCGCGGCGTGGCGGGCGCGGCGGTGCGCGGGCTGGTCCGCAGTGCCGCGGCCGAGCACCCGGGCCGGTTCGTGCTGGTCGATGTCGGTGACGGCTCCGAGGAACAGGCCGTCCAGGCCGCCATGGTGGCCGGTGACGAGATCGAGCTGGCCGTCCGGGACAACGCGATCCTGGTGCCGAGGCGGGCGAAGTACACCCCGGAGCTGATCGCCCCCGACGGCCCCTACCGGCTGAGCGAGTCCGGCACCGGACAGCTGGACGACCTGGCCCTGGTCACCTGCGCGGAGACCCCGCTGGAGCCGGGGCAGGTGCGCGTCGCGGTGCGCGCGGCCGGCCTGAATTTCCGGGACGTGCTGGTCGCGCTGGGCATGTACCCGGACCCGGCGCTGCTCGGCGGCGAGGGCGCGGGCACGATCCTCGAAGTCGGCCCCGGTGTGACGGCCTTGCAGCCGGGCGACCGGGTCATGGGAGTCATCCCGGGCGCGCTGGGGCCGCGCGCGGTGACCGACCACCGGCTGCTGGTGCCCGTCCCGGACGGCTGGAGCTTCACCAGGGCCGCGTCGGTGCCCATCGCGTTCATGACCGCCTGGTACGGGCTCTTCGACCTGGGGGAGCTGCGCCCGGGCCAGCGGGTCCTGATCCACTCCGGCGCGGGTGGCGTCGGGATGGCGGCGATCCAGCTCGCCCTCAGCAGGGGCGCGGAGGTGTTCGCCACCGCGAGCCCGGCGAAGTGGGACGCGCTGCGGCGGCTCGGTCTGACCGACGACCGTATCGCCTCCTCCCGCACCACGCAGTTCGCCGACACCTTCCCCGCCATGGACGTGATCCTCAACTCGCTGGCGGGAGAGCTGACCGACGCCTCCCTGCGGCTGCTCGCCGACGGCGGCCGGTTCGTGGAGATGGGCAAGACGGACGTCCGCTCGCCCGAAGGCGTCACCTACCGGGCGTTCGACCTCAACGCGGTTGATCCCGTACGGCTGGGGGAGATCCTCACCGAGGTCGTGGCGATGCACGCCGATGGGGCGCTCGCTCCGCTGCCGGTCACCGCCGCCGACCTCCGCCAGGCGGTCGGCTCGTTCCGGCTGATGAGCCAGGCCGGTCACACCGGCAAGATCGTGCTCACCGTCCCCCGGCCGATCGACCCGGACGGCACCGTGCTGATCACCGGCGGCACCGGCACCCTCGGACGGGAGGTCGCCCGGCATCTGGTGTCCCGCTACGGCGTACGGAATCTGCTGCTCGTCAGCCGCGGCGGCGGTACGGCGCCGGAGCTGGACGCCCAGGTGACGGTCGCGGCCTGCGACATCGCCGACCGCGCAGCCGTGGCGGCGCTGCTCGCCGGTATCCCGGCGGCCCACCCGCTGACCGCCGTGATCCACGCGGCCGGCGTGCTGGACGACACGGTGGTGGAACGGCTGACGGCCGGGCAACTCGACCACGTACTGCGCCCCAAGGCTGACGGCGCCTGGCATCTGCACGAGCTGACCCGGGAGCACGACCTCGCCGCGTTCGTGCTGTTCTCCGCCGCCGCGGGTGTGCTCGGCAACGCGGGCCAGGCCGGCTACGCCGCCGCGAACTCCTACCTCGACGCCCTCGCGGAGTTCCGCTGGTCCCTCGGTCTGCCGGCGGTCTCGATGGCCTGGGGCTACTGGGCGCAGGAGAGCGGCATGACCGCCCACCTCACCGCGACCGACCGGGAACGCCTGGCGCGCAAGGGCATCCGACCGCTCAGCACGGACCGGGCGCTGGCCATGTTCGACACCGCGCTGGCCAGCGGACGTCCGGCCCTGATCACCGCCGACCTCGCGGCACCGCGCGCCCTGCCGGCCCCGAAGGCTCCCGCGTCGGACCTGGTCGGGCTGATCACCACCCACACCGCCGCCGTGCTCGGCCACGCCGAAGCCGTCGCCATCACACCGCGGCAGACCTTCCGCGACCTCGGCTTCGACTCGCTGACCGCCGTGGAGCTGCGCAACCGCTTGGCGGCCGCCGTCGAACTGCGGCTGCCCGCCACGCTGGTCTTCGACTATCCGACTCCGGCCGAACTGGCCGAGCACCTGACAGCCGAACTCTCCGGCGCACGCAAGGATGTCGCCGCCGTCACACCGACCGTGGCCACCACCGACGATCCGATCGTCATCGTGGGGATGGGGTGCCGGCTGCCCGGCGGGGTGGCGTCGCCGGACGACCTGTGGCGGCTGGTGTCCGACGGAGTCGACGCGATCACGGACTTTCCGGCCGACCGGGGCTGGGATGTGGAGCGTCTCTACCATCCGGACGCCGATCATCCGCGGACGTCGTACACCCGGTCCGGTGGCTTCCTGACCGACGCCGCCGGGTTCGACGCGGACTTCTTCGGGATCTCGCCGCGCGAGGCGCTGGCGATGGACCCGCAGCAGCGGGTACTGCTGGAGACCGCGTGGGAGACCTTCGAGCACGCCGGCATCGACCCGACCTCGCTGCGCGGCAGCCAGACCGGCGTCTTCACCGGCATCTGGTCCTCCGGCTACGTCGGCAGCCCGGAGCAGGCGCCCCCCGACGCCGAGGGCTATCTGGCCACCGGCATCTCGCCCAGTGTGACCTCCGGCCGGGTCTCCTACGTGCTGGGCCTTCAGGGCCAGGCGGTGTCCATCGACTCGGCGTGCTCGTCGTCGCTGATGGCGATCCACCTGGCCGCGCAGGCGCTGCGGACCGGGGAGTGCTCGCTGGCGCTGGCCGGCGGGGTCACGGTGATCGTGACCCCGTTGGGCTTCACGGAGTTCTCCCGGCAGCACGCCCTGGCCGCCGACGGCCGGTGCAAACCCTTCTCCGCCGCTGCCGACGGGACCAGTTGGGGTGAGGGCGCGGGTCTGGTGCTGCTGGAGCGGCTTTCCGACGCGCGGCGGAACGGCCACCAGGTGCTGGCGGTGGTCGCGGGCAGCGCGGTCAACCAGGACGGTGCGACCAACGGTCTGACCGCCCCGAACGGCCTGTCGCAGGAGCGGGTCATCCGGCAGGCGCTGGCGAACGCCCGTCTTGAGCCGTCGGACGTGGACGCGGTGGAGGCGCACGGCACCGGTACGACGCTCGGTGATCCGATCGAGGCCCAGGCTTTGCTGGCGACCTACGGTCAGGGCCGGACGGAGCCGTTGTGGCTGGGTTCGGTGAAGTCCAACATCGGTCATACGCAGGCGGCGGCGGGTGTCGCGGGCGTGATCAAGATGGTGATGGCGATGCGGCGCGGCGAACTGCCGCGGACGCTGCACGTCGAGGAACCCTCCCCGTATGTCGCCTGGGACACCGGCGACATCCGGCTCCTCACCGACACCATTCCGTGGCCGGACACCGGCCGCCCCCGCCGCGCCGGGATCTCGGCCTTCGGGGCGAGCGGCACCAACGCCCATCTGATCATCGAACATGTCTCCGAAGCCGTCGCGGGCGAATCCCCTTCGAGCGACTCGGCCGAACCGATCGCGTGGCTGCTGTCCGGCACAACGGATGACGCCCTGCGCGCCCAGGCCCGCCGACTCGCGGACCACCTCACCGCCGAGCCTGGCCTCCACCCGGCCGCGGTCGGCCGGGCACTGGCCACCACGCGCACGACGCTCGATCACCGGGCGGTGCTGCTGGGCCGGACGCGGGCCGAGCTCGTGGGGGAGTTGACGGCGCTGGCCGAGGGGGATCCCCGGGTGGTCAGTGGTGTGGTGGGTGGGTCGGGCCGGACGGTGTTTGTGTTCCCGGGTCAGGGGGCGCAGTGGGTGGGGATGGGCCGGGAGCTGTACGGGGAGTCGGCGGTTTTCCGGGCGGCGATTGATGACTGTGCCGCCGCTCTGGCGCCGTATACGGACTGGTCGTTGGTGGAGGTGCTGTCCGGGGGTTCGCTGGACCGGGTGGATGTGGTGCAGCCGGCGTTGTTCGCGGTGATGGTGGGTTTGGCGGA
>NZ_JBHSBB010000025.1:0-10252 GCF_042650325.1 Streptomyces polygonati | reverse complement strand
CGCGGATCCCTCATGTGGCTGAAGCTCCTCACTCCAAAAACATGATCCGAACCCCGAACAGCTCCTAGGGGCCGTCCGGGCCGGGCCGGTCGTCCCGGGAGGACCGGGCGGCGGCGCCCGGGGCGCTGAGCGGCAGCGCGTCGCTGTGGGCCAGCGCCGGGTCGTCGACGGCGAAGGTGCGCACCCGGCCGGGTGCGGTGTCGGCGGGCACTTCGAAGCGGACGGTGACCCGTCCGACTCCGCTGCCCTGGACCCACCCGGCGCCGTACACCTCATGGGTGACGTCCTGGCCGGGATACCACTGGCTGCCGGGCTCCGGCGCCGGCGGCGCCAGCACGGGCAGCGCCTCGGGGGCGTCCTCGTCGGTCTCCCGGCCCTCGGCGCTCTGGGCGAAGAGATCCTCCTGGGTGAAGTCGGCCAGCCCCGCCACCCCCACGCCGAGCAGCCGTACGCCGCCGGTGGTGTCCACGGCCTCGATCAGCCGCCGGGCGGTCTCCCGGACCACGCCCGGGTCGTCGGTGGGGGCCCGCAGCGTCTCGGAGCGGGTGAGGGTGGAGAAGTCGAACCTGCGGACCTTGATCACCACGGTGCGGCCGGAGCGGCCCGCACCGCGCAGCCGCTGGACGCAGCGGTCGGCGAGCCGGTCGATCTCGTAGCGCATCCGGGCCCGGTCGGTGAGATCGATGTCGAAGGTGTCCTCGACGGAGATCGACTTCACGTCCCGGTCGGCGACCACCGGCCGGTTGTCGAGCCCGACCGCCATGGCGTACAGCGAGGCGCCGTGGGCCTTGCCGAACAGCCGCACCAGCTCCGCCTCCCCGGTGCGCGCGATCTCCGCGACGGTGCTGATACCGGCCCGGCGCAGATGCTCGGCGGTGGCCGGCCCGACGCCGGGCAGGGTGCGGACCGGGAGGGGGTCGAGTAAAGCGCCCTCGGTGCCGGGCTCGACCACCACCAGACCGTCGGGTTTGGCCTTCTCCGACGCGATCTTCGCCAGCAGCTTGGAGCCGGCCAGCCCGACGGAGGCGGTGAGACCGGTCTCGGACCGGATACGGGCGCGCAGCCGCAGCGCGATCCGCCGCGGGTCCTCATCACCCTCGGCGGCTTCCAGGTCCAGATAGGCCTCGTCGAGACTGAGCGGCTCTATCAGCGGCGACACCTCGCCCAGCAGGGTCATCACCGTCTCGCTGATCTGCCGGTAGAGGCCGAAGCGGGGGTAGAGGTACGCCGCGTTGGGGCTCAGGCGCCGGGCCCGGGCCATGGCCATCGCGGAATGGATGCCGTGCACGCGCGCCTCGTAGGACGCGGTGGAGACGACACCGCGGGGTCCGAGGCCGCCGACCACCACCGGTTTGCCCCGCAGGCTCGGCTTGGACGCCTGCTCCACCGCGGCGAAGAACGCGTCCATGTCCAGGTGCAGGATCGTCGGCCTACTTCTCACACCGTCGATGGTCCCGCACACCACTGACATTCACCGTACGGGCGTACCGCGCGGCGCTTGCCGGCCCCCCGCTCAGACCGCCCGGTTGCGCCGCTTCGCCAGCTCGTCGGCCGGATTGTGGCCGACCAGGGTCTCGCCGGTGTCGACCCGCTCACCGTGCATCTGAGACAGCGAACTCTCCACGTCCCGCCAGACCACGCCGACCGCGATGCCGAAGACGCCCTGCCCGCCCTGGAGCAGATCCACCACTTCGTCGGGCGAGGTGCACTCGTAGACAGTGGCGCCGTCGCTCATCAGGGTCATCCTGGCGAGCTCGGCCGGTCCCACCGACCGCAGGTGCTGGACGGCCGTGCGGATGTTCTGCAGGGCGACCCCGGTGTCCAGCAGCCGCTTGACGATCTTCAGCACCACCACGTCGCGGAAGCTGTACAGCCGCTGGGTGCCGGAGCCGTAGGCGGGCCGGACGCTGGGCTCGACCAGGCCGGTACGCGCCCAGTAGTCGAGTTGCCGGTAGGTGATGCCGGTCGCGGCGCACGCGGTGGGCCCGCGGTAGCCGATCTGCTCGGCCGGCGCGTCCTGCGCCGGGTCGCCGCCCGCTTCGGAGGCGGCGCGCGCCAGTGTCCCCCGGGGCGGGTATGGGTCGCCGGTCGCCAGACCGTCGCCGGTGCTTCTCACGCCGCCCTCCGTCCCTTCACGTCCGGTGGCCTAGCGCACGTGCCACGGGACTTTCCCCACCGACGGTAGGCAGTCACCCGGGGTGCGTCAACGATCGCCACACTCGGCACGCCGAGTGATATTCGCCCCACGAGTGGTTTGGCGTGACCGCGAGCCGGGAACGGTCCCTCGAATGGCCTCCAGGAGGCAACCTTGCCTCCGGACGCCGTGCGCCCGGTCACTGGTTGCTGGTGCCGAAGTCCTCGGGAGAGATCTGGTCGAGGAACTCGCGGAACTTCTCGACCTCGTCCTCCTGCTCGTCCGGGATCGCGATTCCGGCGTCGTCCAGCACCCCGTCGCTGCCGTAGATCGGCGTGCCGGTGCGCAGCGCGAGCGCTATGGCGTCGGACGGACGGGCACTGACCTCGACCCCGCTGGCGAACACCAGCTCCGCGTAGAAGACGCCGTCGCGCAGATCGGTGATGCGCACCTCGGTGAGGGTCTGGCCGACCGCTTCCAGCACATCCTTGAAGAGGTCATGAGTGAGTGGTCGCGCAGGCGTCATGCCCTGCTGCGCGAAGGCGATGGCCGTCGCCTCTCCCGGCCCGATCCAAATGGGCAGGTACCGGTCGCCTCCCACTTCACGCAGGAGCACGATCGGTTGGTTGGAGGGCATTTCGACCCGGACACCCACAACGTCGAGCTCGTTCACACAGCAACCCTAGGCCGTGCTCGCCGGGTTTGGGTAGTCGGGCATCCGCCGACGCCGCCCGGCCGGGCTGTCCCGGGGTCTTCCGACGGCCGGAAATGCCCGGTCAGCGCAGGCGGACCCGCAGTGCGGACTGCACCATCGCGGCATGCAGCCGTACGGAGAGCGAGGCCAGCTCACGGGCTGTGGCCTCGGCGTGCATCCGGGTCTGCGGGTTGCGGTGCCGGCGCAGCGGCGCCACCACCTGCTCCACCAGACCGGCCTCCCGGTCCGCCGCCGCCTTCACGGCCCGCAGATGGCGCGGTTCCAGGCCGAATCGGCCCAGCTCCGCGATGAGCCGCCCGATGGTCACCGTCTCGGCGTCGAAGCCGCCGTCCCGGCCGGCCTCGACCAGGCCGTAGGACTCCCACTGCTCCAGTTCGGCGTCTGCGGCCCCGGTGGCGGCCAGCAGCTCTTCCCGCCCGATCCTCAGCTCCGGGGGCTCCTGGAGCTCCACAGCGGCGTCCAGGGCCGTTCCGGGGTCCCCGGACGCGCCGGGCTCCCCGGAGCGGGGCAGCGGCACCTTCTCGCCGCGGTCGATGGCGTCCAGGTGCTCCCTGATCACCCGCAGCGGCAGATAGTGATCCCGCTGCACGCGCAGCACATAGCCGAGCCGCTCGACGTCCCCCGGCCCGAATTTCCGGTAGCCGGAGGGAGTGCGCTGCGGCTCCACCAGACCCTCGGCCTCCAGGAAGCGGATCTTGGAGATGGTCACCTCGGGGAATTCGTCCCGCAGCCGGCTCAGTACCGCGCCGATGCTCAGCAGGGCGCCGTCGACGGTGGCGGTGCCGTCTCCGGCACCGCCCGACGTTCTCCGCATGCACACCTTCCCTGGGGACCCCCCGGACCGAGTCCGGGGGTCAGATGCCCCGCTGGCTCGCGTAGAAGACCAACCGGTACTTGCCGATCTGCACCTCGTCGCCGTTGGACAGCGACACGGCGTCGATGCGCTCACGATTGACGTAGGTGCCGTTGAGGCTGCCTACGTCCGAAACGGTGAACCCGCCGTCCTGGCCGCGCCGGAACTCCACATGCCGGCGCGAGACCGTCACGTCGTCCAGGAAGATGTCGCTCTGCGGGTGCCGGCCGGCCGTGGTCAGCTCGCCGTCGAGCAGGAAGCGGCTGCCCGAATTGGGGCCGCGGCGCACCACGAGCAGCGCCGAACCGATCGGCAGCGCGTCCACGGCGGCCTGGGCCTCCGGGGACAGCGACGGCATCACCGTCTGGCCGGTGGCCTCCGCCTCGTAGGCCTCGAGGCCGGAGATCGAGATCGTGGACGTCGTCTCCGACGCCCGCTCGTGTCCGCCGCCCGAGCCGCGCAGCGGCGCGCCACAGTAGCTGCAGAAGCGGCTCGCCTCCGCGTTGGTGTGACCGCACCTGCTGCAGACCGGCAAGCCGAGTCCTCCACCCGTGGCTGAGGCCGATGGTTCACCGAAACCTATGCGCGCGGCCGAAGCGGGGTCAACAGACGCCACGCCGGGAGCACCCCGGTACTCGCCGCCGGGGTCCTGCTGCTCATTCCTGAACAGCGGGCGATCCGTGCCCTGTCCTTCCTCGGACAGGTTCCTTGGCGCGCGGTGACGCGCCGTCGCCGGGTCACCCGACTGCCGCGCGCTCTTGCCGAACAACTTCCCAAACAACTTCACGGGCGATTCCCCTTGAAAGAAGCAGACCCGCCCGTGGGGCAGGACGAACCCTCGCTGTACACAGTTTCCCTTACACCGCACCCCACCGATGCCCCGACCCCCAGCCTCACCGGGATGACCGAGCGTAGTCAGGCTGCTCCGACGGCCGCAAGGCGTCCACGACGATCTTCTGCGACCTGACCACATCGGCCGTGGCCTGCTCCTTCTCCAGCGTCTGCACCACCCCGCCGGGGATGTTCAACGCCGGTTCCAGATCAGGCGGATTGCCGATGACCTTGAACTCGTACGGCTGCGCCACCTTGTGCCCGTCGATCCGTACCCCGTCCGTGCCGTCCGTGAAGTACGTGTCGGCGGCGACCCGTACGTCGTTGATCTGGATCGCCTCGGCGCCGGCCGCCCGCAGCTCCTGGAGTGTGTCGAGCAGGGAGTCCGCCTCGACACCGCCGTGCGGATCGGTGATGGTCAAAGTGATTCCCGGCCCCTCCGCCCGTACCGTACCGGCCAGCACACCGAGTTCCTGCGCTTTCTGCCGGGTCTGTCGCAGCGCTTCGGCGGCCTGGTCGGAGCTGGTCTCCAATTCGCTGCGCTGATTCTCCAGGCCGCGCTTCTCGTCCTCGAGCCGCTGGCTGCGGTTGTCCAGCTCCGTGAGGATACGGACCAGGTCCTCCTGGCGGGCGCCGCGCAGCACTCCCCCGGTGTCGCTGGTGGAGCGGACCTGGATGGCCAGCCCCAGGCCGAGCACGAACAGCAGCAGCGCCACGATGAGCTGGGCACGCGACAGCCGCGGCGGCCACAGCCCGGCCACCAGCCGCTGGCGGCCGGTCACCAAGGGCGCGGCCCCGGCTGCTTCGGAAGGCGCGGCGCCGGCGTCTTCGGCGGTCGCCGCGGCCTCCTGGACCGGGCCGGAGGGGTCGTTCTGGACGCTCATGCAGCCGTCACGCCCGGAAGACGTGCCGGCGGATGGCCGCCGCGTTGGAGAAGATCCTGATGCCGAGGACCACCACGACGCCGGTGGACAGCTGCGAGCCGACCCCGAGTTTGTCGCCGAGGAAGACGATCAGCGCCGCCACGACCACATTGGACAGGAAGGACACGACGAAGACCTTGTCGTCGAATATCCCGTCCAGCATGGCCCGCAGGCCGCCGAAGACCGCGTCGAGCGCGGCCACCACGGCGATCGGCAGATAGGGCTCGACCCCGGCGGGCACCACGGGGCGCAGCACCAGCCCCACCACGACTCCGACGACGAGGCCCAGTACGGCGATCACTTCGAACCCTTTCCGTTCCCGGCACCGCTGCCCGCCGGTCGTCCGCCGGCCGGTGCCGGCTGTGCGGCGACCGGCACGGCGTACCGCACGACCAGGCTCGGGGCGGCGGGCAGCCGCAGCTCACTCCGGACGGATATGCTCGCGCGGATCCCGTAGTCGCTCTGCAGCACGCGCAGGTACTGTCCGTCCGCGCTGTTCCGGAATGCCGTGCTCAACCTCTCCCCGTCCCCGATCGCCAGCACCGTGTAGGGCGGCGCCAGCGGTTTGTTGTCGACCAGTATGGCGTCCCCGGCGGCCCGGATCGCCGACAGTGCCGTCAGCCGCTGCCCGTTGACACTGACCGCCTCGGCGCCGCAGGCCCACAGGCCGTTCACCACGCGCTGCATGTCGCGGTCGCGCAGCCGCCCGGTGTCGGCGAAGCCACTGCTCTCGCGCGGGCCGCCGGAGCCGCCCTGCGAGGCTTCCTTCGCGTCGTCCACCACGAGTTCCACGCCGGTCCCCCGCACGGGCGTCGCGGCGGCCAGCAGCTCCGGCAGGGCGTTGCCGTCGCCGCCCCGGTGCTTGAGCGCGGCCTGCTGCTCGGCGGACACCGAGTTCCGCAGCGAGTCGACATCGCGCTGGAGCTTGTCGGCGCCCGTGGTCTCGGTCCGGATCCGGTCGGCGAGCTTCTGCCGCTCCTTGGCCTCGGCCGGCGCGGCCACCCGCGCCTGAACCGCGCCGAGCGTGACGACGATGGCCGCGAGCACCAGGCCGGCGGCGAGCCACAGCCGGCCGCTCAGCGCCGTGGGCAGCCGGGAGGTGCCGACCTCACCGCGGCGGGCGGCGGCCTCCGCGTACCCGTCGTCGAGGCTGTGCTCCATGACGTTGGTGAGCAGCGACATGGAGGCGTCCGGGCGCCGCGGAGCAGCCCCGGTTACAGGGCTGCTCCGATCGGGATGCTGCGGCATGCCGCACATCGTCGCACGTGGGGGCCGCCGCGATCGAACGGCCCCCGCAGCGCGCGCCGTTGCGCGTCGAGGTCACCGTCCGGCGCTCTCCACGACCTGCGACCACTCGTCCAACAGGGCCTGTGCGGACGCGTCGTCGGGTCCTTCGGCCCACAGGTGGGTGACAGCCTCGGCGGGGTCGGGGAGCACCATCACCCAGCGTCCGTCCGCCTCCACCACCCGTACACCGTCGGTGGTGTCCACAGACCGCTCTCCCGCGTCCTCCACGACCCGGCGCATCACCGAGCCCTTCACCGCCCACGGCGTGGGCACGTCCCGCTTCAGGACGTGAGCACGCGGGATACGGGCGTCGATCTGGCTGAGGGTGAGCTGGGTACGCGCCACCAGGCCGATCAGCCGTACGAACGCGGCCGAACCGTCGAAGACGCTGCTGAACTCCGGCACGATGAAGCCGCCGCGGCCGTCACCGCCGAAGATCGTGCCCTCTTCCCGGCCGACCCGGGTCAGGTCATCCGGCGAGGTCATCGTCCAGGTGACCTGTGTCCCGTGGTAGGCGGCCACCTGTTCGCCGATCCTGGTGGTGGTCACCGGCAACGCGACCCGGCCACTGCGCCGTTCGGCGGCGACCAGGTCGAGCAGCACCAGCAGGGCCCGGTCGTCCTCGACGATCCGGCCGCGCTCGTCCACCAGCGACATCCGCTCGCCCACCGGGTCGAAGCGCACCCCGAAGGCGGCCCGGGACGACGACACCATCTCCCCGAGCCGGACCAGCCCGGCCCGGCGGCTCTCCTCGGTCTCGGTCGGACGGGCCTCGTCCAGACCGGGGTTGACGGTGAGCGCGTCCACCCCCAGCCGGCCGAGCAGGCTCGGCAGGACCAGACCCGCACTGCCGTTGGCGGCGTCGACCACGACCTTGAGGCCCGAGTCGGCGATGCCGGAGGTGTCCACGGCGCGCAGCAGGGCGCCGGTGTACGAGTCGAAGACCGTCGCCGGGAACGTCAGGTCGCCGATCTCACCGGGGAAGGCCCGGCGGTACTCCTGGCGGGCGAACACCCGGTCCAGCTTGCGCTGTCCGGCCGCCGACAGGTCGGCGCCGCGCTCGTCGAAGAACATGATGTCCAGCGAATCGGGACGGCCGGGGGTGGTCCTGATCATGATGCCGCCGGCGCTGCCCCGCGCGGTCTGCTGGCGCGCCACCGGCATCGGCACGTTCTCCAGGTCGCGCACATCGATCGCGCTCGCCTGCAGTGCCGAGATCACCGCCCGCTTCAGCGCCCGGGCGCCTCGCGAATGGTCGCGGGCCGTGGTGACGGTCGCGCCCTTCTTCAGCGTGGTCGCGTACGCGCCGGCCAGTCGTACCGCCAACTCCGGGGTGATCTCGACGTTCAGGATCCCGGACACCCCGCGGGCGCCGAACAGATGGGCCTGACCGCGCGATTCCCAGATGACCGAGGTATTGACGAAGGCACCGGCCTCGACGGTCTTGAACGGATAGACCCGCACATTGCCGGAGATGATCGATTCCTCGCCGATCAGGCACTCGTCGCCGATGACGGCACCCTCGTCGATCCGCGCGGCACGCATGACATCGGTGTTCTTGCCGATGACACAACCGCGCAGATTGGTGTGCGGGCCGATGTAGACATTGTCCGCGATCACCGCCTTGTGCAAGAAGGCACCGGTCTTCACCACGACATTGGAGCCGATCACGCTGTGCTCGCGGATCTCGGCGCCGGCTTCGACCTTGGCGTAGTCACCGATGTAGAGCGGGCCGCGCAGGATGGCGTCGGGATGCACCTCCGCACCCTCGGCCACCCACACCCCGGGGGAGATCTCGAAGCCGTCGATATCGACGTCGACCTTGCCCTCCAGGACATCGGCCTGCGCCTTCACATAGCTCTCGTGGGTGCCGACGTCCTCCCAATAGCCTTCGGCGATGAAGCCGTAGATCGGCTTGCCCTCCTTCATCAACTGAGGGAAGACATCGCCGGACCAGTCGACGGACACGTCGGATTCGACGTAGTTGAAGACCTCGGGCTCCATCACATAAATACCGGTGTTCACGGTGTCCGAGAACACCTGGCCCCAGGTGGGCTTTTCCAGGAAACGCTCGACCCTGCCTTCGTCGTCCACGATGGTGATGCCGAATTCCAGTGGGTTCGGCACCCGGGTCAGGCATACGGTGACCAGCCCGCCCTTTTCCTTGTGGAATTCGATGAGCTCGGTCAGATCGAAGTCGGTGAGGGCGTCACCAGAAATCACGAGGAAGGAATCATCCTTCAACGCCTCTTCCGCGTTCTTGACGCTTCCGGCCGTCCCCAGCGGCTTTTCCTCGTGGGCGTAGGTGAGCTCCATCCCGAGCTCTTCGCCGTCCCCGAAGTAGTTTTTCACCAGGGAGGCGAGGAACTGGACTGTGACCACCGTCTCAGTGAGGCCATGCCGCTTGAGCAGTGTCAGAACGTGCTGCATGATCGGACGGTTCACCACAGGCAGCAGAGGCTTGGGCATGCTCGAGGTCATCGGGCGAAGGCGGGTACCTTCGCCGCCGGCCATTACAACCGCCTTCATGTCGGAAACATCCTCCTCGTGACTCAGTCAGCCGTGGCGTCCGCCCCGACAAGTCGCCGGACCTGCACCACATAGAGGATCCCTGCCCACCAGTACAGGGTTGTACCCCAACCTGCGAAGGCCCAGCCGAAAACAGCCGCCAGGGTCGCAAGCCATCCACTTCCGTCGCTCAGCAGGAGCAGCGGAAAGGCGTACATGAGGTTGAAGGTAGCCGCTTTCCCGATGAAGTTCACCTGGGGTGGGCCGTAGTGGTGCCTCCGCAGAATCAGCAGCATCACCGCCATCATGGCTTCGCGGGCCAACAGCAGCACCGTGAGCCACAGCGGCAGGATGTCCCGCCAGGTGAGCCCGACCAGCGTGGACAGTACAAACAGCCGGTCCGCGGCGGGATCCAGGATGCGTCCCAGGTTGCTGATCTGATTCCAGCGCCGGGCCAGCTTCCCATCCAGGTAGTCGCTGATGCCGCTCAGCGCGAGGACCAGGAGCGCCCAGCCGTCGACCTTCGGGCCGCCGAACTCGGGCCACAGAATCAGCCACAGGAAGACGGGGACGCCCACCAGGCGCGCCATACTCAGGATGTTGGGGATCGTAAAGATCCGATCCGTTTGCACCCGTGTCTCCTGGACCTCCACCGGGTCCCCTCCTGCTGTATCTACGTACGGACGTTGCGGGGCGACTCTACCCCAGGCACAAAAAAGACCCGGCGTCGGATCCTCTTCGGATCCGAGGCCGGGCCTCTAATAATTGTTCGGCGGTGTCCTACTCTCCCACAGGGTCCCCCCTGCAGTACCATCGGCGCTGAAAGGCTTAGCTTCCGGGTTCGGAATGTAACCGGGCGTTTCCCTAACGCTATGACCACCGAAACACTGTGAAACACACACCACCCCGCACACCGGGAGAAACTCATCCCCCCGGCAGGGTTCGGTGGCTGATTGTTTCAGAACCACACAGTGGACGCGAGCACACATGGACAAGCCCTC
>NZ_JBHSBB010000024.1:0-31292 GCF_042650325.1 Streptomyces polygonati | reverse complement strand
GTCCTCAGCCGCGTCCTGGGCTTCGCGGTGAAGGCGCACCGAATCGCCTTCAACCCGGCCACCGGCGTTCCCCTGCCGAAGGTCACCCCGTCCGATCAGGTCTACCTCGACGAAGTTCAGGTCGAAGCCCTCGCCGAAGCCGCAGGCGAGTACGGCCTGTTCATCCGGCTACTCGCCTATACCGGCCTGCGCTGGGGCGAGGTGTCCGCCTTGAAAGTCGGCCGGGTGGACCTCGAGGCACGGCGGGCCTATATCGCCGAGGCGTACGCGGACGACGCCGGCAAGCTGCACCTCGACACGCCCAAGAACCACGAGCGACGCTCGGTACCGCTACCCCGGTTCCTGGTGGACGACCTCACGACCTACCTAGCTGAACGCGACCCCGACGAACTGCTGTTCACCGCCCCACAGGGAGGCCCGCTCCGCATCCGCAACTTCCGCCAGCGGTTCTTCGACCCAGCAGTGAAAGCAGCAGACCTCGGCCACCTCCAACTGACGCCCCACAAGTTGCGGCACACCGCGGCCTCACTCGCCATCGCGAGCGGCGCGGACGTCAACGTCGTCCAGACCATGCTCGGCCACAAGTCCGCGACCCTCACCCTCGACGTCTGCGGCCACCTCTTCCCCGACCGGCTGGACGAAGTTTCCAGAAAGATGCACAAGCGCCGGGCCATGATCCTCGCAAAAGCCCAGGCGAAGGCCGCCAAGGCGGAACGCAAAGCCCGCAAGGCCGCCGAGGAACTGGCCGCCCTGACAGAAATGGACGCACTACCGGCCTGACAACGGCCGGACCCACCCGCCGCTGGACGTCGTCCCCGCTTCCGAGCGAGGCGGCGTCCAGGGCTGTCTCGCGCGGCCACAGGTGCCCGTCCTCATGGCTGGCACCGGTGGTCGCGTCACTCTGGACGGCCAGGCAGGATGCACGCCCATGAACGCTCCTCTGCGCGTCGCCCTGCCTGGCCAGGCGTGGAATGTCGTGGCCGACGATCCGGCCGGCCTGCTCTTCGCCATCAGCTACGGCTCCAACCCCATGGAGACCGTCCTCACCGCCGTCAGCCAGACGGGACATGTGGAGTGGCAGCGCTCATTCCCGGGCACCGGTCGCCCCTGGGCCCGGGCCACCGGTCGAGGAACCGTCTGGGTCTCCCGCCCCGAATCAACCTGGAGGGTTCTGGACGAAGTCGACGTGAACGGCCGGACCATCAAAACCGTGATCCCGCCCAGCCAACCCGGCGAAGACATCGGCACCTTCGCCCTGCTGCCCGACGGATTCTGCGTCATGTGGACCGCCGCGCGCGGCCCCCTGCGAGGGAAGGGGCCACGGCGTGAGCCACGGGTCTCCCGACACCGCGAGGACGGCACCCTCATATGGTCGACACCGATCCACCTCGGCGACGTGTCGCATCCCGGGATAGTCGAGATCGGCGAGGACTCCGGCTGGCAGGTACGTCAGAAGCCGGCGTGGGCGCCACGAGAGGTCACTGTGGCCCACCACGAGCCGCTGATGATCGCCGGTGAATGCGTGGCCGCATCGTTCGAGGACCGCAGCGGGCTCGGTCGGACCTTCCTTCTCGATCTGCGTACGGGGAAGACAGCAGCCACGACGGCGCCGGCACCTGGCGGCCACAAGGCGATCGACGGTGACCGAGGCTTCCTCATCGGCGCCCAGGGCTACGGAGCCTTCGAAACAGCCCGGGTGACCACCCTGGGCACCCGTGTCGCCACTTGCCCGAGCCATGGAACGCTCGCGATCGGTGCTGACGGCGTCGTCTCCATCGTCGAAATGGAGAACTACCGGCCTTCCCGCTCCAGATTTCAGCGGCTGGCGCCGGACGACACCTTGACCAACGGCCCTGCCCTGCCCGGCTACTACACCGCACCCGCCGCAGTGGACCAGGAAGGCACCACCGTCTACTGGCGCGACGACCAACTCACCGCCATCGACCCCGGCCTGAAAGCCCACCCGCTTGCGGAACTCCCCGGCACCGGCATCACCAGCCGCGTCCTCATCCTCGACAACGGCACGGTCGCCCTCACCCTCGACAAGGACCTGCACCTCATACCCACACCACTCGCCCCGCTCGCCGCAAGCACATGGCCCTGCGCCGACCACAACCTGCAAGGCAACCCCGTCGCCCAAACCCTCTGACCAAGAAGGGCTGCGGGGGACAACCCTGAATCAGTCTCTGCCCAAAAAGGCGTCCAACGCGTCGGTCCCGCGCCGCGCCATCAGCTCCCGCACCGCCGGCGGCGGCTCCCGGTCGTCCAGGACGAAGATCCGGCCGTCGATCTCCCGGGTCACCGTCTTCCAGCCCAGCCGGCGGCCCACAGCCCGAGCGGCCCTCCGGATCTCCGCCGGGTCGCCGCCCAGCTCCTCGACGGCCTTCACGCTCAGGACGACCTGGCCGCCGTAGCCCTCGTACTCCGGCTTCAGCGCCACGCGCATCAAGGCCTCGACCCGGCCCACGAGCCTCTCGTACCGGCGCCGCGCCAGCTCGTCCTCGGCAGCCATCCCAGCCGCCCCTTCCGGCGCGATGTGTGCTGAATGTGTGCTGGGCCGCCCCGGTCCAAGGGCCACCGGAGACCAGATGGCCCCTGACCTGGGCAAACGAAGATCCCCCTGTCGGATTCGAACCGACGACCTTCGCTTTACAAGACCGTGAGTGTTCGTGCTGCGTGGTACTTCGTCGTGCTGTCGAGTGCTGTTCTGCCTGATCAGGGCACATGCGACTGGTTGGCCTGTGCTTCCTCGTGTTGGGTCGTCCAAAGGCATCCGGCCACCGGCCGGCCACCGGGAGGCGGCTGAGGGTCGACACACGAGCGTTGTCAGTACCCAACAGAGGCACGGGTGAGCATCGTTGCTGGCGCGGGAGACTCTCCGAACGAAGCCTCCCCTCAGCCCAGGCGCAGCGTCAGTTCCGTTGACTGCCCGCCAAAGGCTGACGACGACACGGGCGCTGCTCGACGCCAGCCGCCAGCAGAGTTGTTGTGACCCTCCACAGCTGATGACGGCGAGGTGAAAACCCCACAGCTGACCGCTGGAATCGCGGCACCGCTCGTTTCGACGAAATCCTCCTCAGAACCGAACGCGTCCAGATAAATCGTGATCGTTCCATCCGGTGACGTATACCCGAAGAGGCCAAGCTCTATGAGGTCCGAATCATGATCGATCTTGACGTCTACGTCATCGACCCCCGCACCTGCACTACGGGCAACCTCGGTTTGCGACCGTAAGGCAACTCGAAAATCTGAGAAAGCGCCCGTGCTCGAGGTCAGACGGGCCCGCCCGGGTGAATTACTACCCGTGAAGCAAGTCAGCGCTCACCTCTCGCGCCTCAAACGGACGTCAGGACCATTAGGGGGCAATAACGCAGCATCCTGTGGCTACCTGCACAACCTGTCAGTCTACGTTACCCCACTGCACCTCCGGCCCCGGCGGCCATTCTTGATCAAAATCGAAAAGTGAGGAGTCCTCCAGATCCCGAACGGCTTCGCGCCAAGCCGGACGGCCACTAACAACAAACCCGAAGAAATCATCACTGGAGATTAGGAAGAGGGATTTGACGTCGCCGCCAAGCTGAAATTTCCCGACAGCGTCAGCCGCTTCGGCAGCCGTTGGTCGCCAAATCCTCAACTTCTCCATATGCGACCTGATAAACATTTCTTCTACGTTTCCCATATAGATCTCGATTCTACTTTCCTCTCCCACCGAAAAATTGGGATTGCTGCGCAGCAACATCGTTCGATGCGATGGACTGAAGCTCCAGATCTGGAAGAACCGGTCCGATTCAAATGCAGTCACACTACTGACCCGCCAATCATCTGAGGGTGGACCAATTGGTGGCGCGAGTTCGATTGGATCACCATGCCACGTCACCCTCGTTGGCCATGGCTGCCTGGGAGGTGCCCTGTCCACTGGACGAAACCCGGCGTCAGACAAGTGCTCAAACCACCCCACGAACGCATCTGCTCACCGTGTGCCGGCCCACCGAGTACGAGATGATCCCCTCCCTGCGGGACAGCGCCGAGGCGACCCGGATCAGCATCTGGCTGCACGCCTTCGACTACCACCACAGCAACGACGACACCTTCACCCGCGCACTGCAGGTCAGCGCCACGATTCAACGCGGACTTCCACCGGGCCCCGTCCCTCCCCGACCTCCTCGTCGCCGCCACCGCGGAGCTGAACCGGCTGACCGTCCTCCACTACGACGGCGACTCCGACATGATCACCTCCCCCACCGGCCAACCCGCCGAATGGGTCGTCGCGCACGCGGACGAGACCCTCGCCCGCGCGGCGGGGAAGAACGTGTACCTGCACGTGGCGTGCACCGAATACCCGACCGCGATGCACACCGGCGACCGCACCAAGGAGACCATCGACGCGGGCGGGATCTGGCCCGCCTTCGACGGCGTCCTGGTCCGCGACGGCTACGGCGGCTACACCCACCTCGACCACATCGCCCACGCCTGGTGCGGCGCCCACCTGCTGCGCGACCTGCGCTCGATCCACGACGGCGACCCGGCCGGGCAACTGTGGGCCAAGGCCATGGCCGACACCCTCCTGGATGCCAAGACCGCCGCCGGGCAGGCCCGCGCGGACGGCCTGGACGTGCTGTCCGCCCACGAGTTGGCCCGGATCCGCAACCGCTACCTGGGTGCGCTCGCCCACGGACGCACCCACAACACCGGGCGGCGCGGCCCACTCGCCGAGGAGGCACGGACCCTTCTCCGCCGCTTCGAACGCTACGAGGACATGACCCTGCGCCTCGCCACGAACCTGCTGGTGCCGTTCTCGAACAACCTCGCCGAGCGTGACCAACGCCCCGTCAAGGTCCAGCAGCGCACCTCCGGTGGCTGCTGGCGCACCCTGCAAGGACTCGCCGACTTCGCCGTCGTCCAGTCCTACCTGTCCACGGTCGGAAAGTGGGGCTGCGACAAACTCGACGCGCTCACGGACCTCTTCACCACCGGCGCGTGGCTCCCCCCTGCCCTCGCACCAGCGGCGATCTGATCCGGGCACGACTATGCCTGTCCAGCCCCGCGAAGCTCCTGCACCCTGGTCACCAGGTCGGCATTCGCTCCGACCAGTTCGAGCTTCGCAGTATGAGGCGGATCGAGCAGGTCAGTGACCCGGCCGTAGCGCCAGATCGTGGTGACGCGCAGTTCCACCAACGCCTCTGCGCCGTCTACGAAGACCGCCGTATCCAGGAGGTCTCCAGTGGACACCGAGCCGCCCAGGCACCGGACCACACACACGGCTGCCCCGCTGGACACCTGCTCGACGCTCTCGATGCTGATCCTGCTGTCAGCCGCCATATCCGCGCGCCTCCTCGATGAACTGCTGGATTTGGGTTGGACCGAGCTTCGGGGTCATCGATAGTGTCGGCGACAGGTCGTCAACCCCGATGCTGCCGGGTATACCGATCCCCATCCGTCCTAGGATCGAGCGCGCTGCGCTCGACGGGATCTCGATGCTCGCCTGCGCAGCGAACTCCTCGGGGCTCAGTTCCACACCGACTTCAAGCTCGGACGGGATGTAACCCTCAAAAGTGGCGACTCCGCTCAGGTCGCCCGGAAGAGCGATCTGGACCACCGCTGGCCCGTACGACTCGGAGTGCGTTGCGAACGTGGTAGCGACACCAGGGTCCGTCGACGTCGGGGTGATCCCTACCCGCTGCGTCCCAGGACTGCCTCGATAGCCGCGTGTGGTCCCTCGGAACAGTGCTGCACCGCTCGGCTTCTCAGGCTGAACAGCTACTTCCTGACCGACTGCGTCCGCGTCTCCACTTCCGCTGGGGGGACTCGGTTTGGCAGCGTTGCTGTTGACCCGCTGCTGGCTTCCGGCGTCCTCGGAGGCACTGTTGTCGCTCTCGCCTGCGGCCTTGTTGGTGTTGCTTTTCGCAGCCCTGCTGGCAGTGGGCTCGTCGGTGACCGCCAGGACTGAGGCGCCTTCCCCCTGTTCCGGGACCCAGCCAGGAGCGCCGGGTTCTTCCCAGTCGTCGCTGAGGGGTGGTTCAACGGGGCCCGCCGGCAAGGGGAGCAGTTCGGGTTCCTCGGGCGCGACGGGCGCGTCGCCCAGGCCACCGCTGCGAGTCCCGCCACCCGCCTCTTCCCCGAGGCCGCCAACACCGCCTTCACCAACGACAAGGTCGCCTCCCCCGCCGCAATCGCATAGCGCCTGTTCGGCCCCACCGTTCCCTGCCGATTGCCCCTGATCGCTCCCGCTGGGCGGCGGCGCCGCGCTGACACCGGCCCCCTCAGCCGAACCCCCGCTCGAACTTTCGCCCGAACTCCCGCCAAAACCTCCACCGTCGTCATCGCCCCTGTACATCAATCCGGTGGGGTCGGAGCCGGTGGCGGGGTTGTCGGCGGCGTAGGTGTAGCCGCCCATCTGGTTGGGGTCGCCGGGCTCGAAGACGGGGTCGGGGGTGAGGAATCGGCCCTGGGCGGGGTCGTAGTCGCGGGCGCCGAGGAGGTCCAGACCGGTGCTGACGTCGGAGGGCTGGCCGAGGAAGCCGTGGTTCTCGTCCGGGGCGACCCAGGCGGTGGGCTTGGCGCCGCGCGGGCTGCCGTAGGGATCGTAGGAGCGGCGGGTGACGGCCAGTGTGGTGGCTTCGACGGCCGTGGTGGCGGTTCCCTGGACGTTGGCCACCTGATAGGTGACCGTGCCGCTGCTGGAGCGGGTGATCGTGGTGCCGTCAGGGCCGGTGTAGTTGCGCAGGCCGGTGAAGGTCTTGGCTGCGACGTTCAGCGTGATCTGCTCGGCGCCCCCGAAGAGGTACAGGACGCGGGTGGTGTCGGTGCCGTCGACCGCGGATGTCTGCTCCAGCAGGCTGCCGCCGGCGTCGTAAAGGTACTTGCTGGTGTCGGTGTGCGTGCCGTCGCCTGTGGCGGCCGACGCTGTCCGGCCCTCCGCGTCATAGGTGAGCGTCTGCGTTTGTCCGGACGCCGGGACCCCGCTCTTCGTCGCGGTGGTGAACACTTCGCCGGTCGCCCCGCAGGTCCACAGCCATTCCTTGGTGCCGGGTGTCTGGTTGCTGGAGGGGTCTGCCAGGCACAGCCCGGACACCGCGTTGACGAGGGTGCCGCTGGCGGTCGCCTTCCACTTCTGGGTGGTGCTCGCCGCCGAACAGGTATTGATGACGACCGGAGTTCGGATGATCGGGGACGCCACAGACGCGTCCAGGCACTTGCCCGCGATCTTCACCGTGCCGTCCGTACCGATGGCATACGTCTGCCCGGTGCCACCGCACGCCGTGATCGTCTGCTGCGTCCCGTCGGTCGTGCTCGCCAAGGGATCCGTCAGACAGAGCGCGCCGCCGCTGGTGGTCTTGATCCCCGAGATGATCGGGCCGCTCGAGGTCATCGTCCGGCTGGTGGTGTCACCGGCGTTGGCGTTGGCGTGGGCCGGGTCGGCGTATGTGGGTGTCGAGGTGGCGGTTCCGCTGGTGGGGTTGGCCGTGACGGTGGTGCCCGCCTGGTCCGGCAGGGCTGAGGGAGCGGTGCCGTTGGTGCCGGGGTAGGCGGTGGTCTGGGTCGTGTCGTTGGCGGCGTTGCCGGTGGGGTCGTGGTCGACCATGCCGGTGCGGTCGCCGAGCAGGTCGTAGGTGTAGGTCTGCCAGTACGGTGCCGGGCCGCCGACCGTGGTGGTTTTGACCGGGCTGCTGCCGGTGGTCTGCACCGAGGTGGTGTTGCAGCCGCCCACCGCGCCGGGGGCGGCGCTGCTGGGGTTGGTGATGCCACCGGTGTCCGTCCACGCGGCGGTCAGCCGCTGGAAGGAGTCATAGGTGAAGCACTGCGTGTCGTGTGTGGTGTTGTTCTGCAGGTCGTCGGCCGCGGTGAGCTGCCCCGACTGGTCGTAGCGGTAATTGACCACGTCCAGAGCGGTGGTGGACGTCTGGAGCATGCTCGACGTTTGCATGGTTCGGCCGGTCGTGGGGTCGTACTGGGCGAAGGTTCCCAGTTCCTTGCCGGTCGAGCCGTAGTTGGTCTGCAGCACCCGCCCGAAGGGGTCGTGCACGGTCGTATCGAGATACGACGGGGTGTTGGCGTTGTTGATGAACCCGCCGAACGAGTCCAGGTTGCCTTGCTGCGTATAGCCGAAGTCGACGTCCTCGGCGGGCAGGTTTCCGTCGGCCTCGTAGTTGACGGTGAACAGCAGTCCCGCGGTGGGCGTGTACGCGTTTGTGGTGGTGTACGTGACCGTGCCACTCGCGGGCGGCGCGCTCTGGCCGGCAGCGGCGAAGCCCTCGGCAGCGGGGACAGTCAGTGTCGAACCGAGCGGCTGGTATGCGGTGTTGTAGTCGGTGACGGCCTCGGTGTACGCCTTGCTCGTCGTACCGGTCGAACCGCCCACGTACCGGGTGGAGGAGGTGGGGTAGCCCTTCGCCAGGCTGTCGTAGGCCCAGGACGCCTGTTCCTTCGTGGCGTCGGGGGTGGCCGACCAGGCTCCGGTGTATTCGGCGGTGACGCGGTTGTCCCAGTCGTAGGCGTACGACATGACCTGGCCGCGCGAGTCGGTGGTCTGCAGCAGGTTCCCGGCCGGGTCGTACTTGTCGAAGGTGCTCGTCCCCGTGTTGGGGTCGGTCTGCGTCGTGGGCCGGCCGAGGAAGTCGTAACCGTACGACCAGGTGTTGCCTGCCGTGTCCTTGACGGTCGCGACCTGTCCGGCGGGGGTGTACGTGTAGTGGGTGGTGGCGTCCGCCGCCGGGACGGCGCCCGCGGTGCCCTGGTGCCACAGGGTGCTGCCACCGCTCGCGACGACAGCCACGGTGGAGTCGTTGCGCACCTGGAAGACGGCGCCGGTGGTAGCTGTCAGGCCGGTGGTCCACTTGGACGTGCCGGCCGTGGTGCGGACCACCAGGTTTCCGTCGGTGCCGAACTGGGCGTAGGCACCTGGATTGCCACTCGTCGCGCTGGACCAGATCGTCGCCCCCGTAGCGAGCGCGCTGAGGACCAGATTGCCGTCCGCCTGCATCGTCAGCCGCACGCTGTCCGAAGTCAGGGAAGTACCCGACGGGATGGTCTGGCCACCGGCAAGGGTGATCGTCGTGCCGGTGTTCTTTACGACGCTGCTGGTGACCTGGCCCAGTGCGTTGCTGAGCGTCGCGGTGGACCGGCCCCCGACGGGGGCGGTGGTGTCGGTCTCGTCCGCGCCCGGGTAGCTGGTCGTGGTGTGCCACTGCTGCACCGCCTGGTGCCACAGAGTGCTGGTGACCGTGCGGCCCTCGCCGTCGTAGGCGGTCGTGGTCTCGGACGGGACCTCGTTCTCGTTGGCCGCGCGCAGCGTGGCGGAGGGCGGATCGACGGGCTCCGAGTACGGAGCGTAGGAGACAGTAGGCCAGCCGTGGGAGTCATAGAACGTATCTGAGATCACCCGGCCCGAGGCCGTGTCGCCCACCGCGGTCGACTGCGTCTGCCGGGACTGCAGCATGCCGTCGTAGATGGTGACGGATGTGGCGTAACTGCCGTCATCGCGCAAGGTCTTCGTGGTCACGGACGAGGGGTCACCGGGGCTGGTGACAGTGCCCCCCGGTGCGGGCACCGCACCAGGGTTGATCGAATAGGCGAATGTCAGGTCCGCGCTCTGTCCAGCCGATTTGTCCCGGCCCGGCAGCCATACAGCGGTACGCCGCCCGAGCGCGTCGTAGATCATCTCGGTCGTACGGCCGTTGGCGTCCGTATCTTCGACGGGCAGTCCGCGCAGGACATCCAGAGTGGACGTGGCGGTCCAGCCAGCCGGGTTGGTCGTGGTGTAGCCGGTCGGATCGGCGTTGCCTCCGGAGGGGTTCCAGGCCGGAGCAAAGTCGGTGTGAGTTTTGTGCCCTGTGCTGTCAAGGGTGTCGGTGACGCGGCCTGCTCCGTCGTATGTCATCGCAGTGCTGGTCTGCCAGTTCTCGTTACCGCCGGTGTATCCCGTGGCGATTCGCACCGCCGAGATCTGACCGATAGCGGAACTGCCGCTCTGCTCGAGCTGGCCGAAGGTGCCCAGGTCTGTCAGGGTGCCGTCGCCGTCGTAGTACGTCATCTGGTCCGACAGCAGTGTCGACGCACTGGGGGTGGTGCCGCACGGGCCACTAACCACGGTGGTCCGGTCCGGGTAGGCGAGAGCGATGGTGTTGGTCGCTGCGGGCGCCGCGTAGGTGGTGGTCGTGCATTTCTCCTGTGCGGGCACGGCCACGTCGCCATGGGCGTCGACGGTCGAGAGCCGACCTTGGCTGTCGTACGTGCTGTCGGTCTGTGAGTGCCGCCACGTGGTGCCGTTGGCAAGCAGGGCATAGCCGCTGGTACGGGAGGATTTGATGCGGTACGCGGCCAGGTCCGGCAAGGTGGACAGCGGGGGTTGGGACTGTCCCGGGTTCTCATCCTGGGTCCAGTCGGTCCAGGGCGTTCGCGCTGTGTTCGCGGTGCTGGTCGCGGTGAAGGGGCCGTTGACGGTTTCGGCAGTGACTGTGCCGCCCGCTGCGGAGTATGTGTCCGTCTCCAGGACCATGCCTGCCAGTTGGTTGGAGTCGGTGACGCTCTCCACCACTGAGGAACCAACAGAGGCATTGACGGTGACCGAGCGGCGGGTGCCGTCGGCCTTGTAGTCGCCATCCATGCCCTGGAGATAGTTGGTGGTGGTCTGGGTCACCGGTTCGGGTGCCACGCCGGTCTGGATCGTGACCTTGCGGAAGCCACGGAACTGGTCCCAGGTGCGGTACTGGTCGTCGGTGAGCGCCGAGTCGTCACGGTGCCAGGCCGGTCCGCTGTAGCTGTATGTGGAGACTTGCGCCTCCGAGCCGGCCGCGATCTTCTGGGCGTCCGGCTTGTACTGGGCGGCGATCGTCAGGTCCGAGCCCGTCACCTGATGGACGGTGATCTTGTTGAACCAGTCGGCGATGGGCTTGGACGCACCGGGCACGGTCCAGTACGAGGGATAGCAGGAGTTGGTATTGGAGTCGGCCGCGGCGATCGACAATGTCTCGCCCGCACAGGGGTCGACGTTGTACTCGACTGCGATCTTCTCACCGGTCTCCGTCTGGATCGAGGAGATCCGGGGGCGGTAGAGCGGCGGGGCGGACGGCGAGGAGTCGTTGACCCGGTTGTCGATCTCGGTACCGGTGAAGGAGATCTGGTTCAGCGAGGTATTGCTATTACCGTTGCCGTAGGTGTCCTCGCCGGTGCGCCGAATCGACTGCAACCACATCACGGCCTGCAGCGAACCGGCGTCCGCTGGGTCGACGGTGGTCCCGGTGACCGGGTCCACCGTGCCCCCCGCGGCGGAGTACACCTGTCCGAGATGGTAACTGTCGACAGCGACCGACTTGTCGGTGGAAGAGTCCTTGACGTGGACCTTGGTGGTGATGGTGTCGAGCCGGGTCGTAGACCAGAAGGTCGGACCCGACGTGACGCAGACATTGGCGGGCACCGTTGTCCACCCGCTCGGGAGGGTCGTACTGTCGGTGGAGTCGCAGTGCAAGTCCCACGGCACATCCGGCCAGTGCGTTGCCGAGGTGTCGGTTAGGTTCCCGGCGGAGCAGTCCGTGAAGGTCGATGTCGTCTGGCAGCGCTGCTGAGACGTGAAGAGCACCTCGGCGGCGGGGGTTCGGCCGGCCTGCTCGTCGTCCAGGGTGTAGCCGTAAGAAATGGAATCGAGGGTTCCGCCCCGGGTGTAGGGCGTCAGGACTCCGGAGCCGTCGGTGGCGGCCTGACCGCCCCCCAGGTCGTAGTAATTCGTCTCGGCCGTGTAGTCGTACCGCTGTACAAAGCCGGTCGGAGAAACGACAAAGTCGAGATTCCAACGCCATCCCTGCGGTTTGTCGCACTGGGAGGCCTTGCCCTTGGCCGAGTCGAAGCAAGGATCTCCCGCTTGAGGATGGAGGACGGGCACGCCCCAGGCGGAGTCGGTGGAGGCGTCGGTGGGGTTGGATGACTGTGCCAGGTCCGAGGTTCCGGGACCGGTCGGTGAATGGTCAGCGCCGAAGTAGGCGGCAGTGCCATCGGTGCTCAGGACCCGGAAGTAGATACCGTCGTGCAGGCCGTTGACCGCGCCGGACAGTTCCTGGACGACAGTCCCGTCGTCACCTTGCAGCTTCCACTCCTTGACCTCGCCCGGAAGGCCGGAAGTCGTGGTGGGGACCAACTCCCCCGAGTGGGTTCCAAAGGAAAGAGTGGCGTTGTTGCCGCCCCAGCACTCGTCCCCGGACCCCTTCAAGATCTTGTTGCCGCTGTTGTCCAGCACAGAGTCACAGCTGCGGTAGGTCTGCTCGACGAATCCGGGCTGATAGTCCCAGCCGTCGCCGATCCAGGATGCCTGGGAGTTGCGCGCGGAGGTCTCGCCATCCTGCGATTGCGAGTCGTAGTCCAGTTTGACCGACGGCGAGTTGCCGCCGAGAGCCGATGGCACCTCGATCGGATAGGAGTACGTGAAGGCTCCCGTGCCGGACTGCTGCCATGTCCCTGACGGGTTGAGCGATGTCGCTGTGTAGTCGCCCTGTGAGCCAGAGCTGCCCGAGGTGACGGCGAGCGCGGCGGTGGCTGTCGCAGTGGCGAGCCGTGGTGTCGCGGTGTTCTGCCCGGTCGCCGCGGCCGGGGCGCCGAGGTCCAGGCCGGCCGTCATCTGCTGGGCGCCTACCTTGTTGGTGAAGGCGAGGGGGGTCTGCGCCTGGCAGGTGGCCAGTTGGGGGGTTGTCAGGGCGCAGGCCGGCAGGCGGACCAGCTTCAGCCGGGAGCCGAAACCGCCGCCGTAGGCCTTGGCCAGGCTGGAGTAGTCGATGACGACCTGCACGCGGGATGACGCGGTCGCCGACTGGTCCCGGCTGACGCCGATCAGCATGCCGTCGGCGCCCGCGCGGAGCGTCTGGTCGTGGGAGGCGACCTGGACCCGGACCGACGAACCCGCGCCGGTGGAAGAGCCCGTGTTCTTCGCGGCGGAGGCCGGCGTCACCCAGACAGGCAGGCGGCCGGCCTTCACCGGCTTGGTGGCCGAACCGGTCAGGGCGACGGTGGCGGTGCCCGCCGCAGGCCAGGCAGGCGCCTTGGCCTGGTAACTGTGCAGGGGGTTGGGGCCCTTTGTCACCGGGGGGACCGGCGCAGTGAGCTGATGGCTGCCGACGGCCGGTGTCACGGGGAGAGCCTTCGGATTCCAGACGGTGCCCTTGAAGTGGTACGGCCCCACGCTGTCGGCGACGGCCACCGGCACCAGCAGCACCAGCGCCCCGAGCAGGGCGGTGCCGAACGTCAGCGTCCGCGTCCATATCCGGTTTCGTACTTGCACACGCCATGGACGTCTGCCGCTCACGTCAACCCCCCCGGGTCTCTGTCACCAAACCGGTGATCGACCGGAGGCTATTGATGAAGAACGAACAACTCAATAGCCTGTGCCGGCGCCTGGGTTGGGAGTTCCGCCACAACGCGTTCTTCGTCGCTCACTCGGCAGGGTGACAAAAACAGTACGAGTGGACGCAACGGACAGCAGAGCCCTCACCAGCGCATCCAGGGGATGGGCAAACGTGTCATACATCACTCGCCGCGTTCCGCGGTGAGAGTGGGGGGTTTTATTCAATGCTGCCAACAACTTTGCACAGAAAAGGCTTGACACGGTATCGGTCGCATCTAGGTTCGGCACGATATCGGCCGCATCTGCTGACCGTTCCGCTGGCAGTTCTCGCGGGATTGCTGGTCGCACTTCCGGCGACCTCCGCATCCGCCGACGCGCCTGCGGAGGGCGACCCGCTGACGGCCGCACAGCATCAGGCTGTCGCTTCGGGTCAGGCAGTCACGGTCGACAGCCTGACCAGCGAGATCTCGACCATCCAGGCAAATCCGGACGGAACATTCACGTCCACCACCAACCTGCTCCCGGTCCGGGTGCGCCAGGACGGAACGTGGGTTCCGGTGGACGCCACGCTCGCCGTCAACGCGGACGGCACGCTGTCACCCAAGGCGACACCGAACGCGGTGCAGTTGTCGGGCGGAGGGCCGGGGCCGCTGGTCACGCTCACGCACGCCGACGGTACGAGCATGGCGCTGACCATGCCCTTCGCGCTTCCGGCGCCCGCGGTCAGCGGTGACACCGCCGTGTACTCCGCGGTGCTACCGGGGGTCGATCTGTCGGTCTCGGTGACCGACCAGGGCGGTTTCAGCGATGTACTGATCGTGCACAACGCCGACGCGGCCGCTGACCCGAGGCTGGAGGCACTGACGCTGGCAGCCTCCACCCAGGGACTGACGCTGAGGGCGAATCCCAGCGGCGGCATGGACGCGGTCACATCCGACGGAACGCTGGCCTACCTCAGCCCTCGCCCGCTGATGTGGGACTCGGCGACGCCACAGGTCCCCGTCACCTCGCTCGCCCGCACGACAGCGGTACAGCCGGCTGACACCGCAGACCCCGGGGCCAACGCCACCATGTCGTCGGCGGACGGCCCCGGTTCGGCGGCTCACGTCGCCGACGTGCCCATGACCACCGACGGCGGGGGCGTGACCCTGACGCCCGACGCCTCGATGCTGAACGACCCCGGCACCCAGTACCCGGTGTTCATCGACCCGTACACGAACCCCATTGCCGACCACGCCGGCCACTACGACGAGGTCTATTCCAGCTCCGCCTGCAACGACTCGCCCCAGTACGACAAGCCGCAGACCAACGGCGAGGGCGTGGGCTATCAGCAGGCCGGCGGCGCCTGCGGCAGCGGCATCGAGCGCTCGTACTACACCATCGACACCGGAGACCTGCACACCGGCTTCCAGGTGTACGACTCCCGCATCACCATCGCCACCACGTACGCGGCCAGCTGGGACTGCAGCCACAACCAGCCGCTCACCATGCACACCACCGAGGCCATCACTTCCGGAACCGACTGGAACAACCGGCCCAGCCCCCACGACGCGGCCTTCCCTCCGGTGTCGACGACGGTGCCCAGCGGTGCGAACCCGAACAGCTCGTGCAGCAATCACACCGCCACCTTCGTCGTCACCGACCAGGCGCAGACCCTCGCCGACTACGACGGCGACGGCTACAACGCGGCCGGAGACATCAAGGGCGCACCGAACACCTGGACCTTCGGCCTGTACGGCGACGAGTCGCAGACCTCCGGCAACGACAACTACCTGCGGATGTCGGAGTCCCTGACACTCACCACCAAGTACGACATGGCACCCGCCACACCGGCATCCCCGCACACGACGCCGGCTTCGGTCGGCGCCTCGGGGCCCTGCGTCCTGACCACGGACGACGGCTGGATCGGCTCGACCACCTACTCCGACGCGGGCAGCAACATCCAGCTCCACTCGACCGTCACCACCCAGATCTCCGGCGAGAAGGCCGCGGCCCACTACGTCGTGTGGGACCACGCCGTCCTCGACTCCACCGGGAACTCCGTCACCAAGTCCTCACCGGACACCACGTACCTGGCTAATGGGACTGACGCCTCCGTGCCGATCGGCTTCACGCTGCTCGACGGCCACGAGTACGGCTGGGACGTCTACAGCCAGGACGACTCCGCCCTGCAACTGAAGTCGGCCACCAGCGACCACTGCTGGTTCAAGACCGACTTCTCACCGCCCGAGACCCCGGCCGTCACGACCAACCCGTCTTTCCCGCCCGTGGGTTCGGGCGCCGCCGATCCCGTCATCTACGCCGCACCGGGACGTACCGCTGCCTTCACAGTGACCGGCGCCGACAGCCCCTCCTCGGACACCAGTTGCACTGAACGCGCCTGCCTGACCAGTGGCATCGACCACTTCATCTGGAAACTCGACACGCCCCCGACAGCCGCGAGCCACACCACGGCGAACCTGGTCAGCACCGCCACCAACGGCACCGGCTCAGCGACACTCAACGTGCCAGTAGTCAACTGGGGCGTCCACACGCTCTACGTCGCCGGCGTCGACGCGGCCGGCAACATCTCCACCGCGCCCGCCAGTTACACCTTCACCGTGCCGTGGAACCCTACGACCAAGATCACACCGGGGGACATCACCGGCGACGGCGTACCCGACCTGCTGGCCACAACCAGGACCGGCGACCTGGACCTCGTGCCCGGCGACAGCGACCCGGCTCAGAGCCCCGCGCCCGCCCAGACCGGGCCACTCACAGGGACGCCCCCGGCCGTCACCGGACCGGTCACCGTCTCCACCAAAGCGGACTCCCCCGACGGCACCGGCTGGAACAACTACCTGATCGCCCACCGCGGCAACCTTCACGGCGCCGACACCGACGACCTGTTCGCCTACAACAAGAACAGCACCAGCCAACAGCTATACGTCGTCAAAAACGATCTTGATCCGATAAGCGACACGGTCTTCCCGCTCGTCCCCTACTCCACCTTCGGCGGCTTCATCGGCAAACGGTTCGATGTCGTCCCCAAGAGCCCCTGCCAGCCTGCCAGCGTCGTCTCCGATGCCTCGCGCTGCCGCACCACCGACTACAACAGCTCCACCTGGAACATCACGCAGCTCATCACACCTGGCAACGTCTTCGGCAACACCGACTACCCGGCCGTCATCACCGTCGAGAACAAGAAGCTGTGGATCTACCAGTCCGACGGCGGCGACCACCTCACGAACCCCATCCTGCTCGGTGACGGCGACTGGACCGGACAGACACTCATCACTCCGGGCACCGTCCAGGGCACCCCCGTGCTGTGGACCCGCGACAACTCCTCCGGCACCGTCTACTCCTTCCCCATCAACGTCGATCAGACCACCCTCCTGCCCCAGCTGTTGCACGCCCCCGTGCACACGGCCCTCACCTCGGCGCTGGCACCGGCCGGCGGCGGCACCCTGTGCCTCGACGACGAATACTCCAAGACCGCTGACTACAACAAGATCCAGATCTACACCTGCGACAACACAGCGGCCCAGACATGGAGCTACCTCAACGACGGCTCCCTCCGCGTCCTGGGCAAATGCCTCGACGTCTCCGGAAGCGACGTCACCAACGGGACCCTCGTGCAGCTGTTCACCTGCAACGGCACCGGAGCCCAGGTCTGGACCCCCGGTCCCACGGGCAGCCTCATCAACCCCGAGTCCGGCAAATGCCTCGACGACCCGGGCAGCAGCACTACCAACGGCACCCAACTCGAGATCTACACCTGTAACAACAGCAGTGCGCAGAACTGGACCAGTACCGCCACCGCCAACTGGAACACCAACCCGCCGGCAGCCCTCGCCCCCGTCCTGCCGGCCGCCCTCTATCCCGCCGTCGCGTCACCCGGCGATGTCAACAGCGCCGCCGGACCTGCCGACGGCAACCCCGACCTCTACGCCACCGACACCAACGGCCAACTGGCGGAGTACACCGGCATCGCCCCGAGCGGCGCCACCGCCCAATTCGCCTTGACACCGGTGTCATTGGGCTCGGTCACGGACACCGCCACCCACTGGTGGAACCTCGCCGAAGGAAGCGGCTCCACCGCCGCGGACTGCGCAACCGCGACCGACACCGGCTGCACCGGCGGCCTCAACGCGACCCTGAGCGGCGCCTACAGCCGGACCAACGACGCCACCCGCGGCACCGTCCTGAACCTCACCGGCACCACCGGCTACGCGGCAACCAGCGGACCGGCCCTCGACACATCCAGCAGCTTCTCCGTCTCGCTCTGGGCAAAGCTCTCCTCGACCACCGCCAACTCAACCTTCCTCTCCCAGTCCGGCGGCGCCGGATACGGCAACGGCTTCCAGCTCTACTACTCCGCCGGACTCCACACCTGGGCCTTCGGACGCCACGCCAGCGACGCCGCCGTCACCACCTTCACCGCCGCCTACGGCAACGGCGCCGTCGCCGGACGATGGACCCACCTGGTGGGCGTATACGACGCCGCCGCCCAGCAACTCAGCCTCTACGTCGACGGCCGCCTGGCCGGCACGCAGGCGTACACCGGCACCGCCTGGAACGCCACCGGCCCCTTCCAGATCGGCCGCCGCATATCCCAGAACGCCTACGGCGAATACGCCAACGGCCTGATAAGCGACATCCGCACCTACCCCACAGCCCTCCCCCCCGCCGACGCCTCCGCCACAGGCGACACCCCCGCCGCAGTCCAACTCGACTGAGCCGAACCTCCGACTGACCGCCTGACCCAACCGGCCGCCGGTCCACCTCCACGAACGCGTTTGAGGCGGACCGGCCGCCGACGGCTGAAGGTGAGCGCGGACTGAAGGACATCCAGGAGACGCTCGGCCACTCCTCCATCGCCATCAGCGCCGACACCTACACCAGCCTGCTCCCCGAGTTCGACCGCGCCATCGCCGAACGCGCGGCCGGCCTGATCCCCCGAGCCAGCAGCGCCCCACAGGGCCCGGACCGTGCTCCCGCGTTGCACGCTGTACCGCAGCCGGACGCGGCATCCGCTCACGCATCGCTCACGCAAAGGGCCCCGGACGACGCGTCCGAGGCCGGTACCGAGCCCGCCAGACGGCCAAAACTGCAGGTCATCCAGGGTGAAAAGAAGAGCCCCCTGTCGGATTCGAACCGACGACCTTCGCTTTACAAGTTCCCTCGGGGTGCCTGACTGACCTGCGTCGATGCGAGCTGGCGGCCCGCTGACCTGCCAAAACACCGTTCGCTAGTTGCCATCAGTTCGGGGCGTTTTCCAGCGCCATGTGTGCTAGATCCGTGCTATCGGGAGGAGGGTTGGCAGCATGTCTCGCGGCTCGCAGTCGTCTGAGTACGCCGCCTGGTTCAGGACGCTGATGGAGGAAGACCTGGACCCGCGTCGCTGGTGGCCCAGGCGGTAGCGGCCTTGTGCGGGACCGGACCGATGCTGGGACGTCCTCTGGTCGACTGACCCGAAAGGCGGGGATGCGCATCGCCTCAAGGATCTGCGGCCAGGGTCGAGCGGTCAGTCCGAGACCCGGATCATCTTCGCCTTCGACCCGACCAGCTCGGCTCTCCCGCTGCTGGGCGGTGACAAAGCAGGGAACTGGGGGCGCTGGAACGCGACAACATCCTGATCGCCGAACGGCTCTCCCTCGATTACGCCCGTGGCACCGAGGAGTGAAGATACCCAGAAAGACCTCGCAGGAGTGGGAGACCCTCGAACAGGATCTGTACGCAGCCGGTGTCGATCTCGCCGAGGTGGAAGCCGGCGCCCACCGCCTGCTGGCCGAAGCCCGCGGTCACCAACTGGCCGAGACTCGCATTCAACACTTCCTGGCAGAGAAAGACGTGGCAGCCCGAATGGGCGTAAGCATCGCCCACCATGCGCACTGATCGCGGACCGGTGCGTCGTCCTTCGGCTTCCGTGGTGGGGCGCTGACCTGGTCGGGGAACTCGTTAGCGAGATCCCGATAGCCCTCGACTTCAGCTCCCACAGTGAGGCGGAGCCGGAATTTGCGGTGTAAGCCTCCGCCACACCAACGTGCGCTGGTCGCTTTGGTGTACCTGCCCATGCACGACACCCTGGCCCGTATCGCGGCCGGCTCCCGGATATCCGTCGGCGCCGCCCATGCCCACGTCACAGCCGTGACCGACCTGCTCGCCGACCGCGCGGCAGGCCTACTGAACACCCTGCGCGAGAACGATCCGGACTTCGCCCTGCTCGACGGCATTCTCGCCGAGACCGCGTCGGTGACAGCCGCGCGGACTATTCGGCCAAGCACCGCGTACGGCATCGCCAGACGGATCGGCCGAACCCGTGGGCGCCGCGCCGCCTGAACACCTAGCCTGGTCGCAGAGTGCCGAACGACGACTGGCGGGGGCAGCGGGTGGGGGTGGGTATCGAGGTACTGGTCAGTCAGGCTGGGCCGTTGATCCAGGCGGCCCTGAGAGCCTACGGCCGCACGGTGCTCACGGATGCCGCGACAAAGGTGGGCCGTCGGACTGACGCGGGCGTGAAGCTGCTGCGCTCGCTGTTACGGCATCAGACGCCGGAAGAGCGGCAGGCGCTGGAGTCAGTCGTGTCCGCGGCGTACACCGGCACCGTGGAAGACCTGAGCGCAGAGTTGGCCGCGACCGCCCGCCGCGCCTTGCGCGAGGACGTCGACCTCTACCGCGAGTGGTCCTCCTTGCTACCCGGCGCAACCGACACCGTGACTGTCACCGCCTCCGGCAGCCGGTCCGTCGCCGCGCACTCCATCGCCAACAGCAATGTCTTCGTGACGCACCCCACGAGTCAGAGCCGGAGTGCCCCACCGGAGCCGTCGGCCGGCGACGAAGTCCTTGCCGGCCGGAACAACTGGGCCATCGCGGCGCAGGAGGTGGGCGACGTGCGACACGCCATCGCGCTGCTCACCGAGAACCTCGCGGATTCCGAGCTGCAACTCGGCCCCCACCACCCCGACACGCTGGCAGCGCGTAACAACCTGGCCGCCGCGTACCAGGAGGCGGGCGACCTACGCAACGCCACCGCTCTTCTCGAACGCAATGTGTACGAGGCTCCCCGCGTGCTGGGAGACCACCACCCGGATACCCTTACCTACCGAAACAACCTGGCGAGTGCCTACCGCGCAGCCGGGGACCTGGACCGCGCCTTCACACTGTTCGAGCAGACGCTCGCAGACCGCGAGCGCGTCCTGGGGCCGGACCACCCCTCGACCCTGACCTCCCGCAACAACCTGGCGAGTGCCTACCGCGCAGCCGGGGACCTGAACCGCTCTATCACACTGTTCGAGCAGACGCTCGCAGACCGCGAGCGCGTCCTGGGGCCGGACCACCCCATCACGCTCGCCTCCCGCAACAACCTGGCGAGCGCGTATCTGTCCGCCGGCGACCCGACCCGCGCCATCACACTGTTCGAGCGGACGGTCGCGGACTCCGATCGGCTGCTCGGTCGGTTGCACCCCGGTTCTGTAACGAGCCGCCACAACCTCGGGGCCGCCTACCGTGCCGCCGGAGACCTGGACCGCGCGATCGCGCTCCTGGAGCAGACTCAGGCCGACAGCGAACGCCTACTCGGCATGAGCCATCCGGACACCCTTGCCGTTCGGAAGGAACTCGCCCTGGCCTACCAGGAGAAGGGCTTCCCTGACCACGCCGTACCGATCTTCGAAGCCAACCACCGCGAGTACCAGGGCTCCTTCGGCCGTCTCCACCCGCTGACGCTAGCGAGCGAACTCGATCTGGCCAACGCCCATCTCTCGGCCGGGAAGCCGGATCTGGCCGTTCCACTCCTCAAGGACGCGGTCGCCGGTCTCGAACGCGCTGTGGAGGAAGGCCACCCCGAACGCGTCAGGGCTCGACGCTATTTGGCGTCTGCCCTGCTGGAAAAAGCTGTCGAGGCGGTCAAAGCGCTGCAGGCCGAGGGCGGTTCTGCGCCGGATGGTCTGTTCACCGAAGAGACTCGACGCTATCTCGGCGCCTTGGCGCGCCACCAGGCTGCGCACGACGACCGCGCCGCCCCGGAGGACCCGGCGGAGCGCCGCGAATGACGGGCGACAAGCGGACCCGCATCATCATTGTCGAGCTGAGCGAGAACGACACCACCGACCTCCCCTCGCTCCTCCGGGAGCTCGTCCAGGTGTCGTCCGAGTCGCTCTTAGTCAAGGGAGAGATCCACATGGGAGACACCTACAACGTCGAACAGGCGGGCGCCGTCGGCCCGCATTCCAAGGCGACCAAGAACACGTTCGTCAAGCACCAAGGCGACCCGGGCACCTTCGACCTCGCGACGCTCGCCACCCAACTCGCGACGTTGCGCGCCGCGCTCAAGAGCGAGGCGGTGGATCCTGAGCATGACGCCGCCGTCGGCGCCGTCGCCCAGGCCGAGGTGTCAGCGAAAAACGGCGACGAGGAGGGTGCGCTCGCCCACCTCAGGGCCGCCGGCAAGTGGACGCTGGACATCGCCAGAAAGATCGGCACCGAGATCGCCGCCCTGGCCATTGCGCACGCAATCGCCGGAGGCTGAGCCCCCGCCGGGGGATCAGTGATCCTCACAGCCGTGACCGACCTGCTTGCCAACTGCGCCCCGAGCCTGCTGAAGACCCTGCGCGAGAACGATCCGGACTTCGTCCTGCTCGACGGGCACTCTCGCGCGGTGTACATTGCCGAGACGTCGCGGCTGCTCACATGACCGAACACCTCACGCAGGGACAGCATCGCTATCAGGCGAGATCGTCCCTCGGGCCAGGCGATGTCCTGGGTGGCTCGGGCCAGGGTGATGGCCACGTCAGCTCGATCGTGATAGGCGACCTGGAGGCTTGGGCAGGCCAGGACGCTGGCAGTGAAGGGCTGGTCGCCTACCGTGCGGGCCAGGCGCAGGGACTCCGTGAAGTACGTGCGGACCGTGGTCTTCTGGCGGGCGTCGAAATACGTCCAGCTCGACAGGCGAGCGACTTCTGCAGTGATCTCATGGAGGGTACGGCGGTGGTCGGCGTCCTTGGCGTCGGCGAGCAGGCGGACCACGTAACCGAACTAGCCGATCACCGCCGGGCGTAGGGTCTCGCCGCCGTGCTCGTCATCGCGGCGCCAGTAATCCGCGATCGACGTCTGAAGTGAGCGCAACGTGCTCGACGTGATCTTCGTTCCGGCCGCGGTGGTCGGGACACTGTCGAGATCGTGCGCATCCGCGGCAGCCGGGAATGTCTCCGGCCTCTTCCCGATCCCAAACTCAGCCAAGAGTGTCGGGGCGGCCTCAGAGTGCACCAACTTCGTAGCGCCCAACATGTGCCCTGGGATGCGCAGTCCGTCCGCGATCCGCTCGACGACGTTCATGTTGGTGATCTCATGTCGGCCAGAGATGACCTCGCCGACCCTGCTCGGCGGAGGTCACGCACCCGGGCGATCGGGGAGGCCTGGAGCCCGTCTTTGGCCTTCGCCAGGCTGAAGACCTTGGTGAAGTCCCTTGTCACGCAGATGCAGCCGGTGCGGCGCTGACAAGCGGGAAGCGCGTTCGGCTCTTTTCATCGGTTCGGGCGGTTTCCCGGGCCGTGTATTCAGAATGCGTGCCCGTCGTACCCACTCATCTGGCACCGAGGCCAGGGCACTGGACGCCCGGAGGACCGCTGAGTCGCTAGTCCGGTGTGGTCAAACAGATTTGACGTAGGCACACATGGAGTTCCCTGGGCACCTCAAGTCCCGAGCCAGGCTGTCTAGCAAGGCGATAGAGCGACGGCGACAACGTTATTGGACCGAGCACGCCCAAGATGGGCAGTAACCAAATCCAAACAGCAGGGTGTCGAAGGCGTTGCCATACAGATGACGCTGAAAATTCGGCTCCACAAGCATCTCCCATCCCTTGACGCCCGTGACGCCACACCCGACTACTAGTTGCAGTGAAGATAGTACGATGCAATCGCTTATTGCATCCGCTACACTGCCTCGATGGGCCCAGAATCCTTTGCCAATGCAGCTGCGACCATCGTCACATCACTCGGCGCGTTCATCGGAATCGCCAGCCGACGCAAAAGATTGCGACATGATATTCGCGAAAATCTTAGCCTCGCGGAGGAACTCGAGAAAAATGCGATCCTGCGCGATCAGACCCCTGCTATCCTCTGGCTGAACACTAAGATTGCACTCGACGTAGCAAGACTAGCCGGACAGTCGTTGAAAACTCCGAAGAAACCCATACCTTGGGGAAGCGTCACGTTTTCCTCCATCGTGACTGTAGGTTTCGGCTACTGGACATACCGGCTCAACGATAGCGCGTTCGTATGGTACTCCGTATTTCCGGGCGTGATAGCCTTTTTGATGACAATGTCTGCATACGGCTCCTTCCTGAATCGCGAAATTCTACCGGAACAGCCAAACGAACCCCCAGGAGGTGCGGACCCGATGCAGACAGAGAACACCTCGGGCTGAGTTCGCCTTCGCATCGCAGAGAGAGGGGAACTGGCGAAAGGTGCGCGCCACCAACCGCCAAATTGAGACCACCTTCGGTTTACGCCACTATAACTGCTGAGTATTTGACGAAACACTCGACCTCTCACGAGACCTAACCAATGATCTTTTAGCTTTAGTCGTGATGTGACCCTGCTTCTACGCCCGGGGGTTCGTAGCGGCGTGCATGTGGTGGAGTAGGAGGAGGGCGGCTACCGCGTTAGCTGAACGGATCTCGGCGCGTTCGATGAGGGATGGAACCGAGGTCAGCGGCACCCACTCCCGCCGCTCGGACTCGAAGTCGTCCTCGGGGTGGCCGATGTACTCGGCGGTGGTGGACCAGTAGATGTGGTGGCGGCTGTCGGTGAAGCCGTTGGAGGGTTCGACGGTGAGGAGGTGCTGGAGGGGGCCGGGGCGCCAGCCGGTTTCTTCGAGCATTTCGCGGGCGGCGGCGGTTTCGAGGTCTTCGCCGTGTTCGACGACGCCGGCGGCGAGTTCCCAGCCCCAGCTGTCGGTGATGAAGCGGTGGCGCCACAGGAGGAGGGCTTCACCGGCCTCGTTGACGGTGGTGGCCAGGGCGACGGGGCGCTGGCGGAGGAGGTAGTGGTCGAGGTGGCGGCCGTCGGGGAGTTCGACGTCGGCCAGGTTCAAGGTGAGCCAGGGGTTCTGGTAGACGGTCTTCTCGCCGTGGTTCTTCCACACCGACACGTGCGTGCTCCGTCCCTGTCGCCTGCCCGGTGCTGGGACGGTACCGCACGCGTCCGGTCACAGTGGTAGCGACAGTGAGGCGTCGATCTGCTCAACGGCGTCGCGTCCGGCGGCCGAGCCCTGCTCGGCGAGGAGTCTGCGCAGGCGGGTGAAGCGGTCGCGCAGGCGCTGTGATTCCTGGCCCTGGGCGAGGGTGAGGGCGGTGAGGCTGTGGGCTGCGGCCTGCTCCGGGTTGCCGCGGCCGAGGTCGGCAGTGGCGAGGGTGGCCAGACGGTGGACGGAGCCGCGGGCGTGGGCCTGGGCGCGTACGGCTTCGGTGGCGTAGGTCTGGGCGGGGGTCCAGTCGCCCAGACTGATGAGGGCTTCGGCGAGCTGGGCCTCGACCAGGCCGGGCTGGACGTAGCCGAGTTCGGCCGGTTCGTCGGCGGGGCGGATGCGGGCGGCGGCGGCTTCGGCCAGGAGCATGCAGCGGTGGGCGGCTGCCTGGTCGCCCATGCGGGAGAACGCCTTGGCCTGCATGGCGTAGAGGTCGGTCGCCAGGGCGGGGGAGATGTGCGCGCCGGCCGTGCGGATGCCGGCCTCGGCGAAGGCGACGGCTTGCCGGAAGTCCCGCATGAAGACGGCCTGGTTGACCAGGAGCGCTATCACGTAGCCGCCAAAGGCCCGGTCGCCTGAGGCTTTGGCGAGGCGTAGTGCCTGGTGGAAGTAGCGCTGGGCGAGGCCCTGGGCGTCGGAGTCGTAGGCGCAGATTCCGGCGACCGCAACCAGGCCGCCTACGGCGCGGTGGAGTTCGCGGCCGGTGGCGTCGGTGTAGGAGCCGCGGACCAGTGGTGACGTGTGGTCGGCGAGGAAACGTACGATCCGGCCGCGGGTGGCGACTCCGCCGGCCTGGCGGTACATCGCCTCGTAGTGGGTGCGGGCGACTCTCAGCACGTCGATGTCGGTACGGCCGACGTGGAGATTGCCGGCCCGGGAGACGTCGAGGTCGTCCGGCGGGTTCTCCCATTCCCATACGGGTCCGATCGCGGCCATGCCGGTGATGAGCGGGGCGCGCTGCAGGTCTTCGCGCTGCTGGCCGTCGCCGCGCCACAGCGCGGTCGAGCGCTCGATGAACCCGCCCAGGGGCGCCGACGCTTGGTCCCTCGCGGGGTTGCCCATGCCGATGTCGTCGAGGGTGATCGGACGGCCGAGGCGAGTTGCCAGGACGTCGCAGATCAGGTCGGGCGCGATGCCGCGCGGGCGTTGTCCGCTCAGCCAGCGGATCACCGATGAGTGGTCGTAGCGCATCTGCTTGCCGCGGACCCTGCCTGCGGCGTTCACCCGGGTGGCCAGGCCGACGCGTGACATGCCAGCTTCGTCCAGCAGGGCGTCGAGCAGCGTGTTTGGCTCCATGTGGTCCTCGCATCACTCAGTGCAGCGAGCGTAGCCAAGTCTCGTTCACACAGTGTGTGTTGGCAGCCTCCGCGCTCGTGTCCCGTACACACTCCCGCTCAGCGGGCGGACGCCCGAACCTCTTCGTAGGGCCACGTGGCCACGGGCGGCAGGCGCGGACGCAGGCAGCGTCGTCGCACCAGGACATCAACATCGCGTACGCGAACACGACGCCTGCGGCTTCGCTCCGACACGGCGGATCGCCGTCTTCGCCATCACACTTCTGAAGGGTTGAACTGACATGTCCAGCTCCACCTCGCCGGGTACCGCACCGCCGGGTGCGTGCCCCTTGCACCCAGCCGTGAAGAGTGAACGCTCGGCCGTGCCATACGGATTTCAGGTCTCGGCCGACGAGGCGGAAGTCGCGTCGGCCCGGCGCAGGGTCGTTGAAGCCGTCCGGAGCTGGCAAGCGCCGTTGACGGAGGAGGCGTTCGACGACCTGGCACTGCTGTCCAGCGAGTTGATCACCAACGCCGTACGGCACACCCGGGCCGCCTGCGAGGTGACCGTGCGGTGGACCGGCGCCCGAGTGCGGGTCGAAGTCACCGACGTCGACCCGAAGCGGCCGGTGCCGCGCGAGGGATCCTTCGACACGGAGGCAGGGCGCGGGCTGCTGCTGGTCGAATCGCTGTCCGCCGACTGGGGAAGCGTTGAAGTGCCGGCCGGGAAGGTCGTGTGGTTCGAGGTCGGCGCCCCTCACATGGACGAGAAGGACGGACAGCTGCCTGTTCAATTACGAGGGCCGGCCTGCCTTGCCATGGAGGGCGACCCGGGTGGTACGTCTGCGGCGGCCCCGTCCATTGACCCGGCCCGCGGTCGAAGGCTGGCGGCCGTGGACCAACCCGCGCCGCAGGCTCAGGTCCCATGCCGGTCATCTGCCCGACGGACCGACCGGGAGAGCCCCGCGACAACTGCGGCAGCCCCTGTCGTAGCCCCGGCGAGATACGTGTGCGGGCGCACCGCGTTGCTCTCCGATGCCGCCATCAGCACGCCGCTCTCTCTCGCCCGCGAAGGTACCTACTCCGCAGAGGATGTGGAACGCCGTGTCCGGTGCGGGCAGGAACGACACGACCCCGAGGTCCCGCACATGGGCCTGGTCATGGACCTGCGCGGCCTGGGCGAAGGCGCGGTCTGGCTGCGATGGCTAGACGGTTCTCCCGAGTCGGCGTTCACCGTCGCACCCGACTGCCCCGCCGGGTCCCCTGACGGGATGGACGCGTGCTGCGAGTTCGACAGCCACGACGGCGGGCACAGCTGGGAGTTGACCGACAGCCTTCCCCCGGGGGACCTCGAACCGGCACCGGCACTCTGCCGCCAGGACGCGGATTGCGGGAGGGCTTGTGGTTGAGAAGGGCATAGCGGTGACCGAAGATTCGGCGAGTCGGGCTGCGCTGGTTACCGATCCCCACGACATGAAGCAGGTCGTGCCGCCGACGCGTGAGGAAGTGGCATCTGACCTGGTGAGCGCCGAAGTCGCACGGCTCGGCTCACCGCTGGACCCGCCCGACATGAAGTCTGCGAGCCCTGCCTCCGGCAGAACGTGGACGATCGGCACCACAGCGGGCTTTACGGCCACGGGCTATCTGCCAGCCTGGGCCGAGGAAGATCCCAGTGACAGCGGCGTACCTCTCGACGAGCTCCAGCTCCGGCTGGCGGACATCAACCACTGGACTCACTTCGATGGCCAGACGATGCAGGTCCGCCTGCCTGCCTTCGGGGGCGAAGCCAGCCAGGTGGGAGAGGCACAGGTCTTCCGGGGCAGCATCGACTGCAACCCCTACGCCGAAGAACCCGAGCCCCGCGTCCCCGTCGTCAACCTCGCCATCATCGAGGACTTCTGGATCAACGACCTGGACCCCGAGGCACTCGGCGACCTCGCCGCCAAGCTGCGGGCACAGGCCGACCGCCTCGACCACGAGATACGCCCCCGGCTGATCGACATCCGCGCGGACTGGGCCCAACACCGTTCCGCCCAGACACCTCTGGACACCGGCTCCTCCGACGTCCTTGACCGAGACGTTTTCGGCAGCGGCCCTCAGCAGCAAGATCACGAACCGTGGCCGGAGCGATAGCCACCCTTCTTGCTGCGAACGCGGACCAAAGACCGGCCTGCGGCACGTATGGGCCACCTCCGTGAAGAACGAGGGTGGCCCATCGGTCGGACGACGGGAGTCGCTTCTCGGGTTCACGAGCGGGGGGGTGGTCAGGCATGGCTGGTCCAGGGAACCCTTGGGGGTCCGGTCCCGCCACCCCCGGGGCGGGACTCGGCGAAGGTGCCTTCGCCAGCGGCGAAGAGTAGCTTCGCGGATAACTTGCTCCCGCTCGCGGGGGCCTGCGAGAGCAATGCTCTCGCTATATCTTGCTCGCTCCTCTCGGTCGGGCCGATGGGTGGACGGTCAGCGACGTGTCCCACCCGTTGCGGGGCTGGTCACAGCCGGTACGGGTCACCGCCCCGGTACGGGTCGACCCGTCACACCCGGGCCACCCGTCCCGCGCTGACCTGCGGCGGGACGGGTGATGCGGGTCGGAGAGGGTCAGCCGCCGGTCAGCGGCGCGGACCCGTACCAGCCGAGGGCGGCGGCAGCGGGAGGCTCGAACCCGGTGCCTTGGGCACAGCCGCCGATAGCGGGACAGGGCCGGCCTGGGCATCACGCCCAGGGGACTCGGTGTGGTCGGGCAGGGGGCAGTAGCGGTTCCAGGCGTCGGTGAAGTCCGCCCGAGCGTAGCCACGGCGCTGCGTGCCGTTGTCGAAGCGGCGGTTGGCGGAGTGGATCTCGTAGTCCGCCAGCAGCATCTGGAGCTTGCGGGCGGTCAATCCGGCTGGCCCCTGTTCGTGCCAGGGGGCTTCGGGGTCGGCATTCAGGGTATCCAGGAGTGTCCCGGTGGCCAGCAGCGCCGGGTCGCCCTGGGAGGCGAACGCGGCCCGCAGGTCGGTCAGGATGCGGACTTTGGTGCCCCGGTCCTGCTCGTTGCCCTTCTCCCGCTCGGTCATCACCCGGCATGCGTTGCGTGCCCGCTGTGGCCACTCGCCGCCGGCCAGGTCGGCGACCGCGACCAGCGGCTCCCACGTGTCCGCCGCCCGGTCCCGCACCGGCATGGCCGGGACCAGATCCGCCGCCGCCTCCAGTCGGGTCACCAGCCAGTCCGCCAGCCGGTCCCGCACTTGGTGGAGGAACGGGATGGCGGTGCGGGTACGGAAATCATCGACGTGCTCGGTCTCCAGGCGCTTGCGCATCCGGATGATGACGGCCCGGTCCATGATCGTGTCCGGCAGGTCACCGATCCCGGCGATCGCCGCCATGGCGAACGTCGGGAACTTCACCGGCTTGTGCTCCGCCCCCGTAACCCGGGTGGTGGGGCGGTTGCGCTGGTGGCCGGCGTTGAGCAGACCGCGCATCTCCTCGTTCTTCTCCGCCATCTTCGCGCTGCCGAAGATGGTGTCGGCCTCGTCCACCAGCAGCGTCGGCGGCTGCTCCGTGATCGACCGGAAGATCGCCGCCGGCGACGAGTTCACCGTGATGAACGGCTCATGCACCGTCTCAAGGAGTACGTCCAGCAGCCTCGACTTCCCGCACGCCTTCGTCGGCGCCACGATCGCCAGCCGCGGCGCGTGCTGCCACGCCTGCTGCAAGTGCGTCGCCGCGATCCACAAGGTGATCGCGTCCAACGCTTCCGGACTGGGCGGGACCACGTATCGGGCCACGGCGGAACGGAGTTCGTCCAGCAGTCCGGAGCCCTGATCCGGCCGTTGGTCCACGACAGGCTGGTCCCCTACTCCGGGACCAGGAGGCCGTTGGTCCGCCGGTCCGGTCCGCAGCCCGTCCGGTCCGCCAGCTTGGTCCGCCGGTCCGCGGTCAGGTCCGCTTGGTCCGCTCGTTTGGTCCGGCAGCGCGGGGTCTGGTCCCGCTCGTCCGCCGGTGGTACCGCTTCTGGTCCGCTGACCGGAAGTTCCGGTCAGCCCTTCGAGTCCCGGACCACCGTGGTCCGCCGTCCCGGGGGCCGTGACCTGCGGGGACCATGGCTGGTCCGCATCCCGGTCCGGTCCGCCCGCCGGACCGTGCGCGGACCACTCACCGGCCGGCTGGTCCGCGGACCACCCGTTCGCGGTCCGGTCCCCGCCCGGACCGATGGGCGCATCAGGGGACCGGCCCCCGCTGGTCCTCTGGACTGGTCCCGCAGACCATCCACCCACCTTGTCTGCGGACCGCCGGACGGCGGTCCGCTCGCGGACTGGTCCGCTCACCTCGGCCAGTGGTCCGCTGGTCACGCGTCCCGGATCACCCGGTACCGCCACCGGCGGCCATACCTGGCTCGTGGGTGCGCCCTCGGCGCCTGGGGTCCTACCGTGCACGCATCACTACTCCTCGAAGGGCGGGGTACGGGCTGGCAGCCTGTCCCCACCCAGATCGATCGTTGACGGTCATGGGGACTTCCGTGTTTTCCGGCATCGGTTCGCTATGGCCGTGCGGGTCACGCCGCCAGGTCGACCGCCTGCCCGTCCACCCATGCCTCCACCTCCGCCCAGCGGTACCGCAGGTGACGCCCGAGCTTGTGGACCTTGGGTCCGATGCCCCGGTGCCGCCACTGGTAGAGGGTGGCCACCGGCACGCCCAGGTACTCCGACACCTCCACCGGAGTCGCCAGCGCCCGCCGCGCTCCCCCGTCGGCGCCGCTCTTCAACTTCTGCATCCTTCTCGCTTTCTCTTCTGCCGACCAGCGGCCGCGAATAACCCGGCCGCGAGCGGCCGGGGAGAAAACAATAGTAGAAGCAGATCGGCCGTCAACCAAATAATTCGGCAATTGGATCTGAAATATCGAGAAGGATGCCGGAAGGTTCCCAGACAAGGGGTACGGTGCCGAACACCGGAACAGTCGACCAGCCGCCGCGACCCCAGCACGGAACGTCTCCCACCAGGCATCATCCACCCTCAGCACTCCCGGCGCGGGAAGCTAGCACGGAACATGCCGCCAACAAAACGACAGCCCTAAAGGGATCGCAAATTCATACCCGGGCACTGCGGCCAAGCATCCCGGCACGAGAAAATAAAGAAGCTGAACCGGTGTTCAAAGCAGCGGACGGCGGGTACCTTTACCAAGCTCGCGCACCGAATACAAAGGGAGCAGGACCGCTTGTTCATAACGAACACCCCGCACCACCGACACCACCGGACCGGTGGCTGATGGCACGGGTCTGGATAGAAGACCGCGCCGACCACACCGCGTACCAGCGCGCGGTCGCCAAGGCCAAGCAGGCAGGACGGACCCCGCCCGGCCGCTACCGGGTCCGCTGGTACGGCCCCGACGGCAAGCCGAAGATGAAGACGGTCCAGCGAAAGGTCGACGCCGAGGCCGAGCGGACCCGGATCGAATCGCGCCTGGGCGACGGCTCGTACCGCGACCCGGCCGC
>NZ_JBHSBB010000023.1:0-4286 GCF_042650325.1 Streptomyces polygonati | reverse complement strand
GGTGTCATCAAGATGGTGGAGGCCATGCGCCACGGCGTGATGCCCAAGACCCTCCACGTCGACGCGCCCACTCCCCAGGTCGACTGGTCCTCGGGTGCGGTCTCGCTGCTCACGGCGAACATGCCGTGGCGGGAGGACGGCGGCCCCCGCCGGGCGGGTGTGTCGTCGTTCGGTATCAGTGGCACCAACGCGCATGTGGTGCTGGAGGCGCCTGCCGGGTCGGAGGTGGGTGTCGAGCGCGGCGCGGAGGATCCCGGGGGCGCGGTGGTGTGGGTGTTGTCGGGGAAGAGTGCGGGGGCGTTGGCGGGGGCGGCGGTGCGGCTGGGTGCGTGGGTGGTGGCGGATCCGGGGTTGCGTGTGGTGGATGTGGCTCGTGGGCTGGCGATGACGCGGTCGGTGTTCGAGTACCGGGCGGTGGTGGTGGGTTCGGGCCGTGCGGAGTTATTGGCGGGTCTGGAGGCGGTGGCGTCCGGGGCGGTGGGGGTGGTGTCCGGTCCCGGGGGTGAGGGTGCTGGTCGGGGGCGGGAGCTGATGCTGTCGGTCGCTGAGGACTTCGTGCAGGGGCTGGCGGTGGACTGGGAGCTGGTCTTCGCCGGGACCGGTGCCCGGTCGGCGGACCTGCCCACGTACCCCTTCCAACGCACCCGCCACTGGCTCGCGTCGGCGCCGTCCGTCGCTGGCGGCCCGGAGAGCGCCGGACAACACCCCCTGGACCACCCCCTGCTGTCCACGGTCATGCGGCTCGCGGGCAGCGACGAGTACGTCTTCTCCGGTCGCCTGACCGACGAGGCCCAGCCCTGGCTCGCAAACCACAAGGTGGCGGGCACGGTCCTGCTGCCCGGCACCGCCTTCGTCGAGATCGCGCTGCGTGCCGGCGAGCAGGTCGGCTGCGCGGTCCTGCACGAACTCGGCGTGACGGCCCCGCTTCTCCCTCCCCCCTCCGGCGGTGTCGGCCTCCAAGTGCTGGTGGGGTCGCCGGACGAGGACGGCCGGCGTCCGGTCAGGATCTTCTCCCGCCCCGAGTGGGGCGCGCCGGACGGCGACACACCGTGGACCCTGCACGCCACCGGCCTGCTCGCCGCAGAGCCGGCAGAGCCCGCCGGTTCGGTCGACGCCCAGCCCACGTCGGCCGAGTGGCCGCCCGAGGGCTCCTCGCCGGTCGACGTGACCGGCCTCTACGAGCGGTTGGCCCGCCGGGGCTACCACTACGGCCCGGCGTTCCGAGGACTGACCAGGGCGTGGCAGCGCGATGGGGAGGTCTTCGCCGAGGTCGTCCTGGCGGCGGCCGAACAGTCGGAAGCCGGCCGCTACCGGCTGCACCCGGCGCTGCTGGACGCGGCCCTGCACACGATCGGCCTCGCCGCGGGGCCCGCCGACGAGACACCGGCCATGCTGCCCTTCGTCTGGCGCGGCGTCAGGACAGCCGGCCGGGGAGCGGACACCCTGCGCGTACGGCTCACCGGCTCCCGGGGAAGCGAGGCCGCGCTCACCGCGCACGACGCGGCGGGACGCCCGGTCGCCACGATCGCCTCGGTGACGCTGCGCCCGGCCCCCGACGACCTGATGTCCGCCCGGCCGAGCGCGGGCGCCGGCTCGCTCTACCGCCTCCGCTGGCCGGAACAGACCGCCGTGGCGGACGTGGTGGCCGCCCGCTGGGCGGTCCTCGGTGCAGACGGCCCCGACGGATTCGACGGACTCGGCCTCGACGGCCCCGCGGTCGCGCCGCCGGTGCGGCACCACGCCAGCCTCGCCGACCTGCGCGACGCGCTCGACGCGGGTGATCCCGCGCCCGACCTGGTGTGCGCGGTCTGCCCGCCGCAGCCCGGCCGGCCGCCCGCCGACGCGGCGCGGACGACGACCGCGTGGGCGCTGGCGCTGGCACAGGACTGGCTCGCCGACACCCGCTTCCGGCACGCCCGGCTGGTGCTGGTGACCCGGTCGGCGGTCGCCGCCGCGCCCGGGGACGCCCCCGACCCGGCGGCCGCGGCGGTCTGGGGCCTGCTGCGCAGCGCCCAGACCGAGCACCCGGACCGCTTCGTCCTGGCCGACCTCGACGACACCGAGGCCTCGACCCAGGCCCTGCCGGCCGCCGCGGCCGGTACGGAGCCGCAGATCGCGCTGCGCGCCGGCACCGTACGGGTGCCCCGGCTGGCCCCGGTCACCGCGCCAACGCCTGCGGCGGCAGCGGCGGCAGCCTCCGTGGAACGGCACGGGATCCCTGAGCCGGACGGCGTTCTTCGGGTGCCCGGGCTGGCCCCGGCCGCCGCGCCGCCTGCGGCAGCGGCAGCGTCTGCGGACGCGCACCGGGCCGTCGATCCGGAGGGCACCGTACTGGTGCCCCCGGTCGCCCCGCCGACCGCCGAGGTGGTGGCGCCAGTGTCTGCGGACGCGCACCGGACCCCTGACCCGGACGGCACCGTGCGGGTGGCCGGGCTGGCCCCGGTCGCCGCGCCGACAGCCGCGGCGGCGACTCCAGCACCGCCGGAAGGGGCATCCGCGGAGCCGCACCGCGCCCTCGACCCGGGCGGCACCGTGCTCATCACCGGCGGTACCGGGCTGCTGGGGGGACTCGTCGCCCGGCGCCTCGTCACCGCGCACGGCGCCCGGCGCCTGCTGCTCGTCAGCCGCCGCGGCGTCGACGCCGAGGGCGCGCCCGCCCTCGCCGAGGAACTGGCCGGGCTGGGCGCCGAGGTCACCGTCGCCGCCTGCGACGTGTCCGAGGAGGGCCGGCTGGCGGCTCTGCTCGCCGCGATCCCCGTGGACCGTCCGCTGACGGCCGTAGTGCACTGCGCCGGAGTACTGGACGACGTGCCGGTCGGCTCGCTGACCCCCGACCGGCTGGACCGGGTGATGCGTCCGAAGGCGGACGCCGCCTGGCGGTTGCATGAGTTGACCCGGGGGCTGGAGCTGTCGGCGTTCGTGCTGTTCTCGTCGGTGGCCGGGCTGTTCGGTTCGGCGGGTCAGGGGAACTACGCGGCGGCCAATGCCTTTCTGGACGCGCTGGCCGAGCGGCGCAGGGCCGAGGGACTGCCCGCCACCTCGCTGGCCTGGGGGCTGTGGCAGGAGCGCAGCGAACTGACCGCGGGCCTCGGTGAGTCGGACCTGCTCCGGCTCTCCGCCATCGGGGTCCGCCCGCTGCCGACCGACGAGGCGCTCGCGCTGTTCGACGCCGCCCTGGCCGCCGACGAGCCCGTGCTGGCTCCGGTGCGCCTCGATCCGGACGGGCTGGGCGGGCCGGAGCGCCCGGTGCCGGCGCTGCTGCGGGCCCTGACGGTCACGTCACCGGTCTCCCGAACGCCGCGCGTCCCGGCCCGCCGGACGCCCGCCGCGGCAGAGGGTCTCGCCGGACGGGCACGCGCGATGGGCGCGGCCGAGCGGACGCGGACCCTGTCGGCCCTGGTGCGCGGCGAGGCCGCCGCCGTACTCGGGCTGGAGTCGCCCGACGACGTGCAGGACCGGCGGGCGTTCGCCGAGCTGGGCATGGACTCGCTGACCGCCCTCGAACTGCGCAACCGGCTGGCCGCCCTGACCGGACTGGCCCTGCCCGCCGGACTCGCCTTCGACCACCCGACCGCGCGGGACCTGACCGATCATCTGGAGTCGGAACTGCTCGGCACGGAGCAGCCCCCCGAGGCGTCCGCGCCCGTCCCGGCCACGGCGGACGAGCCGATCGCGATCGTCGGGATGGCCTGCCGCTACCCGGGCGGGGTGTCCTCCCCCCAGGACCTCTGGTCCCTGGTCGCCCGCGGCGGCGACGCCATCGGCGACTTCCCGTCCGACCGGGGCTGGGACCTCGACGGGCTGTTCGACCCCGACCCGGACCGGCGCGGTACGAGCTATGCCCGTGCCGGCGGGTTCGTCGACCACGCGGACCGGTTCGACGCGGAGTTCTTCGGGATCTCGCCGCGGGAGGCGCTGGCGATGGACCCGCAGCAGCGGTTGCTGCTGGAGACGTCGTGGGAGGCCGTCGAGCGGGCCGGCATCGACCCGTCCGCGCTGCGCGGCAGCCGTACGGGCGTGTTCGCCGGGGTGATGTACCACGACTACGGGTCGTGGATGAGCACGGTGCCCGAGGAGGTCGAGGGCTATGTCGGCTCCGGCACCGCGGGCAGCCTGGCCTCGGGTCGGGTTGCGTATGTGTTGGGTTTGGAGGGGCCTGCGATCAGTGTGGATACGGCGTGTTCGTCGTCGTTGGTGGCGTTGCATCTGGCGGTGGGTGCGTTGCGGTCGGGTGAGTGTTCGTTGGCGTTGGCGGGTGGGGTGACGGTGATGTCGTCGCCGGGGGT
>NZ_JBHSBB010000022.1:0-138861 GCF_042650325.1 Streptomyces polygonati | reverse complement strand
ACAACCGGGTCTTCACCCCCGAGCGGCCGGCCGCGCAATCGGCTTGACTTCATCATTGAGACTCCCGGTGGAGCGATGGGCCCGGCGGCGTCCGCGGCGACGGATGCCCCGGGGTGGAGGCCCCCCACGGCGACAGTACGAGCCGCCCTGCCCCACGGTGAGGAAGGACACACGACAAAACGGGGCGGGCCGGGCGGCCGGGGCGTGGGTGCACACTGGGGGAATGCCTGAATTGCCGGAAGTCGAGGCGCTGAGCCGATTCCTCGGGGAAGAGCTGGTCGGAAAGACGGTCGACCGGGTCCATCCCGTGGCCGTGCACGCGCTGAAGACATACGACCCGGCGGTGACCGCCTTCGAGGGGCGGACCGTCGACGGGGTGGAGCGGTACGGGAAGTTCCTCGGGCTGCGGGCCGGCGAGCTGTATCTGGTGATGCACCTGGCCCGCGCCGGGTGGGTGCGGTGGAGCGAGAAGCTGCCGGAGGCGCCGCCCCGGCCGGGCCGGGGGCCGCTGGCGCTGCGGGTGCGGCTCACCGAGCCGGCGGGCACCGGGTTCGACGTGACCGAGGCCGGTACGCAGAAGAAGCTGGCGGTGTACGTCGTCCGGGACCCGCAGGAGGTGCCGGGGGTGGCCCGGCTGGGGCCCGACCCGTTCGACGAGGCGTTCACGCTGCCGGTCTTCGGGGCGCTGCTCACCGGGGAGCGGCGGCAGATCAAGGGTGTGCTGCGCGATCAGGGGGTGATCGCGGGAATCGGCAACGCCTACTCGGACGAGATCCTGCATGTCGCCCGGATGTCGCCCTTCAAGCTGGCCGCCAAGCTCTCCGAGGAGGAGGTCGGCCGGTTGTACGAGGCGATCGGTACGACGCTGGCGGACGCGGTGGAACGCTCCCGGGGGCTGCCGCTGCGCGAGCTGAAGGCCGAGAAGAAGAGCGGGCTGCGGGTGCACGGGCGCAAGGGCGAGGCGTGCCCGGTGTGCGGTGACACGATCCGCGAGGTGTCGTTCAGCGACTCCGCGCTCCAGTACTGCCCCACCTGCCAGACCGGCGGCAGGCCGCTGGCCGACCGGCGGCTGTCCCGGCTGCTGAAGTAGCCGGAACGGCAGCTGTACCGGGCGGGGGCGGGGCGGGGCGGGCCGGCGGTGCCCCTGCCCGGCGGCGGCGCGGTCGCCGGGCGCCGCTCACACCCGGTCGATATGCACATTCGTCGACTTGACCCGTGCCACGGCCTCCGCGCCGACCTCCAGGCCCAGCTCCTCCACCGCTTCCCGTGTCACCAGGGAGACCAGGCGGTGCGGGCCGGACTGGATCTCGACCTGGGCCGCGACGTCGCCGAGCTTGACCGCCGTCACGATGCCCGGGAAGGCGTTGCGGACCGAGGTGAAGGACGGGTCGGCGTCGGCCTCCGCGCCGCCCTGGGCCAGCTCCACCGAGAAGGCGGCCAGGTCGCGGCCGTCGATGAGCCGGCGACCGCCTTCGTCCCGGTGGGTGGCGACACGGCCGGCGTCCGCCCAGCGGCGGGCGGTGTCCGGGCTGACGCCCAGCAGGCGGGCGGCCTGCCCGATGGTGTACGACTGCATGCCGCCACCATAGGGCCCGGGCCGGGGAACGCGCCGCGCCGTCAGGCCTCCTCGTGCAGGACGTCGCGCCAGGAGTGCTCCGGTGCGTAGCCCAGGGCGTCGCGGGCGCGGTCGATGCTCAGCAGGGTCTCGTACGTGCCCAGCTCCCGGGTGAGTTCGACGCCGGGGAAGACCTCGGCGAGCAGTTCGGCGGAGGGGCGGTTCATGATGGTGTCGGCGGCGGCGATGACGAAGGCCGGGGACCCGCTGAGCGGCGCGGCCAGGGCCAGGCGGCAGGCGAGCGCGACATCGCGGGCGTCGACGTATCCCCACAGATTCCACTTGCGGGAGTGCGCGTCGGACCAGTAGCCGGGGATGAGCTGGTAGTCGCGCTCGGTGTGGACGTTGGACAGCCGCAGCGCGACGAAGGGGATGCCGGACCAGGCGGCGATGTGGCCGGCGGTGGTCTCGCTGGCGGTCTTGGACAGGGCGTAGGTCGAGGTGGGGAAGGGGTAGTGCTCCTCGTCGACCGGGGCGTAGCGGGGCGGGGTGTCGAAGGGGAGGCCGAGGGTGGTCTCGCTGGAGGCCCAGACCACGCGGGTGAGCTTGTTGTGGGCGGCGGCCAGGAAGACGTTGTTGTTCATGGCCAGATTGGTGTTGAGGGTGTGCGCGGCCGGGAAGAGGCCGGGCGCCGGGATGTTGGCGAGGTGGACCACGGTGTCGACCTCCCGCAGCGCGTCGACCGCCTGCCCGTAGTCGGTCAGGTCGGCGCACAGCAGGGGCGCTCCGATGACGGCCATCCGCTCCCGGTCGGCGGGGCCGGCCACGATGTCCACCGCGACCACGTCATGACCGTGGGCCAGCAGATCCGCGACGACGACCTGGCCGGTCTTTCCGCTGGCTCCGGTGACGGCGACTGTGCTCATGGGTGGGCTCCGTAACTTCTCGCGATGCGGGCGGTCCGGCCGCTTCCTGGCGGGCGCCGAAGAGGATCTCAGCTTGCCACAGCCGCCCCGGAGCGGGTTTTCGGCCTGTGGACAACCACACGTCCGGCCCACCCCACCTGCGCCGCTGGCCCGCTCCCGCCCGCTCCGGCAGCCCCGGGCCGACGCCGTGTCAGCCGTCCTGGGCGGACCCCGGTCCCCGGGCCCGTCCGCGCGGGCCCGGCGGTGTCCTAGGGTGCCCCTACGCTGAGTCGATCCGGACCGGCGTGAGGGGAGGGCATCGTGGAAGCAGGCGTGGCGGTGGGGCGCGGGGCGGCCGCGGTGCTGGCCCGGGCCGGGGCGTTGCGGGGCGCCGCACAGGAGCTCGTCCGGGATTACGACGCGGCGCGCGAGGCGGTGGCCCAGGCGCTGGTGCCGATCAGGGACGGGCTGGTACGGCGGGAGTTGGCGGTGATGCCGGTCGCGCGGCTGGCGGACGCCACCGAGGGGCGGCTGCGGATCGGGGCGCTGGAGAAGGCCGGGTACGAGACCGTCGGCCGGGTGTACGAGGCGAGTGCCTACGAGTTGAGCCAGTTGCCCGGGGTCGGGCGGACCACGATCGCGCAGGCCCAGGCGGCCGCCGCGCAGCTCGCCGCGGCCGTCGAGGAGGCGGTCGCGGTGCCGCTGGTCGCCGATCAGCGCGGGGACGCCGCGAGCGGGGCCTTGGTGGTGGCGCTGCACCGGCTGGTCGCGGCGGGGCCGCAGGTCGTGCGGGCCAGGGAGACCGCGGGCCGGGTGGAGGCGGAGCTGACCGCGCTGATGGCGGCGGCCCGGCCCGCGCGGGGGCGGCTGACGATGCTGGTGGCCGGGCGGCAGCGGCGGGACGGCGCCCGGGCGGCGCTGCTGCGGCTGGACGAGGTGCTGCGGGGCGCGGCGGCGGACGGCACCGGTCTGATGTTCACCCAGGCGTCGGTGGATCTGCTGCGGGCACCGGGCTCCGGACCGGACGCGGTGACCGAGGCGTGGATCGACTTCGAATTGCGGGCGGCCGAATTCCACGGCCTGCTCGGCGAGTTCGGCGGCCCGGCGCCCGACGCCGCGGCGGCGCAGGGCTTCCTGCCCAGCGAGCTGGCCGAGCGGGTGCGGGCCCAGCCGCTGGACGACCGTTTCCGCCGGGTCTCGCTGCGCGGCTATCAGGCGTTCGGCGCCCGCTTCGCGCTGGCGCAGCGGCGGGTGGTGCTCGGCGACGAGATGGGCCTGGGGAAGACCGTGCAGGCGATCGCGGCGATGGCCCACCTCAAGGCGGAGGGGCAGACGCACTTCCTGGTGGTGTGCCCGGCCAGTGTGCTGGTCGGCTGGCTGCGCGAGATCGAGTCCCGCAGCACCCTGCGGGCCTACCGCGTGCACGGCCCGGACCGCGCGCTGGCGCTGAAGGACTGGCTGGCCGAGGGCGATGTCGCGGTCACCACGTACGACGCGCTGCGCGCCCTGGACCCGCTGCGGGACGCCCCCGGTGAGCCGCTGGGCATGCTGGTCGCCGACGAGGCGCACTACGTGAAGAACCCGGAGGCGGCCAGGTCCAAGGCGCTGGTGGCCTGGACGGAGCGGGCCGACCGTGTCCTGCTGATGACCGGCACTCCGATGGAGAACCGGGTGGAGGAGTTCCGCAATCTGGTGGGCCACGTCTGCCCGGAGCTGCTGCCGCAGGTGCGCCGCAGTCTCGCGGCGGCCGGACCGCAGGCGTTCCGCAAGGCGGTCGGTCCGGCGTATCTGCGGCGCAATCAGGTCGATGTGCTCAGCGAACTGCCGGAGCTGGTCAGGGTCGACGAGTGGGAGGAGCTGTCCACGGCGGATCTGGTGGCCTACCGGGCGGCGGTGGCCGCCGGGAACTTCATGGCGATGCGCCGGGCCGCGTACGCCGATCCGGCCCGTTCCGCCAAGTTGCAGCGGCTGCGGGAAGTGGTCAGGGAAGCCGCCCAGCACGAGCTGAAGGTGGTCGTCTTCTCCTACTTCCGCCCGGTGCTGGACGCGGTGGCCGGCACACTGGGCCGTTCGTCCTCCCCGGTGATCGGTGCCATCACCGGCAGTACACCGGCCACCGAACGGCAGCGGCTGGCCGACGAGTTCACCGCCGCGCCCGGCCACGCGGTGCTGCTGGCCCAGATCGAGGCCGGCGGGGTCGGCCTCAATCTGCAGGCCGCCTCGGTGGTGGTGCTGTGCGAGCCGCAGATCAAGCCGACGACCGAGGAGCAGGCCATCGCCCGCGCCCACCGGATGGGCCAGATCCGCCGGGTGCGGGTGCACCGGCTGCTCGGCGCGGACAGCGTGGACCAGCGGATACTGGAGATCCTGGCCGGGAAGTCCCGCGCTTTCGACGCCTACGCCCGGCTCAGCGACACCGCCGACTCCGCTCCCGAGGCGCTGGACATATCCGAGCAGTCGCTGGCCCGGCTGGTCGTTGAGGCGGAGCAGCAGCGGCTGGCCGGAGCGGGTGTCCCGGGCGCCGTCCGGGTCAGCCTGGCCAAGGGCCCGGTGGCGACCGGCGCACCGGCCGACCACGCGCCGGCCGGGAGCATGCAGGCCGGCCGCGTACAGGCCGACCACGCGCTGCGCGACGACGACGCGTAAGGCGCCGCACAACACGTGGCCGGGGTGAAGGGGCGCGCGGCCGGCCCATGGCGGGACCGGACGGGGAGGTCCGGTCGGGAAGGTCCGGGGCCGGCCGCGCGGGACGGCTCGGATCAGGCGCTGTAGATCTCGAGTTCGGAGAGCTGTGCGGCCGGCCACCCGCTGTTGGCGGTGAAGTTCAGCCGTACGTACCGGGCGGAGACCGCCGTCGGCAGGGTGATCGTCACCGTGTTGCCCGTCGCCGGGTTGAAGGTGAAGGTGCCCCCGGCCACCGAGTTGAGCGGCGGTGTGCTGGTGCCGGTCGCCACCGTCAGGGTCTGGGTGCGGGTGCTCCACGCGGTGGCCGGCGGCAGCTTGAGCACCAGTCGCTTGACCTGCCCGGGAGCGCCGAGGTCCACCTGGAGCCACTGCGGGAAGGCGTTGTTGGCCGACTCCCAGTAGCTGTTGGGGTTCCCGTCGTTGGCGTTGCTGGGGTAGTACACCTGGGTCTGGCTGCTGGCCGACATGGGTTTGGCCAGCGCCAGGTTGGTGGCCGGGGTGGTGCCCGCGTCCGTGGTGACGGAGACCTGGTTGGACGGCTGGGAGATGTCGCCCGCCGCGTCGAGGGCCTGGACGTCGAAGGTGTAGGCCGTGGCGGGGGTCAGGCCGGTGACGGTGAAGCTGGTGACGTTCCCCGCGGTGCTGCCGACCGGGCTGGTGGACGAGCCGGTGACCGACAGGACGCGGTAGCCGGTCACGGCCACGTTGTCGGTGGAGGCGGTCCAGGCCAGCGTCACCGAGGTGCTGGTGTGGGCGGTGACGTGCAGACCGCTCGGCGCGGTCGGCGGGACGGTGTCGCCGCCGCCGGACAGGACGGGCTGGGTGGGGCGGGTGGCGGTGAGCGCGATCTGGCCCTTGAGCATCTTGCCGCCGTCGCCGGTCAGCCGCAGGTAGTAGTCCGAGGAGCAGGCGGTGCCGTCCTCGTCCAATGCCAGGAACCCGGAGTTGGTGGGCACCCAGGCCTGCGACTCGGCGGTCTTGGCGATCTGGTTGCCCTCGTTGTACTCGTCGAACATCGAGATGTAGACGCTCGGCACCCCGGCCCTGACCATGTTGTAGAACTGCCGCCACATGAAGTCGCCGTGGGCGCGCTGGCGCAGCAGGACCGCGCCGGGCAGTACGCACGGCTGGTAGTCGATGCCGTGCGCGTTGCACTCGGCGAGGTCGGGGACGGTGGCGACGTTGTAGAAGTTGTCGGCGTCGGAGACGTTCCCGATCCGGCCCACCATCCACGGCGAGAGCATGTGGAAGGCGTGGTAGACGTCGGAGAAGCCGGGGCGGGAGTCGCGGTCGCCGGTCCGCCACCAGGTCGGCACCCCGCCGATGACGTAACAGCCCTGCGACTTGAACCAGTTGACGACGTCCAGGCACGACGCGGCGTCGAAGGGGCGCTGGTTGTCGGCGAAGCCGAAGCCCCAGATGCAGACGACCGGCTTGCCGTTCTGGGTGGCGTAGGCCGATGAGGCGGTGTGCGCCTTCATCTTGTTGGTCCAGTCGGTCTTGATCTCGGACTGCATGTTCGTCCAGTCCGAGACGTCGTACATGATGTAGAACTTCCGGCCGTGCGACTCGGCGGCGCTGCGCACCTTGACCGCCATCGCGTCGCGGGTCGGGCCCTCACTGCCATTGGGGTTGAAGCGCTGGAGCGCGGCGGTGTCGATGTTGTTCTGCTGCAGCCACAGGAAGTGGGTGTCGACCGTCTGCTGGTCGTAGGAGGAGAACAGGTTGGCCGGCTGGCCGTTGCCGAGGTTCGCGTACGCCGACTGGTAGGTCTTGGTGTAGTCGCGCACATCCGGCCAGGCCACGATGGTGGTGTTCGACGGGGAAGGCGGCTGGCCCCCGTTGGCGCTGTAGTGCCACCAGGTGTTGATCGGGGCGCCGTCGCCGATGCAGGCGAACCAGCCCTGATAGCCCACCGTGACCTTGCCGACCACATCACCCGGTCCGCTGGCGGCCGGGCTGACGGTGGCCGCGGTCGCGGACCCGGCCATGCCGAGCGCGGCCAGCCCGGCCGCGGCCGATCCTCCGGCCGCCGTGCCCAGGAACGTACGACGTGACACACCCATCTGGACTCTCCTCCGATCGGCGCGACTCCCACTCTGCGCGGCTGATCGGAATCGGCAGCGGTTCGGAAGTCTGGTGCCCGGGATCGTAACGACGTGGTTACGGGTGCGCAATAGATCGAACGTAAGGCGAAATAATTGACAGAAGTCGTGCAAGAAGTCCCCAGATGGCAGCCTCTGGCCAGATTCACAAGATTGGAACCGGGCTCTCAGCCCATGCAAAGAAATCGTTCGTACGGTGCTCTCCATGAGTCAGGAACGGTCGTCGGACGACGGCGGAGGCCACAAGGACGGCGAGGACGGGATAGGCGCGTCGCTGGACGCCCCCGGGAGCGTGGATCGTTGGTGGACCCGGCAGCTGGTGGTGTCGGTCGCCGCGCTCGCCGTGATGGCGACGCTGACACTGACCGCCATCGTGCACCCGCCGTCGGCGCGGGCCGGATCACGCGCGGAGTCACCGGCGGCGTCGACCGGGCCGAGCGGGCCGAGCGGGCCGCTGGCGGTGACGACCACGACGGAGGCCTCCGACCTGCCGGCGTCCGCCTCCCCCGCGCCCCCGGCCTCGCCGCCGGCTTCCCCGCCGCCGCCCCCGCCTTCCCCTTCGCCGAGCGCCACCGTGCGGGCGACCCCCGCCGCGAGCACCGCGCCGCCCCCCGACCCCCAGCAGGCGCTCGCCCGGGCGATCGAGGACGTGCCCGGGAGCGGTGACGGGAAGCTGTCCGTGGGCGTCGCCGATCTGGACGGCCCGGCGAAGGCCACGTACGACAGCGACAGCGGGGACAGGGCCTACGACACCGCCAGCATCGTCAAGGTCGACATCCTCGCCACCCTGCTGCTCCAGCACCAGCACGCCGGCACGAATCTCAGCGCCGGACAGCGGAATCTGGCCACCTCCATGATCGAGGTGAGCGACAACGACGCGGCCGAGGCCCTGTGGGAGGCCATCGGCGGCGCGCCGGGGCTCGGTTCCGCCAACGCCACCCTGGGGCTGCGGCACACGGTGGGCGGCGACGGCGATCTGTGGGGGCTGACCCAGACCACCGCCGCCGATCAACTCACCCTGCTCCGCGCGGTCTTCGGCGCCGGCGGATCGCCCCTTTCCGCAGCGTCCCGTACGTATATGAAGTCGCTGATGACGTCGATATCGGCCGGCCAGCGCTGGGGCGTCTCGGCCGCCGACTCCGACGACGCCGGCTATGCCCTGAAGAACGGGTGGCTCCAGCGCTCGGCCACCGGGCTGTGGGACATCAACAGCATCGGCCTGGTGACGTACGACGGCCACCGGCTGCTGATCAGCGTCCTCTCCTCGGGCCAGGGTTCGGAGGGCAAGGGCATCGACCTGGTGGAGGCGGCGGCCTCGGCGGCGGCGAAGTCGTTCACCGCCGCACTGCCGCACTGACGCGATCCGGCCATCGCGCGGCCGACACGATCCGGTCCCGATCCGCTCGTGAACCGCCCGTGATCCGCCCGTGATCCACTCCGGCGACCTTGTCAATGTGGATTGACGTCGCGTCCTTTGTCAGTCTAGGCTGACAGGCATGGACCTTACCGAGGTGGTGAATTCGGACGACCCCGCCGTCGGCCTGCGGGCCGTCGGGGCGCTCCACCGGCTCGCCGAGCAGGTCGAAGCCGCGCATGTGGCGCTGGCCCGGCAGCAGGGGTGGTCGTGGGAACAGATCGGTGACGCCCTCGGGGTGTCACGCCAGTCGGTACACGCGAAGTACGGAAAGTGAGGTCGTCATGCCGGAAAGCGCCACCGCCGTGCCCGCTCGGCTCAAGACCGTGCTCGAACTCGCCCGCCAGGAGGCCGACCGGCGGGGGGACCGCCGGATCGGCACCGACCAACTCCTGCTCGCGCTCCTCCACGACCAGGACGCGCCGCCGGCCCGCGCCCTGGGGGTGACCCTCGACCAGGGGCGGGAGGCCCTGGACGCCATGGACCGGGCGGCGCTGGCCGCCCTCGGCATCCACTTCGACGGGCGGCTCGCGCCGCGACCCGTCCGGGGCCAGCGCCGGATGTCGCTGAGCTCCTCGGCGCGCACGCTGCTCGTCCGCGCGAAGGAGATCTCCGAAGGGGAGCGCCGGGGCCGCCGCATCGACTCCCGCCATCTCCTGCTGGCGCTGCTGGCCACCCGGCACCCCGACCCGGCGGCCGACCTGCTCACCGAACTGGGCCTGCGCGGCCCTGAGATCAGCGAGCGCCTGGCCGGCTGCTGAGCCCCGCGGACCGCGCGGCGGGAAGCCCCTATGGATGCGGCTAGTCCGCGACGTCGACCAGCACCTTCCCGATCGCCCCGGCCTCGACCGCCGCGTGCGCGTCGCCCGTGCGCTCCAGCGGGAAGCGGTGCAGCGGCAGGCCCGCCTTCTCCCCCACCCTGATCGCGTCGTCGGCGAGGGCGGCGGTGACGGCGGCCACCGCGTCGTCCTTGGCGGCGGACGGCACGGCGTAGACGAGGACGCCCTGCCAGCGGATGTTGCCGGTCATCGACGCGCGGATCGGGACCTCCATCGCCGGGCTGTCGCTGGCGTAGAAGGCGACCACGGCGTCGGGGGCGGTCACCGCCAGGTCGAGCTCGGCGTTGGCGGCGGGGGCGACCTCGACCACGATGTGCACCCCGTCCGGGGCGAGCCGGCGGATCTCGGCGGCCGCGTCCTGCTCGCGGTAGTTGACGACGTGGTGGGCGCCGGCCGCGGTGGCCAGCGCCGCCTTGTCGGGGCCGCTGACGGTGGTGAGCACGGTGGCCCCGGCCCAACGGGCCAGCTGGATGGCCGCGTTGCCGACCGCGCCCGCGCCGCCGGCCACCAGCACCGTACGGCCGTCGAGGGCGCCGGGGGCCAGCCGCCGCGGGCCGCCGTCGGCGACGGTGAGCGCGCGGTGGGCGGTGAGGGCGGGGACGCCCAGGCTCGCGCCGAGGTCGAAGGAGGCGTGCTCGGGGAGCGGGACGGCCTGGCGGGCGGACACCGTCTGATACTGCTGCGCGGTGCCGTCGCCCCGGCCGACGGCGGTCTCCCAGAGCCAGACGCGCTCGCCGACCCGGCTCGGCGGGACGCCGGGGCCGACCGCGTCGATGACCCCGGAGCCGTCCTGATTCGGCACCTTCTCGCCGTCGGGGGCGGTGCCGCGCCGCGCCTTCCAGTCGGTCGGATTGACGCCGGAGACCCGGACCCGGACCCGGACCTCGCCGGGGCCCGGCTCGGGCAGCGGGCGGTCGGTGAGGGTGAGGACGTCGGGGTCGCCGGTGGTGGTGTAGATGATCGCCTTCATACCCCGTACAGCCGCCCGCCCGGCGGGTTTCTTCCCGCGGAACGCGATCTTCGCTCCATCCGGGTATCCGCGCCGGGCAGGGCGGGTTGGGACCCCGGGAGGCGGCCGGCGCCGACTACCCGGGCTCGGGGACCGCCACCCGGTCCGCCGTCGGGGAGACGCGCGGGGCGCGCGGGACGTACGTGCCGGAGGAGCCGCCGTGGCCGCGGTGGATCAGCAGGCCGGTCAACGCGTCCGGCACCGCGTCCAGCGCGGCCCGGGTGCCGGGCAGCGCCTTCCAGAGCAGCCAGTCGCGCTCCTCCGCGAAGGCCACTTCGAGCACCACGCCCCAGCTGTGCTCGAACCATTCCCACGACGCCGCGCCGTTGGTGACCAACGACTCGGCGAGTGTCTGCGCGTAGGCGTCGCGCCACGCGGCGGCCGAGGTCTCCGCGTGCTCGGCGTCCAGGATCTCTATCGACCACCAGTCCGCAGCTGTCATGCCTTCGACCATAGACACGGGCCGGGACAGCCGGAAGGGGTACGAAGCTCCCGCCGCGTGATCTTTTACGGTGATATGCGCGGACGCTCCCCAGCCCGCTCCCAGCCCGCTCCCAGCCCGCTCCCGGCCCGCCCCCGGCCGTCCCGGCCTTCCCCGCCCGGCTACCGCAGGGCCGCCTCCGCCGCCGCCAGGATCTCGGTCACCCGGGCCCCGAACCGCGCGTCGCACGCGTGTGGGGTGCCGCTGGCGATCGCCGCCGTGAGCGCCTCGATCGCGCCGGCGAAGGACTCGGTGGCGGGCCCGCTGAGGCCGTCCGGGTAGGTGGTGACCCCGTGCGTACCGCGGAACTCGATGGCCACCCCGGCTCCGGCCGAGGGCGCGGTGAGGGTGAGCACCGCCGTGCTGGAGGCGCCGCCCGCATGACGCAGCGTCAGATGCGTGGTGTCGCCCGCTCCCCGCGCCGCGCGCACCTCGGTGACGTCGCCGAGCACCGGCAGCAGCACGGACAGCGCGTGCGGCCCGACGTCCCACAGGCCGCCCTTCTCCCGCCGCCAGGGCGAGTCGGCGAACGGGCTGGCGCCGGCGCCGAACACCGAGCCGTACCAGTCGGCCCGGCCGGTGTACCAGTCCCCGGTCGCCGCCTGCCGCTCGATCCACTCGGCGCTGGCGGCGTCGAAGCGGAGGGTGAAGAAGACCACCGAGGCCACTCCGGCGCGCTGCACCGCGTCGGCCACCGCGTGCGCGTCCTCGACCGTCGCCGCGACCGGCTTGTCCAGCAGCAGATGGCGGCCTGCCAGCGCGGCCCTGGCCGCCAGCGGCCCCTGGAGGGCGGGCGGCAGCGCTATCGCCACCGCGTCCACGTCCGCGATCAGCGCGTCCGCGTCCTCGTACGCCTTCGCCCCGAACAGCCCGGCGACCTCGGCCGCCGCCTCCGGCCTGCGGCCCCACACCCCCACCAGTTCCGTGTCGGGGTGCGCGGCCAGCGCCGGCCCATGGGTGATCCGGGCCCAGGGGCCGGTCCCGAACAGTCCTACGCGCATGGTCAACCTGTCCTTTCCGGTGACCGGAGCCGGCCGGGAAGGGGCCCCGAGCCGGCAGCGGCGATGTGCGGCACGGCGCTCATTGTGCACCCGCCCCGGCACGGCTCCCGAGCCGGTCCCGAGCCGGTCCCGGTCCGGCGGTTCGCATCCGTTCCGGGCCCGGCGGGACGCGGGTGATCGCAAGTGACTGCTGAGCCGTAACCGCTGGTCATCCGGCCCGTACGCAGGGCGCGTTCACACGCGGTTAACAGCGGGGCAATGGCTGGGAAAAGGCGTCTTGCGACGCTGCACCCGGCCCGATCAGCGCCGCTCAGCGGCCAGCACCCGCGATCACGTTCGTTAAGGATGGCGTCACCGTGACCTACAAGGCTGAGTACATCTGGATAGACGGCACCGAGCCGACCGCGAAGCTGCGTTCCAAGACGAGGATCCTCGCCGACGGCGCTGAGCTTCCCATCTGGGGCTTCGACGGTTCCAGCACCAACCAGGCCGAGGGCCACGCCTCGGACCGCGTACTCAAGCCGGTCGCCTCCTACCCGGACCCGTTCCGCGGCGCCGACGACGTCCTGGTGATGTGCGAGGTCTTCAACATCGACGGCTCGGCGCACGAGTCCAACACCCGCGCCCCGCTGCGCGAGGTGGCCGAGAAGTTCGCCGCGCAGGAGTCGCTGTTCGGCATCGAGCAGGAGTACACCTTCTTCAAGGGCTCGCGCCCGCTCGGCTTCCCCGAGGGCGGCTTCCCGGCCCCGCAGGGCGGCTACTACTGCGGTGTCGGCGCCGACGAGATCTTCGGCCGCGAGATCGTCGAGAAGCACCTCGACAACTGCCTGAACGCCGGCCTGGGCATCTCCGGTATCAACGCCGAGGTCATGCCGGGCCAGTGGGAGTTCCAGGTGGGCCCGCTGAGCCCGCTGGACGTCTCCGACCAGCTGTGGGTGGCCCGTTGGCTGCTCTACCGCACCGCCGAGGACTTCGGTGTGTCCGCGACGCTGGACGCCAAGCCGGCCAAGGGCGACTGGAACGGCGCGGGCGCGCACACCAACTTCTCCACCAAGGCGATGCGCGAGAACTACGAGGCGATCATCGAGGCCGCCGAGTCGCTGGGCCGCGACGACAAGCCGCTGGAGCACATCAAGCACTACGGCTCCGGCGTCGAAGCCCGCCTCACCGGCGCGCACGAGACCGCGCCGTGGAACGAGTACAGCTACGGCGTGTCCAACCGCGGCGCCTCGGTCCGCATCCCGTGGCAGGTCGAGGTGGACCAGAAGGGCTACATCGAGGACCGCCGCCCGAACGCGAACGTGGACCCGTACGTGGTGACCCGGCTGATCGTCGACACGTGCGGCTCGGCGCTGGAGAAGGCCGGCCTGGTCTGATCCGGTCTGGTCTGATCCGGCCCGGTCCGACCGGCCGGTGAGCCGGCCGGTCGGACGAGTTGTGTGAAGTCGCGCGCGAAGGGCGCCCGCCGGCCGGTGGGCGCCCTTCGCGCGCCGCCCGCGCCCGGGACGCGCGCACCCCCGTACCGGCCTGCGCCGTCGCGGCTTCGAGTGACCATCGCAAGAACCACTCGTTTGACGGAGCGTGAACCCGCGCCCGCGCCATGCCGCTTCCGTGTCCCAGGACGCCGCCGCCCGCTCGCCGCACGTCGCGGTGGAAGACGCCGAGGCCGCGCTCATGGAGCACTATCCGCGGCTGGTGCGGCTGGCGTATCTCACGCTGCCGACCGGGCTCGGCAAACACCGCCGGGTGCTGGTGGCCCACCGGCTGGCGCAGCGGACGCTGCCCCGCTCCGGTCGCACCGGTCCGGTCGAGGGCGGGGCGTACGGACTGCTGCGGCTCGAAGTGCTGCGCGGCGCGCTGGAGTTCGGCCGCTGGGGCCGGCTGCGCATGGCGCTGGACGGCGTGCGGCTGCCGCATGTGCTGGGGCTGCGGGTCCATCCGCGCGTGGGTGACGACGCCGAACTCGCCCTGGACCGCGCACTGTCGGCGCTCGGACCCGAGGCCCGTGCGGCCTTCGCCCTCCGGACCGCCGAGCGGCTGGACACCCAGCGGGTCCGCGCCCTGCTGGAGCGGGCGGGGGCGGCCGATCCCCGCGGCGCGGTGCGGCGGGCGGCCGGGGTGACGGCGGAGCGCCCCGCCCTGGAGGCTCATCATCTGCTGGCGGCCGCCGAGTTCGACCCCTGCACGGTCCAGGCCCGGCCGACCGATCTGCTGCGGCGCCGGCACCGGCTGCGGCTGGCGGCGGGCGCGGCCGTGGTGGTCGCGGCCGGCGGCCTGCTGACGACGGTGTGGACCGACGGGCGGGCGCCCGCCTCGTACACGGCGAGCGGCGGTTCGCCGGTGGCCGGTGACGCGCGCGACCTCGATCCGGCCGCGCTGGTCCGCGCCGCCCCTGGCTCGTGGGCGGCGACCGCCCGGATGGACTTCACCGCCTGGCCCGCACGCGGCAGCCGGACGGCCGACAAGGCGCTGCTGGCACAGGCGTTGGCGGTCTGGGCGCGCCCGGGCCCCGCGGTGGACGTCAGCGCCACCCCGGGCACCCCCCGCACCGCACCCGCCCAGCCCCCGCAGCTGCTCTTCGCCGGCGATGTGGACCGCGCGACCGTCGTCCTGTTCTACGACGGGCTGCGACTGATCCGCTACGCCCGGCCGCGGCAGGGCGGCGGCCGGGCCGCGCTGGACTTCGCCCAGGTCCAGGGCGCCGACATCACCACGGCGGCCGCGGTCGTGCTGACCCGGGTGGACGGCGACACGCGCTATCTGACCGCCCCCTGGATCGCGGGCGCCGGGACCCGCGACCTGATGCGGCCCGACCGGCCGGCCGCGGAGCTGGGCCGGAGCGGCGAGGGAGTGACCGATCCGGTCCCCACTCCCGGGACGGGCACGGCGGCGAGCACGGCGACGGACACCGCGACGGGCGCGGGTCACGGCACCGGCTGCCCCGCTACCTGGCCGGTGCTCCAACTGCGGTCGGCCGCCCAGGTCGCCGAGCGGCACAGTTTCCTGCTCACCGATCTGGGCGACCTGTCCCCCGTGCATCTGACCTACACCCCGCCGCCCGGCGCGGGCGCGCCGGCCCGGCAGCCGCGCGAGGCGACCGGCGCCCCGGCCCTGGTGAGCTGGGCGCACGACGCCTGCCGGCTGGGGACGCTGCGCGGTCAGGGCGTGCGGTCGGTCAACGCCTGGGAGTTCGCCCGCACCGCGCTGCCCGAGGCGGGCGGCGCGGCGTCGTGGACCTGCGACCGGGCGGACACCTGGCGCGGGCCGGGGCAGGCGGTCGTACGGTTCGTGCCGCCGGACGCGGCGGTGACGGCGCCCGGCGCCACGGCGGGGCAGCAGACCGACGGGCACGCGTGCAGCCGCTTCGGTCAGGATGTGATGGCCGGCGTGATGTGGAAGTCACCGGCGGGGCACTGGTATCTGCTCGCCGCGGGCAGCCGCGATGTCACCCGGATCACCGCCTCGCACGGCGTGGAGGCCGCCGCCGACGGCGATTTCCTGGCCGTCCGGGCGCCCCGCGGCGTCCGCCCGGCCCTCAGTGGCCGGCTGGCCACCGGCGGCTCGCTGGCGCCGCTGAGCGGTGGCTGAGGCCGTCCGGCAGGGAGTTACGCGGCGGCCGGCACCCGCAGCAGCATCGTCAGGTGGTCGCCCGCGCGGGTGTGCTCCTCCCAGCCCTGGCTGACGTAGAAGGCGCGGGCCCTGGCGTTGGGCGCGAAGACCTCAAGGCTGGCGGTGGCGAGCTTGGCGGCCTGCCAGACCGCGACGCACGCGCGGTGCAGGGCGGTGCCGGTGCCGGTCCGCCAGACCTCGGGGTCGATGTGGAAGTGGAAGAGCTTGTCGCCTTCGTAACGCGCGCCGAGGACGGCGAAGCCCACCAGGTGGTCGCCGCGTACCGCGCACAGCACGGTGCGCTCGCGCGAGGTGATCGCCTCCGACGTCCCCGTCCGCTGCCGTTCCAGCTCCTCGGGGCCGCTGTAGGCCTCGCTCGGCAGGTGGCCCTCGTAGTACGTCGCTCTGGCCCGGGCATGGACGTCGCATATGGCGTCCAGGTCCTCGATGACCGCGGGCCGGATCGTGACATACGAAGTGCTCATAGGTGTATGGACGCCCGGGCGCCGCCGCCCGTTCCCCCGGGCGGCCGGAAGTGACGCGTCTCACCGCTCGGGGGGCGCCAAGTGCCCCTGCCCGCCCCGCTCATGCCTCCACCCGCCCCGGCCGGAGGACGTGGAGCCGCACCGGGCGTCCTCGCCGGAGCCGCGCCCGGGACCGGACCCGGGCTTTCAGCAAGACCCTGCAAGCGGTTCCCGTCCGCCTCCTCCCGGCCGGGCCGCGAGGCCGCGAAAGCCGTGGTCAGCGGGGCCGGTTCGTGGTCAAGGTCACATCGAAGAGCCCCTCGATCCGCGCGATGGTGTCCGCCGGCTCCTCGGCGAGGACGGTGGTGATGCCCAGTCTCTCGGCCGGCGGCAGGTTGTGCGGGGTGTCGTCGACGAAGACGCACTCCTCCCCCGGCAGCTTCATCAGCTCCAGCATGATCGGGTAGATCGCCGGGTCCGGCTTGCGCAGCCGGTGGTGCTCGGAGATGACGACCGCGTCGTAGTCGGCGGACAGGTCGAAGCCGCGATAGAGGTCGAACGGCCCGGCGCCCAGGCTGTTGGACAGCACGCCGACCCTGATGCCGGCCGCGCGGGCCGCCCCGGCCGCGGCGATCATCAGGGGTTCGGGGCGCAGGTCGCGCAGGACCCGCCCGAGCAGACCGGCACTGTCCACGCCGAGCAACGGCGCGGTGCGCGCGTTCCATTCGGCCTGGTCGAGGGAGCCGCGCTCCAGGTCCGCGTAGAGGGCGCTGCCCTCGGGGTCCTCGGTGACCAGCGTCCGGAACGTACCGTCCGGCAGTCCTTCCCTCCGGTCGAAGCCCAGCATGGCCGCCGCCACATTGGTGGTCAGCACCCCGGCGAAGTCCAGGATCAGTCCGGTCGGACGGCTCATGACCGGCACCCGGCCCGCCCTGCCCGCGCGCCGCCGACCGGCTGGCCGTCGGGCACCCGCCCGCCGTCAACCCCAGCACTTCCTACCCGCCCACCACTCGTGTGAACTCTGCCCAGCACTCGAATCCGCATGCCGCCGATCCTGCCCGAACAGCGGCCCTCGTGGCGCGCGTTGCGGCGCGCGCCGCGGGCGCGGCGCCCGCGGGGGCCGGAGGAAAGCCGTTGCGGAAAGTTTCTTGCAGCCTCTTTCGCAAGTGATTGCGGCGCTGTTACGGTCCTCCCCAGCCCGAGCCGATCAGCAGGACCAGGGCGAGCGGGCACCGGGCACCTCCCTCTCGAAGGAGTCAGGTATGCGACGCGGCATATCGGCCGTGGCGATGGCCGCGGCCATCGTTCTCGGGACGACCGCCTGTGGTGGCGGCAGTGACAGCGGCAGCAAGGGCGGCAAGGCCTCGGCCGAGGACCCCGCTTCGGTCTCGGGGAGCCTCGTCTACTGGGACACCTCCGACGCCAAGAACGAGGCCCCGGCGTACCAGGCGCTCATCAAGGACTTCGAGGTGAAGTACCCGAAGATCAAGGTGGACTACCAGAACGTCGACTTCACCACCGTGGAGCAGAAGTTCAAGGCCGCGGCGCAGAGCGGCAAGGGCGCGCCCGATGTGATCAGGACCGATGTGGGGCTGATCCCGGAGTACGCCGCGCTGCACTACATCGCGCCGCTGGACGGGACGGCCGCGTTAGAGGACACCCAGGACTTCGTCCCCGGACCCCTCGACACCACGCGGTACGAGGGCAAGACCTACGGCGTCCCGTCGGTCACCGACACGCTCGGACTGCTCTACAACAAGGATGTCTTCGCCCGGGCGGGGATCGCCGCGCCGCCGGCCACCTGGGACGAACTGATCGCCGACGCCGCACGGGTGAAGGCGAAGGTGCCCGGGGTCACCGGCACCTACGTCAACCCGGACGCGTACTTCCTGCTGCCGCTGCTGTTCGGCGAGAACGCCGATCTGGCCGACCCGGCGGCGAAGAAGATCACCGTCAACTCGCCGGAGGCGGTCAAGGCGGTCACCGAGGCGAAGAAGATCTACGACACCTCCTCGCTGAAGGTCGACTTCGCCAGCGCCTACGACAACATGCAGACCTCGTTCAAGACCGGCAAGGTCGCGATGCTGATCCAGGGCCCCTGGTCGGTGGGCGACGACCTGACCGGTTCGGCCTTCCGGGGCAAGGAGTCCAACCTCGGCTACGCCCCGGTGCCGGCCGGTTCCTCCGGGAAGGCGCTGGCGCCGACCGGCGGTCACGACCTGGCGGTGTACCAGGGGTCGGCCGACCTTCCGGCGGCGTATCTGTTCGCGCGGTTCATGACGTCCTCGGCGGCGCAGCAGCAGATAGCGCTGAAGAACGGCACGCTGCCGACCCGTAGCTCGGCCTACACCCCCGAGGTACTGAAGAACCCGACCATCGCCGGCTTCAAGCCGATCATGGACACCGCGCGGCCGCGGGTGGCGCTGCCGCAGGTCGGCAGCCTGTTCACACCGCTGCAGCAGCAGTACATCAGGATCCTCCAGGGCCAGACCTCGGTCCAGGGCGGGCTCGACGCGGCGGCGAAGGACTTCGCCAAGCTGCTGCCGGGCTTCAGCGCCTCGCGATGACCACCGCGACCACGCACGAACCGGCGCGGCGTGCGGCCCGCCCGCCGCGCGCCTCCCGGCCGGGTCCGCTGACCGCGGTACGACGGTCCTGGGACAGGCACTGGTACGCCTGGGCGATGGTCGCCCCGGTGATCATCGTGATCGGCGTACTGGTGCTGTACCCCCTCGGCTACGGCCTGTACCTGTCGTTCACCGACGCCACCGAGCTCAACTCGGCCAAGAACATCGGGCCGGTGCACATCGGCGCGAGCTACCACTTCGTCGGTCTGCACAACTACTGGCAGATCCTGTCCGGCCGGGACGGCGACTTCTATCCGCGCCTGGAGTGGACGGTGGTGTGGACGGTCTCCTGCGTGGTGATCACCTACTGCCTCGGGCTCGGCATGGCGATGCTGCTCAACCGGCCCATGCGCTTCCGGCTGTTCTACCGGCTGGCGCTGATCCTGCCCTGGGCGGTGCCGGCCTTCATCGGGGTGTTCGCCTGGCGGCTGATGTTCAACTCGCAGTACGGCGTCTTCAACGACATCGTCACCGGCGCCGGACTGCCCGCGCAGGACTGGCTGGGCACTCCTTTCGCCCAGAAGGTCGCGGTGATCATGGTGAACGTCTGGTGCGGGGTCCCGTTCATGATGGTCGCCCTGCTGGGCGGGCTCCAGGCGGTCCCGGGCGAGTTGTACGAGGCTGCCGAGATGGACGGCGCCTCGCCGCTGCAGCGCTTCTTCCAGGTGACGGTGCCGGGGCTGCGGCCGGTGACCGGCACGGTGATCCTGCTGAGTACCGTGTGGACCTTCAACATGTTCCCGATCATCTTCCTGCTGCTGGGCGGCAACACCACCGGCGACACCGACATCTTGGTGACCTTCGCCTACGAGAAGGCCTTCACGGGAGTGTCCGACTACTCCGGAGCCGCGACCTACGGCATCGTCATCCTCTTGATCCTGGTCGCCTTCTCCACTTTCTACCGCCGCCGGCTGACGGCCCAGGACTAGGAGGCGCCGCCATGAGCGCAACCACCCAGCGCGCCTTCCGGGGCCGCGGCCGGCGGAGCCCGGGCCGGTCGGTCGCCCTGCACGCCACGCTGATCGCCGCCAGCGCGATCGCGGTCTTCCCGGTGCTGTGGATCGTCTTCATCTCGCTGGGCCCCGGCTCGGCCTGGCAGCAGCCCGGCGAGGTCGTCCACCATCTGGGCCTGGGCAACTACCGGTTCGTGCTGCTGCACAGCGGCTTCCCCCGGTGGTTCCTCAACTCGGTGATCGTGGCCGGGGCCACCACCGTGCTGGGGGTGCTGATCGCCGCCAGCGCCGGGTACGCGATCTCCCGGATGAGATTCCCCGGCCACCGGTCGCTGATGTGGACCTTCCTGGTCACCCAGATGTTCCCGGTGGCGGTGCTGATCGTGCCGCTCTACAACCTGCTGGTGAGCCTGGACCTGCTCGACAGCTACCTCGGGCTGATCCTGGTCTACTGCACCATCGCGGTGCCGTTCTGCGCCTGGATGATGAAGGGCTACTTCGACACCATCCCGCGCGAGATCGACGAGGCGGGCCGGGTGGACGGCCTCAACCCGTTCGGCACCTTCTGGCGGCTGATCGTGCCGCTGGCCCGGCCGGGCCTGGCGGTGACCGCCTTTTACACCTTTCTGACCGCCTGGGGCGAGGTGGCCTACTCCAACGAGTTCATGCGCGGCCCGCACACCACGCTCGCGGTCGGCATCCGCACCTTCGCCGCCGACGAGCGGGCCGACTGGGGCTCGCTGACGGCCGCCTCGGTGGTCATCGCGATACCCGCGGGCATCGTCTTCCTGCTCGTCCAACGCCATCTGGTGACCGGCCTGACCGCCGGCGGCACCAAGGGCTGACCCCTCGTCCCTCCCGTACCGCCCCGAAGGCCCCGGCAAAAGGAAGTCATGAGCCAGCACCTCACCGACGCGCCCAGCTCCGCCGCCAACCCCGACGCCGAGGCCGCCGAGCGCGGGGACTGGTGGCGCGACGCGGTCATCTACCAGGTCTACCCGCGCAGTTTCGCCGACGGCGACGGCGACGGCATGGGCGACCTGCCCGGTGTGACCGCCCGGCTGCCCTATCTGCGCGATCTCGGGGTGGACGCGGTGTGGCTGTCGCCGTTCTACGCCTCGCCGCAGGCCGACGCGGGCTACGACGTGGCGGACTACCGCGCGGTGGACCCGATGTTCGGCAGTCTGACGGACGCCGACGAACTCGTCCGGACCGCGCACGCGCTGGGCCTGCGGGTCATCGTGGACCTGGTGCCCAACCACTGTTCGGACCAGCACGACTGGTTCAAGCGGGCGCTGCGCGGCGGCCCGGGCTCCCCGCTGCGCGAGCGGTTCCACTTCCGTACCGGCAAGGGGGACAGCGGGGAGCTGCCGCCCAACGACTGGGAGTCCGTCTTCGGCGGGCCGGCCTGGACCCGCACGGTGAACCCGGACGGCACCCCGGGCGAGTGGTATCTGCACCTGTTCGCGCCCGAGCAGCCGGACTTCAACTGGGACCATCCCGCGGTGCACGACGAGTTCCGCTCGGTGCTGCGCTTCTGGCTGGATCTGGGCACCGACGGCTTCCGGGTGGATGTGGCGCACGGCCTGATCAAGGCCGCGGGGCTGCCGGACATCGGGCGCGCCGAGCAGCTGTCGCTGCTCAGCACGTCGGCGATGCCGTACTTCGACCAGGACGGCGTGCACGAGATCTACCGCGACTGGCGGCGGGTGCTGGACGAGTACTCCCCCCGGTACGCGCCCGAGCTCTCCGCCGGCTCCGCCTCGGGCGGGGTCCCCGGCGAGCGGATCGCGGTGGCCGAGGCGTGGACGCCGACCATCGAGCGGGCCGCGCTCTATCTGCGGCCCGACGAACTGCACCAGGCGTTCAACTTCGAGTACCTGACCACGCCCTGGGACGCCCGGGCGCTGCGCCGGGTCGTCGACACGTCGCTGACCGCCATGAACGCGGTCGGCGCCCCCGCCACCTGGGTGCTGTCCAACCACGACGTGACCCGGCACGCCACCCGCCTCGGCCACCCGGTCCCGGCCTTCGACGGGCAGACCCCGGTGGTGGCCCCCACCCAGCTGCGGGAGCCCGGCGACCGCGAGCTGGGCCTGCGCCGGGCCCGCGCGGCCACCTTGCTGATGCTGGCGCTGCCCGGCTCGGCGTATCTCTACCAGGGCGAGGAGCTGGGCCTGCCGGACGTCACGGACCTGCCGGACGAGGTACGGCAGGACCCGTCCTTCTTCCGGGCCGCCGGGCAGGACGGCTTCCGGGACGGCTGCCGGGTGCCGATCCCGTGGTCGGGCAGCGAGCCGCCGTACGGCTTCGGTCCCCGGACCGGCGGGCCGAGCTGGCTGCCGCAGCCGCTGAGCTGGGCGGGGCTGAGCGTCGAGGCGCAGACCGGCGACCCGGAGTCCACCCTGGAGCTGTACCGGGCGGCGATCGCGCTGCGCCGCGAGCATCCGGCGCTGGGCGCGGGCACCGGGGTGACCTGGCTGGACGCGCCGGACGGGGTGCTGGCCTTCCGCCGCGACAGCCCCGATCCCGACGACGCCCGCGGCTTCGTCTGCACGGTCAATCTCACCGGGACCGCGGTGGCCCTCCCGGCGCCCGGCCGCGAGCTGCTGAGCAGCGGGGCGCCGGCCAAGGCCGTAGCCGGTACGTTTGCTGGCGATTCCGGCCCCGGTGTCGCTATCGCGGCAGACACGGCAATTTGGTGGGCGATCTGACGTGGTGGCCCTTCGTCGCCTAGCATCCAGTCCTGTGACCGCACGGCTCGCTGACATCGCAGCCCAGGCGGGGGTCAGTGAGGCGACGGTCAGCCGGGTGCTCAACGGCAAGCCCGGAGTCTCCGCGGGCACCCGTGAGTCCGTGCTGGCCGCGCTGGATCTGCTGGGCTACGAACGGCCGGTACGGCTGCGGCAGCGCAGCGCGGGGCTGGTCGGCCTGATCACCCCCGAGCTGGAGAACCCGATCTTCCCGGCCTTCGCCCAGATCATCGGGCAGGCCCTCACCCGGCAGGGCTACACCCCGGTGCTGGCCACCCAGACGCCGGGCGGCTCCACCGAGGACGAACTGGTCGAGATGCTGGTGGAGCGCGGGGTGGCCGGCATCATCTTCGCCTCCGGCCTGCACGCCGACTCCACCGCCGACACCGGGCGCTACGCCCGGCTGCGCGGCCAGGGCGTTCCCTTCGTGCTCATCAACGGCTTCTCCGAGAAGATCGACGCGCCCTTCGTGTCGCCGGACGACCGGAGCGCGGTCCGGCTGGCCGTCACGCACCTGGCGGCGCTCGGCCACCGCAGGATCGGGCTGGCCGTCGGGCAGAAGCGTTTCGTCCCGGTCCAGCGCAAGATCGAGGGCTTCGTGGCGTCCACCGGCGATGTGCTCGGCTGGTCCCCGCAGGAGGCGCAGGCGCTGATCCAGCAGTCCCTCTTCACCCTGGAGGGCGGCCAGGCGGCGGCGGGCGCGCTGATCGCCTCCGGCTGCACCGCGATCGTCTGCGCCTCGGACATGATGGCGCTCGGCGCGATCCGGGCGGCCAGGGCGCTGGGACTGTCGGTGCCCTCGGACGTCTCGGTGGTCGGTTTCGACGACTCGCCGCTGATCGCCTTCACCGATCCGCCGCTGACCACCATCCGGCAGCCGGTGGCGGCGATGAGCCAGGCCGCGGTGAACGCGCTGCTGGAGGAGATCGGCGGCACGCCCGCGCCGCACAGCGAGTTCGTCTTCCTGCCCGAACTGGTGGTGCGCGGCTCGACCGCGGCGGTGCCGGCCGGCGGCCGCGTTCTGACCGATCGGCCCGGTTCATAACGCTGTGAAACGGCACATATCTGGCAGACTGTCGCCATGGGGGAACCGCCTGCGAAGACGACGAAAGGCCAGCCGGCCGATCCGTCGCAGTCCAGCGGGTCCACCATCGCCGACCCGGCCGGCCACCGGACCGGTGGATCGCTGCGCCACCGTCTGATCACCCGTATCCGCACACCGCGCAGCCCCCGGCTGTGGTTCGAGGTGCTGCTCATCGGGGTCAGCTACTGGCTCTACTCGCAGATCCGGAACGCGGTGCCGCAGGAGCGCACCGTGGCGCTGGCGCACGCCAGCGACGTCTGGGACTTCGAACGCTCGATCGGCCTGGGCGTCGAGCACGCCATCAACCACGGCGTGAACTCGGTGACCTGGCTGATCGTGGTGATGAACTACTTCTACTCCACGCTGCACTTCATCGTCACCATCAGTGTGCTGGCCTGGCTGTACCTCAATCATCCCGGGCGGTACGGCCCGGCCCGGACGGTGGTGTTCATGACCACCTGGCTGGCCCTTCTCGGCTTCTGGCTCTTCCCGCTGGCGCCGCCGCGGCTGCTGAGGGGTGGCGGGTTCATCGACACCGTGCGGGAGCACCACACCTGGGGCTCGGTCGACCAGGGCAAGCTGTCGAAGGTCTCCAACCAGTTCGCCGCCATGCCCTCGCTGCACATCGGCTGGTCGCTGTGGTGCGGCATCACGGTGGCCACACTGGCGGCGCCGCTGTTCGTACGGATTCTGGCCGGGCTGTATCCGGCGCTCACGCTGCTGGTGATCATCTCCACCGGCAACCACTTCTGGCTGGACGCGGTGGGCGGCGCGTTCGTGCTGGGCGTCGCCTACACGCTGGCCTATCTGGTGTACGGCCGCTGGGTGTACCGGATGCCGCGCTACCCGCAGCCGGCCCCGGGCTGAACCGGCCGCCGGGGCCGGTCCGGGCCCCGGCGCGCTCAGCCCTCGTACTCGTAGAACAGCCGCTCCACCACGGCCCGCGCCCGCCGGGTGCGGCGCCGGTAGTCGTCCAGCATGTCGCCGACATGGCCCGAGGGGTGGCCGAGGTAGCGGGCGACCGCGGCCAGTTCGCGGGCGTCGCCGGGGAAGCCGTCGCCGGGCCGGCCGCGTACCAGCATCACCGCGTTGCGGACCCGGGTGGCCAGCACCCAGGCCTCGTCCAGCACGGCGGCGTCGGCGGGGTCGATCAGGCCCTCCTCCCGCGCGGCGGCCAGCGCGGGGCGGGTGCCGGTGGTGCGCAGCGAGGGCAGCCGGGCGGCGTGCCGGAGCTGGAGCAGCTGGACGGTCCACTCGATGTCGGACAGCCCGCCGCGGCCCAGCTTGGCGTGGGTGGTGCGGTCGGCGCCGCGCGGGATGCGCTCCGACTCCATCCGCGCCTTGAGCCGGCGGATCTCCCGTACCGCGTCCTCGTCCAGACCGCCGCGCGGATAGCGCAGCGGGTCGATCAGCTCGATGAAGCGCGCCCCGAGGCCGGGGTCGCCGGCCACCGGGGTGGCCCGCAGCAGGGCCTGGCTCTCCCAGACCAGCGACCAGCGCTTGTAGTAGGCGGCGTACGACGCCAGGCTGCGGACCAGCGGGCCGCTCTTGCCCTCGGGCCGCAGATCGGCGTCCACCAGCAGCGGCGGGTCGGCGGTGGGGATCATCAGCAGACGGCGCAGCTCGTCGGCGACGGCCAGCGCGGCCCGGCCGGCCTCCCCCGGATCGGCGCCGTCGTAGGGATCGTGCACGAAGAGCACGTCGGCGTCCGAGCCGTAGCCCAACTCCCGGCCGCCGAAACGGCCCATCGCGATGACCGCGAAGCGGGTGGGCAGCGCGCGCAGGTCGCCGCCGGTGACGGCGTGGACCGCGGTGCGCAGCGCGCCGGCCAGGGTCGCGGTGGTGATGCCGTAGACGGCGGTGCCCACCCGGTCCACCAGCGCGGCGGCGTCCAGGGTGCGCTCGCCCGCCACGGTCAGCGCGACCGGCGCGCTGACCTCGGACGGGTCGTCGCCGTAGGTGTCGATCAGATCGGCCGCGGCGGTACGGAACAACTCGCGGCGGCGCACCCCGCGCACCACGGTGATCGCCTGTTCGGCGGTCTCGGCGCGGCCCACCGCGGCCATCACCTCCTGCTCCAGCGCGGCGCCGTCGCGCGGGGTGAGCCCGCCCGCCGAGCCGAGCAGGGCCACCGCCTCCGGGGCCCGCAGCAGCAGGTCGGGGGCGAGCCGGCCGGAGGACAGCACCCGGGCCAGGCGCTGGGCGGCGGCGCCCTCGTCCCGCAGCAGCCGCAGATACCAGGGGGTCTTGCCGAGCGCGTCGGAGACCTTGCGGAAGCCCAGCAGTCCGGAGTCGGGGTCGGCGGAGTCCGCGAACCAGCCGAGCAGCACCGGCAGCAGGGTGCGCTGGATGGCGGCCTTGCGGCTCACCCCGCTGGCCAGCGCCTCCAGATGGCGGATGGCGGCGGCCGGGTCGGCGTAGCCGAGGGCCTGGAGCCGCTGCCGGGCCGCGTCGGTGCTCAGGCGCGTGTCCTCGCTGCCGAGCTGGGCCACCGCGTCCAGCAGCGGACGGTAGAACAGCTTCTCGTGCAGCCGCCGCACCTCCATGGCGTGCCGCTTCCACTCCCGGTTCAGCGCCGTGACCGGGTCCGCGCGCAGGCCGAGCGAGCGGCCGAGGCGGCGCAGGTCGGCCTCGTCGTCGGGGACGAGGTGGGTGCGGCGCATCTTCTGCAGCTGGATGCGGTGCTCCATCAGCCGCAGGAAGCGGTAGGCGGCGTCCAGCGAGGCGGCGTCGGCGCGGCCGACGTAACCGCCGGCCGCCAGTTCGGCGAGCGCGGTCAGGGTGGTGCCGCTGCGCAGCGAGGGGTCGGTGCGGCCGTGCACCAGCTGGAGCAGCTGAACGGCGAACTCGACGTCCCGCAGGCCGCCGGGGCCGAGCTTCAGCTCCCGCTCCACCTGGGAAACCGGGATGTTGTCGATGACCCGGCGGCGCATCTGCTGGACGTCGCCGACGAAGTGCTCGCGCTCGGCGGCCTGCCAGACCATCGGGCGGATGGCCTCCATGTAGGCGGCGCCGAGGGCGGCGTCGCCCGCCACCGGACGGGCCTTCAGCAGCGCCTGGAACTCCCAGGTCTTGGCCCACCTCTTGTAATAGGCGAGGTGGCTGGCCAGGGTGCGGACCAGCGGGCCGTTCTTGCCCTCCGGGCGGAGATTGGCGTCGACCGGCCAGATGGTGCCCTCGGCGGTGCTGTCCGAGCAGATCCGCATCATCCGGGCGGCCAGCCGGGTGGCGGCCTGGACGGCCGCGCCCTCGTCGCGGGGCGGCGCTTCGGCCGCTGCGGGGGCCCGCGTCCCCTCGGACGCCCCGGGTGATTCGGGGGTTTCAGAGCTTTCAGGGGTTTCAGGTGTTTCGGCGACGAAGATGACATCCACGTCGGAGACGTAGTTCAGCTCGTGGCCGCCGGCCTTGCCCATCCCGATCACGGCGAGCCGGCACGCGGCGGCGTCCTCCGGCTGCTCCGCGGCGGCGATCTTCAGCGCGGCGCGCAGCGTGGCGGTGGCCAGGTCGGCGAGTTCCGCCGCGGTGCGCACCAGGTCGCTGGTGCCGCACACATCACGGGCGGCCACGCCGAGCAGGCAGCGGCGGTAGGCGGCGCGCAGCTTGTCGGGGGTGTCGGCCGCGGCCAGGCCGCGCTCGAACTCGCGGACGCCGGCCCGCAGGTCGGCGGACTCGTAGGTGACCAGCGCGTGCCAGTCCGCCGGGTGCCGGGCCAGGTGGTCGCCCAGCGCCTCCGAGGCACCCAGCACGCCGAGCAGCCGGTCGCGCAGCGGCTTGCCGGTGACCAGGGTGTCCAGCAGGGCCCGCCGCTCCCCCGGCTCCAGCGCCTCGGTCAGCCGGACCAGCCCGCGCAGCGCCTGGTCCGGGTCCGCGCTGGCCGCCAGCGCGTCCAGCAGGACGGGGTCGGCGCGCACAGCGCTGAGCACATCGGCTTCGAGCAGGCGCTCGGCGGCGCCCGGATCGGTGAAGCCGTGCCGCAGCAGCCGGCTGAACGTACTGCTGCGGCGTCCCTGCATCAGCCCTCCCGGCGTTTCCCGGCGCGACCACACGTCCAGGGCGTGATCACGCATCACGCCCGAGCGTAACGCTCGTTACGCCGTGCGTGCCCCGCGCATCGTCAACGGCGGGGTGTGCCTCGGGTGCGACATGTGCGGGGCCGGGCTCCGGTTGGGGTGCGGCGCGGGTGCGGCGCGGGTGCGGTACGCGGCGAAGGTCCCGGACTGCGGGAACGTTCGTTCAGCGTTCACCGAAGACGATCTCCCAGGCCGGAGCGGCGAACCCTACTTTTGGCATGCTCACCGCACACTCCCGTATCCCGCTTCCCGTACCGGAGGTAACCCGTGTCTGGGTGGACCCTGCCCCGCCGCAGTCGCACCGCCGTCCTGTCCGCCGTCGGCCTCGTCGCCGCCTCCGCAGGCCTGTGGGTCGGCCTCGGTGGCGACGCGCAGGCGGCCGGCGCCGTGCCGACGCCCGCCCACACCCTGGTGGTCGTCATGGAGAACCACGCCTACAGCCAGGTGATCGGCAGCTCCAGCGCCCCCTACATCAACTCGCTCGCCACCGGCGGTGCCAACCTGACCCAGAACCACGGCATCACCCACCCGAGCCAGCCGAACTACTACGCCCTGTTCTCCGGCTCCACCCAGGGCATCACCTCCGACGCCTGCGTCAAGATCGGCTTCAGCTCGGCGCCCAACCTCGGCTCCGAGGTGACCGCGGCCGGCGGCACCTTCGGCAGCTACAACGAGACGCTGCCCAGCCAGGGCTCGACCACCTGCTCCAGCGGCAACTACGCCCAGAAGCACAACCCCTGGTTCGGCTTCAGCAACGTGCCGACCTCCTCCGCGAAGACCTTCGCGCAGTTCCCGACCGACTACTCGACGCTGCCGAAGATGGCCTTCGTCACGCCGAACCTGTGCAGCGACATGCACGACTGCTCGGTCTCCACCGGCGACACCTGGATCAAGAACAACCTGGGCGCCTACGCCACCTGGGCCAAGACCCACAACAGCCTGCTCGTCGTCACCTTCGACGAGGACAACTCGCAGAGCGGCAACCGCATCCCGACCGTCCTGTACGGCCAGCCGGTGAAGGCGGGCAGCTCCAACGGCACCACCTACAACCACTACAACCTGCTGCGCACCCTGGAGGACCTGGCGGGCACCTCGACGCACGCCGGACAGGCCGCCTCCGCCTCCGACTTCAGCGGTATCTGGAACTGACGGGATGTACGTCAGCGAGAGCCGCGGCAGCACGCCCGCGGTGACCGCGCCGCCGACCGCCCGGGGCAAGCTCCCCGGGCGGTCGGCCGTCCCGGTCACCAAGGCCGTCACCGGCACCGTCTTCGCGCTGGGCGCGGTGAGCCTGATCACCGACGTCTCCTCGGAGATGGTGACCGCGGTGCTGCCTCTGTACCTGGTCACCGGGCTGGGCCTGTCCCCGCTCGGCTTCGGTCTGCTCGACGGCGTCTACAACGGCTTCAGCGCGCTGGTCCGGCTGGTCGGCGGTCACCTCGCCGACCGCGGCGGCCGGCACAAGTCGGTGGCGGCCTTCGGCTACGCCCTGTCCGCGCTGTGCAAACCGCTGCTGCTCATCGCGCACACGCTGCCGCTGATCGGCGCGGTGCTGGCCGCCGACCGCACCGGCAAGGGGCTGCGGACCGCGCCGCGGGACGCGATGATCTCGCTGTCCTCCTCGCCCGAGACCCGCGGCCGGGCCTTCGGGGTGCACCGGGCGATGGACACCACCGGGGCGCTGCTGGGCCCGCTGGTCGCCTTTCTGATCCTGCGCCAGGCCGCCGAGGGCTATGACGCGGTGTTCACCGTCAGCTTCTGCGTGGCGATGGTCGGCGTGGTCGTCCTGCTGCTGTTCGTGCCCTCCAGGGCGCCGGAGCTTGGGCCGTCGCCGAAGGCCGCCGACCGCCCCTCGCTGCGGGCCGCGGTGGCGCTGCTCGGGCGCCGCGAACTGCGGAACCTCTCGCTGTGCGCGGTGGCCCTGGGCCTGGCCACGGTCAGCGACTCCTTCGTCTATCTGATGCTCCAGCGGCGCTTCGGGGTGCCCGACCGGTGGTTCGCGCTGATGCCGCTGGGCACGGCGGCGGGCTTTCTGCTGCTGGCGGTGCCGCTGGGCCGCTGGGCGGACCGGATCGGCCGCTGGCAGGTCTTCGTCGGCGGCCATGTGGCGCTGCTGTGCGCCTACGCGCTGCTGCTGGCGCAGCTGCGGTCCGGCTTCCTGCCGTACGCGGTGCTGGCGCTGCACGGCGCGTTCTACGCGGCCACCGACGGCGTGCTGATGGCGGCGGCGGCCGGCTCCGTACCGGCGGCGCTGCGGTCCAGCGGGCTGGCGCTGGTGCAGACCGGGCAGGCCGGGGCCCGTTTCTTCTGCTCGCTGGCCTTCGGGGCCGCCTGGACGGCGTGGGGAGAGCGCTCCGCGCTGGCCGGCGCGGCGGTGGCCCTGCTGGTGAGCGTGTCGCTGTCGGTCGGGCTGCGTCCTTCCCGGGCGCCCGGAGCTGTCAAGGAGGCGGTATGAGCGACGGGTCGCCGGTGGCGGCGATGACCAACCGGAGCAAGCTGATGGTGCTGCTCGCCTGCGTGGTGGTGCTGGCCTGCGTGGCCGGGGTGGCCGTCTGGCACGCGGCGGAGCAGGCCGACCGCAAGAACCAGGTCCAGGCGGGCGGACCGCCGGTCCACGCCGGCACCGTCTCGCTGGCGCCGGACGCGCCCCGGCAGATCGTCTTCCGTTCACTGGTGTGGGGGCCGCACCGCGACGAGCTGGCCAGCGTGCCCGCCTCCGACCCGGACGGGCCGCGCACCGCCTCCGGCGTCAAGTGCCTGCGGTTCTACGCGGCCGGCGGCACCGGGATCTGCCTCCAGGCCGAGCACGGCCCGGTCAACGACACCTACCGGGCCATCGTGCTGGACGCGCGGCTGCGCGAGACCCGCCATGTGGACCTGGGCGGCATACCCACCCGGGCCCGCGTCTCGCCCAGCGGCCGGATGGTCGCCTGGACGGTCTTCGTCGGCGGCGACTCCTACGCGGGCACCAACTTCTCCACCCGCGCCTCGATCCTCGACACCCGCACCGGGGTCCTCCAGCCGACCCTGGAGGATTACACCGTCACCCGCGACGGCAAGGCGATCCACGCGGCGGACATCAACTTCTGGGGCGTCACCTTCATCGACGACGACCACTTCTACGCCACGGTCGCCACCGGCGGGAAGACGTATCTGATCCGCGCCCAGGTCTCCACCAGGACCGCCGTCACCCTGCGCACCAACGTGGAGTGCCCTTCGCTGTCGCCCGACGGCACCCGCATCGCCTTCAAGAAACGCGTCCCCGGCCTCTCTCCCGACGCCCCCTGGCGGCTGTACGTCCTCGACCTGGCCACCCTGCGCGACCACCCCACCGCCGAGACCCGCAACGTGGACGACCAGGCGGTCTGGTCCGACAACGACACCCTCACCTACGCCCTGCCCGGTGACTACGGCTCCGACCTCTACTCCGTCCCGGCCGACGGCACCGGCACCCCCACCCTCCTGACCCCCTCCGCCCTGGCCCCGGCCTACCTCTCCTGATCCCCCCTGACGACGCCCGGTGGGAGGGTCCTGGCGTGGCGAAGGACGTCAGAGAACGAGGAGGCCGGCGTCCTTCGCCAGGCAGAACCGCAGAACGACCAGCAGCTTTCGGGCATCGTCGATGTTCCCTCGGACGAGAGGGTCGTTGACCTCGTCCTGCCACTGGACGACGATGGCCTCCAATCGTGGCAGGATCGCGGCGCACTCGTGGGGCGAGAGCTCGCCTCCGCCGTCGTCCGCGCGGTCGAGCAGCGGTTCGAGTGAGGTGGAGACATCGCTCCACGGGCGCTCCCCGCCGAAGCCCCGCATCTCGGAGAGACTGAACCCCTCGGCCTGCGCCGGCTGTCGCCGGAACACGGAGAAGCCGCTGAAGGACCAGGCAGCGTCCGGACTGCTCGTGTCTCCGTCTCCCGGAAACAGAATCAGCCCCATACTGTCCTCCCCCTGCTTCGTCGCTCGCGCAAAGGATCGGCCACGACCAGGGCCGTCAGCAACTGAGATCTTCGCCGCGTCGGCCGCCTGAACCAGCAGCTGAACGAGTTGCCTGAAGACTCCCGCAGGGCCCTCGAAGACCATCGCCAGGAGCCCGAGATCAACTTTTAGGTCAGGGGTAGCTCCGCGAGCATGACCGCGTAGGTGGGGGAATCGGGGAACGGCCGCCGGTCACCAACCTTCCGATATCCCCATGACTCGTACAAAGCCCGCACCCGGGGATGATCCGGGTCAACGAGGAGGACCGCGAGATCCTCATCCCGGCCCTCCATCAGGGCATCAGCGAGCCGCTTGCCCGCCCCGATCTTCCGCCACCCCACACGGACGGCCATCTCCGAGAACGAGAACGTCCGATCCCGCTCCGGAGCCGGGTCGAGGTGCTCGCGCCACCACTCCCGGCCCGGTGTTGCCGGGGCACCGTAGGCGAAGCCGACAGCCTCGTCCTCGTCGTACGCGATGACGCAGGCGAAGCCGGGGTTGCCGCCCCAGTGGTCCACGAACCATGGGAACCGCTGCACGAACGGGTCGTCCCGCAGCTCCGCGTAGGCGTCGGCATGGATATCCAAGATGGCCTGCCGGATCTGCGGCAGATCGTCGTGGCCATAGCGTCGGACTTCCAGGACCGGGGCGGTCGTCATGCGCGGCTCCATTCGAGTCGGAAGCGTTCGCCCCACTCTTGCGTGGTGTTCGACTTCGGCGCGAGCGTGATCAAGTCGCGGTAGAAGTCGCCCAGTAGTGAACGCATCCTGCCGGGGATCGAGGTTCCGGACATCATCGTAAAGACGGACTCAGCGGTGTCGCACGCCAGTTGGATGTCCCGCTGGTGGAGTTGTGCAAGAGCAAGACGGGCGGTGGCCAGGGCCCGGTTCCGGCGGAACTGCTCGGGGATGTTGGACAGCGCCTGATGCGAAGCGGCCTCGGCTTCAAGGGAGTCGCCGATCCGGTCCAGGACGATCGCGGTCATCGCGGACAGCTCCGCAGGCCCGTAGAAGGCGAGCCAACTTGGCCGGCGCACCGTCGGGTCACTCTTGCCCAGGGCCTCTTCTGCGTAGCCCAAGGAGCGCAGCGCAGCCTGCCGGTCACTCAGCAGTGAGTGACCGACCGCTGTCCGGGCGTGCGCCAGCGAAGCGAACAGGGGATCACGGCGGGCGATCGAGGTGGCCAGGGCGGCGTGTCCGGACGTCACCGCGTGCCCATAGTCCTGGCTCTGTCGGGCGAGCATCGCGTAGAGGTTCCACACCTCCATCTCCACCATCGAGTCCTGCGCCATACCCGCCAGGTACAGGGCACGGCCCAGCAGTGGCTGAGCGCGGGCCAACTGTCGCGCATCCAATGCGGCCCACGCGGCGCGGGCGGTGTAGTCGGCAGCGACAGAGAACAGCCGCTGCCGAATCCGCTGGGACGACGCCAGCTCCTGCATCTCGAGAGCTTGGCCTGCCCGGGACAACGCGTCCTGTTCCAGGGCCTCATGGCCGCCGCCGGTGTCATCGAGAGCGACCAGCCCATCCAGCCCGCTGCGGAGCCGGGCGATGTCGGTGATGCCGACACGGGACCGGGTGGTGAAGGGGGCTACGGCCGCTGCTGTCGTAGCGGTGGCGGCAGAGAAGAAAGTGCGGCGCAACACGGGCTGCTCCGGTTCGGTGGTGGGGCTGCGTCTCGCCGCTGGAGGCACAAACCCCAACTCTGCGGCGTCCACACCGAATACTGCCGTGAGTGCTTCGCGCTGCCGAGGGTGCGGCCACCGGGTTTTTCCGGTCAGCCAGAACCGCACGGTCCGGTCGCTGACGGTCCCTTCGTAGCCTTTCGCCCGTAAGTACGAGTTCACGGCTTCGGCCAACTCGCCCTGCGTGAGACCCGCGTCGGTCAGGACCCTGCTGAGGACTTCGTTCCCCTCCATGCACTGAACGTAGCGACACCACCCCACCCAGTAGAAGCACATGCCCGGAAATTTCCGGTACCCGCCGTGGCACAGCACCCGATTTTTCCTCCTCGACCCGGATGGGCGGCCATTGCCTGGCGCAGCCGCAAACCGCACCCATCGAGGTCCTAATAACTGTGAGCCCCATCGTCGTACGCCACAGAAGCCGCTCCCACGACGAAAACGGCTGGGCCCCGCTCCCCCGTTAACGCCCTCACCAGCCGCTGGGGCACCTCCACCGCCCCCGAAGGGGAAGCCATGTGGATGAGCGCTGATCAGCGGGGACCCGGCGCAACCGGACGCATAGCTCTCTGGGCCGACGACCTCGTCCACGACCCCCGTCAGAGGGTGCGACGGCACCGTCTCGGATATGCGCAGCGATGCGCGGTGACCCCGAGGTACGGGTACGACAAGCTCGCCGGTCGCTACGAAGCAACAGCGCTGGTCGCAGCCGTCAACGAATCGCTGTGCACGCGAGCTTCACGAGGAGCCCGCAAGGAGCCGCCGCGCGTCGGCAGCGGCTGGTGACAGCATGGTGTCCCGTAGGTCCGCCAAGGGGACCCATTCCGCTGCGTTCGTGGAGCCGTCGACCTCGGCCACCAACGGCGGCCCGCTGCTGAGGTCAACGGCGTAGAACAATGCCGTGAGGTTCCACTCCACCCCGGGCCGCCGGGCCGCGTACGTCCGTGCGTCGAGCAGCCGAGCGGCACCGAGTTCACGTCCCGTTTCTTCACGAAGCTCACGCGCCAAAGCCTCCACGGGCTGTTCACCCTGGGGCGATCCCGCCACCCGGCAGGCGCCACAGCCCAGGCGCGAAAATTGGTGAAGAGCTGGACAACCGAGCCAGCAACAGCCGATCGTCCTCCACCGCGATCGTGTACACCGAAACACGGACCTGAATGCGACAACCCACCGGACCGATACCTCTCCGCGCCGGAAAGCTGGCAGAGGGGAACTCTATCCCCGGCCAGATCCACTCGCGCGACAGACCCTGTCCCATCGGCGCAGGCCCAACCGAGTCGCGCCCGCCGGAGCCACCATCTACGCCGCCTCACCAACGCCTCAACGAGACGCGGACGGCCCAAAGACTGCCCGGAGGGGTGAGACGGCTCCGGGCCAGCGGTCCACCGCCGTCGGCCCGGGCACCGCGCACCAGCCACTACAGGTTCCGCAGGTTCTTGCGCAACTCGAAGGCTGTGACCTCGGAGCGGTGCTCCTCCTGCTCCTGCTTCTTCTTGCGCAGGAACTTGAGAGGGGGTCAGGCGAACTGCGCGTTCACCCGCGGCAGGAGCGGTGACCTGCGGCGGAGTGGTCACCGTTGGTCGTTGCCGGTCGGCCCAAGTCGGCCTCGCGCGGCCCAGGGACGGCCCAGCAACTGCTGCCGATGTCACGCCGTGAACTGTGCCAGTTCACGGATCTGCGGGTAGGACGACGCCGCCGTCCCAAGCCTCCCCTGGAAGCCTCGTAGGAGGGGCAACAGAAGTCCGGGCGGGCCCTTCACCCAGGGCAGTTCGCGCACCCGCAGGAAAGGCCAGCGTGCGCGCCGTGTCGGTCAGACGCCCTGTGCGGCCGGCGGCCGAAGATCTCTCTTCGTACATCGTGCAGACGCGGAGTGCACGACCCGGTACCGTACGTCAATGATTGATCTCCGCCGAAGGGGGGCGGAGGACCGGAGGGGGAGTTCATGATCGACATGTCCACGTGGAAAGAGATCACCGTAGATGTCTTAAGGGATCTCCACCTTGACCCGAAAAATGTTCGCCTAGATCTGAAGAGCGATGCACCCGAGGTGGACATCGTCCAGGATCTATTCAGGAACGAAAAGGCATTTTCTCTCGTGGAGAGCATATGCAAGGTAGGGCTTCTGACGCACGAACTCCCTATCGCAGTAATTAGAGATGGCAAGATAGTAGTAGTCGAGGGAAACAGGCGAATCGCGGCCTTGAAGGCGATCCAGAATCCATTCTGGACCCCGGAACATCATGCACGGATCACGAAAATCACTCAGGATATCAATCGTGATGCCTTGCGCAAGATCACTGTTAAGTTAGCGCCAAACCAAGATGAAGCTGATCAGCTAATCGCCGCCATCCATACTGGCTCCCAACGCGTCGGTTGGTCACCTGCACGCCAGGCTGCGTTTTTCCAAGCTCAGATCGACGGCGGGAAGTCCCCTCAGTACCTTATCGACCAGTACCCGACGGTCGAGGTAAAGAAATTCATCATTCGGAGCCGCATTCTAAATCTTTTCCGAGAAGCAAACTACGAAGACCCGGAACTGAAGGATTACGTCTCGGCTCGCAAATTTCCCGTATCGGTACTAGCGCGACTATACGGTTATGACAAGTTCCTTGAGCTTGTGCGAATCTCTATCGACGAGCGAGAGGCAAAAGTAACCCTGGAGTCCACGCAGGAGGAATTTGACGCTATCGCCGAAAAGATAGTCCGAGACATCAGAGAAAAGAAAATTAACACACGAACACTCAACTCGGCCAAGTTGAAAACATTCGAAGACTACATGACGTCTCTTAGAGTGCTGGTCAATGACTTCACCGACCTCACCAAAACAACCAGCAAACGGACTGCAAGCAGCGGCTCGCCGGCGCGAAAGGAAGCCAATTCAAGCCGCCCGGCGCAGAGCAGTGGACAACTCGCAAGACCTTCCAATCGGACCGGTAATGGCACGGAGGCAACAGAATCCACACCGAGTGCACCTCAGCAACAAACACCAAGTGTCGAAGACGGAAAGGCCAAGGCTAGAAGCGCACTTTTCTTGGACCTTCGAGAACTAGAGATTAGTCCGAAATTTCCTCGTTCTATCCACAAGATTGCCACGGAGATATCTGATATCAATATCAGAAAATTCCCCAATGCGACATTCGATCTCCTTCGGACATTCCTCGAAAAGGTCATCAAGGCATACGCCGCCGAGGTAGTCAACGAAGACATCAGGAAGCACTCCGGTTCGCACAAGGGGTACATCCAATTGAGCCAATGTCTGACGTGGCTAGAACACTACGTACAGACGAACCAACAAACCGCGTACATTCAAGTGATCAATAAGATCCGAGGAGAAAACATCTTCGGAAGCTATATCGCTACGCTTGATCACATGAACGCCATGAATCATAATCACCTCGTCTTCGCCACCGGCGAAGAAGTAAGAAATTGCTGGGACGGAATGGAGAGCCTCATCAAGATGATGTTGAAGCCATGAGCACCAGTATGCGGCAACACAAGAAGCCCATCATTTCACCACTACGATACCCGGGCGGCAAGGCATCTCTATACCCCCGACTCCGAACATTGGTACGGGCTAATGCAATGACCGAGGGTACGTACGTAGAGCCGTACGCAGGGGGCGCTGGTGCTGCCCTTGGGTTACTCATTACTGGCGAAGTCCAGCGCATCGTCATCAATGATTTGGACCCAGCCATTTACTCTTTCTGGTTGGCAGTAACGAAGCACCCTGGCGAGTTCTCACAAATGGTTAAGACGGCAGATCTCACCGTGGATGAATGGTTGAGACAAAAGGAGATCTACTCGATTGGCAGTCCCGAAAACTACCTTAAGTTGGGATTTGCAACCTTCTACCTCAATCGAACCAATAGGTCCGGAGTTCTTAACGGGGGTCCTATCGGAGGCATGGATCAGACGGGGAACTACAAGATTGACGCACGCTTTAATAAGGAAGGCTTGATTGAGCGCATTCGCCTTCTTGCGCTCCACTCGAAGCAAATTAAGGTTACGAATTCCGATGGCCTCGCGGTGATTAGAAAATACTCAAGTCGACACAATACCTTGATCTATGCAGACCCCCCCTATTTCGAAAAAGCGGGATCGCTCTACCTGAACTCTTTCATGGACTCCCATCACTCTACTCTCGCTGCCTGCCTGAATAGGGCGGCCGGTTCAAAGTGGCTTCTTACTTACGATAACGTTCCACGAGTTGCCGAGCTGTACAGAGAACGAAGGCGGGAGATTTTCTCTTTGAACTACTCTGCACACAGAGTCGTCAAAGCGAATGAAGTGATGGTGTTCTCCGACTCACTGGTCCTCGTCTGACCAGAAGACGGTCAGCTGAACTCGTATTGCAGCTCATAGAGATGACCGGCCTTGACCATGATGGTGGCTTCGATGGGGCGGTCATTGTCGTTGTAGATGACACGGAATGTCCGCAGGATCGGGAGATCGCTCGGGAGCAGAAGTGCCTCGTACTGCTCTTGAGTAGGAACGCGTGCAGAGACACGGTCTACCGTCTGGCGTGGCGGATAGCCCAATTCAGCCAGTAGTGCGGGAGTGCCGCCTCGGATCTTTCGGGGTTCGGACATCGCGGTACCGCAGGCCAACTCGGCCGGGTAGTAGGATTTGACGAGTTCGACCGGCTCGCCGTCCCACGACCGAATCTGCCGGCGGAGGAAGGCCGTACCGGTCTCGCCGAGGTCCAAGGCGACCGCAACTTCGGCTGTCGGACGTACCTCGGTCACGTCGAGGAGCTGGATGCCCCCGCCCCTTCCACGATTGCCTGCCACGGTGAGCCATCAGTACTACTTCCCCGGCGCGGCGGGTTGACCGGTGTCGGCTGGTCGTACAGTTTCCTGCCGATGCTCTACCACTGTCACCGCGGCGCCGGCCCGACCAATGACGAGGCGCTCGTCTTTGAGGACTTGAAGCGCCTTCTGGACGGTCGCATTCGACGCGTCAAACCAGCCCTTCAGCTGCTGAGTTGAGGGCAGGCTTGCTCCGGGTTCTAGGTCACCGGACATGATCTCGGCCCGCAGGTCCGCGGCGATCCGCTCGTGCAACGGACGCCGGTCAAAGGCTTCTTCGTCAGCTTTGGACGCGTCAGCCAATCCTCAGTTCGTAGCGGCGCCGCTGTCCGGCAGCGGGGAACACAGATACGTCGACCTGAAACGGGCCTGACTCGTCTTCGGTCACTCTCGTCAAGCACAGGACTTGTTCGCCAGCCGCGAGGGCCAGCATGCCGCGCTCCGCATCGTCGGGAACCCTCGCGTGTACTTCCTCGGCACACGGCGCTTCGTGTGCCCCATCGTTGCCAGTAGCGGGACGATCCCGCCGGGGATCTTCGCGGTCTCGGTGAGGTGCGTCCCCGCGGCGATCAGGCGACCCTGATTGTCCGCAGTGGTCGGGAAGTTGCCTTGGCTGTCCGCTGCGTAACCGGCGGTCTCGGCGTAGATCGTGTCACCGGCTGCGTGTCCGGACCGGTGTCAGCTGGGCTTCCGTTCAGTTGGCGTTGCCGCCGGAGGAGTAGCGGTTGTAAACGTAGGCGAGGATGGTGCCGTTGAGGGCGACGGCGGGGGCCGATGTGCTGATGTTGTCGGTGCAGCCGAAGTGGTACGGGTGGTAATCGTGGCAGGTGTAGCCCCAGCAGGTTGCGGCGCTGGATGCGGATACCGGTGAGGAACGAAAGGCCGCAGAGGAGAGCGGGCAGGGCTGATTCTCCACCCGGGGAGCATGCGCGGTGGGCGGTAGCGGGTGGCTCTGGCTGGCCTACGGGGTGGCCGCGGTCTCCTGTCCGGTCCAGGACGGCAGTACAGCGCTGACGGCGTCGCTGAATTCCGCCATAGCGTTGTCCAGCGGCCCTCCGTCCTGTTCGCCGTTCGCTGCCGCCCGCATTACGTGCCCGGTGGCCGTGCGGACGCCGGCGTTGGGGTGGCGCATGAGCGGGACGGTGGCGGCGGCGAGTCGGCTCAGTTCGGTCTTGAGTTCAGCGGCGGCCGTCTTGGTCACGATGCGCTCGGTGCTCACCACCCGGCTCAGCTCGGCGGCTGCGGAGAACAGGCGGCGCCATTCCGGAACGTCCGTGTCAGCGCGGGCGTAGCCCCCGGCTGCCGCCATCGCGGCCAGGCAGAAGGATCTCCATTGCTCCCATGGCGTCTCCCATAGAACCCGGTTGGTGGTCGCGGCGGTTTGCAGGTCCACCACTGCCAGGATCAGGGCTTCGGACTGGCTGGCCAGCAGGGCCTCCGCGACCGCGCGGTCTTTCTTCCGGTCCGCTTGGTCCCGGCTGTATTCGGTGAGGCGCCAGGTGAGCCACGCCACCACGATTGTGCCGACGAGGGCCAGTCCAGCGGTGATCAGTTCGTCTTTCACTTGGGCCAGAATGCAGCAAATCCCCCCGGACGCAGGGATGTTCGCCGTAACAATCAGATCTTGTGTGCCCGGGTTCGCGCGGGCGGACCCGAGCCCGCGCGCCCGGCTTGATCGGGTCCGGTGGGTCAGCCGAGAAACGCCAGGTACGTGCCGACCGTAAGGCCGGAGAACGTGATCAGCTGCCGCGGCTTGAGGCAGGTGAACGCCGCGTGCATGCCGATGCCGGCGGCGACGGCGTACGGCGTGGTCTGCGGGATAAGCAGCGCGGGGGGCAGCGCGATCTCCGTCGTGATGGCGGCGGCCGCGATCAGGCGCCAGCGGCGGACGTCCCGGTCGGTGAGGTTGCCCAGGTGCCGGCACACAACGGCCGGGACGGCGTGCTGCCGCCGGTACGGGAGCTCGTCCTTGACCAGGGTGTAGGTGTGGACCCACTGCGCGAGGTAGAGGCCGCTGCGGAACTGCGGTGAGCGGAGTTTCTGCCAGGCGCTGTTCCAGTAGATGTCGGTGGTGATCAGCACCATCAGGCACAGGGCCCAGGTGTTCGCCGTGGTCGGGTGGCGCTCGATGTGGAGGCCGCGGCCGAGGTCGCCTCCGACAAGGAGGCACCCGCCGGTGAGCAGGGTGTACCGGACGGCGTTGGGGCTCTTGAGGTAGAGCAGCTCCATGGAGATCCCGGCCAGGACCAGCACCAGAGCCGGGCGGGGGTTGAGGCCGATGGCGAGGGCGGGCGCCGCGACGGCGCGGGCGACCAGCACCGGCCGGTAGGCGGCGGCGAGGAGCCGGGCCCGGGTCGGGCCGAAGCGCTGCTCGGCGACGTGGAGGGCGATCCCCTGGGGGTCGAACCGGCCCCAACCGCCCTGGCCGATGGACAGGACGAACCGCAGCGTGCACACGATCCCGAAGACCATGCGGAACAACTGGAGTCGTCCTGGGTCGGTGGGGTGGCGGAAGCCGTCGGCGAGCGCGTCAAAGAACCACACGGCTGTCCGTCACCTCGATCTTCCGCTCGCCCTGTTCGGAGAGGACGCGGCCGTGGCCGTCGACCCGGTCGTACCGGCCGGTGCGGGTGAGGTGGGACACGATCGCCTGGAGCTGCGGCGGGTTGACGAGGAAGCTGCCCGGCGACAGGTGGACGTACGGGTTCACCGGCTCGGTGCGGCCGTCCTTCGTGCCGGTGAGCGTGACGATCGTGAAGGTGGCTCGGCAGAACATCTTCCACCGGAGCCAGCGGCCCGGTCGGCGGGTGAAGCCGCAGATCATCCAGGCCACGAGAGCAACGGTCAGGGCGATTTGGGCAGCGGGCAGCACAGACAAGGGGTGCACGACAGATGCCTCCGGGAAACGGGAGGGGTAGAAGCGGGATGCGCCGAGGGGCGCCGGGGTCAGCGCTCGGGCTTCGGGGGCCGCTGCAACAGCGCGGCGGCGGCCTCGGCCAGGGTGACCTTGTGCTGGAGAACTGTGGTGACGACCTCGGTGATCGGCATCTCGACGCTGTGGGCGCGGGCGAGTTCGAGAATCGCCTCGGCCGACTTGACGCCCTCGGTCGTCGTCCGGGTTTCGGCGGCGGCCTGGGTGACGGTCAGGCCGCGGCCCAGGTAGGTCCCGAACGTCCGGTTGCGGGACAGCGGGGACGAGCAGGTGGCCACCAGGTCGCCGAGCCCGGAGAGGCCAGCGAGGGTGGCCGGGTGGGCGCCCAGGGCGACGGCCAGCCGGGTCGTCTCGGCCAGGCCCCGGGTGATGAGCACGGCCGCGGCGTTGTGGCCCAGACCCATGCCGTCCGCGATACCCACGGCCAGAGCGATGACGTTCTTCACCGCGCCGCCCAGCTCGCACCCGATGACGTCCATGCTGGTGTACGGCCGGAAGTACGAGGTGTGGCAAGCGGCCTGGAACCGCTCGGCAGCCTGCTCATCGATGCAGGCGATGGTGGCGGCAGCGGGCTGACCGGCCATGATCTCGGCGGCAAGGTTCGGGCCGGACAGCACCGCGACCCGATACGCCGGCAGGCCGGTCACCTCGGCGATGACCTGGCTCGCCCGCAGGTGGGTGCCGGTCTCGACGCCTTTCATCAGCGACACGATCGTGGTCGCCGGCCCGATGTGCGGCGCCCACTGCGCGAGGCTGGTCCGCAGGGACTGGGCGGGGATGCTCAGCACCAGGTACTGCGCGCCGTCGAGCGCGGCCACCGGGTCGGTCGTGGCAGTCACGGCGGGGGGCAGCTCGGTGTCCGGCCAGTACGCGGGGTTGCGGTGGCGGGTGGCGATCGAGTCGGCGATCTCGGCCCGGCGGGCGTGCACCACCACGGGGGTGCCGGCGTCGCCCAGGACTTTGGCGATGGCAGTGCCCCAGGACCCGCCGGAGAACACGGCCGCGTGGCCGGAAGGCTGGGTCACTGCGGGGTCCTCTCGCTGGTGGTGGGGGTAGCGGCGGGGTGCCGGCCGAGCCCGGTCATCGTATCGGTTGGGCTTGGTGGGGTCGTTTGCTCCGGCGGGCGGCGCAGGGTCAGCAGGACCGCGCGGCGTCCGGGCAGCGAGGGCAGCTTGTTGCGAGCCTCGCGCAGCATGTTCTCCGCCTGGGGGTCGCCCAGCTCGCGACGCAGGTGGTCGGCGTGGTCGATCCACAGCCGGTAGAGCCGTTCCCACATCGCGGGTTCATGAGGCCGTTCGGCCACGTGCTCGACGGTGAGGCCCGCGCTGCTCGCCTCCTCCACCCAGGCGGGTTCGGCGCTCTGCCGCAGGGCCCGGGTGAGGAGGAGCCGCCCGCCGGGGGCGAGGACCCGGCCGAGCTCGCGCACCGCGTCCCGCCGGTTGGAGGCGAACCCGAGCGAGTCGACGCACACGATGCCGTGGGCGCAGGAGTCGGGGAGGCCGGTGTCGTCCAGTGAGGCGACGCGGAACGTGGCGCGGCCGTTGGGCAGGAACGCGGCCCGGCGTGCGCCGGCCTGCTCGATGGCGACCGGGGACAGGTCGATGCCCACCAGGCGGGCCGACAGCGCGCGGGCCAGCCACAGCCCGGTGCCGCCGGTGCCGCATCCGGCGTCCACGAGGAGCTGGCCGGGCCGCATGCGGAGCCGTGAGGTCATCAGGCCGAGGAGGGGCCAGTCGCAGGAGCTGGAGTCGGCGACCTCGGGCGGGTAGGCCTCTCCCATCGCCGTGGCGTAGAGGTGGTTGACGAGGCCGCTGCGGGCGCGGGCGGCGTGGAAGGCGTCGAACTGGGAGGCCAGGGTGGGCCGGGCGGCGGAGTGTGTCATCGGAGCATCGCCCTCTTGATCCGGGAGCGGGTGCCGGGGCAGATCACCTGCACCGCATGGACTGAAACATCTGCCGGGCCGGGCAGGTCGAGGATCATCGGCTCGTGCCCGGTGACGTGCTGAACGGCCTTGGCGACGGCCGCGGCCTGGTCGGCGAAGCGGCCCCGGGCCGGCGGGAACCGGGAGACGGCTTGCGGCCACGGGGCCAGCCCCTGCCGGTGAGCAGCGCGGAACGGGGCGTCGGTGGCGGCCGGGTCGCTGGGGATGTCGTCCCGGGTTCCGGCGATGTCCGTCAGCCGCGACTGCGCGGCCTCGGTCAGCGCCCGGGTGAGCGCGATTGCCGGGCTGGTGTGGCAGCCGCCGCCCGCGAAGATCGCCGGGAAGTCCTCGGACCACAGGTAGGCCAGGCACACGGGCAGCCCGTACGGGCCGTCCACGAGGGCCATCTCCAGGGCCATCCCGGCGCGGGTCAGCAGCTCGATGACGGACACGGCGAACGGGTCGTCCACCGTCGCAGGGTCGATCGGCGTCCGGCGCTGCCCGCCGGTCTGCTCGTCGCGCCAGAGCACGTCGCGCTCCACGACCTCGAACAGGCCGTGCAGCACCGCCTCTTCCCGAGTGTTGCCGCAAGCCAGGCCGGTGCTCGTCGCGCGCAGCACGTCCGGGCTCCACGGCGGGCGCTGGGCCCGGCGCCGGACCAGGTCCACTGGCACCGGCACGCTGCGCCCGCTGAGCAGGCCGGTGCCGGCGGTCCAGTCCCACACCAGCCGGGCAAGGGCCTGCGGGGGGTAGGGGTGGATCAGGGGCAGCGCGGAGACCGGGTAACCCGGATCGACGCCCAGGGCGGGGCCGCGGACCGCGACCGGGAGCGGCTGCTCTACGTGCCACAGCTCGATGGCCTCCATCACGGCCGAGAGCAGGGCGAGCAGGTTCGAAGCGCCCTTGCCCTGGGACGCGGTCAGCGTCAGCGACGCGGGCCGGATCGCTGTCCACACCGGCAGGCCGATGCAGTCCAGGCCGGTCAGGTCAGCGACCCGGGTGATGCCGAAGACGGGCAGGCGGCCGGCGAGTGCCGCCCACGTCTTCTCGGGGGGCCGGGCGCGCACTGTGCCGGGCAACACGATCACTTCCTCAACAGGCACGGTCCTGCTCCTTCCGCTCATTCAGGAATCCGAGCAGCAGCGGCTTGGCCGCGTCGATGGCGCGCGCCCCGGACACCAGGCCCCGGGCGGAGGCCTCCGCGTCGAACTCCTTGTCGGCGCAGCCCCAGACCTGGATCAGGACTCGGCGGGTGAGGTCGTCGCGGACGCCGCCGGTGGAGAAGCCGGCCCGTGTCCGGCGCGCGTCGGCGAGGACTTCCGCGTACCGCGCGACGGCCTGCCGATCCTCCGGTGTCTCCCACGCGAGCAGCAGGCCCACGGTCTCCTCGTCGCGCAGGTCCACCAGTGGGTGGAAGACCTGGTGGGCGGCGAGGTCTTCGCCGGTGACCAGGGCGAGCCGTTCGCCGAGCGGCAGTCCGGGCCCGCCGTCGGCGGGCTGGAGGGAGCGGTGCTCGAGGTAGGCCGTCCACGTCTCGGAGAACCGGGGGTCGAACACCTGCTGGTAGACCAGCCGGTCGGCGGTGGACAGCTCCACCCCGTCCACCAAAGCGGTGGCGAAGTGGTTGGACCAGCGCCGCATGTACGTCGTCTCCACCAGGGGCGGCCGGTCGGCGCCGACCAGGGGCGCGGGGCCGTCGAGCGCGGTACGGAGAGCGGCGAGGGCATCGAGGCGCTTGAGGTTCCCGAAGTGGCCATCTCGGCCGTGCTGCTCGGCCAGCCAGCGGCCGAACTCCCTCTCGTCCCGGTGGTGGCAGATGGCCTGCACGGCGGCCATGGTGCGCTGCGGGTAGTAGACCGCGCGCAGCGCATTCAGCAGCTTGCCGGCCCGCTGGGTGTCGAGCACTCCGGCCGCCTGTCCGAGTTTCAGGATGTACCGGAGGTTGACCACCGGCCAGGTCAGCGAGCCCCAGGCCCCGTCCGGGGTCTGGCCGACCGCCACCTCGTCGTCCCCGTCGAGATCGCCCCGGGCGTACGCGGTGTAGATGCTGCCGACGCCGAGCATCCCGAACGGTGCCAGCTCCGCGGCCCGCAGGGCGCCGATGCTCGCTGCCCCGATCACGCGGACACCCCGGCGCATCGAGGTCAGGATCTCCTTGTGCCGCAGCGCCGGGGCCTGGTGGTACACCCCGTCGACGATCACCGCCGTGTCGCCGGAGGCGATCGCGGGGCGGTACAGGTCGCCGTGCCGGACCGGCGGCCAGGCCTGCATGTCCGGTGCGGTCAGCAGCGGCTCGGACCGGTTAAGCGTCGGTCCCACAAATACATGGATCACTGGACCTCCCAGAGCGAAGAGGAGGGTGTCCCTCCCCCGGCCCCGCCGGGCCGGGGGAGGGACACCCGGGAGACGTGGCTACTCCTCGTCCTCGACGTCCCGGGCGACCAGCACGTCCTCGGTGGTGGTCGCGGGGTCCTCCACCGTCGCCGTGTTGCTGGCAGCGAGCCCGGACTTGGATACAGACATGCGATACCTCCAGAAAAGCGGGGGTTCTGTGGCCGATCGGCCGCCCAACCAGTGCACCGCCCCGGCGGCGGCCGGGCTAGCCCGCCACGGTGACGACTCCCGCCCGTGTCGGTCGGCAGGTGACGACACCGGGTCAACACACATCGGCATGTGCCGACTTCGGGCGACCAGTGGTGAAGTCGTCACCCGTATCGACGTGATGAGTTACCGTCGGTTGCCCCTGCACACGCAACGGGAGGGGAGGTAAGGGCGTGCGCAACGAGGCGCGGAACGGCCAGCTCGACGCCTGCCTGGACGACTTGGGATGGGCCCCGGCCCACCTGGCGCAGGCCGTCAACCGGGTCCTCGGTCCTGGCTATGTCGCCCGGACGACCGTCGCGGACTGGGTCGTGAGGGGCCGCGTTCCCCGGGACCCGCTGCCGACCGTCGTCGCCCACATCCTTGCGGAGGCGCTCGGCCATCCTGTGTCACCGGCGGGCCTGTGGGGGCCTGGGACGCGGCCTTCCACCACGTGGGCCCGCGCAGATGAGGGTCTGCCCCCGCCCATTGCTGACGGCGCTACCGTTGACATTGCCATGCAGTGGGTCACTCGGGACGGGGGCGACATGGAACGCAGAAGTTTCCTGGCCATCAGCGGCGTGGCCCTCACCGCCCCCGCTTTCACCGTCACCGCCGCTTCGCCAGCGGGTGCCGCCGTGGCGGGAGCCTTAGCCCCTGTCGTGACTCCCGCCATTGCCGACGCCATCACGACCACGGTTGACGGCGTCCGCCATCTCGATGACGCCGAGGGCGGCGACGTCTCCACCCTCCGTCACGCCCACGAGCAGTTCATGCTCGTCGCCAAATACGTGCGGGCCAGCAGCTTCACTGACGCCGCGACCCGCACCCGCACGATCAACTTATGGGGGCAGCTGGCCCAGACGGTCGGGTGGATGGCGATGGACGCCGGGCAGCACGGGCTGGCGCAGCGCTACTTCCGCACCGGGCTGACCGCTGCTCACGAGTCGGGCGATCCGGCTCTGGCGTCCCACATTCACGGCTGCCTGACGTATCAGGCCATCACCCGGGGCCATGTCCGCGACGCTATCGATCTGGCCAACGCCGGCATCACCATCGCCCGCGGTTCACCGCCCGCCGTCCGTGCGCTGGCCGCGGCCCGGCATGCCCACGCCCATGCGGCGCTGGGCGACGTCCATGGCCTGCGCCAGTCCACCGAAGAAGCCCGTCGCTACCTCGATCACCCAGACGCTCTCGACACCCGGCCGCCGTGGCTGTACTGGCTCACCGATCTGAGCGTGGTGACCGGCCAGAGCCTCATCGTCGCCGCCTTCGCCGGCAACGGAGCGCGCCAGGCCACCGGCCTGCTCACGGAGGCCGATCCGCTCATCACCGGGTGGCTCGGTGAGCAGGCCGAGCGTACCGAGGACCGCGACGCCCTCCTCCACGGAACATGGCTCGCCCGCTCGTACCTGCGCCGGGACAACGTGGAACAGACCCTCACCACGGCGGCGTCGCTGCTCACATACGCCTCGACGGTCCGCTCCGCGCAGGTCCGGAACATCCTGCTCGATCTCGAAACCGACCTGGCCCAGCGGGCGGATCTCCGCGGTCACCGCAGCGTCCTCCAGCTCCGCGCGGACCTCAAGGACTTCACGGAGACTTGATGCGTTGCTCGTCAGCCCGGGGGGTCAACCCCGGCGGGGTCCGCCGGGCCGTGGACGGCATGTACGAGACGGCCGGTCCCGCGCCGGACGGCCCGGAAACAGCCCAGGAGGGGTGAGACAGCTCCGGGCCAGCGGTTCACCACCGCTGGCCCGGGTCGGCCCGCGCCACCGAAAAGGGGGCCTGACCAGCCCTTACAGGTTCGGCAGGTTCTTGCGCAGCTCGAAGGCGGTGACCTCGGAGCGGTACTCCTCCCACTCCTGCTTCTTGTTGCGGAGGAAGAAGTCGAAGACGTGCTCGCCGAGGGTCTCGGCGACGAGTTCGCTGCGCTGCATGAGGTCGATGGCCTCGCCGAGGTTCTGCGGGAGGGGCTCGATGCCCAGGGCGCGGCGTTCGGCGTCGGTCAGGGCCCACACGTCGTCGTCGGCGCCCGGGGGGAGTTCGTAGCCGTCCTGGATGCCCTTCATGCCCGCGGCGAGGAGGACGGCGTAGGCGAGGTAGGGGTTGGCGCCGGAGTCGATGGAGCGGACCTCGACGCGGGTGGAGCCGGTCTTGCCGGGCTTGTACATCGGGACCCGGATCAGGGCCGAGCGGTTGTTGTGGCCCCAGCAGATGTACGAGGGGGCCTCGCCGCCGGCGCCGGCGGTGCGCTGGGAGCCGCCCCAGACGCGCTTGTAGGAGTTGACCCACTGGTTGGTGACCGCGGAGATCTCGCCCGCGTGCTTGAGCAGGCCGGCGATGAAGGAGCGGCCCACCTTGGAGAGCTGGTATTCCGAGCCGGACTCGTAGAAGGCGTTGCGGTCGCCCTCGAACAGGGACAGGTGGGAGTGCATCCCGGAGCCGGGGAACTCGGAGAACGGCTTGGGCATGAAGGTGGCGTGCACCCCCTGCTCCAGGGCGACCTGCTTCATCACCAGCCGGAAGGTCATGATGTTGTCGGCCGTCGACAGCGCGTCGGCGTAGCGCAGGTCGATCTCCTGCTGGCCCGGGGCGCCCTCGTGGTGGGAGAACTCCACCGAGATGCCCATCGACTCCAGCATGGTGATGGCGGTACGGCGGAAGTCCATGCCGACGTTCTGCGGGGTGTGGTCGAAATAGCCGGAGTTGTCGGCCGGGGTGGGCCGGCCGCCGTCCAGCGGCTTGTCCTTGAGCAGGTAGAACTCGATCTCGGGGTGCGTATAGAAGGTGAAGCCGAGATCGGAGGTCTTGGCCAGCGCGCGCTTGAGGACGTAGCGCGGGTCGGCGTAGGACGGGGAACCGTCGGGCATCAGGATGTCGCAGAACATCCGGGCGGTGCCGGGGGCCTCGGCACGCCAGGGCAGCACCTGGAAGGTCGCCGGGTCCGGCTTGGCGATCATGTCGGACTCGTACACCCGGGCGAAGCCCTCGATGGCGGAGCCGTCGAAGCCGATTCCCTCGTCGAACGCCTGCTCAAGCTCCGCGGGGGCCACCGCGACCGACTTCAGATAGCCGAGTACGTCGGTGAACCACAGCCGTACGAAGCGGATGTCCCGCTCCTCCAGGGTGCGGAGGACGAACTCCTGCTGCTTGTCCATAACCATCCATCCTTGCCGGTCAGGCGGTCCCCGGCGCGGGCGGCAACGGGGATCAGGAGCATTGCACCACACCGTTTCGGGTGCGTTGCAGCTACCACTCACTCCCCATAGTGCACGCCGGTGCGGCTCAGCCGAAGGTGTCGATGGTGGCGATCTTCCAGCCGCCGTCCCGCCGTACGGCGTCCACCGCGAACATTGCGGCCGCGTAGGTCGTCCCGGCGTTCTTCGCCGCCGCCGCGGTGCTGGTGTTGCGCTGGTCGGCGAAGACCAGCACCCGGGCCCGGTCGCCGTCGATCATCTCGACGCCGGTGTCGGTGACCGTGGTGGTCAGCACCAGCTTCTGCGCCGCCGCCTGCGCTTTGACCTGGGCGATCAGGGTGGCGTACTGCTGTACGGCCCGGCCGGTGAGCAGTCGTTTCGCCGCCTCGTCGGTACGGGCCGGGTCGGCGTAGTCGTAGGAGAAGACGGTGTTCACGTCCTGGGCGACGCCGCCCTTCACCTCGCTGGTGCGGGCGGTGTCGGCCAGCGCGGAATTGCGGGCGGCCGAGGTGTCGCGCAGCGCGGACGCCTTGCCGGCGGCCCAGGCGGCGAAGCCGCCGAGCAGCACGGTGAGCAGGGCGAGGGCGACGGTGAGGGCCGCTCCGCGGGGCGGGCGGCGTGATCGGGGCGGGGCGGACTCCTCGGCGGGGGCCGGGGCCACGGCGGGGGCCGGGGCCACGGCGGGCGGGTCGGCCCGGTCCGGGGCGGGCGGGTCGGCCCGGTCCGGGGCGGGCGCGGGTGCCGTACGGGTTCGGGCCGCGCCGGGCGCGGCCGGGGCGGCGGCCGCGGCCAGCCTGCGCTGCCGGTTGATCAGATGGCGGGTGGTGGACGACGACATGGCTGCGGCGGTCCTCTCGGGGTGACGCTAGGACTGAGGGACGGTCGGGGTCGGGGCGGCGGCGCTGTCGCCCATGGGCGCCTCGCCCAGCGCACTGAGCTTCCAGCCGGCCGGGGTGCGGGTGAGTTCGCCGAGCAGCCGGCTCTCCTTGACCGAGGGCTGGGCCTTGGGCGCCGCCACGGTGATCCGCAGCGCGATCATCACGCTGGCCTTTCCGGTCCTGGCGTCGAGTTCGGTGACCGCGCCGGACAGCACCTTGGCGGTGCTCACCGTCTGCGCCTGCTGCACCTGCTTCTCGAAGTCGGCCCGGCCCTGGACGAGTTGGGTGTGCAGATCGCCGGTGGTGCTGGACTCCCAGACGGCCAGGCCGTGGTCGAGGTCGTTGTGGTCGAGGGTGTTCATGTTCTGCACGGCCTGCTCGCCGGCCGCCAGGACGGTGTCGCGGGTGCGGGCGAAGGCCGCGTCGTCGTCGTGCGCGGCTCCATACCAGGACCAGCCCGTCCACGCGGCGGCGAGGGCGGCGGCCAGCGCGAGGGCGGCGGCGGCCGCGAGGAGCGGGCGGCGCGCGGACCGGGGCGAGAGAGCGGCGGGGGCGGCCGGAGCGGCCGGACCGGCCGCGCCCTCCGGGTCCGCGAGCGGCCCCGGGGACTCCTCCGGCGCGGGCGGGCCGGCCGGCCGCCGGGCTCCGGACGTGAACGGCATGCGTGCCAACTCTCCAGCCTCCTAGCGGGACTTCATATCGGTGATGCGCCAACGGCCGTTCTCCAGGCGGGCGGTCACCGAGAGCTGCGCCGCCGCGCTGGTGACGGCGGCGCCGGCCCGCTGGGCGGTCTGGTCGAGGAAGACCAGCAGCCGGGCGCGGTCCGCGCCGAGGGTGACGACCCCGGCCCGTACCACCCGGGTGGTCAAGGTCAGCCGCTGCGCCGCGACTTGGGTGCGGACCTGGGCGAACAGCTTCTCGTACTGGGTGGCGGCGGCGCCGTCGAGCAGATCGCGGGCCGCCTGGGCGGTGGCCTCGGTGTCGTCGGGCGCGTAGGCGAAGATCCGGCTGAGCGCGTCGCTGACGTCGCCGGTCACCTGATCGGTGGCCGCGGTGTCGGTCAGCGCGCGGTTGCCGGTGGCGCCCGGGTCGCGCGACGACCGGGCGGCGTAAAGGAATCCGCCGGACGCGAGCAGCAGCAGCGCGATGACGGCGACGGCTACCGCCCGCCGGCCGGGCAGCAGGGCCGGCAGCGCCGGCAGGCGGCGCCGTGCGGGGGGCGGCGGCGCCCCGGGGTCCCCTCCGACCCGGGGTTCCGCCGCCTCCCGCGCGGCCTGCTCCGTGGTGTCCATCGCGCCCGCCCCTCTCAACTCGCGCCCAGCGGGACCGCGGTGAGCGCCGTGAGCTTCCAGCCGCCGCCGGTACGGGCCAGGCCCGCCTCGAAGCGCTTGCGGTCGGTGGTCGCGGTGCCCGCGCGGGGTGTGACGGTGACCTGGACGGTGGCGATGACCTTCGCCGTACCCGCCCTGGTGTCCAGCTCGGTGACGGCCGCGTCGGTGACGGCGCCGCGCGTCCTGGTGCCGGACTCCTTGAGGGAGGCGGCGTCGGCGGCGTGCGTGCGGCTCAGCTGTTCGTGGAGCGGGCCGGTGGTGGCATCCAGCCAGGCCCCGAGGTCGCGGTCGGGATGGGCGGCGTCCACCGTGTTGAGCCGGACGATGCCGCGCTGCCCGGCGGCCAGCACGGAGTCGCGCGCCTTGGCGTAGGCGAGTGTGCTGTCGCCGCGTGCGTCGGCGTACGACCAGGCGGACAGCGCGCAGAGCACGACGGCGACCACCCAGGCCGTACCCCAGGCGAGGGCGGTCCGGCGCCGTAAGAGGGCCGAAGGGATCACGGGGTGTCCTCCAGTCCGAGCAGGGCGGACATCGTGGTGGGGGCGGCCGACGGCAGCGCGGGCAGTCCCAGCGCGCCGGGCAGGGCGGCCGGAGCGGCGGCGGACCCGGCAGAACTCTCGCCGGACGTCGGCAGCACCGAACCCGGCTGGGCCGGCGCCGGCACTCCCCCGCCCCGCGGCGCGTGCGCCGACCCGCGGACGTCGATCCCGGCGGAGGCCGGGGCGGTGCAGCGCGCCGCGGTGTTCAGCGCGGTGGCGGGCGCGCCGGTGTCCAGGCCGTTGCGGTACTTCGTGCCGCCGTAGCCCGAGGTGCAGGGCAGCGGCGCGAAGAAGGTGACGGCCATCCCCAGGTGGATCCGCCCGCCGTGCACCGCCGTGGCGCCGGCCGAGACCACGGCGGGCACCTTGACCAGGAACTCCTGGATGCCGTGCTGCCGGGTCACCGCGACGTCCGAGGTGGTCAGCAGATTGGCCAGCACCACGCTCAACTGCGGCCCCACGTCCCGCAGCAGGGCCGAGACCTGCCCGGCCGCCTCGGGCGCGGCGCTGATCAGGCGGCGCAGATCCGTGTCGGAGGAGTCGAGTTGGGCGGCGAGCTGGCGGGCGCTGTCCGCGAAGGAGGTGATGGCCTCGCTCTCGTCCGCCTGGGTGCGCAGCACGGTCCGCGCGTCGTTCGTCAGCCGGGTGTCGGCGGGCAGATTGGTGTCGGCGGCGGCGATGAACCGCCCGCTCGCGTCCAGCAGTGCCTGGAGGTTGGCGGCCTGCCCGTCGAACGCCTGCCCGAACTCGTCGACCACCGTGCGCAGCGAGTCCAGCGGTACGGACGCGGTGAGGTCGTTGACGCTGGTGAGCAGGTCGGTGACCGGCGCCGGGATCCGGGCGTCGGCCTGGGCGATCCGCGAACCGTCGTGCAGATAGGGGCCGTTGTCGGTGCTGGGGCGCAGGTCGATGTACTGCTCGCCGACCGCGGACAGGCTGGCGACGACGGCTTGCAGGTGGTCCGGGACGCGGGGGGCGGAGTCGTTGATCCGCAGCGACGCCTCGACGCCGTCGTCGGTGAGCCGGATCGGGCCGACCCGGCCGACCGAGACACCGCGGTAGGTGACGTCGGCGTGCTCGAACAGGCCCCCGGCCTCCGGGAGTTCGACATCGACGGTGTAGTAGCCGCGCAGCCCGACGTAATGGCCGAGGTCGGCGTAGCGGACGCCGAGGAAGCCCAGGACGAGGACGGCGATGACGAGGAAGGCGATGTTCTTGACGACGGTGGCCCGGGTCAGCATCAGCGGCCCCCTGAGGAGGTGACGGGGGGCAGCGGGAGCGGAACGCCGGCGGCTTTGCCCAGCGATTTCTGGAGGCTGTCGCGGCTGGCGAGCGGCGCGTCGGTGGTGGCGGGCGGCGGGTAGACGTTCTGGTCGGCGGGCATCTGCGGGATGAGCCGGGTGCCGGCCGCGGCGGTGATGTGCAGATAGGCGTTGAGGTAGTCGCCCTTGACGCCGCTGAGCACCTGGTCGGTGAACGGATAGGTGAGCAGCACCTGGAGCGAGTCAGGCAGGTCCTTGCCCGCGTCGGCGAGCCGTTGCAGGGTCGGTGCCAGCGCCCTGAGGTCGGCGACCATGTCGTCCTTGCTCCGGTTGACGGTGTCGACCGCGACACCGGACAGGGTGTCCAGCGAGCGGAGCATGGTGACCAGCGAACCGCGCTGCTGCTCCAGGACGTCGAGGCCGGGGCTGAGGCCGGTGAGCACGGTGCCGATCTCCTGGTCGCGGGCGGCCAGGGTGGCGGACAGCTCGTTCACGCCGTCGAGCGCGTCGGTGATGTCCCGCCTGTGGCCATTGAGGTCGGTGACCAGCGTGTCCACCTTGCCGAGCATGTCGCGGACCTGCGGTTCGTTGCCGGTGAGCGCTTTGTTCAGCTCGACGCTGATGGTCTTGAGCTGCTGGATGCCGCCGCCGTTGAGCAGCATGGACAGGGCGCCGAAGACCTCTTCCACCTCCGGGTTGCGGTTGGTGTGGGAGACGGGGATGACGGCGCCGGAGCGGAGCCGTCCGGTGGCGGGTTCGTCCGCCGGGGGCGCGGCGAGCTGGATGTACTTCTCGCCGAGCAGGCTGGACTGCTCCAGGTGGGCGTAGGCGTTGCCGGGCAGCCGCACACTGCCGTTGACCTTCATCGTCACCATCGCCGACCAGCCGTCGGGGGCCAGCGCGATACCGGTGACCCGGCCGACCGCGACGTCGTTGACCCGGACGGACGCCTGCGGCACCAGGTCCAGGACGTCGGCGAAGCGGGCCTCGACGGTGTAGGGGTGGCCGCCGAGGTCGGCGCCGCCGGGCAGCGGCATGTTCTGCACGTCCAGGGAGCAGCCGGTGAGGGCGAGGGCCAGCAGGGTGCCGGCGGCGGCGCGACGGGGCTTCACCGGGCCGCCCCCTTGACCGCGTCGGGCGTGCCCGGGGCGCTCGGGTGCGCGCCGGGCCGGGCGGAGGGCGGCGAACCGTAGACCGGGCCGACCGCCGGCAGGGGCAGCGGCAGGGCCTTGACGTTCGGGCCCACCGGGACCAGGCCGGCCTCGGGGGCCGCCGCGCCGGGGGGTGCGGCGGCGGACGCCGCGCTGCCGGTGGGAGTGACCGGGCCGCCCAGGCTCAGCTCGTTGATGTCGGCGCGGCCGTCGAGCGTGCCGTGCTTCGGGTCGTAGGCGTTGAGCAGGTTGTCGGCGGCCAGCGGGGCGGTGTCGAGGAGTTCGGCCAGCGAGGCCCGCTGGTCCACCAGTGTCTGGGTGATGGGGGCGAGCGCGGTGATGCCGGCCTTGAGCCGGGCCCGGTTGTCCTGGATGAAGGTCTTCACCTGGCCCAGCGCGGTGGACAGTTGCCGCAGCGCGCCGCCGAGATCCTCCTTGTCGTCGGCCAGGAAGCCGGTGACGGTGGAGAGCTGCTGGGCGGCGGTCCGCACCTTGCCGTCGTTGTCCTTCAGCATGGTGGTGAAGGACTGGAGGTAGCCGAGGGTGGCGAACAGGTCGTCGCTGTGGCTGTCGAGGGTTTTGCTCGCCCGGCCGAGCTGGTCGATGCTGTCACCGATGGCCTTGCCGTTGCCGGACAGATTGCGGGCCCCGGTGTCGAGCAGGCCGGACAGCGCGCCGGTGGCGTTGGCGCCGTTCGGGCCCAGGGCGTCGCTGAGCTGGGTGATGCTGTCGTAGAGCTGGTCGATCTCGACCGGCGTGGCGGTGCGGCTGGCCGGGATGACGGCGTGGTCGCGCAGCCGGGGGCCGCCGGTGTAGGCGGGGGTGAGCTGCACATAGCGGTCGGCGACGACACTGGGCGCGACCACCACCGCGCCGGCGCCGGCCGGCACCTTGATCCCGTGGTCCAGGGTGAGGGAGACCTTCACCTGCTTGCCCTGCGGCCGCACCGAATCCACCGTGCCCACCTTGACGCCGAGGACGCGCAGGTCGGAGCCCGCGTAGACGCCGACCGCGCGGTCGAAGTAGGCGGTGACATGGTCGCCGTCGGGGCCGCCGAAGGCCAGCAGGCCGCCGGCGACGGCGGCGGCCACCAGCACCGCCGCCGCGGTGAGCAGCGCGATCAGTCGGCCGGGGCGGTACGGGCTCCGCCCCGGCCGCCGGAGCCGTGGCAGCCGCGGCAGCCGCGCCCAGGACGGCCGCCCTCCCGGCCGCCGTGGCGCGGCCGACCGTCGTAGCGCCCTCATGACGTCCCTCCTGTCGCCTTGGGCGGCATACAGCCGGTGGCCGGCGGGGTGCCCGGCTGCAGATAGTCCTTGGGGACCAGCCCGCACAGATAGCTGTCGAACCAGCGCCCGCTGCCGAGGGTGTTGCCGACCAGCCGGTAGTAGGGCCCGACCAGCGCGAGCGCCTGGTCCAGGCTGGACTGGTTGGCCAGCAGCACCCGGGTCACCCGGTCCAACGCGTCGAGGGTCGGGGCGAGTTGGCGGTTGTTGTCGGCGACCAGGCCGGTGAGCTGGACGCCGAGGTCCTGGGTGCCGGTGAGCAGCGCGTGGATGGCGTCCCGCCGGCTGCTGATCTCGCCGAGCAGCAGATCGCCGTCGGAGATCAGCGTCTGGAAGCGGCCGCTCTGGTCGGCGAGGGTCGCGGTGAGCTGCTTGCTGCCGCTGAGCAGGTCGGCGAGCTGGGCGTCGCGGCTGGAGATGGTCCTGGACAGCGAGGACAGTCCGGTGGCGGCGCTGCGTACCGAGGAGGGGGTGTCCTTGAACGTGTCGGAGATCGCCTGGAAGCTCGCCGCGAGCTGCCGGGTGTCGATCGAACCGAGTGTGTGGCCGAGGCCGTTGAAGGCCTGGGTGACGTCGTAGGGCGAGGTGGTGCGGCTCTCGGGGATGCGCTGCGCCGGGTCCTGGGCGCGGCTGCCCAGCGGGTCGACGGCCAGATACTTCTCTCCGAGCAGCGTCTTGATGCCGATGGCGGCGGTGCTGGCGTCGCCGATCCAGGTGTGCCGGACCTGGAAGGTCACCTTCACCTTGTCGCCGTCCAGCGCGACTCCGCTGACCTTGCCGACCTTGACGCCGGCCACCCGGACCTCGTTGCCGGTCCGCAGCCCGGCCGCCTCGGTGAAGTCCGCGGTGTACGTCCGGCCGCCGCCGACCAGCGGCAGCGCGTCGGCGTTGTACGCGGCCAGGCTGACCAGCGCGAGCACCAGCAGGCCGACCGCGCCGACGAGGACGGGATTGCGGTCGCGCAGCGGCCGGAAGAGCGGCCGGCCGCGCCGGCCCGGGCCCCGGAAGGGCAACCGGACAGTCGCCCGGAGCGGCGACCGGAACGGCGACCGCAGGCGCGCGGGGAGCCGGACGGCGGTGATCCGGGGGCGGTTCATGACCGGCACCTCGCTTCGGTGATCGGCCGGCCGATGGATGGCTTGCCGCCGCCGGAGGTGGTCAGCCCGGTCACGGTGGCCTGGCAGAGGTAGAGGTTGAGCCAGGAGCCGTAGGAGGCCAGCCGGCCGACGGTCCGCAGCTTCTGCGGAGAGGTGGTGAGGAACTTCTCCAACTCGGGTGTGCTGTCGGCCAGCTGGCTGGAGAGCCGGCCGAGCTGGGCGATGGAGTCCTTCAGCGGCTGCCGGCCGTCGTCGAGCAGTCCGGCGGTGCTGGTGGTGAGTCGGGAGATGGCGGTGATGGAGTCGCCGATCGGCCGCCGGTCGCCCGCGAAGCCGGTGACGAGTCGCTGGAGGGTGGTGATCAGGTCGTTGAAGCCGGCCTCGCGGCTGTTGACCGTGGTCAGCACCGCGTTGAGGTTGTCGATGACCTGGCCGATCACCTTGTCCTTGGCGGCCAGTGCGGTGGTGAGCGAGCCGACGTTGCTGATCAGGCTGTCGACGGTGCCGCCCTCGCCCTGGAGGACCTGGACGATCTCGCCGGCCAGCTGGTTGACGTCCTTCGGGGACAGTCCCTCGAACAGCGGCTGGAAGCCGTCGAAGAGCTGGGTGAGGTCCAGCGCCGGGGTGGTGTGGTCCAGCGCGATGGTGCCGCCGGGGCGCAGCGCCCGGCCGACCGGTCCGGTGCCCTGCTCCAGGTCGATGTAGCGCTGGCCGACCAGGTTGAGGTATTTGATGGTGGCGGTCACCGAGGCGGGCAGCGCGCGGTCTCGGTCGACCGAGAAGTGCACCTGGGCGACACGGTGGTCGACGACCCGGATCGAGTCGACCTGGCCGACCTTGACACCGGCGATCCGTACGCTGTCGCCGGAGGTCAGGCCGGTGGTGTCGGTGAACCGGGCGTTGTAGCCGGCCGTGTTCCCCACCCCGGCGCCGGCGATGCTGACCGCGAGCACCGTGGTGGCCAGCGCGGTGACCAGGATGAAGATCAGTGATTTGACGATCGGTCCGGCCAGGCTGCGGCGCTTCATTTCACCGTCACCTCCGCCCCGCGGAAGACCGGCCCGGCCAGCAGGCTGCTCCAGTCCGGCAGCGATCGGGGCGAGCTGTGCAGCGCCGGCGCGAGGAGTTCATCGACCAGTTCGTTCTCCTGCGGGGAGTTGGCCGGAGAAGAGCTGGCCGGCGCGGTGGTGCTGCGGCCGGTGTACGGGACCGGGTAGCACCGCGGGCCGCCGCTCGCGCCGTACACCGGGGTGTCCTTCCCGGGCAGGTATCTGCCGAGCGAGGGGACGGTGGTGACGTCCACGTGCAGGCCGGGCGTGCCGGTGCCCTTGCCGAGTGCCTTGTCCATGGCGGGGACGAAGTCGGCCAGGGTGCGCAGGGTGCAGGGGAATTCGGGGCTGTAGGCGGCGAGCAGCCGCAGGGTGCCGCGGCTGTCGGCGGACAGCCGGATGAGGTTGTCCTTGTTCTGCCGCAGATACGTGGTCAGGTCCTGGGCGGTGGCGGTCGTGGTGCCGTACAGCTCGCTCAGCCGGGCCCGCTCCTCGGCGATGGTGCCGCTGGTCCGGGTGAAATCGGTGAGCGCCCGCACGACGTCGGGCGCGGCGGCGGTGTAGATCCGGCTGACGGTGACGAGTTGCCTGATGTCGTCGTTGAGGGCCGGCAGGTGGGGGTTGAGTTCGGTGAGGTAGCGGTCGAGCTGGTCCAGGGTGGTGCCGAGCTGGGTGCCGCGGCCGTTCAGCGCGGTGGCGACCGCGTCCAGGGTGGCGGCGAGTTTCTGCGGCTGGACGGCCGTGAGCAGCGGCATCAGGTTGTCGAGCACCTGCTGGAGTTCGAGGGCGTCGCCCGACTTGTCCTGCGGGATGACGGCGCCGGCGCTGAGCGGCGCGCCATCCGTGCCGGTGCCGGTGCCGGCCGGCGGGACGAGGGCGACGTAGCGCTCGCCGAACAGGGTGGTGGGCAGCATCTGGGCGGTGACGCCGGCCGGGATGCCGCGCAGCTTGCCCGGGTCGATGGCGAGTTCCAGCCGGGCGCCCTGCCCGTCGGCGTGGATGGACGTGACCCGGCCGACGACGACACCGCGGACTTTCACGTCGGCGCCCTGGTGCATCTCGTTGCCGGCGCTGCCGGTGTCCACGGTGACGGTCGCGGAGTCGGTGAACGTCTTGTCGTAGACGGCGACCGCGAGCCAGGCCAGCAGGCAGGGCACCAGCAGGAAGACGATCCCGGCGGTCCGGCGCCGGGCGACGGCGCCGAGCCGGTCGCGGCGCGCCGGGGCCGGCCGGGGCGGAGCGGGCGGCCGGGCGCCCGGCGTGATGTCGAAGCCGCTCATCCGGCCACCCGCACCGTGGTGGTGGCGCCCCAGATGGCCAGGCTGAGGAAGAAGTCGGTGATCGAGATGATCACGATGGCGTTGCGCACCGAGCGGCCCACCGCGATGCCGACACCGGCCGGGCCGCCCTTGGCGGTGAAGCCGTAGTAGCAGTGGGCGAGGATCACGATGACGCTGAAGATCAGCACCTTCAGGGCGGACAGCAGCACGTCGGCCGGGGACAGGAAGAGATTGAAGTAGTGGTCGTAGGTGCCGGGCGACTGGTGGTTGACCCAGACGGTGACCAGCCGGGAGGCGACGTAGCTGCTGAGCAGTCCGATGCCGTAGAGCGGGATGATCGCCACGACTCCGGCGATGATCCGGGTGGTGACCAGATACGGCATGCTGCGCACCCCCATGCCCTCCAGCGCGTCGATCTCTTCGTTGATGCGCATCGCGCCGAGCTGAGCGGTGAAGCCGGCCCCGACGGTGGCGGACAGGGCGAGGCCGGCCACCAGGGGGGCGATCTCGCGGGTGTTGAAGTAGGCGGAGATGAAGCCGGTGAAGGCGGTGGTGCCGAGTTCGTTCATCGCCGCGTAGCCCTGCAGGCCGACGACGGTGCCGGTGGCCAGGGTCATCCCGATCATGACGCCGACGGTGCCGCCGATCACGCCGAGGCCGCCGCTGCCGAACACCACTTCGGCCAGCAGCCGCTGGACCTCCTTGAGATAGCGGCGCAGGGTGCGCGGGATCCACAGGACGGCGGTGATGTGGAAGATGAGGTGGTCGCCGGTCTCGTCGAGCCAGCGCAGCCAGCGGCCGGTCTTGAGGCGGGGGCGCCTGCGCGCGGCCGGCGGGGGTGTTCCCGGCGGCTCGGCCGGGGGCGCGTCCTTGTCGAGGAGGGCCATCGCTCAGGCTCCCTTCTGCGGGACGAGCTGCAGATAGATCGCGGTGAGCACCACATTCACCAGGAACAGCAGCAGGAAGGTGATGACGACCGACTGGTTGACCGCGTCGCCGACGCCCTTGGGGCCGCCTTTGGGGTGCAGCCCGCGGTAGGCCGCGACGATGCCGGCGATGAAGCCGAAGATCAGCGCCTTGATCTCGCTGATGTAGAGGTCGGGGAGCTGGGCGAGCGCGGAGAAGCTGGACAAGTAGGCGCCGGGGGTGCCGTGCTGGACCACGACGTTGAAGAAGTAGCCGCCGGCCGTGCCGACCACCGAGACCAGGCCGTTGAGGAAGACCGCGACGAGCATGGTGGCCAGCACCCGGGGCACGATCAGCCGCTGCACCGGGGAGACGCCCATCACCTCCATCGCGTCCAGTTCCTCGCGGATCTTGCGCGAACCGAGGTCGGCGCAGATCGCGCTGCCGCCGGCGCCGGCGATGAGCAGCGCCACGATCAGCGGGCTGGCCTGCTGGATGACGGCCAGCACGCTGGCGCCGCCGGTGAACGACTGCGCGCCCAGCTGCTGGGCCAGCGAGCCGACTTGCAGCGCGATCACGGCGCCGAACGGGATGGACACCAGGGCGGCCGGCAGGATGGTGACGCTGGCCACGAACCAGAACTGCTCGATGAGTTCGCGCAGTTGGAAGGGCCGCCGGAAGGTGTCGCGGACCGTGGTGGCGGCCAGCGACATCAACTGCCCGGTCTGGCGCAGCGCTCCGCTGCCGGGGACCGCGCGGCGCGGCGCGCCGGCCCGGACGGGCGCGGTCATACCGGCTCCCCCCGGACGGGGACCGCGGTGAGCCCGGACTTGATGGCCTCGCGTGCGTGCGGGGGCAGTTGGTCCCACATCTCCAGCACGCGCGCCCGGCGCCGCTGTACGGCCCGGCGCGGTGGGAGGCCCTCGCTGGGTTCGAGTTGCGGCACGATCCGGGGCGGCGCGGTCGCGGTGTCCGCCGGGTCGCGCCGCTCGCGGGCCAGCGTCGCCTCGTCCTTCTCCTCCGACATGCCGATCGGGCCGGCCCGGCGTCCGGCGAGGAACTGGCGGACCACCGGTTCCCGGCTGGTGAGCAGCAGTTCGCGCGGGCCGAAGGCGACCAGTTCGCGGCGGAAGAGCATGCCCATGTTGTCGGGGACGGTCGCGGCGATGTCGAGGTTGTGGGTGACGATCAGCATCGTGGCGTCGATCTGGGCGTTGAGGTCGATGAGCAGCTGGGAGAGGTAGGAGGTGCGGACCGGGTCCAGGCCGGAGTCGGGTTCGTCGCAGAGGATGATCTGCGGGTCCAGTACCAGGGCGCGGGCCAGGCCGGCCCGTTTGCGCATGCCGCCGGAGATCTCGCCGGGGAGTTTGCCCTCGGAGCCGAGCAGGCCGACCATGTCGATGCGTTCCATCACGATCCGGCGGATCTCCGACTCCTTCTTGCGGGTGTGCTCCCGCAGCGGGAAGGCGATGTTGTCGAAGAGGTTCATCGAGCCGAACAGCGCGCCGTCCTGGAACATCAAGCCGAACAGCTTGCGGGCCTCGTAGATGTCCCGCTCGGGGCTGTTGACCATGTCGACGCCGCCGACCAGCACCCGGCCCCGCTCGGGTTTGAGCAGTCCGATCACCGACTTGAGGAAGACGGTCTTGCCGGTGCCGGAGGGGCCGAGCATCACGCTGACCTCGCCCGGCGGCAAGGTGAGCGTCACGTCGTGCCAGACGGTCTGCGTGCCGAAGGACTTGGTCAGCCCCTCGACGACCACTTCGATTCCCATCGCGTCTCCCGGCGGTCAGTGGTGGGGCGGTTCGGGGAAGGCGATCTCGGGATCGCACCCGGTCGCCGCGATGGGAACGCACAGCGGCCCCTGGATGAGGTTGAGCGAGTTGCCGTCGCCGGAGATGGCCGAGGTGAACAGCACGTCGAAGTCCTCCCCGTGCGAGCCGCAGCCGGCGAACCGCGGGATGTACAGCTTGTCCTGGGCCAGCGGGCCGCCGGTCTGGACGCTGTAGTCCTGCGGCCGGGTGGGGACACCGGTGAGCGAACTGCGGTCGTAGCCGACGAGCCGGATGCCGACCGGGTCGACGGTGTGGCAGTCGGGGCCGACGTCGAGCGGGGTGCCGTTGACCTTGACGTCGTACAGCCGCATTTCCTGCTTGCCGTAGATGGTGGTGGTGCTGATGGTGCCCTGGGTGCCGGAGCCGACGGTGACGACGGTCATCAACCCGAGCGGTTCCAGGGCGAGTTTGGCGCTGACCGGCATGAAGCCGTAGACGAGGAAGGTCGAGTCGAGCGGCGGGAGGGTCAGCTTGGCGATCGAGTCGATCTCGAAATACCACTTCAGCGGGTCGTCGGAGGAGAAGTCGCTCCAGGTGCTCTTCTGGACGATCGTGGCCAGGGTCGGATGCCGGGCCAGGTCGTTGACGACGGCGGCGCCGTTGAGCTTGCCGACGTTGGAGTAGCCGGTGATGTAGCCGCACTGGGAGAACGGCGGGAAGGGCGGGTCGGCCGGCCCCGGATAGACCGTGGCGCCGGGCGGGCGGGGCACCCGGGCGAGGATCGCCGGGTCGGGGTCGCCGGCCGGGGGGTCCTCGCAGTCGTGCACCCCGGAGTGCGGCGGGTCGGCGAGCCGGATGGTGCCGGGCCGGCCCGGGGTGGGCGCGGGGCTCCCGGCGGGCGTTCCGGCCGCGGTCCCCCCGCCGCTGCCGTCGCCGGTCCCGCGCTCCGTCCCGGTGGCGGTCGCCGTCGCGGACGGCGAGCCCTGGCCGGCGCCGGGCGTCGGATCGCCGGTGCCGGACGCGCCGCCCGCGACGGGTACGTCGTCCAGCACGGTGGCCTGACCGTCCTTCGGGGCGCAGTTGCCGGTGACGTCGGCGAGGGCGGCCTTGGGGGCGGCGGTGAGCCGCGCGGCGGCGTCCTGCCGGGCGCTCTTGCCGGCGCCCTGCACGGCCCCGGCCCCGGTCCCGGTGCCCGCGGCCGGGGCGCCCGGGTCGGCGGAGGCCGTCGGGGTGGCCGGGGCCGGGTCGGGCGCGGGGGCGGCCGGGCCGCCCCTCGGGTGCAGGGTGAGGTCCAGTGGCCCGGCGGAGAACCGTACGTCGCCGGGCGCGGTGACGCTCAGCGGCGGTACGGCCCCGGTGAGGGTCAGCACCAGGTCCCCGGTGGCCGGGACTTCGGGGGCGGTCAGGCCGGACCACTGGGCATCGGCCGTCGAGTCGCCCTGGGCGACCCGCGCGGTGAGGGTGCCGCCGGCGCTCACCGCCGCCGCCCCGGCGGGCAGCAGGAGCGCGGCGCCGGCCTGCGGGACGGTGACCACGGCGGTCAGGCCGCCCGGCCGGATGTCGGCGCCCACCGTTCCCGCCGCCGGGTATCGCTGCTCCAGCGCGACGGTGATCTGCTGCTCGCCGACCGGGAAGCGGCAGGTGTAGGCGAGGGTGAGGTGCCCGTCGGGGCCGCTGGCCGCCGAGTCCGTGCCGGGCAGCAGTCCCGCGAGCAGCGCCACGCCGGTGGCGGCGGCGAACCGCGCGGCGCGGCGCGGGTGCACGGCACCCCTCATCACGGCACTCCTCAGGCAGCGTCAGGCAGGCGTCAGCGACGCAGGACATTACGGTCGGGTAATAAGCGCGGACAAGCGATCGGACCATCCGGGGTCGGCGGATTCACGCACGGCCTGATTTCTTGTCACCTGGTGACAAAGGGCAGCCGGATTCTTGTCCGCCGGTGAGTGTCCGGCCCGGGCCCGCCCGGGACCGGCCGGGTGTCCGGCCAGCCCGCGGCGGGCCCCGGCGGGACGGCCCGCCGGGGCCCTGCGGGAGAACCGCCGCCCGTCCGGAGCGGCGCCGCGTCAGGTCGCGGTGACCACCACGGGGGCGGTGCTGGCGAGGACGTAGTTCGCCTTGTAGGTGATCGAGTCGCCGTTGTTGATCAGGCCCAGGCACAGGCCGCCCACGCCGGAGACGGACAGCGAGCCGCCGGTGATCGACAGGGTGTGGGAGCTGTTCACGAAGCTGCCGGTCACCGAGCCGGTGATGGTGGCGGTGCACAGGCCGGTCAGCTTGGCCGAGACGCCGGTGAGCGAGACCGGGGTGCTGCCGCTCGCGGTGACGCCGGTGACCAGGAGGTTCCACGGCAGGGTCCCCGCCGTGACGGTGAAGGTGATGCTGTTCAGCTTGCAGGTGCTCCAGGCGGCCTTGGTGATGGTGCCGACCTTGATGGCGGTGGGAGCGCCAGCCGTGTAGACGCCGTTGAGGACGGAGCCGGTCGCGCTCGCCGAGGTGCAGGTGAGCTTGGCGCCGGTGGTGTTGTCGGTGAGCGTCGGGGTGGTGGCGGTGGCCGTGATGACGCCGCCGCTGGGGCTGCCGGAGACGACCGCCTGGTTCACCGACGCGAAGGCCGGGGCGGCGGCGAGCCCGATCGCGGCGATGAGCGCCGCACCGGTGACCGCGGTACCCGTGGCCGCCTTCGTGAACTTGCGCATGGGCTGATCCTTCCTGAGGGGATTTTCGAGGGTGGATACGAGGGGAGCGACGTACCTGATAAACCGGGTCCGCGCTGCTCAGGCACGGAATTCGGTTACGGCTCACTACCTGGAACGTGGGGCACCGATTCCCTCGGTTGCCCTTGCGGAGCAGGACGTTACGCACGGGTAACCGGGGGCGCAACAATCCCGGCCAAGATTCTCGGGCCCACCCTACCGACGGGTATTTTTCTGTCACCGGGGCAACAACACGACGGTGCCCTTTATAAGAAGGTGAGCGGCGGTCGGGGCCGGCGCCCGCCCCGGCGCCGGTCTCCGGGGCGAACGGCCGGGCGCGGTACGGCCGGTGCGCCGCCGCCGGGGCCCTGCGAGCGCGGGGTTCAGAACGTTTCCGTGACCGAGGGGCTGCGCTCAGTGCACCATTGGTCTATGTTGCCGACACCACGCAACGCAGCGGCCGGGAGGGGGACACGTATGCCCGTGATGCGGCAGACTCCGGATCAGGCGGAACCGCTGGGTCCGATTCCGCGGGAGTTCGCCGCCGTGATGAGACCGGAACTGCCCAGTTTATTAAAAGAGATGGCCGCGGAAATCGTCACGGCGATCCCCGAATACGGTCATCTGCTGGAGGGCCCCAACGCGCGGGTGATCAAAATCGGCATCGAGCAGAATATCGCCACCTTCGTGGACCGGGTGGCCGCGCCGACCGCCACCACCGCGCTGCGCGACGATCTGTGCCGCCAGTTCGGCCGCTTCGAGGCGTACGAGGGCCGGAGCCTGGACAATCTCCAGGCCGCGTACCGGATCGGCTGCCAGGTGGCGCTGCGCCGGGTGCGTACGGTGGGGCGGCGGTACAACTTGTCGGCGTCCTTCATGCTGACCTTCGCCGACGCCCTGTTCGCGTACATGGGCGATCTGGCCGAACTCTCCCGCGAGGGCTATGTGCAGGCGCTGGCCGAGCTGGGCGAGGAGCCGGACAACCGGCGGCGCCGGCTGCTGCGCCGGATCCTGGGCGGCACCGCGGTGGCCCGCAGCGCGCTGGCCGAACTCGCCGAGCACTCGGCCTGGCCGCTGCCGGACGAGGTGACGCTGGTCGCGGTCGCCCCGGACACCCGGCCGTCCAGGGCGGCACTGGACAAGGACGTCCTGCTGGACTTCGCCGACCCCGAGCCGCATCTGCTCGTCCCCGGGCCCTTCACCGACGAGCGGCGCGCCTCGCTGGCGGTCGCGCTCAAGGGCTGCCGGGCGGCGGTCGGGCTGACCACCGTGCTCGGTGAGGCGGCCGACTCGCTGCGCTGGGCCCGGCACACCCTCGCGCTCGCCGACGCCGGCCTGATCGGGCACCGGCCGGACGGCGGGGACGACGGCCGGGACCCGATGACGAGGAGCGAGGACCATCTGCTGCCGCTGTGGCTGCTGGGCGATCCGGCCCTCGCCGACCAGATCGCCGCGCGGTATCTCACCCCGCTGACCGGGCTGACCGCCAGCCAGCGGGCCCGGCTGATCGACACCCTGCGGATCTGGCTGACCACCCGCGGCACCGCCGTCCAGGTCGCCGAGCAGCTCGGGGTGCATCCGCAGACCGTCCGCTACCGCCTGCGCATCCTGGACCGGGCCTTCGGGAACCAGCTGACCGACCCCGACCAGCGGTTCGCCACCGAGATCGCGCTGCGCGCGCTGCACTTGCGGGAACACGGCGAAACACCGGACGGCGGCCCCCGCAAGGGGAACCGCCGCCGGCTGTGAGTCAGCGAGCACCAGGCTCCGTCGTTACGAGGCGTACACCTCGAACTCGGAGATCTGGCCGGCCGGCCAGCCGGTGTTGCCGGTGAAGTTGAGGCGGATGTAGCGGTCGTTGGCCGCGGTGAAGGTCAGTGTCGCGGCGTTGCCCGACGACGGGTTGAAGGTGACCCCGCCCGAAGCCTTCAGCGTGGCCCAGTTGTTGTTGTCGGTCGAGCCCAGCACGCTCAGCGTCTCGGTCCGGGTCGCCCAGTCGGAGGACGGCGGCAGCTTGAGCGTCACCTTGCCCACCGACTTCGTGGCACCGAGGTCCACGGTGAGCGTCTGCGGGAAGGCGCCGTTGACCGACTCCCAGTAGGAACTCGCGTTGCCGTCCACCGCGTTGCCCGCGGTGTAGGTCTGCGTGGTGGAGGAGGCGGTCGCCGGGTGGCCCAGCGCCAGGTTGCTGTTGGCCGGGGGCGTGGTGGTGCCGCCGGTGGTGCCGCCCGTACCGCCGCCGCTGGAGCCGGCGCCCGGCTGCGGCCAGGTGCTGCAGTTGCCCCAGACACCGTCCCAGCCGCTGTTGCCCGAGCCCTTGTTGATGGTGAAGGCCGGCAGGTTGGTCGGGTAGGAGCAGTTGTAGACACCGGTCGCCCCGGTGGTGGTGGCCGTCACGTTGCTGAAGGACGCGGAGCCGGGGGTCTCGGCCTGCACCACGACGGTGCCGGTGCCGGAGGCGGTCGCGCCGCTCACCGTGACCCCGCTGATGGTGTAGCCGTGGCCGCCGCCCGAGACGAACTCGAAGTCGCTGTACGGGCTGTCGATGAACTTGGTGTTGCTGATCTGGATGTTGTTGCTGATCGCGTAGTCGTAGCTGTCGACCCGCAGGGCGCCCATCGGGTGGCCCCAGTTGGGGTTGAGCGCGCCGGTCCGGATCAGGGTGTTGCCGGAGACGGTGACGGTGCCCGACAGCGGGTTGAACGGCTGGAGGAACGCCTGGTTGGAGATGGCGATGCCGCCGCCGAGCGCGTTGGTGTCGGCGATCACGTTGTTGCTGACGGTGTTGTTGCTGCCGCCGTAGATCGCGATGCCGTTGGCCAGGTTGGGCTGCACGATGGTGTTGTTGCTGAAGGTGTTGCCCGTGTCGGGCGAGCCCAGCGACCACATGGCGAGCGAGTCGTCACCCTGGTTGCGCAGGAAGTTGTTCTTCACCTGGACACCGCTGGCGCTGCCGTCGAGGTTGATGCCGTCGGCGGTGGTGCCGATGATCCGGTTGTTCTGCACCAGCAGGTTGGTGTTGTTGCCGGTCAGCCACAGACCGCACTTCTCGCGCTGGATCCACATGCCCTGGACCACGGAGTTCGGGCCGAGGCTGCCGGTGACGAAGCTGTCCGGCGAGTTGTCGTTGCGGACGCTGACCGAGCCGATCACCGCGAAGTCGTAGAGCTTGGTGTTGCCGGTGGCGCTGGTCTGGTCGATGAAGTGCGAGCTGTGCACCACCGAGTACCAGTTGCCGGCGCCACGCAGCGTGACGTTGTCGGCCGGGATCTGCGAGGTGAGGGTGAAGGTGCCCGGCGGGATCCAGACCTCCTTGCCCTGTGCCTTGGCATCGGAGATGGCCTGCCGGAACGCCTGGGTGGAGTCGCCGTTGCCACTGGCGTCGGCGCCGTCGGTGACGACCGAGATGGAGTTCGAAGGCTGCGCCGCGGCGCCCGCCACCTGCTCGAAGTCGGCCAGGTCGATGGTGGCCGAGCCGGTGTCGCCGGAGTCCAGCTGGAGCCTGACTTTGGCGCCCGCGGCGAGGTTCTGGCCCAGTTGTATACGGGAATCGTCGAAGAAGTGGTGCGTCTTCGCGCCGGCGATCCAGCCGGTGTCCACATACGAGTACTGCGCGGTGACCGGCAACTTGGTGCCGATCTTGCCGCCGTTGACGTAGACCGAGACGGTACCGGAGGCGCCGCGCGGCAGGTTGTACGCCACGTCGACCGCGTTGGCCGCCTTGGTCAGCGTGAACTCGACGTACTTGCCCTGCCCGCTGAGGGTGACCGCGCGGCGGCCGGAGGCCTCCGAGGCCACCGTGGACTGGGTGTAGTCGGGGCCGATGACCGATCCGTTGGTGGCCGCCGCCTCGGCTTCGTACTCGGTGAACGGCACGGTGGCGCCACCGCTGACGTCGAAGGGCGAGACAGTCGATACCGTGGGGGCGGCAGTGGCTGTCTGGGCGGTCATCGCGAGGGCGAGTCCGCCGGCCGCGAGAGCCGCGGCGGTGGCTGTGGCCAGCCAGGCTGACGAGCGACGTCTGGTGTCCATGGGGTGTGGGGTGTCCCTTCTGGCGTGTGTGTCGCTTGAGATGCGGGCCACCATACGGATGTCGAACAGGGCACAGCAATATCTCGATCAGATTTCGCAAAAATTGGATGACTTGCAGAGATCTCGCAAAATGACCGCAAGAATCTTGCGCTTCCTGTACTAGAATCGACGCCATGACACGACGACTTGCCGAGGTGGCAAAGAAGGTCGGGGTGAGCGAGGCCACCGTCAGCCGAGTGCTGAACGGGAAGCCTGGAGTCTCCGACGCGACACGGGCCGCCGTCCTCACCGCCCTTGACGTGCTCGGATACGAACGGCCCACCCAGCTGCGCGGAGAACGCGCCCGGCTGGTCGGCATGGTCATGCCCGAGCTGCAGAACCCGATTTTCCCCGCTTTCGCGGAAGTCGTCGGTGGCGCGCTGGCCCAGCAGGGCTTCACTCCTGTGCTGTGCACGCAGACCGCCGGTGGCGTCTCGGAGGCCGACTATGTGGAGCTGCTGCTGCAGCAACATGTCTCCGGGGTGGTCTTCTTCGGCGGTCTCTATGCCCAGGCCGAGTCCCCGCACGACCACTACGCCCGCCTGGCCGAACGCAACCTGCCCACCGTGCTGATGAACGCGGCCATCGACCATCTCGACTTCCCGCGGGTCTCCTGCGACGACGCCGTGGCGGTGGAGCAGGCGATGAACCATCTGATCTCGCTCGGCCACCAGCGGATCGCGCTGGTCCTCGGCCCGCCCGACCACGTACCGTCACGGCGCAAACTGGCCGCCGCCCGCCGGGTGGATCCCTCGGTCACCGTCGAACACGCGCTGTTCACCCTGGAAGGGGGCCAGGCCGCGGCCAGCCGGCTGTTCACCCGCGGCATCACCGCTTTCATCTGCGCCTCCGACCTGCTGGCGCTCGGCTGCATCCGGGCCGCCCGCCGGCGCCGGCTGTCGGTCCCCGAGGACATCTCCGTCATCGGGTACGACGACTCGTCCCTGATGAACTGCACCGAACCGCCGCTGACCACGGTCCGGCAGCCGATCGAGGCGATGGGCCGGGCCGCGGTGGACCTGCTGGCCGGCGAGATCAGCGGCGCCTCGGTCGACCACGACGAACTCTTCTTCGAACCGGAGTTGGTGGTCCGGGGTTCGACCGGGCCGGCTCCGCACACCGCCCGCATCCCGCATCCGGAGACCCGAACGGCGACCGCGTAAGGCGTACTTGCGCCCAGGGCGCGCATCCACGGCAGCACCGGCGCCGGGGCAGGGGACCGTTCCCCCGCCCCGGCGCCTTCATGTGCGGGCCGCACACGGTCTGCTGGGGGCCGTATCGGGGCCGTGACGGGCCGGGCCGCGCTGTCAGCGCTACGCCGCTCAGCGTCGTGACCAAGTCGTGTCTTTGCGAAATTCGCGCGACATCTTGCGGACATCTATCGGGTTAAGTACGTTGAGCCAACCCGGGACGGCGGCGCAAACGGGCGCCGGACTCATGTGCATCACGTGCCGCGGGGGTCCCAGATCGCAGTCCAACGACGCGCAGTGGTTCAGGGGAAGGGTAATCAGAGGATGACTAAAAACGGCTACCGGAGACTGGTGGCAGTCGCACTGGTCGCAGGTATCGGCTTGACCGGCGCCGCGTGCTCCAGCGACAGCAAGGACAGCTCCGGCGGAAGCAAGACAACGAGCAGCGCCGCGGACAGCAGCAGCAGCGCCGCCACTCCCTTGGACCCGAAGACCAAGGTCTCCATCAGCGTCGACTGCGAGCCGCCGACCACCAAGGCGGCCGAGCGCAAGCAGTGGACCGACGACATCGCCGAGTTCAACAAGACGTACCCGAACGTGACGATCAACTCCAAGGACGCCTTCCCTTGTGAGGACCCGGCGAAGTTCACCGCCCAGCTCCAGGCGGGCAGCGAGACCGACACGTTCTACTCGTACATGACGGACCTTCAGCAGGTGCTGGACTCCGGTCAGGCCGCCGACATCTCGGACTACGTCAACACCAAGACGATTCCGAACCTCGACAACATCGACAGCGGTGTGCTGAACGTCCTCAAGGACGGCGGCAAGCTGTACGGTCTGCCCACCTCGAACTACCAGATGGGCCTGATCTACAACCGGAAGATCTTCACCGAGGCCGGGCTGGACCCCAACAAGCCCCCGACCACGTGGGCCGAGATCCGCACCGACGCCAAGACCATCCAGGACAAGCTGGGCAGCAAGGGCATCAACGGCTTCATGGAGAACGCCGGCGGCAACCAGGGTGGTTGGCACCTGGTGTCCGAGATGTTCGGTGTCGGCAGCAAGGCCGTGAGCGACGACGGCACCAAGGCCGCCTTCAACAACGACCAGACCAAGTCGGTGCTGACCACGCTCCAGCAGATGCGCTGGACCGACAAGAGCCTGCCCGCCACCCCGGGTCTGGCCTGGGGTGACGTCCAGAAGGCGATGGGCACCGGCAAGATCGGTATGTACGTCGGCGCCCCCGACGACGTCCCGCTGGTCGTCCAGCAGTACAAGGCCGACTACAAGGACCTCGGCATGGCGCCGATCCCCGGTGGCCAGACCGCGCTCTTCGGCGGCAACGACTACATGTTCAAGAAGAGCGACACCCCGGACCAGATCAAGGCCGGCATCGCCTGGGTCAACTTCAAGTACCTGACCCTGGGCAAGGGCCAGTTCAACTACGCCCGCAACAAGACGGACGGCCTGCCCGTCGGTCTGCCGGAGCCGTTCTTCTTCACCGGTGCCGCCAAGGACCAGGACACCGCGCTCAAGACGGCCAGCGCCACCATCCCGGTCGACAACTTCAAGACCTATGTCGACGCGCAGGTGCCGGTGCTCCCCGAGCCGCCGAACGCGCAGAAGATCTACACCGTGCTCGACACCGTGATGTCGGGTGTTCTGACCAACAAGAGCGCCAACATCGACAAGTTGCTCTCCACCGCGGAGACGCAGGTCAACTCGTTGCTGGCCGCCAGCCAGTAACAGCGGAGCCCAGCGGGGGCCGGTCGGCGACCGGTCCCCGCTGCGGCGGCATCGGCTTCCGGTACCGAATTCAGTCGAGGAGCACCCATGGCGGCGACGACCGTCCCCGAGAATTTGACCAAGCGCCACGCCGGGCGCCCCTCCGGTCCTGCCGGCGGTGCCGCCCGGAACGGCCTGAGCCGCAAAGTCCGGCAAAACCTCCAGGCCCATGGGTTCCTCATCGGCGCGCTCCTCTGCTTCCTGATGTTCTCGTGGTACCCCATGGTCCGCGAATTCATCATGAGCTTCCAGGAGACAAAGCGCGGCGAGACGCACTGGGTCGGTTGGAAGAACATCGACCGCGTCTATCACGACCCCTACTTCTGGACCGCCTGGAAGAACACCGCGGAGTTCACCGGCATGGCGCTGGTGATCGGCTTCGCGGTGCCGTTCGTGATAGCCATCGTGCTCAATGAGCTCAAGCACGCACAGGCCTACCTGCGCATTCTGGTCTACTTGCCGGTCATGCTCCCGCCGGTGGCCGGCGTACTGCTGTTCAAGTACTTCTACAACCCGGACTACGGGCTGTTCAACCACATCCTGAAGTTCCTGCACCTACCGACATCGCAATTCCTGGACTCGTCCAGCACCGCGATGATCTCGGTCGTCATCGCCGCCACCTGGATGAACCTCGGCAGCGCCACCCTCATCTACCTGGCCGCGCTGCAGAACATTCCCGGCGAGCTCTACGAGGCCGCCGACCTGGACGGCGCCGGTCTGTTCGGCAAGATCTGGCACGTCACCATCCCGCAGACCCGGATGGTGCTGTCCCTGATGCTGCTGCTCCAGATCGTGGCCACCATGCAGGAGTTCACCAACGTCTTCCTGCTCACCGGCGGCAACGGCCCGGAGAACTCCACGATGACCATCGTCTACATGGTCTACCAGTACGCGTTCCGGTACAACAACTTCGGAAGCGCCGCGGCGCTCGGCCTCTTCCTGCTGCTGGTACTTGCCATCTTCTCCGGCATCTACACACGGCTCAGCCGGAACAGCGACTAGGACGGACAGGACCATGGCAGCGACGTTTTCCTCGCAGAACCGCACCCTCATCTCCTCGGCCGCGCTGAACCGGCCCAAGGGGAGAATCGCCTACTGGACCGTGCTCACCCTGATCGTCGCGGTGTTCACGCTGGTCTTCCTCGGCCCGCTGTACTGGATGGTCATCGGCGGTTTCAAATCCGCCCAGGAAGTGGTGGCGAATCCGCCCACCTTCATCCCGAAGCACCCGCAGCCCAGCAATTACCACACCGCGTGGAGCCAGCTGAAGATCGCCCGGCTGCTCTTCAACACGCTGTACTACGCGTTCGGCGCGCTCGCCTTCCAGCTCGTCTTCGACGTGGCGGCGGCCTACGCGATCTCCAAGCTCCGGCCGGTGTTCGGCAAGCTGATCCTGGGCGGCATGCTGGCCACCTTGATGATCCCGGCGGCGGTGCTGATCGTGCCGCAGTACATGACGGTGCTGAAGCTGCCGGTGGTGCACTTCAACCTGATCGGCACACCGTGGGCGATCTGGCTGCCGACGGTGGCCAACGGCTTCAACATCTTCCTGCTCAAGCGGTTCTTCGACTCCATCCCGGAGGACCTGATGCACGCGGCCGCGATCGACGGCGCCAGCCCGCTGCGGACCCTGTGGTCGATCGTGCTGCCGATGTCCCGGCCCATCCTCGGCGTGGTGTCCATCTTCGCCGTGGTGAACGTCTGGAAGGACTTCCTCTGGCCGATGCTGGTGGAGCCCGACCCGAAGCAGCAGCCGATCAACATCGGCATCAACTCGCTCTCGCAGGGCGTCCCGGAGAACGTGCTCATCGCCGCGCTCGCCATCTCCGCCGTACCGACCCTGCTGATCTTCCTGCTCTTCCAGCGCAACATCATGTCCGGTCTGACCGCCGGCAGCCTCAAGGGCTGACCTGCCGTTCCGGCACTCCCCGCACCGACGAACGCACCACCCATCAGCACTCCGCCGCCGGCCCTCATGCCCACATCCCCGCCATCCGGGGCCGGCGGCGGGGTCCCACCTGCCCGAAAGGACGTTGACGTGGCAGACACCCCTCAGCCCGAGGCCGACGAGAACTGGTGGCGCGGCGCGGTCATCTACCAGGTCTACCCGCGGAGCTTCGCCGACAGCAACGGCGACGGGACCGGTGATCTCGCCGGCGTGCGGTCCCGGCTGCCGTACCTGGCCGAGCTGGGCGTCGATGCCCTGTGGTTCAACCCCTGGTACCCCTCGCCGATGGCCGACGGCGGCTACGACGTGGCCGACTACCGGGACATCGATCCGGTGTTCGGCACGCTCGCGGAGGCCGAGAAGCTGATCTCCGAGGCGGTGTCGCTCGGCATCAAGACCATCATCGACATCGTGCCGAACCACATCTCCGCGGCGCACCCGTGGTTCCGCGAGGCACTGGCGGCCGGACCCGGCAGCGCGGCCAGGGAGCGGTTCTGGTTCCGCCCGGGCCGCGGTGAGAACGGCGAACTGCCGCCCAACAACTGGCCGTCGCAGTTCGGCGGCCCGGCCTGGACCCGCACCACCGACCCGGACGGTACGCCCGGCGACTGGTTCCTCAACCTCTTCGACTCCGAGCAGCCGGACCTCAACTGGGACCATCCGGATGTCCGCGCCGAGCACGAGGACGTGCTGCGGTTCTGGTTCGACCGCGGCGCCGGCGGGGTGCGGATCGACTCCGCCGCGATGGTCTCCAAGGACCCGCTGCTGCCCGACCTGTCCGACGACCCGGCCGCCCCGCATCCGTACATCGACCGGGACGACCTGCACGAGATCTACCGCGGCTGGCGCCGGATCGCCGACTCCTACGACGGCGCCCGCATCCTGGTCGGCGAGGTGTGGCTGCCGGACGCGGTGCGCTTCGCGAACTATCTGCGGCCCGACGAGATGCACACGGCGTTCAACTTCGACTTCCTGGCGTGCCCCTGGGAGCCGGGCCGGCTGCGTACGTCGATCACCACCACGCTGGCCGTGCACGAGCCGGTGGGCGCGCCCGCCACCTGGGTGCTGTGCAACCACGACGTGACGCGTACGGTGACGCGCTACGGACGCGCCGACACCGGGTTCGACTTCGCCACCAAGGCGTTCGGCGTCCCCACCGACCTGGAGCTGGGCACCCGCCGGGGGCGGGCGGCGGCGCTGCTGACGCTGGCGCTGCCCGGCTCGGTCTACGTCTACCAGGGCGAGGAGCTGGGGCTGCCGGAGGTGGAGGACATCCCCACCGAGAAGCTCCAGGACCCGATGTACCTGCGCTCCGGCGGCACCGACCCGGGCCGCGACGGCTGCCGGGTGCCGATCCCGTGGGCGGGCGCGAGCTCGCCCTTCGGCTTCAGCCCGGAGGGGTCCACCGAGCCGTGGCTCCCGCAGCCGGCCGACTGGGCGGCCCGTACGGCCGAGATCCAGTCCGCCGACCCGGCGTCGATGCTGTCGCTCTACCGGGCGGCGCTGCGGCTCCGCAAGGAGGAGCCGGGCCTGGGTGACGGCCCCATCAGCTGGCTCGACTCCGACCCCGGCGTGCTGGTGTTCGGCCGCTCCGAGCGGTTCGTCTGCCTGGTGAACCTCTCCGGGGAGCCGGTGGAGCTGCCGGCCCACGAGGAGATCCTCCTGACCAGCGGTTCCCTGGCGGAGGACGGCCGCGTCCCCTCCGACACGGCGGTCTGGTACCGCCCGTAAACGATTCCCCGCCGTTCCGCGCGCTCCCCGCGCCCCACAAGGGCGCGGGGAGCGCGGCACGTCTACCCGGGCGGTGCCCTACAGGGGCGCGGGGAACTGCGCGACCGGCCCACGGCGGCCCGCGGTCCGCGAACGACCGGAACCGCCCTCCCCCGACCCGCCGCGCCGGGCCCGCGCCCTCGCGGCCCGCACCCCCGCCGGGCGGCCACCGCACCGGGCGGCCACCGCGCCGCGAGCCCCGCCGGAATTAGAATGACCAGGTGCCCCAACTTCGTGTTGCCCTGAATCAGATCGACTCCACCGTCGGTGACATCGCCGGGAACAGCGAAAGCGTTCTGCGGTGGTCCCGGTATGCCGCCGGCCAGGGCGCGCACCTGGTGGCGTTTCCCGAGATGATGCTCACCGGCTACCCCGTGGAGGATCTCGCGTTGCGGTCCTCGTTCGTGGAGGCCAGCCGGGCCGCGGTGGTGGACCTGGCCGGGCGGCTGGCCGCCGAGGGGCTGGGCGAGCTGCCGGTGGTCGTCGGGTATCTGGGCCGCAGCGAGAACGCCCAGCCGCGCTACGGACAGCCGGCCGGCGCCCCGCAGAACTGCGCGGCCGTCCTGCACCGCGGCAAGGTCGCGCTGCGCTTCGCCAAGCACCACCTGCCGAACTACGGCGTCTTCGACGAGTTCCGCTACTTCGTGCCCGGCGACACCATGCCGGTGATCCGGGTCCGCGGCGTGGACGTCGCGCTGGCGATCTGCGAGGACCTGTGGCAGGACGGCGGCCGGGTGCCGGCCGCCTGCTCGGCCGGCGCCGGGCTGCTGCTGTCGATCAACGCCTCGCCGTACGAGCGGGACAAGGACGACACCCGGCTGGAGCTGGTCCGCAAGCGCGCCCGGGAGGCGGGCAGCACGCTGGCGTATCTGGCCATGGTCGGCGGCCAGGACGAGCTGGTCTTCGACGGCGACACGATCGTGGTCACCGCGGGCGGCGAGGTGATCGCCCGGTCCCCGCAGTTCGCCGAGGAGTGCCTGCTCCTCGACCTGGAGCTGCCGGCCGCCCCGGCCGAGGCGCCGTCCGGGCGGGTGGACGACGGCCTGGAGATCCAGCACGTCACCCTCACGGCGGAGCCGGTGCCGCCGTACGAGCCCGAGTACACCGGGGGCGAGGCCGAGCGGCTGGGCGACGACGCCGAGGTGTACGCCGCCCTGGTGACGGGCCTGCGCGCGTACGTCCGCAAGAACCACTTCCGCTCGGTGCTGATCGGCCTGTCCGGCGGCATCGACTCGGCCCTGGTCGCGGCCATCGCCTGTGACGCGGTGGGCGCCCAGAACGTGTACGGCGTCTCGATGCCCTCGGCGTACTCCTCGGACCACTCCAAGGGGGACGCCGCCGAGCTGGCCCGCCGCACCGGGCTGGACCTGCGCACGGTCTCGATCGCCCCGATGTTCGACGCGTACATGGGCTCGCTGAAGCTGACCGGCCTCGCCGAGGAGAACCTCCAGTCGCGGACGCGCGGGGTGACCTTGATGGCCATCTCCAACCAGGAGGGCCACATCGTGCTCGCGCCGGGCAACAAGAGCGAGCTGGCGGTGGGCTATTCGACGCTCTACGGCGACTCGGTGGGCGCCTACGGCCCGATCAAGGACGTCTACAAGACGACGGTCTTCCGGCTGGCCCGCTGGCGCAACGCGGCGGCGCTGGCCAAGGGCGAGACCCCGCCGATCCCGGAGAACTCGATCAGCAAGCCGCCGAGCGCCGAACTGCGCCCCGGCCAGATGGACTCCGACTCGCTGCCGGACTACGACGTGCTGGACCGGGTGCTGGAGCTGTATGTGGACCGCGACCAGGGCCGGGAGGCGATCGTGGCGGCGGGCTTCGACGCGGAGCTGGTCACCCGGGTGCTGAAGCTGACCGACACCGCGGAGTACAAGCGGCGGCAGTACCCGCCGGGCACCAAGATCTCGCCGAAGGGCTTCGGCAAGGACCGCCGGCTGCCGATCACCAACCGCTGGCGCGAGGGCGAGGGTTCGTAGCCGCGCGGACGCCCGGCGGTTTACGGCAGTTGCAGGCGGGCGGCGACCGGCAGATGGTCGCTGCCCGTCTTCGGCAGCGTCCAGGAGGAGCGCGGCTCGATGCCCTTGACCATGATCTGGTCGATCCGGGCCATCGGGAAGGAGGCCGGCCAGCTGAAGCCGACACCGTTGCCCGCCGCTCCCTGGGTGGAGCGCATCTGCGAGGTGACCGCCGCCAGCGCCCGGTCGTTCATGGTGCCGTTGAGATCGCCGAGCAGCACCACGCTGTGCAGGGGCTCGGCCGCGATGGCCTGACCGAGTGCCTCGGCGGCGTTGTCGCGCTGCCCGGCCGTGAAGCCGGCGTCGAACTTCACCCGTACCGAGGGCAGATGGGCCACATAGACCGCCACCGGGCCGTGCGGGGTGCGGACCGACGCCCGCATGGCCCGTACCCAGCCGATCTTGATGTCCACCGGACGCACCCCGCTCAGCGGGTACTTGCTCCACAGCCCGACCGTGCCCTCCACCGCGTGGTAGGGATACGCCGCCGCGAGATCCTTGGCGTAGCGGGGCTCCTGGCTCTCGGCCAGTTCCTCCAGCGCCACGATGTCGGTGCCCGCCGTGACGAGGTCCCGCGCGGTGCCGTCCGGGTCGGGATTGCCGGCGTTGACGTTGTGGGTGAGCACGCTGAGGTCGCCGCCGGCCGCGGACTTGTCGGTGAGCTGGCCGCCGAAGAGATTCAGCCAGATCAACGACGGGACGAGCAGGGCGATCAGCGCGGTCGCCGAGCGCCGCAGCAGCGCCACCGCGAGCAGCACCGGCACCGCCAGGCCGAGCCAGGGCAGGAACGTCTCCAGCAGGCTGCCGAGGTTGCCGATCCGGTTGGGCACGTCCGAGTGGAAGAACAGCAGCAGCGACAGCAGCCCGGCGCACACGGCGGTGACGATGCCGCGCCGCCACATGCCGGCCGGCTGCCACCACCGGATCAGGCGGGCGCCGAAACGTGGCCGCGCCCCTGAGGCGTTCGGGCGCCGCTGCTCGCCGCCGTCCTGGGTCGCGTCCGTGCCGCTCTGCGCCTGGGTCATGAGGATCCTCGCTGCCTTGCCGGGTGCACTGCCGACCTTAGGGGATCGGTACAGGTAGCGACGGACTGCGGGGGCCGGTGGGTTCCGTGGTGCGGCCAAGCAGGGGACCGCTGTGACACAACTCGTACAAATCAGGTCAAGAAGAAAGCGATGCCGACACCTGCGGCCGGCGTCGGCATCGATGGAGCATCGGTGGGGGCTTCAGGAGCGCGGGCGCATCCCCTCCAGCAGGGTGTCGACCACCCGCTCGGCGAGATCGGGCTCCAGCGGCGCGTCGGGGCGCAAAGTGGCCCGTACCAGCACCGGACCGACCACCATGTCGGCCAGCAGGTCCAGGTCGGCGCCGGCCCGCCGGCAGATCTCCCCGTCCTCGATGCCGCGTTCCAGCAGGTCCATCAGCATCCTGCGCCGGGCGGCCACCACCGTGTCGTGATAGCGCCGCCACAGCTCCGGGTTGCTCTGCGCCTGCGCCACCATCGTGCGCAGCAGCGCCGATTCACGCTTGGCGAGGCTGCGCAGCCGGATGTACTCGACGGCCGCGATCAGGTCGTCGCGCAGCACCCCGCTGCTCTTCAGGTCCGGCGGTCCGTCCACTTCGGCCAGTACGTCGAGCAGCAGCGCGTCCTTGCCCGCCCAGCGGCGGTAGACGGTCGCCTTGCCGACGCCGGCCTCCCGGGCGATGCCCTCGATGGTCAGATCACTGAAGGTGGTGCCCTCGGCGATCAGCCGCACGACGGTGTCGATGACCGCGCGGTCGACCGCCGCGTTGCGCGGACGCCCGCGCCGCGCGGCGGTCGTTCCCGGCGGGCCGTCCGCCGGACCGGACGGGATCAACTCTCCACACCCGCCATTTCCCGTTCCGTCGGGGAGCCGGGTGTGGCGGTGGGGGCGGCGGACTTGGCGGGCAGGAACACCGCGGCCACGACCGCGCCGATCAGCGCGACCCCGGCGGAGGCGGCGGCGGTGATGTGCATCGCGTGCAGGAAGGCGTCGTTGGCGGGCTGGACCAGCACCTGGCCCTTGGCGCCCAGCCGTTCGGCGACACCGAGGGTGGCCTCGATGGACTCACCGGCCGCCGCCCGCTTGTCGGCGGGCAGCGAACCGAGGTGGCCCGAGATGCCGTCGCGGTAGACGGTCGACATCACCGAGCCGAGTACGGCCACGCCGAGCGCGCCGCCGACCTGCCGGAAGGTGTTGTTGACCGCCGAGCCGGAGCCGGCCTTCTCGCGCGGCAGCGAGGACATGATCATCACGGTGGCCGGCGGCATGACGTGCGCCATCGCGACGCCCATCAGGAAGAACAGCACCTCCAGCACCCAGATGGGGGTGGACCTGCCCAGCAGCAGGAAGCCGAGGAAGGACACCCCGGTGAGCGCCATACCGCCGGCGCAGACCGCGCGGGCGCCGATCCGGTCGACCAGCAGCCGGGCCCGGGGCGCGAAGACCATCTGGGCGGCGGCCAGCGGGAGCAGCAGCAGGCCGGACTGCAGGGCGCTGTAGCCGCGTACCGACTGGGTGTAGAAGACGATGAAGAAGGTCACGCCCATCAGCGCGAAGAAGATGAGGCCTATGGCGGCCACCGACGCGGAGAACTGCCGATTCTTGAAGTAGCGGACGTCCAGCGCCGGATGCTCGCTGCGGGACTCGTACCAGACGAAGCCGCCGAGGACGGCCAGGCCGGCCACCGAGGTGGCCCACACCTCGGGCCGGGTGAAGTCGCCGTACTCGCCGCCCTTGATGATGCCGTAGATCAGCAGCACCAGGCCGGCGATGGACGTCAGCACGCCGACCGGGTCGAGCCGGCCCGGGCGCGGGTCGCGGGAGTCGGGCACCAGCAGGAACATCGCGATCAGGCCGATGATCACTATGGGCACGTTGACCAGGAAGACCGAGCCCCACCAGAAGTGCTGGAGCAGCAGGCCGCCGGTGATCGGGCCGATCGCGATGGCCAGGCCGACGACGCCGGACCAGATGCCGATGGCGCGCGGCTGCTCGTCGCGCTCGAAGACGTTCATGATGATCGCCAGCGTGGCGGGCATGATGAAGGCGCCGCCCAGGCCCATCACGCCGCGGTAGGCGATCAGTTGGCCGGCGGACCCGGCCATCGCCGAGGCCGCGGAACCGGCCCCGAAGACCAGCATGCCGAACAGCAGCACCTTCTTCCGGCCGAGCCGGTCGCCGAGCAGCCCGGCGGTGAAGAGCAGGCCGGCGAAGACCAGCGTGTACGAGTTGATCGCCCATTCCAACTGGCTCTGGGTGGCCCCGAGTCCGGTGGGTGACGGCTGGGCGATGGTTTTCATCGCTACGTTGAGGATCGAGTTGTCCAGCACCACGACGAGCAGGCTGAGCAACAGCACGGTGAGGATCGCCCAGCGGCGGCGGTGGATCGCCGGAGACACGGTGGGAGTCATGGGTTCGGCCATGGCGTCAGCGTACGATTTATTTTCGATACGGGACCGTCTCGTATCGTAAAGCTGGGGTAAAAAACGGGCCCGCGCCGACCGCCGGACGGGCGCCCGCCGTGGCTGTGCCCCGCGTCTCTCCGCCGCCGCCTTTCCGAACGCGGCGGGGCGTGCCAGCATGGAGGTGATCCGGGGACGCCGTGAGGGCGCCTCGAGATGACATGAAGGAGCCGTCATCATGACGCAACTTCCTGCTGCCCGGCCCACCGCGGGCAGCTCCGGGTCCGACCACCCCAAGGCGCTCTACGGAGGCACCGGCACCCGCCGGATCACCGTGCGCGATCTCGGCGCCGCCAAGGAGCGGGGCGAGAAGTGGCCCATGCTCACCGCCTACGACGCGATGACCGCCTCCGTCTTCGACGAGGCCGGCATCCCGGTGCTGCTGGTCGGCGACTCGATGGGCAATGTCCACCTCGGCTACGACTCCACCGTCCCGGTCACCCTGGACCACATGGCGATGCTGTCCGCCGCCGTGGTCCGCGGCACCCGCCGGGCGCTGATCGTGGCCGACCTCACCTTCGGCTCGTACCAGGAGGGCCCGGTGCAGGCGCTGCGCAGCGCCACCCGGCTGATCAAGGAGGCCGGGGTCGGGGCGGTCAAGCTGGAGGGCGGCGAGCGCTCGCTGGCGCAGACCGAGACCCTGGTCGAGGCCGGCGTCCCGGTGATGGCCCACCTGGGTCTGACCCCGCAGTCCTTCAACACCCTCGGCTACCGCGTGCAGGGCCGCGGCGACGAGGCCGCCGACCGGCTGATCAGGGACGCCAAGGCGGCGCAGAACGCGGGCGCCTTCGCGCTGGTCCTGGAGCTGGTGCCGGCCGAGGTGGCGGCCGAGATCACCCGCTCGCTGCAGATCCCGGTGATCGGGATCGGCGCCGGGCCCGACACCGACGCCCAGGTCCTGGTGTGGACCGACATGGCCGGGATGACCGAGGGCAAGGTGCCGCGCTTCACCAAGCAGTACGCGAACCTGCGCCAGACCCTCGGCGACGCGGCCCGCGCCTTCGCCGGCGACGTGGTCGGCGCGGCCTTCCCGGCCGAGGAGCACACCTTCCACTGACCCCGCGCTCTCCCCGGCCCGGTGCCCGGACCCGTCCCTCCAGGGTCCGGGCACCGCCGCGCGGGGAAATCTGCGGTCTTTCCGTTTTGGGTGCGGAGATTTTGAGACAACCGGCGATCCGGTCCGTATGTCCCGGTGAGCGCCGCTGAGGCGCCGTACCTCGCACCTACGGGAAGTCTCATGATCCTCTCCAACCGCGGCCGGATGGCCACCGGAGCCGTATTCGCCGCGTCCCTGGCCCTGTCCCTGTCGGCCTGCATGTCCTCGTCCGGGTCGTCGGCCTCCTCCTCTTCCTCGCCGTCCGCCCCGTCCTCGCCCTCCTCGCCCTCCCCGGCGGCGCCCGCCGCGGGCGGCTCGGCCTCCGGCGCGACCGGGGTGCACACCGTGTCCGACGCCACACTCGGCACGATCGTGGTGAACGGCAAGGGCTTCACGCTCTACCGCTTCGACATGGACACCAACAAGCCCCCGGCCTCGCACTGCACCGGCCAGTGCACCGCGCTGTGGCCGGCCGCGCCCGCCTCCGACGCCGCCATGGTCCAGGGCGTGAACCAGAAGCTGCTGGGCTCCATAACCGGCACGGACGGCCAGAAGCAGCTCACCCTGAACGGCTGGCCGCTCTACACCTACGCCCAGGACAGCAAGGCCGGCGACACCAACGGCCAGGGCGTCGGCGGCATCTGGTGGGCGGTGACCCCGGCCGGCGCCAAGGCGTCGTCGTCCTCGGCGGGCTCCTCCTCGACCACGTCCTCGACCACCGGCTCGGGTTCGAGCGGCGGATCGTACGGCTACTGATGTCCCGGACCGCTACACGCGAACTCGACCGCAGGCGGCAGGTAGGGCAGGATGCCGCCGTGGACGGATCTCCCGGACCGCCGGAACCGCCGGAACCCCTGGAACCCCAGGAAGCGGTGCCGGAGGAAGACATGATGCGGGCGCTGTACCGCGAACACGCCAGTGCGCTGTTCGCGTACGTGCTCCGGCTGGTCGCGGGCGACCGCTTCCTGGCCGAGGACATCGTGCAGGAGACGCTGCTGCGGGCCTGGAAGAGCGCGGCCAGCCTCGACCCGGCGGCCCGCAGCCTGCGGCCCTGGCTGGTGACGGTGGCCCGGCGGATCGTGATCGACGGCCACCGCAGCAAGCAGTCCCGTCCGCAGGAGACCTCCCCCGCCGCCCTGGAGCAGCTTCCGGCCCAGGACGAGCTGGAGCGCTCACTGCGCCTGATGACCATCTCGGACGCCTTGCAGGACCTGTCGGCGGCCCACCGGGAAGCTCTTGTCCAGACCTACTTCCGGGGCCGTACGGTGAATGAGGCGGCCGACGAACTGGGACTCCCGGCCGGCACCGTCCGGTCCCGGGTCTTCTACGCACTGCGCGCTCTGCGGAACGCGCTGGAGGAGAGAGGGGTGACCACCTCATGAACCCGCATGTCGATGTGGGCGCCTATCTGCTCGGGGCGCTGGAGGACGACGAGATGACCAGGTTCGAGGAGCATCTGACCGACTGCGAAGAGTGCGGTGTGCAGCTGGACGAGCTGATGGGCGTGGTCCCGGTGCTCGAAGAGCTGCGCGGGGACGGCATCGGCTTCGTGGAACCACCCGGTGACGCGCTGCTGGACCGGCTGCTGCGGCAGGTGGCCGGCGAGCGCCGGACCCGCGGGCGGCGCCGGCTGGTGGCGGTGGCAGTGGCGGCGGTGCTGGTGGTCGGCGGTCCCACCGTCGCGGTGCTCGCCACCGACAGCGGCGGCCACACCACCCGCCCGATCGCGCAGGCCACCTTCTCGGCCGACCAGCACTCCGCCAGCAATCCCGCCACCGGGGCCTCCGCCGTGGTGGGGCTCACGGACAAGGGCTGGGGCAGCGTGGTCGACCTGAAGCTGACCGGAGTGAGCGGCCCGCTCACCTGCAGCCTGGTCGCGGTCGGCAAGGACGGCAGCCACCAGACGGTCGCCACCTGGTCCGTCCCCGACGCCGGCTACGGCACCGACGCGCATCGCAAGCCGCTCATCGTGCACGGCGCCTCCGGGCTGCACGAGTCCGCGATCAACCACTTCGACGTCCGCACCTCGGCTGGAAACCTGCTGGTCAGCGTGCCGACCTAGGATCGGCGGCGGGACATCCCACCCGGCGGTGCCGCAGCCCGCCGGCGCCGCCGACACGGGACCGACACCGGGCCGACACGGCTCCGTACTGACCTGGGGCGGCGCTGTCGGCGGTATGTCGGCGCTGCGTCGGTGGACCCCGGCATGGTGGTGCCCATGACGACGCGACTGACTGACGACAGTGGGACCGCCGCCGTCGAGGTACGGGGTCTGGTCAAGCACTACGGCGCGACCAAGGCCCTCGACGGGGTGGATCTGGAGGTACGCCAGGGCACGGTCCTCGGCGTGCTCGGCCCGAACGGGGCCGGTAAGACGACGCTGGTACGCGTGCTCTCGACGCTGGTCCGGCCGGACGCCGGCAGCGCCCGGGTGGCCGGCTACGACGTACTGCGACAGCCACGGCAACTGCGCCGGGTGATCGGCCTGACCGGGCAGTACGCCTCGGTGGACGAGAAGCTGTCCGGCCGGGAGAACCTCTACATGATCGGCCGGCTGCTGGACCTGTCCCGCGGCGCGGCCCGGGCCAGGGCGGACGAGCTGCTGGAGCGGTTCTCGCTGACCGAGGCGGCCAAACGGCCCGCGATGCAGTACTCCGGCGGTATGCGCCGCCGGCTGGACCTGGCCGCGAGCATGATCGGGCAGCCGGCGGTGCTCTACCTGGACGAGCCGACCACGGGCCTGGATCCCCGTACCCGCAACGAGGTGTGGACCGAGGTGCGGCGGATGGTCACCGAGGGCGCGACCGTGCTGCTCACCACCCAGTACATGGAGGAGGCCGAGCACCTCGCCGACGAGCTGACGGTGATCGACCGCGGCCGGGTGATCGCCAACGGCCGGGTCGCGGAGCTCAAGGCCAAGGTGGGCGGGCGCACCCTGCAGATCACGCCGTCCGACAAGGCGCAGACGGCGGCGATGGCCGCCGCGATCGGCGCCGCCCGGCTCGACGGGGTGGCGGGCGCGCACGCCGACGAGGCCGAGGGCGTGGTGAGTGTGCCGATCCTCAGTGATGAGCAGCTGACCGCCGTGGTGGGCCTGCTGGGCGCGCACGGCTTCGGCATCGCCGGTATCGGCACCCATCTGCCCAGCCTGGACGAGGTGTTCCTGGCGATCACCGGCCAGAAGGCCGACGGCGGCAAGGGCGCGGACCCGGCCACGGCCGCGGGCGGCGACACGGACGCGGACATGGAGGGCGGGACCCCCGCCCTGGAGAAGAAGCACGAAGTGGAGGTCAGGGTATGAGCGCCGCGACAGCGACGGTTTCCGCGTCCGCCGGCCGGGCCGCGGTGGCCGGCGAGGGCCGGATCGGCCTGCGGGCCAATCTGCGGCACATCGGCGCGCTGGCGCGCCGCAACATGCTCCAGATCAAGCAGGACCCGGAGTCGATGTTCGACGCCCTGCTGATGCCGGTGATCTTCACCCTGCTGTTCGTCTACGTCTTCGGCGGCGCGGTCTCCGGCAAGGGCAATCAGCACGCGTATGTGAACTACGTCGTCCCCGGCCTGATGGCGATGATGGGCATGAACATCGCCCAGGCGGTCGGCACCGGGATCAACGACGACTTCAAGAAGGGGGTCATGGACCGGTTCCGGACGATGCCGATCGCCCGGTCGTCGGTCCTGATCGCCAAGATCGTGGTCGAGGTCGGCCGGATGATGATCGCCACCACGATCCTGCTGGGGATGGGCTTCGCGCTCGGGCTGAGCATCAAGACCGATGTGCCGCACCTGCTGGCGGCGATCGCGTTGTCGACGGTGTTCGGCGCCTCACTGATGTGGATCTTCATACTGCTGGGGCTGACCATGAAGACGCCCCAGGCCGTCCAGGGGGTGGCCCTGCTCGTGCTGATGCCGCTGCAGTTCGGAAGCTCGATCTTCGCCAAGCCCACCACGATGCCGGGCTGGCTGGAGGGATTCACCAAGGTCAATCCGCTGTCGAATCTGGCGGACGCGGCCCGGGCGCTGATCAACGGCGGTCCGGTGGCCCACTCGGTCTGGGTCACCCTGGCCTGGGCGGTCGGCATCACCGTGGTGACGGCGCCGCTGGCGGTGGCGCGCTTCCGCAAGAAGACCTGAGGGCCGGGGAACGGGCCACCCGGGCCGGGTCCGGCGGTCAGTCCATGTCACGCATCAGGGCGAAGGCCTCCTCGAAGGGGAGCCCTTCGCCCTCGGCGTACTCGGCGTCGAAGACTTCTTCGCCCAGCAGGGCCCGCAGCAATGCGATGTCCTCGTCCAGTTCCCGCTGTTCGGCGGGCGGGATCGCGGACGGGCGCAGCCGGTCGTGGGCGCCCACGAGGGCCGCGGCGCGGCGGAGCCTGCGGTGGTTCCGGCCGTCCCGGTCGGCCTGACGCGGGGGAGCGCCGTCCGGGGCGCCAAGCATGCGCAGCAGCCGTATCCCGGCCGGGGCGAGCAGGACCGCCAGCCGCGGGGTGATCACATTGGTCAGCGGATGGTCGGCCAGCTCGTCCAGGCCTTCGGAGAGCAGGGCGAGACCCTGCTCCGGTTCGCCCAGCTTGCCGAGCAGGGCGCCCTTGACGCCCCTCAGCATGCCGCCGACGAAGCCGGGGATGCCCGGCCCCGCGTTCTCGTTGCGCCGCATGGTCTCATCGATCAGCTCCAGCGCCTCGGCGGCGTCGTCGTGGCGGCCGAGCGCGCCGACGAGCAGGATCTTGCCGAAGAAGGAGGCACCGTCACTGGTCGACCCGAAGCGCTCGGCGTCCTCGATGCCTTCGTGCAGCAGCCGTACGCCCTCGTCCCACTCGCCGCAGTTGATCAGGGCGTCGCCCATCCGGACGGTGAGATTGGGGACATGCTGGTGCGAGCCGATCCGGCGGGCCAGCGCGATGCCCTGGACGCAGCACTCGACGGCGCGCGGCCAGTCGCCCGCGTTGCCGGCCGCCTCCGCCTCGGCCGACAGGGTCTCGGCCATCCCCCACTCGTCGCCCAGCCGCTCGAACAGCCGCCGGCTCTCGCTGATGTCCCGGAAGGCCTCCTGCCGGCGCTCCCGCACATCGTTGTTCACCTTCGCCCGCAGTTGCAGGGCGTAGGCGAGTTCCCAGGTCCGGTCGTAGGCGCGGCAGCACGCGACCGTCTCGTCCAGCAGGAGGTGCAGCCGGTCGAACTCGCCGGAGAAGAAGGCGCCGTAGGCGCGCAGGATGCCGGGAACCCGGGCGGACTGCGGCAGATGCGGCGGGTAACTGTCGATCAGCGCCTTGCCGATCCGCATCAGGGCCGGGTCGGTCCACCACTCGCCCTCGCCGTCCCGGGAGGCCAGGTCGATGAACCGGGCGTGGCGGCGGGCCTCCAGCAGCCGCTCGCCCCGGAGCGGCGGCGGGTCCTCCAGCGGACCGCGTTCCACCGGCACCAGGTTGGGCGGCTCCGCGAACGGGTCGGGGGCCATCGCGGACACCGTGCCCGGCCAGTAGCGGCGCTCCGAGGCGTAATTGCGCACCTCCCAGAACCAGTTGCAGCCCAGCACCAGCATCAGTGCTTCCTGCTCGTCCCCGGCGGCCACCGCCCGCCGCAGCGCGGCCCGCAGATTCTCGTGTTCCGTCTCCAGCCGGTCGAACCAGACGAGTTGCTGCGTGCCGCGCAGCAACGGGTCGGCGGTGCGGGCGTATTCACGGAAGTACGCGATGTGCCGCCGCTCGACGGCGGGGCGTTCACCGGTCGCGTCCAGCCGCTCGGCCGCGTACTCGTGAATGGTCTCCAGCATGCGGTAACGGGCGCCGCCGGCGGTGAGGTCGGCGAGGACGAGTGACTTGTCCACCAGGGAGGAGAGCAGGGCGGCGGCGTCCGGGGCGTCGATCCGGTCGGCGGCGGGATCGGCGGGGCTTTCAGGAGCCGGGGCGGCCGGGGCGGCCCGGGTGTCCGGCGGGTCGGCGCAGATCGCCTCGGCGGCTTCCAGGGTCCAGCCGCCCCGGAAGACGGCGAGGCGGCGCAGCAGGACGCGCTCGGGCGGGTCGAGGAGGTCCCAGGACCAGTCCACCACGGCCCGCAGCGTCTGCTGGCGCGGCAGCAGCGTGCGGCTGCCGCCGGTGAGCAGCCGGAAGCGGTCGTCCAGGCGGTCGGCGAGCTGCCGCGGCGACATGCTCCGCAGCCGGGCCGCGGCCAGCTCGATGGCCAGCGGCAGCCCGTCCAGCCGGCGGCACAGCTCGGCGCAGGCCACCGGATCGTCCTCGACGGAGAAGCCGGGCCGGGCGGCGGCCCCCCGGTCGGCCAGCAGCCGCAGCGCGGGCGGGTCCGGGAGCGGGTCCAGCGGGCGTACCAACTCCCCCGGTACGCCCAGGGGTTCACGGCTGGTGGCGAGGACGGAAACGCCTGGGCAGCTGGCCAGCAGCAGCTCGGTGAGGGTCGCGGCGGCGTCGATCACATGCTCGCAGTTGTCCAGCACCAGCAGCAGGTCGCGGCCCGCGCAGTAGTCGGCGAGCTGCCGGGCCGGGTCCTTCGCCTTGGTCTCGGCGGCTATCGCGGCCTCGGCGGCGCTGCCGGTGTGCAGCAGGGTGTCGCGCAGGCCCAGTGAGCTGATCACGGCCTCCGGCAGTGTGCGCGGGTCGCTCACCGGCGCGAGTTCGGCGTACCAGACGCCGTCCGCCCACCGCCCGGCCACCCGGTCCCCGGCCTCCTGCGACAACCGGGTCTTCCCGGTCCCGCCGGGCCCGGTGATCGTCACCAGCCGGGCCCGCCCCAAGTCGCCTTCCACCGCGGCGAGATCGGCCTCCCGCCCGACAAAGCTCGTCAGCCGCGCCCGCCCGTTCCCGGGCAACCGCCCACCCCCACCACCCGCACCCCGCCTCCCGGCGCCGCCCTCCTGCCCCGCCGGACCACCCGCCCCGCCGACCGGCCCCGCGGCCCCGACCCCGGACGCGTCTCCGTCGACAGCGACGCCCCGGCCGGCGCTGGACCAGTAGCCGCCAGCGGGCGCGCCTTGCCCGGCGCCGGACCGGTCGCCGTCGGCAGTTGCGTTCCGGCCCGGGGCGGGCGGGCAGCCGCCGGCCGTGCCACGCCCGGTCCCCGGCGGCTGGCCACCGACCGCGCCGCCCCGCGTCGGCTCGCCCTCAGCGGGGCCGCCCTGGCCGGCCCCGGCGCCAGCCGGAGACCCACCGACTCCATCCCGCCTGGCCCCCGCCGGCCAGTCTTCGGCGGCGCCGCCTCGCTCCGGCCGGGCGCCGATGGGGCCACGCCCGCCGGGCCCGCCCGCCCCGGTGCCAGCCGGAGACCCGCCGGCCTCGGCGCCACTGCCGCCGCTGCCGCCGGGCGGCGGCAGCGGCGCCGGGGCCAGCAGTTCCGCGTGCAGCATGCGCAGCTCCACGCTCGGGTCGGTGCCGAGGCGGTCGGCGAGGTCGCGGCGGACCGCCTCGTACGCGGCGAGGGCGTCGGCGGTGCGGCCCGCGGCGCGCAGCGCGCGGATGTGGAGGGCGCGGAGCGGCTCGTCCAGCGGGTGGCCGGCGGCCAGCTCGGCGAGTTCGGGGAGGATCTGGCCGGCCCGGCCGAGGCGGAGTTCGGCGGTGAGCCGGTGGCGCCGCGCGTCGAGGCGGTGCGCCTCGACGCGCACCGCGGCCGTACCCCGGTCCGGGAGGTCCGCCAGGGCCGGCCCGCGCCAGAGGGCCAGCGCGTCGCCGAGCAGGCCGGACGCCTTGACCGGGTCGCCGTCGCCCAGCGCCCGCGCCCCCTCCTCGGCGAGCCGCTCGAAGCGGTAGAGGTCCACCTCGTCCCTGGCGACCTCCAGCCGGTAGCCGCCGTCGACCGAGGCGACCGCCTCGTGCCCGATGGCCCGCCGCAGCCGTCCGACCAGTGCCTGGAGCGCCCCGGTCGGGCCGGCCGGCGGATCGCCGTCCCAGACTTCCCCGATGAGTGTCTCCGCGCCCACCACCCGGCCGGGCCGCAGCGCGAGCGCCGTCAGCAGTGCGCGCAGCCGCCCGCCCGCGAGCGTGGCGGGCGTACCGTCGTCGCGGAGGGCCTGGGTGGTGCCGAGGATCGCATAGCGCACCGCCCCATTCTTACGGAGTACGCGCCCCCCGCGCGCCCCGGTTACCCATCGGCGGAACACCACCCGCTCGCTGTGCGTTTTCCGGGCAGCGCCTGTGCCGGCAACGCCGCGGGTGGCATGATCGGGCGGCTGGGCCCATCTCCCGGCCCGTCCCCCCGTACACCGGTCACTCGTCCCCGCACCATGCCCCAGCAGGAGCCAGTCCCATGAGCGTCATCCAGATGCGTCGCGCGCGCAGCAGCGGCGGCGACAGCCGTGTCAGCCCGATCTTCCTCGGCATCGTCGCGGTGATGGTCGTCTCGGGCTGGGCGGTGTGGTCCGATTTCGCCGCCGACAGCCGCTTCGCGGTGTTCCTGTTCGTGGTGTCCGGCTGGGTCGTCTCGCTGTGCCTGCACGAATACGCGCACGCCCGCACCGCCCTGCACAGCGGCGACACCTCGATCGGCGAGAAGGGTTATCTGACCCTGAACCCGCTGAAGTACACGCACGCGCTGCTGTCGATCGTGCTGCCGGTGCTGTTCCTGCTCATGGGCGGGATCGGCCTGCCCGGTGGCGCGGTCTTCATCGAGCGGAACCGCATCCGCGGCCGGCTGAAGCACAGCCTGATCTCGGCGGCGGGCCCGCTGACCAACGTGCTGTTCGGGGTGCTGCTGATGCTGCCGTTCGCGCTCGGCGCGGCGGACGGCTGGCCGATCGAGTTCCAGTCGGCGCTGGCCTTCCTGGCGATGCTCCAGGTGACCGCGGCGCTGCTGAATTTCCTGCCGGTGCCGGGCCTGGACGGCTACGGGGTGGTAGAGCCGTGGCTGTCGTACGACATCAAGCGCCAGGTGGCGCCGTTCGCGCCGTTCGGGCTGCTGGCGGTCTTCGGGATCCTGTACATCCAGTCGGTCAATGTGAAGTTCTTCGAGCTGATCTACACGATCGTCGGCTGGTTCGGCGTGCGCCAGGAGTTCGTCCAGTACGGCGACTTCCTGTTCCGCTTCTGGCAGCGCTGAGCCGCTGCTGAGCCACTCCCCCGAGGCGGCGGCGGCCCGGTCCTCAGCGGGCGTTCGCCGGGTCCGCGTCCGCCTTCGCCTTGCGCCGGTAGTACCACCACATGTTGCTGGTCAGCCCGGCGAAGAGGATCCAGACGATGCCCAGCAGGCTGCCGTTGACGAAGGACACCACCGCGGCGGCGACCGCCAGCAGGCAGATGACGAGGGCGAAGACGGCGAGGCGGGGCATGGGTGGCGTGGCTCCTGTCCGGACGCGTACGGCGTTGCGTCCGGACATTGTCCCCCATGCCCCGCGCCGCTCACCGCGGTGCCCGGCCGGGCACCGGCAGGGGCCTCGGCAGGGCCCCCGGCTCAGACGTCGGTGACCCGCAAGCCCGCGTGCGCCTTGTACCGGCGGTTGATCGAGATCAGGTTGGCGACGAGCGACTCGACCTGGTGGGCGTTGCGCAGCCGCCCGGCGAAGACACCGCGCATACCCCGGATCCGTCCGGCCAGCGCCTGCACGATGTCGGTGTCCGCGCGGGACTCGCCCAGCACCATCACATCGATGTCGATCTCGTCGATCTCCGCGTTCTGCAGCAGCGGGGCCGACAGGTGGTGGAAGGCGGCGGTGACCCGGGAGTCCGGCAGCAGCGCGGCGGCCTGCTCGGCGGCGCTGCCCTCCTCGACGGTGAGCGGGTAGGCGCCCTTCTTGTCGAAGCCGAGCGGGTTCACGCAGTCCACCACCAGCTTGCCGGCCAGCTCCTCGCGCAGCGTCTCCAGCAGCTTGGCGTGGCCTTCCCACGGCACCGCGACGATCACGATGTCGCTGCGGCGGGCACACTCGGCGTTGTCGGCGCCCTCGACGCCGTGGCCGAGTTCGGCGGCGGCGCTCTGCGCCCGGTCGGCGGCGCGGGAGCCGATGATCACCCGCTGGCCGGCCCGGCCCAGCCGGTAGGCGAGGCCGCGGCCCTGGTCGCCGGTGCCGCCGAGGACGCCCACCACCAGGCCGGACACATCGGGCAGATCGCGCGGATCCTTGGCCGGAGTCTTGGCGGGGGCCTTGTCGGGAGCGGTCTTGCCATCGTCAGCGTCAGTCATACGGGTGATCCTGCCAGGTCGTACGGGAGTCGTACCGGAGCCCCGGACAGCTCGGCGCGCAGCCGCGCAGAATAACCGGAAAATACTTTGCCCGACCGGCCCCGAGCAGGGAGCATGCGGCCACGTGACCGACGCTCCCCCCGATCCCCCGCCGCCAGCAGCTCCGCCGTCCTCCCGGGGGCACGCGCTGCTGCCCGATCTGACCCCGTGGCGGACCTCGCGCGACTTCCGCCTGATGTGGCTCGCGGGGGTGATCACCACCTTCGGCAGCTTTCTGACGGTGGTGGCGCTGCCGGTGCAGCTGAAGGACCTCACCGGCTCGGCGGCGGCGGTCGGCGCGATCGGCGCGGTCCAGCTGGTGCCGCTGATCGTCTTCGGGCTCTACGGCGGCGCGCTCGCCGACGCGATGGACCGCAAGCTGCTGATCAACGCCACCGAGGCGGCGCAGGGCCTGATCGCCGTCGCCCTGCTGGTGAACACGCTGCTGCCGCATCCGATGGTCTGGCCGCTGTATGTGATGGCCGCGCTGTCCAGCGCGCTGGTCGGGCTCCAGCGGCCGGCGCTGGACGCGATCGTGCAGCGGATAGTGCCGCGCGACCAGCTCGCCGCGGCGGCCTCGCTCAACGCGCTGCGCTGGCAGGTCGGCGCGATCGCGGGCCCGTCGGTGGCCGGTCTGGTCATCGCCTGGGCCGGTCTGAGCTGGGCCTACGCCGCCGATACGGTGACCTTCGCCATCTCGGTCTGCCTCGGCCTCGGCCTGCGGCGCTCCCCGGCCGCACACGACGCGCAGCCGCCCTCGCTGAGCGCCATCGCCGAGGGCGCGCGCTACGCCTGGGGCCGCAAGGAGCTGCTCGGCACCTACGCGATCGACCTGGCCGCGATGTTCTTCGCCTATCCGGTGGCGATCTTCCCCTTCCTCGCGGACGACCTGCACGCCCCCTGGTCCCTCGGCCTGATGTACGCGGCCGGCTCGGTGGGTTCCCTGCTGGTCAGCCTGACCAGCGGCTGGTCCTCCCGGGTGCACCGGCACGGGCGGATGGTGGTGCTGGCGGCGGCCGGCTGGGGCGCGGCGATGGCCTGCGCGGGCTGGGCCGGGAAGATCTGGCTGGTGCTGCTCTGCCTGGCGGTGGCCGGCGGCCTGGACATGATCAGCGGCATCGGCCGCTCCACGATGTGGAACCAGACGATCCCGGACGAGTTGCGCGGCCGGCTCGCCGGGATCGAGGTCCTGTCCTACTCGGTGGGGCCCCAGCTCGGTCAGGTCCGCTCCGGCGGGGTGGCCGCGATCAGCTCCACCCGTGTCTCGGTCTGGTCCGGCGGCCTGGCCTGTGTCGCCGCGGTCGGCATGCTGGCGGCGGCCCTCCCGGCCCTGATGCGCTACGACGCCCGCCCGGCCCCGAGCGACCCGGCCGTCGGCGCCGGCGAACGTCGAGTCGCCCTGTAGGGGGCGGCCGGTCGGCGGCTACTTGTCCTCGTCGGTGGGGGCGCCGCGGTCGTGCCAGCGGGGGTCGGTGTCCCATGCGTGGTTGCGTTCGGCGGCGGCCTCCATCGCGCGCTGGGCCTCGGCGCGGGAGGGGTAGGGGCCGAAGCGGTCCTTGGCGGGACAGTCGGGGCCCTCCTCGACGGTCTTGTGCTCGATGCAGTAGAACCACTCTCCGGGCTTGCCGGCCGGCTTGCGGGCCTTGAACAGGGCCATGGTCGTCCTCCGAAGGTGATCAGGCGGGTGTCCCTGCCGCCAGCTTGCCCCGAGGAGCGCCGATACACTCGTCGGTATGTCTGGTCAGTCGCTGCTCGTCCCCGGGAAACTGTCGCCCACCCGGCCGGTGCCCGCCTCGATTCCGCGCCCCGAGTACGTGGGGAAGCCGGGTCCTACGCCGTACACGGGACCGGAGGTGCAGGACGAGGAGACGATCGGGAAGATGCGGATCGCCTCCCGGATCGCCGCCCAGGCGATGGAGGAGGCGGCGAAGGCCATCGCGCCCGGGGTGACCACCGACGAACTGGACCGGATCGCCCACGAGTTCATGGTGGACCACCAGGCGTACCCGTCGGACCTGGGCTACCGGGGGTTCCCGAAGTCGCTGTGCACCTCGCTCAATGAGGTGATCTGCCACGGCATCCCGGACTCGACGGTGCTGCGGGACGGCGACATCGTGAACCTGGACGTGACCGCGTTCATCCACGGGGTGCACGGCGACTGCAACGCCACCTATTTCGTCGGCGACGTGGCCGAGGAGTCACGGCTGCTGGTGGAGCGCACCCGCGAGTCGCTGGACCGGGCGATCAAGGCGGTGCGTCCGGGGCGGCAGATCAATGTGATCGGCCGGGTCATCGAGTCGTACGCCAAGCGCTTCGGCTACGGCGTGGTACGGGACTTCACCGGGCACGGCATCAACACCTCCTTCCACTCCGGGCTGATCATCCCGCACTACGACGATCCGCGGGCGACCACGGTGATGCGGGCCGGCATGACCTTCACCATCGAGCCGATGCTGACGCTGGGCACCCACGAGTACGACCTGTGGGAGGACGGGTGGACGGTGGTCACCAAGGACCGCAAGCGCACCGCCCAGTTCGAACACACGCTGGTGGTCACCGCGGACGGCGCCGAGGTCCTGACGCTGCCGTGACCGGCTCCCGATAGGGTGGCCGCGTTTTTCCGCGTGCTCGCGCCGTGCGCGTGACCGCGATTCCGCGTGGACGTGAGGGGGGCCGGCACGGCATGATCCGCCGCAGGTTGTGCTCGGGGGCCGCGGCCCTGGCACTGGCCGTGCCGCTGGCCGGCTGTGTGACGGTGCACGGCGAGCGCGCGAGCATCCCGTCGGTGCGGCCGGCCGAGGCGGCCCGGGTGCTGGCGCACTTCGCCGCGGTCAGCAACGCGGCGGCCAGGGCGTACGACCCCGCGCCGGTCACCGGGATCGAGGCGGGGCCGCTGGGCGCGATCGACGAGGCGGGTCTGCGGGCCAACCACGCGGTCCGACCGGCCGGCGATGCCGCGTACGCCCCGCTGGTCTTCTCCGACCCGCGGTTTCTGATACCCCGTCAGATCGGCTGGCCGAAGTTCTTCGTCGCGGACACCGCCGTCAATCGCGGTACGGACGCGCGCTGGCTGCTGGTCTTCCGCCGGGCCGCAGCGGACCGGCCCTGGAAGGCGGACTTCCTGGCGGCACCGGCGGCCGGCGCGCTGCCCGCGATGGCCGCCGACCGGCACGGGAACGCGGTGGCGGTACCGGCGGCCGGCACCGATCTGCTGGTGCAGCCGGGGCAGGCGGCGGCCTCGTACGCCGACTACCTCCAGCAGGGCGCCGGGGCCGTCTTCGCCGGGGGTCCGTCCACCTCGGAGCTGCGGGCGGCGCGGGAGGAGCACGCGCGGACCCCGGACTCGGTCACGCAGTACGCCGACCAGCCGGCCCAGGGCGGCGACTTCGACCCGGTGGCGCTGCGGACGAAGGACGGCGGCGCGCTGGTCTTCTTCGGCACCCGTCACCAGTCCCGCGCGACCTACCGGGCCGGCCACCGGCTGGCGATCGACCCGGACACCCAGGCGCTGATGACCGGCACGCCGCGTACCTCGGTGACGCTGTCCACGGTGGGCCAGCAGCTGGTGGCGGTGCCGAGGGCCGGGGGGACGGCCCAGGTGGCGTTCCTCAGCCGGATCATCGGGCTGGTCGGCGCGAAGGGCGCGTGAGGCGCGTGAGGCGCGTAAGGCGCTGCCCCGGGCTCAGCGGCCCCAGGCGACGGACTCGGTCTCGCTCTCGTAGCCGAACTGCGCGCACGCGTCGCTGAGGATGTCCAGCACCGGCAGCGGGTCGGGCAGCGGCAGGTCGGGGCCGTGCTCGGGCAGCCAGCTCATGATGCCGCCGGAGGGCAGCCGGGCCGGGGGCAGCAGGACGTAGCTGCCGCGGCAGTGCCAGCGGATGCCCGGGTGCTCGTCGGCGGTCTCGGGGTGGCAGTCCAGCTCGCAGGGCCACCACTCCTCCTCGTCGACCGGCGTACGGGTGGCGGTGAAGAACAGCAGCCGGTCCTCTTCCTGCGCGGCGACCGGGCCGAGGGTGGCGGCGTCGGCGGTGAGCCGCTCCAGCGCGAGGCGGCCCGCCTCGGCGGGGACGTCCAGCACGTCGTGGCTGATGCCGGTGGCGGTGATGAAATTGGCCAGCGGCTGCGTGCGCAGCCACTGGCCGATGCGTTCGGGTTCGGTGCTGGCCTGGGTCTGCCAGGCCAGGGAGACCGGATGCAGCCCCGGGATGGGACAGCCGATCCGGTCGCAGGAACAGCCGAAGCCCTCGGGATACACGGCGGGCGCGAGCGGCAGGCCGGCCTCGGCGGCGGCGGTGATCAGCTCGTCGCGGTGCGCGGTGACCAGGGCCTGGCGGGCGTCGCGGGCGCGCGAGCCGCGGGTTTCCTTGGGGGGGCGGGCGAAATCGTGGGTGAAGCCGCGGGCAGAACCTGACGCACCATCCGTACGGCCTCGCAGCCAGCCGGACAACCTGTTCCTGCCTGCCATCGAACTCCTTCCCTCGCCCCCGGGCCGTCTCCGGACCGTCCCTGTACACGGTACGCGGACGGTGGGGGTCATCCTTCCTCTTGACGGGAATGAACACCCGCCGGGGGTGGAACTCTTCCCGCGGACCCTTTCCGACACGGCGTCGGGAAACCATTGACCGCGGTCTGTCCGAGTTGCGAGGATCGGGCGGACGGCACCGCCCGGAACCACTCCCCTGCCACCCCGGAGGTTCTCCTTGACGCCGCCGCCCTTCTCCACGGTCATCCGCACCGCGAGCCGTGACCGGCACACCGAGGCGGAGAACTCCGCGTTCATGGGGGACCTGCTCGGGGGCCGGCTCGGCGTGGAGGCGTACGCGCGCTACACGGAGCAGCTCTGGTTCGTCTACCGCGCCCTGGAGGACGGTGCCCGGGCCCTGGCGGGCGACCCGGTGGCCGGGCCCTTCCTGCGGCCCGAGCTCTTCCGGCTCCCCGAGCTCGAACGTGATCTCGACCACTTGCTGGGCGCCGGCTGGTCCTCCCGGGCGGTCCCGCTGCCCGCCACGGCCCGCTACGCCGACCGGGTCACCGAGGTCGCCGGCGGCTGGCCGGCCGGTTACGTCGCCCACCACTACACCCGCTACCTCGGCGACCTCTCCGGCGGCCAGCTGATCCGCGACATCGCCGAGAAGACCTGGGGCTTCCGCCGCAAGGGCGACGGCGTCCGCTTCTACGTCTTCGAGGCGATCCCCAACCCGGCCGCCTTCAAGCGCGAGTACCGCGCCCTCCTGGACGACCTCGCGGTGGGGGCGGAGGAGCGCGAGCGGGTCCTCACGGAGTGCGCCACCGCTTTCGAGCTGAACACGTCCGTCTTCGCGGACCTCGCGGTGGCGGTGACCGGGGCGCCCTCTCGTCCCGGACCCTCCCGGGGCTGACGGCGCGCGGGGGCGGCGAGGGGCGCCGGGGCGCATCAGCGCGCCCCGCCGAGCGGGGCGGGCGTGCCGCACAATGCAAGGAAGACCCCGTGGTCTCCGGTCGGGCCGATCGTCCGGCCGGGGAGGCGGGGTCCCCGGGAAGGAACAGGAAGCCTCACACCCTTCGAGGAGCCCACCTTGCGCAGAGCGACGCCCCGTAGGTATCTGATGTGTCCGCCGACACACTTCCAGGTGACGTACCGGATCAATCCGTGGATGGACCCGGCCAAGCCGGTGGACCGGGTGCTCGCCGTCTTCCAGTGGGAGGAGCTGCGGGACCGCTACCGGGCGCTGGGGCACACCGTGGAGGTGCTCGACCCGCTGCCGGAGCTGCCGGACATGGTCTTCGCGGCGAACGGCGCCACCGTGGTGGGCGGCCGGGTGCTGGGCGCGCGGTTCGCCAACCCGGAGCGGACCGAGGAGGCGCCCGCCCACCTCGCGTGGTTCCGCGCGAACGGCTTCGGCGACGTCCGCGAACCCGAGCACGTGAACGAGGGCGAGGGGGACTTCGCCGTCACCGCGTCGTGGATCCTGGCCGGCCAGGGCTTCCGCAGCAGCCCGCTCGCGCACGACGAGGCGCAGGTGTTCTTCGGCCGCCCGGTGATCAGCCTGGAGCTGACCGACCCGCGCTACTACCACCTGGACACCGCGCTGGCGGTGCTGGACGACGCCGGCGACGAGATCATGTACTACCCGGGCGCCTTCTCCCCCACCAGCCGCGACGTACTGGCCCGGCTCTTCCCCGACGCGCTGCTGGCCACCGCCGAGGACGCCGCCGTCCTCGGCCTGAACGCGGTCAGCGACGGCCGCAACGTCCTGCTCCCCCGAGCGGCCCGCGGTCTGCGCGACCCGCTGCGGGCCCGCGGCTTCGAACCGGTCCCGATGGACGTCTCCGAGCTGCACAAGGCCGGCGGCAGCGTGAAGTGCTGCACCCAGGAACTGCGCCCGGCCGCTCGATAGGCCACGTCGGCTCCCCCCGCCGGGGGCGGGCCCCATAGGGTGCCGCCATGCCCTCCGTGACCCACGCTTCGTACGACGCCGTGATCGTCGGCGGCGGCCACAACGGCCTGGTCGCCGCCGCCTATCTGGCCCGCGCCGGACAGCGGGTGCTGCTGCTGGAGCGGCTGCCCGTGACCGGCGGGGCCGCGGTGTCCACCCGGGCCTTCGCCGGGGTGGACGCCCGGCTGTCCCGCTACTCGTACCTGGTGAGCCTGCTGCCCCGGAAGATCGTGGCCGACCTCGGCCTGCGGTTCGCGGTGCGGCGCCGCCGGATCTCCTCGTACAGCCCGCGCGGCGACGGCGGGCTGCTGGTGGACGCCGAGGACACGGGCCGCACCCGCGAGCAGTTCGTCCGGCTCACCGGCTCGGACCGGGACTTCGAGGCGTGGCAGCGGTTCTACGGCATGACCCGCCGCGTCGCAGAGCGCGTCTTCCCGACCCTCACCGGCCCGCTGCCGACCCGCGCCGAACTGGAGCGCCGGATCGGCGACCCGGCCGCCTGGGAGGCGCTGTTCGAACGGCCGCTCGGCGAGACGGTGGAACGGGAGTTCGCCGACGACCTGGTGCGCGGAGTGGTCCTCACCGACGCGCTGATCGGCACCTTCACCCACGCCCACGACCCCTCGCTGCGCCAGAACCGCTGCTTCCTCTACCACGTGATCGGCGGCGGCACCGGCGACTGGGACGTGCCGGTCGGCGGCATGGGCGCGCTCACCGACGCGCTGGCGGACGCGGCCCGCGCGGCCGGGGCGGAGATCGTCACCGGCGCGGAGGTCACCTCGATCGCGACCGACGGCGTGCACGCGGAGGTGGTCTACGGCGAGGACGGCCGTACCGTCGGCGCCCGGCACGTCCTGGTCAACGCGGCCCCGTACACCCTGGCCGGACTGCTCGGCCGGCAGCCCCCGCCCCGCCCGGAGGGCGCCCAGCTCAAGGTCAACATGCTGCTGCGGCGGCTGCCCCGGCTGCGCGACGCCTCGGTGGACCCCCGGGAGGCCTTCGGCGGCACCTTCCACATCGGCGAGTCGTACGCGCGGTTGCAGACCGCCTACGACCAGGCCGCCGCCGGCCGGCTGCCGGACGCGCCGCCGTCGGAGATCTACTGCCACAGCCTGACCGACCCGTCGATCCTCTCCCCCGAACTGGCCGCGAGCGGCGCGCACACCCTGACCCTGTTCGGACTGCACACGCCCGCCCGCCTGTTCGAGCGCGACCCACGGGGCGCCAAGGACGCGCTGCTCAAGGCCACCCTGGCGCAACTGGACGCGGTGCTGGCCGAGCCGATCGCGGACTGCCTGGCGCTCGACGCGGACGGCCGGCCCTGCCTGGAGGCGAAGTCGCCCCTCGACCTGGAACGCGAGGTGGGGCTGCCCGGCGGCCACATCTTCCACCACGACCTGTCGTGGCCCTTCGTCTCGGACGGGCCGGATACCGGCCGTTGGGGCGTCGGCACCGGGTATGCGAACGTCTATCTCTGCGGCGCGGGCGCGGCCCGCGGCGGCGGAGTCAGCGGTGTCCCCGGCCACAACGCGGCGATGGCGGTACTGGAGAAGGCATGATGACCCACAGGCCCAGGATCATTCACCACAAGGACGGCACTCGCCGGACCATCGGCCGGCAATGGCGCCGCGGCGGCAGCAAATGGCACACCCTCGCCAAGGACGGCGACCTGCCCGAGCAGCGCCGCATCACCGCCGACGTCGTCGTGGACTGCGCAGTGTACGAGGACGGTTGCCGGGTCGCCTCGATCCCGCCGCAGGAGGCGCTGACCGAGGCCAGGAAGCGGCCGGGCGGCTTCGCCTGGATCGGCCTGCACGAGCCGGAGCACGAGCATCTCGCCGAGATCGCCGAGGTGTTCGGCCTGCACCCGCTGGCGGTGGAGGACGCGGTGCAGGCGCATCAGCGGCCCAAGCTGGAGCGCTACGGCGAGACGCTGTTCCTGGTGCTCAAGACGATCGTGTTCGTCGAGCACGAGAAGCTCACCGCGACCAGCGAGGTGGTCGACACCGGCGAGGTGATGATCTTCCTGGGCGCGGACTTCGTGGTGGTCGTACGGCACGGCAGCGCGCCGGGACTGTCCCGGGTCCGCCGCGCCCTGGAGAACCGCCCCGACCTCCTCGTCCACGGCCCGGCGGCCGTCCTGCACGCCATCACCGACCAGGTGGTGGACGACTACCTGGACGTGGCCGACGCGGTGGAACTCGACGTCGAGGAGATGGAGTCCGACGTCTTCTCCGCCGCCCACGGCGACGACGCGGAGCGGATCTACCAGCTCAAGCGCGAACTCATCGAGTTCAAGCGGGCGGTGCACCCGATGGCCCGGCCGCTCCAGCGGCTCAGCGAGGAGACCGACACGCTGATCGGCGCGGAGATCGGCCGCTACTTCCGCGATGTGGCGGACCACCTGTCCCAGGTGCGGGAGCGGCTGGCGAGCTACAGCGAGCTGGTGGACGGCCTGCTGGCGGCGAATCTCAGCCAACTGGCGGTGCAGCAGAACGTGGACATGCGGCGGATCAGCGCGGCGGCCGCGATCCTGGCCATCCCGACGATGATCGCCGGCTTCTACGGCATGAACTTCCAGCACATGCCCGAGCTCCGCTGGACCTTCGGCTACCCCCTCATGCTGGGCGTCACGGCCACCCTCTCCGCCCTCTGCTACCGCGCCTTCCGCCGCTACGGCTGGCTGTAGGCCCTCTTTTTGCCGCCTTCTCGGCGGTCCGTTTCATCTGACGCCCGACGGCTCGCCGGTAGCCAGCGAGCCGAAGGGCGCGCCGGTGTCGAAAGGAAGAACGCGCGGAGGTCCTGAGGAACGAAGGACCGAGCACGATCGACCGTCGACACCGGGTCTAAGCGCCCGGAGGCGAGAGGGCGGCAAAAAAAGGGAAAGGGCGGCACCCTCACGCCCGACGGCACCCACGAAACAGCACCCCCACGCTGGGCGGCGCCCACGAACCGGCCCTGCCCCCCTTCACCCCTCCCCCCACTCGTCCCCCCAGTCCGCGTCACGGGCCGCCCGGTAGAGCGGCCCGTGGCGTTTGGTGACCGTGGCGCGGGTGAGGGCCTCGTCGCGGGTGCAGAGGTCCAGGAGGACCAGGCCCTTGCGGATCTGGGGGTGGCGGACGACGCGGTTCGGGGCCGGGGCGGCGGGGACGGCGGCCGGGCGTACCGCCGCCACGTAGCAGAACTTCTCGTCCTCGTAGGGCAGGGTGCCGCCCTTCATCTGCCGGTGCAGGGAGGTGCGGGGCACCCGGGCGGCGAAGTGGCACCAGTCGGCGCCGGCCACCGGGCAGGCCGAATCGTGCGGGCAGGGCGCGAGTACGGTCAGGCCGGCCGCGATCAGCCGCTCGCGGGCCTCGGCGATCCGGGCGAAGCCGTCGGGGGTGCCGGGCTCGGCGATCACCAGGGCGCCGCGGCTGGCGGCGGCCGCGGCGTCGATCAGGGCGGTCCGGTCGGCGGGGGTGAGCTCGCCGATCACGTACGAGACGGTGATCAGGTCGGCCTCGGGGAGCCGGGCGGTGCCGAGCGGCGCCCTGGTCCACTCGGCGGCGCGTACCGCGGCGGCTTCGGCGTGCCGGGCGAGCCGGCGGCCGAGGTCGAGGGCGGGCTGCGACCAGTCCAGCACCGTACTGGTGTGCTCGGCGGGCGCGTCGGCGAAGGCCTCCGCCACCGCCCAGGTCGCCGCGCCGGTGCCGCCGCCGAGGTCCAGGTGGGTGGCCGGCGCCCAGTCCCCGGCCCGGTCGCGCAGCGCGTCCAGCGCCGAGCGGACGGCGGCGTAGGTGGCGGGCATGCGGTACGCGGCGTAGGCCGCCGCGTCCGCGGCGTCGCGCAGGATGGGCGCGGCGGTCGGGGTCGCGCCCCGGTAGTTCTCGATCAGCCGCTCGACCTGCGGCTGGGCGCGGCTCGGCGCCGTGGCGTGCAGCTGGTCGGTGAGCGCGTCGCGCAGATCGTCGGGGAGGGGCACGGTGGGCACAAGCCCCAACTGTAAGGGGCGGGCCCAATTGAGCGGCACCCCCTACATCCATAACCCCCAGAAGCGCCATAGTTGCGTGAACTCGGTCATAACATCGGCGCGAATCTGTGCAATCCGCAGCGGAAGACCACCCGGTTGGCCTAACGTTCGCAGATGTCAGGGCGAGTCCAGTGCTTGGGGAAGTGCTGGAACGCTCAGTAGGTCGCGATGTGCCATGGGGGGTCCATGCGGCGTGTCGGAGCAAACCCGGTGATACCGGGCATGTCCACAACGATGGAGAGCGAGCCAAGACCAGTGCGGAGTCCCGCTCCGCACCCCTTCGAGACCAGGGCATCGGGTACAACCGATGCCCTTGGCGTGCCCGGCCGCTATCGGAAAAGGCAGCGGCGCAGGCACGGCAAGCACAGTGTGCACCGGGCACACAGCACGTACGGCGACAAGGCGGGCTGGTATCTGCCGCTGGCCGTCGCCGTGGACGCCCTCGGGACGGGCGTTCCGGTCCTGGAGATCCTGCGGCACACCGGCCAGCCGCATCCGCTGGAGTGCGCCCTGGTCGTGGCGGCCCTGTGGCCGTCCGTCCGCGCGCTACGCCGGCGGTACGCGGCCGACGTACTCGGTGAGACCCGCGGTGTTCTCGCCGCGCTCAGCGACTGGCTGGTGCTCCTCGGGGTGCTGGCGATGCTGCGCACCGCGTGCGGCGAGATCGTCAGACCGGTGGTGGCCCTGGCCGGGGTGGCGCTCGCGCCGCTGCTGACGATGGCCGCCAGCAATCTGTCCCAGCGCCATCTCATCTCGGCCCGCCGTTCGGCGCAGGCGGTCCGGAAGGTGCTGGTGATCGGTGAGCCGAGCACCGCCGACCATGTGGTGGGGCACCTCGCGGGGCGCACCGACCACGCGTACGTGGTGGTCGGGGTCGTGCCGGTGGGCAACGCCAAGCTGGAGTGCGGGGCCCCCGTCACCGCGCGGCTCGGCTCGGTGGACCCGGAGAACATCACCGAGGACGCCTCCCGGGTGCTCGGCGCGGCCCGCGAGCACCACGCGGAGCTGGTCCTGGTGTCGCCGGGACCGCGGTTGTCCGCGGACCGGCTGCGCAGGCTCTGCTGGGCGCTGCACGACGCGAAGGTGCCGGTGGCGATACTGCCGGGGCTGATCGATGTCGCGGTACGCCGGGTGCAACTGGACGCGCCCGCCGGGCTCGCCATGCTGCACATAGCGCCGCCGCTGCGCCGCGGCCTGCAAGTGGGCCTGAAGTCCCTGGTGGACCGGCTCGGGGCCGCCTTCGGGCTGATGCTGCTGGCGCCGATGTTCGCGGTGGTGGCGCTGGCGATCCGGTGCACCTCGCCGGGGCCGGTGTTCTACAAGCAGACCCGGTACGGGCAGAACTGCACGCCGTTCCTGATGTGGAAATTCCGCACCATGGTCGTCGACGCGGATGCGCGCAAGGCGGACCTGGAGAGCACGGGTGCCAACGAGAACGACGGCCTGATGTTCAAGATGCGCCGCGACCCCCGGGTGACCCGGGTCGGCCGGGTGCTGCGCCGCTACTCGCTCGACGAGCTTCCCCAGCTGGTCAACGTGATGCGCGGCGAGATGTCCCTGGTCGGACCGCGACCGCCGCTGCCCGACGAGGTGGCGCGCTACGACAAGGTCGAGGTGCGGCGGCTGGCCGTCAAGCCCGGCATCACCGGGCTGTGGCAGGTCAGTGGCCGCAGTGACCTGTCGTGGGACGAGACCGTCAGGCTCGACCTCCGCTACGTCGACAACTGGTCCTTCACCGCGGACGTCGATGTCATGGCCCGCACCCTGCGGGCCGTGGTCGACGGGCGCGGGGCGTACTGACCGCTGCCGCGTAGGTCCGACCGCACCACCGGACCGGTCCGCCCCCGGACAACCGATGAGTTTCCGGGGGCGGGCCGGTCTTGTTGGGTGTACGCGCATTCGAGCGTTTCGGAGGTACTGATGACTGCCAGAGGATTCACCGCCGCCCTGTGGTTCGACGGGCAGGCCGAGGAAGCGGCCGAGTTCTACGTCTCCGTCTTCGAGGACGCGGAGATCGGCCGGATCGCCCGCTACACGGACGCGGGTCCGGGTGAGCCGGGGTCCGTGGTCACGGTGGAGTTCACCGCCAACGGCCAGAAGTTCGTCGGCATCAACGGCGGCCCCCAGTTCACCTTCGACGAGGCGATCTCCTTCGTGATCCACTGCGACGACCAGTCCGAGGTCGACCACTACTGGGCCGCCCTCACGGCCGGCGGCGGCCAGGAGTCCCAATGCGGCTGGCTCAAGGACCGCTTCGGCCTCTCCTGGCAGGTCATCCCCACCGAACTCATCACCTTGATCAGTGACCCCGACCCGGCGAAGGCGGCGCGGGCGACGGAGGCGATGCTCTCCATGAAGAAGCTCGACCTGACGGAGCTGCGCCGCGCACACGACGGGGGCTGACTCCCCGTCACCCCCTTCGGGGCCGGTGGTGGGTGGTGCGGTCCATTCCCGGGCGCGGGCGCGCTGTGGCTTGTCGCGCAGTTCCCCGCGCCCCTGGCCGGGCGTCCTCCGCCCGGGAGGAGAACCGTGCCCCGAAGGGGCGCGGGGAACTGCGCGACTCACAAAACTTCCGCGCCCCCGGCCCGGCGCGTGGCAGGGCTTCCGGGTGGGCCGCCGGAGGCCGAGTCAGGTGGGGGGTCGGGGCGGGGCCGTGGGCATGGGGGGAATGGTCGGGCGGGCGGGGGGTGGGAAAGTCAAGGCCTCCGCCAGGAGCGCGTCGACGCGGGTGAGCGCGGCCTCGCGGGTGAGATGGGTGGTGGTGTAGGCGGGGCCGGCGGAGGAGAGGGTGGCGGTGCGGGGCGGGTCGGCGGCCAGGGAGTGGATGGCGGCGAGGAGGGCGCCGGCGTCCTCCGGGGGGACGAGCAGGGCCGCCCCCGAGCGGTGGAGTTCCTGGGCGGTCGCGCCGAGCGGCGGGACCGCCGCGACGATCGGGCGCCCGGCGGCGAGATACGCGGGGAGTTCCGGCGGGACCGCCGTCCCGCCGAGCGCCGCCCGCTGGGTCAGCAGCAGCGCGTCCGCCGCCGCCAGCACATCCGGGTACTCCGCGTCCTGCGGCGTCGGCGGAAAGTCCAGGTTGGGCAGCCCGCCGGCCAGCGCCCGCAGCTCCTCGCGCCGCTCGCCCGCCCCCATCAGCACCACCCGCAGCCCGGGATCGAGCCGGGCCATCCGTATCAGCACGTCGAGGTCCTGCTCCGCGCCCATCGCGCCGGAGTACAGCGCCACGGTCTGCCCCGGCCGCCACCCCAGCCGGGCCCGCATCTCCTCGCGCGGCCGGGACGCCCCGGGCAGATGCGACCAGTTGGGTATCAGCCGGATACGGTCGGCCGGCACACCCATCGCGGCGACCTCCGCCACGATCGACTCGTGCACCACGCCGACCAGCGCGGCCCGCCGCAGGGCGTATCTCTCGACCGCCCCGGCCAGCGCCGACCAGGCCCGGCCCCGCCCGCCGCCCGCGCCCAGCAGATTGCGCACCACGGGCACATAGGGAACCCCGTACCGCTGCGCCAGCCGCGCGCCGATGACGCCGGCGGCCGGCGTCGGCAGCTGGGCGAAGACCGCGTCCGGCCGCTCGATGCCGGGCGACGCGCCCAGCCCGCCCCGCAGCAGCGACAGCTCGAACCGCACCCGGCCCAGCGGGGTCTGACGGGCCGGCACCGTATGAGCGCGCCGGTGCACCCGTACGCCGCCGCGCTCCTCCTCGGCGCGCCGGACGCCCGCGTAGGCGGGGTCGAGCCGCCAGGCCGGATAGTGCGGCATTCCGGTGAGGACATGCACCTCGGCCCCGCCGGCCGCCCAGTGCTCGGCGATCTGCGTCGCGTACATGCTGGTGCCCGCCTGCTCGGGCGCGTAATTCGTGGAGACCAGCAGCAGTCTGCGGCGCGTGCCGGAACCGGCCACGGCGTGTTCCTTCCCCCGAAGTCGACAAGAGCCCCACCCTATGGCCCGTACGGCCGAAGGGGTGCCGTCCCCACCGGCCACAGCCGCCCCTTCGGCCGTACGGGCCATCCGCGCGACGCGGGCCCGACCAACCGGGCGAATCGGTCATTACGCCCTACAGTGATGCGCGATGTCCATCTCGCGCCGCAATCTCCTCCAAGTGACCGCCTCGGGCGCCCTGCTGGCCGGCTGCGCGCCGGCCGCCGGGCCGTCCGCCGGGGGCCGCGCGCCCGCCGCCGGTCCCGCGCCGACCACGGCCGCCGCCCCGAAGCCCGTCCACCCTCCCCACAGCTCGGCTCCCCCGCTGCCGCCCGGACTGCCCGACCAGATCGAGCACGGCCCCCGGGACCGCCCGCAGGTCGCCCTCACCTTCCACGGGCAGGGCGACCCGGCGATGGCCACCGCGCTGCTGACGGCGGCCGAACGGGCCGGCGCCCGCGTCACCGTGCTCGCCGTGGGCAGCTGGCTGGACAGCCATCCGCAGCTGGCCCGCAGGGTCCTGGACGGCGGCCACGAGCTGGGCAACCACACCCAGACCCACCGGAACATCGGCGCCATGGACGCGGCGGCGGCCACCGCCGAGATCGAGGACTGCGCCCGGCGGCTGCGCAAGCTGACCGGTTCGGCCGGCCGCTGGTTCCGGCCCTCGCAGGCCCGGCTGACCACCCCGATGGTGGTCCGGCTGGCCCAGCGGGCCGGCTATCCGCACCTGCTGTCCTACGACGTGGACTCGCTCGACTACACCGATCCGGGCCCCGCGCGGGTCCGGGCCGAGACCGCCCGGCTGACCGGGAACGGTTCGGTGGTCTCCCTGCACTTCGGACACGCCGGCACCGTGGCGGCGCTGCCCGGAATCCTCGACGACCTGCACCGCCGGGGCCTCCGCGCGGTCACGACCTCGGAGCTGCTTGCCTGATGCGCCGCACCCGCCGTCCCCGCCGCCTCAGCCGCCTCGGCCGCCTTGACCACCTCGGCCACCCCGACCGCACCCGCAGGACCGGGAAGTCCCCCGCGCTGTCCGCCGCCCTGACCGCCGCCGTCCTCGCCGCCCTGGCCACCGGCTGCGGCGGCGGGGGCAAGCAGGCCTCTCCCCCGGTCCACAGCAAGGCCGCCGTCGCCCCCCAGGCGGTCCGCCCGGCGGTGCCCGCAGGACTGCCCGGCATGCCGCCGCTGCTGGACCCGAAGGACGTCTACGCCGCCGACCGGCCGAATCAGCTGTCGCCGGTGGTGAAGAACTTCCCGTCACTGGTCTACGTCCCCAACACCGAGTCCAACACGGTCTCGGTCATCGACCCCAAGACGTACAAGGTGGTCAAGACCATCCCGGTCGGCGCCCAGCCGCAGCACGTGGTGCCGTCCTGGGACCTGAGGACGCTGTGGGTCAACAACGACGTCGGCAACTCGCTGACCCCGATCGACGCGGCCACCGGCCGGATCGGCAAGCCGGTCGACGTGCACGACCCGTACAACCTGTACTTCACGCCGGACGGCAAGTACGCGGTGGTGATGGCCTCGCTGGACCGGCAGCTGGTCTTCCGTGACGCGCACACCATGGCGGTGAAGAAGACCGTGCCGGTGAGCTGCTTCGGCGTGAACCACGCCGACTTCTCGCCGGACGGCCGCTACTTCATCGTGTCCTGCGAGTTCAGCAGCGAGCTGCTGAAGGTGGACACCGCGCGGATGAAGGTGATCGGCCAGCAGAAGCTGCCGATGGACGACGCGATGCCGCAGGACGTGAAGATCGCGCCGGACGGCAAGACCTGGTACATCGCGGACATGGTGGCCAACGGCGTGTGGATGATGAACGGCGACACCTTCTCCAAGCCGACGCTGCTGCCCACCGGGGCCGGCGCGCACGGCCTGTACGTCTCCCGCGACTCGAAGTCGATGTACATCTCCAACCGCGGCGAGGGCTCCATCTCGATCCTGGACTTCGCCACCCGCAAGCTCACCGCCAAGTGGCACATCGACGGCGGCGGCAGCCCCGACATGGGCGGGGTGTCCGCCGACGGCAAGGTGCTGTGGCTGTCCGGGCGCTACAACAGCGAGGTCTACGCGCTGGACACCACCACCGGCAAGACGCTGGCCAAGATCCCGGTCGGCGCGGGCCCGCACGGCCTGGCCGTCTACCCGCAGCCGGGCCGCTACTCCCTCGGCCACACGGGCATCTTCCGCTGAGCCGCCCGCGTTTCCGCCGCCGGTGAGCCCGGACGCCGACCTCAGCCGGCCCGCACCGCGCGGGCCAGCCGGGTGGCGGCGGCGGCCCGGGGCGCGCTGCCGTCACGCCAGGTGCGGGACGGGTGGACGGAGTTGGCGAGCAGCACCAGGAAAGTGTCGGTGGCCGGGTCCAGCACCAGGCTGGTGCCGGTGAAGCCGGTGTGCCCGATCGCGCCGCGCCCGGCCAACTCGCCCATGAACCACGGCTGGTCGACCTCGAAGCCGAGCGGCCGGCGAGCACCGCCGGGCTCGGCGACGCCGCCCAGCAGCAGCGCCGCCGAGTCGGTGCGCAGGATCCCGGCGCCGCCGTCCAGCAGGGCCCGGGCGAACAGCGCCAGGTCCCAGGCGGTGGAGAACAGGCCGGCGTGCCCGGCCACCCCGCCCATCGCGTACGCGTTCTCGTCGTGCACGACGCCGTGCACCATGCCCCGGTCCAGCCGGCCCCAGGGCCTGCGCTGGTCCTCGGTCGCGGCGATCCGCGGCAGCCAGGAGGCAGGCGGATTGAAGCGGGTGTCGGCCATGCCGAGCGGTCCGGTGACGCCGTCGGCGATCAGCCGGTCCAGCGGGGTGCCCGCCACCTGCTCCACCACGGTCTGGAGCAGCAGCAGATTCAGGTCGGAGTAGCGGCGCTGGGTGCCGGGCGCGGTCAGCGGCTCCTCGGCGGCCAGCCGGGCGGCCCGCGCGGCGGCGTCCGGGAGGTCGTAGAGCGGGAGTTCCGGGCGCAGCCCCGAGGTGTGGGTGAGCAGGTGACGGGCGGTGAGGCCGGAGCGGGCGGCGGCGGTCAGCGCGGGTACGTACCGCGCGACGGGGGTGTCCAGCCGCAGGGCGCCGTACTCGATCTGCTGTACCGCGACGACCGCCGTGAACAGCTTGGTCAGCGAGGCCAGGTCGACCACGGTGTCCGGCCGCATCTTCACCCACGTGGCACGGGGCAGCTCCACACCCCGCTCGGTGCGCTCCTCGTAGCCCGCGTAGCGGACCGCCCAGCCGATCGCCTCGTGCAGCGCCACGACGCGCCCCCGCCCGGCCAGCACCACCGCTCCCGCGCACCAGGGATGCTCGGGCGCGGGGCGCAGGTACGCGGTCAGCTCGGGGACGATCCGGTTCAGCTCGTCGTTGTCGAGGCCCGCCTCGTCAGGGCAGGTACCTCTCGACAGCGGCGCTGCCATGCTCCTCCATCGCTCGGCGGGCCTTCTCGATCCGTTCCGGGGTGGGCTCCCGCCCGGAGGCCATCACCAGGTCCACCGGGTCGACGGCGTGCTCACCGCCCGTGTGCAGCGTACTGTCGGCGGCCTTGAAGGCCCAGGTGCTCTCGTCCGGAACCTCGGACATAGCTTCCACGTCGGCCATCGCTTCCTCCTGACGAGGGTGGCGGCGCCTGTCCCGCTCGGGGTGCGCCTACGCTCTTTCCACGGTACGCCGCCCGCGCACACACAGCCCCACGAAGGCCGCGCACGCGATGAGTGTGCAGCTCAGCTGGGTGATCGCCATCGGCACCGCGGTTCCGTCACCGGCCACGCCGGCCAGCGGCGACAGCACCGCGCCGATCAGGAAGGACGAGGTGCCGATCAGCGCCGAGGCGGAGCCGGCCGCCCGGCGGGTGCGCAGCAGCGCCTGGGTGTTGGTGGTGGGCAGCACCAGGCCCAGCGACGCCATCAGCACGAAGAGGCCGGTGGCGATGGCCGGGAGCCCGGCCTGTCCGAAGACCCCGGTGGTGAGCAGCACCAGCGCCACCGACGCGGCGGTGACCAGCGCCAGCCCGACCGCCAGCACCTTGTCCATGTCCACCCGGCCGACCAGCACCTTGCCGTTGAGCTGGCCGACGGCCACGATGCCGACCGAATTGAGGCCGAAGAGCAGGCTGAAGGTCTGCGGGGAGGCGCCGTAGATGTCCTGCACGACGAAGGGCGAGGCGGACACATAGGTGAACAGCGCCGCGAAGGAGAAGCTGCCGGCCACCACATAGCCGGTGAAGACCCGGTCGGCGAGCAGCCGGCGCATCGAGCCGAAGGTGCCGAGCAGCTCGCCGGCGTGGCGGTGCTCGGGCGGCAGCGTCTCGTGCATCCGGCGCCAGACCACCAGGGTGAGCAGGGCTCCGACGGCGGTGCAGACGTAGAAGATGCCGCGCCAGTCGGTGAGCCGGAGGATCTGGCCGCCGATCGTGGGGGCGATGATGGGCGCGACCCCGGAGATCAGCATCAGGGTGGAGTAGAAGCGGGCCATCTCGACGCCGTCGAAGAGGTCGCGCACCACCGCGCGGGAGATCACGATGCCGGCCGAACCGGCCAGTCCCTGGAGCAGCCGGAAGCCGATCAGCAGCCCGGCGGAGGGGGCGAAGGCGCAGACCGCGGTGGCCAGCACGTAGATGACCATGCCGATCAGCAGCGGGCGGCGGCGCCCGAAGCGGTCGCTGAGCGGGCCGACCAGGAGCTGGCCGAGGGCCATGCCGGCCAGGCAGGCGGTCAAGGTGAGCTGGACGGTGGCCGCCGGGGCGTGCAGGGAGTCGGTGACCTGCGGCAGCGCGGGCAGATACATGTCCATGGACAGCGGCGGCAGGGCGGTGAGGCCACCCAGCACCAGGGTGACCAGCAGGCCGGTGCGGCGCTGGGCCTCGGCGGGGAGCGAGGAGATCGAGGTCGGAAGGGCGGGATTCGCGGTGGTTTGCGCGGGGATTGACGGCCCGGCGTCCGGCACGGCGGCACTCTCCATCGGAAGTAGGTGCATCGATCCATATTCTTTCAGTCGGCGAAGACCACCGAGACCGAAAAAAGGACGACCCGATGAGCGAGAACGCGACGATCGACGACGAGGTGCGGGGGAGCGGGGAGATACGGAAGATCCGCTGGGGAATCCTGGCGACCGGTGGGATCGCCGCGACCTTCACCGAGGCGCTGCTGTCCATGCCGGACGCCGAGGTGGTGGCGGTCGGCTCCCGCAGTGAGGCGGGTGCCAAGGCCTTCGCCGAGCGCTATGACATCCCGCGTGCGTACGGCAGTTGGGCCGGGCTGGCGGCGGACGACGCGGTGGACGTGGTCTATGTGGCCACGCCGCACTCGGCGCACCGCGCGGCGGCCGGGCTGTGCCTGGAGGCGGGGCGGGCGGTGCTGTGCGAGAAGGCGTTCACCATCAACACGCGGGAGGCGCGGGAGTTGGTGGATCTGGCCACGACCCGCGGCCTGTTCCTGATGGAGGCCATGTGGACCTACTGCCATCCGCTGGTGCGCCATATGGCCGCGATGATCGCCGACGGCGCGATCGGTGAGGTCCTCGACATCTCGGCGCACTTCGGCTTCGTCGGGGACTTCGGGCCCGAGCACCGGATGCGCGACCCGAAGCAGGGCGGCGGCGCGGTGCTCGACCTGGGGGTCTACCCGGTGTCCTTCGCCCAGCTGCTGCTCGGCGAACCGGACGAGGTGCAGGCGGTGGCCCGCCACACCCCGGAGGGCGTGGACGACAACACCGGCATCCTGCTGGGCTGGAACAGCGGCGCCTCCGCCACCCTCAGCTGCACCTTCACCGCGGAGACCGGTTCGCCCGCCACCATCAGCGGCAGCGAGGGCCGGATCGAGATCGCCGAGGAGTTCTTCCGCCCGTCGAGCTTCACGCTGCACCGCCGCGGCGAGGACACCCCGCAGGTGGTCCGGCTGGCCGACATCCACCCGGACCCGGACAGCGGCACCATGCGGCACGAGGCCGCCGAGGTGATGCGCTGCCTGCGGGCCGGCGAGAAGCAGTCGCCGCTGGTGCCGCTGGCCGGATCGCTGGCGGTGATGACGACGCTGGACCGGATCCGGGAGCGGATCCAGGTGCGCTACGCCGGCGTGGACCGGTGATGACGCGTGCGGTGGCTGCCCAGGACAAGTGAGCGGCCACCGCACGCCGAAGGGGTGGGGCCGCCGGCGCGGCCCCTCAGCGGGTCAGGGCGTGGGTTTGGTGGGCCGGGTGGCGGTGAGCGCGATCTGCTTCTTCAGCATCCGCCCGCCGTCGCCGGTCAGCCGCAGGTAGTAGTCGGCGGAGCAGGGCGTGCCGTCCTCGTCCAGCGCCCACAGCCCGGACCCGGACGGCACCATCGAGGCGTTCTCGGCGGTCTTGGCGATCTGGTTGCCCTCGCCGTACTCGTCGAACATCGAGATGTAGATGCCCTGCGCGCCGACCCGGACCATGTTGTAGAACTGCCGCCACATGAAGTCGCCGTGCTTGCGCTGCCGGGCCGACACATCGCCGGGGAGCACGCACGGCTGGTAGTCGATGCCGTGGGAGTTGCAGTCCGCCTGGTCGGGCACGTTGATGTTCTGGTAGACGGAGTCCGAGCCCGCCGCGTCGCCGATCGCGCCGACCATCCACGGCGAGATCATGTTCATCGCGTGGTAGACGTCGGCGAAGCCGCCGCGCGAGCCGCCGGTCCCGGTCCGCCATTCGCGCGGCACTCCGCCGATCACGTAACAGCCCTGCGACTTGAACCAGTTGAGGACGTCGAGGCAGGCGGCGGCGCTGAACGGATGGTTGTTGTCGTTGAAGCCGAAGCCCCAGATGCACACCACCGGCTTGCCGTTCTGCTTCGCGTACGCCGACGACGAGGTGTACGCCTTCATCTTGTTGGTCCAGTCGGTCTTGATCTCCGACTGCATGTTCGTCCAGCCGGAGACGTCGTACATGATGTAGAACTTCCGGCCGTGCGACTCGGCGGCGCTGCGCACCTTGGGCACCATCGCGTCCCGGGTCGGGCCCTCGCCGCCGTTGGGGTTGAAGCGCTGGAGGGCGGCGGTGTCGCAGCCGTAGCTCTGCATCCAGGCGAAGTGGGTGTCCACGGTCTGCTGGTCGTACGAGGAGAACAGCGTCGCGGCCTGGCCGCCGTTGAGGTTCGGGTACGCGGTCGGGTACTTCTTGGTGTACTCGCGGGTGTCGGGCCAGGCCTTGATCGCGTTGTTGGAGATCGAGGGCGTCTGTCCCCAGTTCTGGCTCCAGTGCCACCAGCCGTTGATCGGCGCGCCGTCGCCGGCGCAGGCGAACCAGCCCTGGTAGCCGACGGTGATCTTCCCCACCACATCGCCGGCCGCGCTGGCGGCCGGCCGTAGCGCGGCGGGCGCGGGCGCGGCTCCGGCGGTCCGGGCGCCCAGCCCGATGGCACCGAGGCCGGCGGCGGCGGTCGCGCCCGCGGCCGTACCGATGAACGAACGACGTGAGACTCCCATGGGAATCGCTCCAATACGGGGGATCAGCTGTGGGGGGACCCGGAGAGCGGGGGCAGGCGCGGCGAACCCCACCCGCCCCACTGGACACTTCCGCCCGCGTGACTCCAGGTGCTGGTGATTCAACTGCCGAACCCCTGGCCCGTCAATAGTCCTAGCTCTCAAAGCCGTTATCCACCGAATACTCCAACTTGTCCTAGCTATGGGCCCGTTGGCCGAGCGGAAATTCGATGAGTCATCGGATGACCTCCCCGATCGCCTGACGCGCGCCCGTGCGACTCCCGCCGCAGACGCGGGACAAGCCCGGTGAGCCTTCCCTCATGCCCGTGTCACATCCGGACTGACGGCGTGTAACAACGCGCTGTCAGAGTCCCTGCGCCAGTAGCGAAAGGGGACATGACACATGAGTCAGTTCAACCGCCGTGACTTCCTGCGCGCGGTCGGTGCCACCGGAGGCGCCGGCGCTATGTTCGCCACCATGGGGGCGCTGGGCCTGGCGCCCACCGCCGCCGCGGCCGCCGGCCGCGAGGCGCCCTTCCGGGCCCCGCGCCCGGGGGACTTCCACCTCACCCACAAGGCGGCCGCCAAGGTCGTGATCCTCGGCGGCGGCATCGCCGGGCTCACCACCGCCTACGAACTGGGCAAGGCCGGCTACGACTGTACGGTCCTGGAGGCGCAGAACCGCACCGGCGGCCGCAACTTCACCGTCCGCGGCGGCACCAGCACCACCGATCTCTACGGCCACCAGCAGACCGCCCGCTTCTCCGACGGCCAGTACATGAACGCCGGCCCGGCCCGGATCGCCCAATGGATGCTCACCCTCGACTACTGCCGTGAACTCGGCGTGCCGATCGAGGTGTTCACCAACGAGAACGCCGACGCCTACCTCTACAACGAGAAGTCCGGCATGACCGCGCCGGTGCGCTACCGCACCGCCAAGGCCGATGTCTACGGCTATGTCTCCGAACTGCTCGCCAAGGCCAGCAACCAGGGCGCCCTCGACCAGGATCTCACCGCCGACGACAAGGAGCGGCTGATCACCTTCCTGAAGGGGTACGGCGACCTGGGCAGCACCCTGGACTACACCGGCAGCGAGCGGCGCGGCTACTCGGTGGTGCCCGGCGCGGCCGGCACCCCCGGTGTGGAGTACGGCGGCCCGCCCACCGCCTCCGAGGTCTTCGCCACCGGCGTGGGCCGCTACTTCTCCTTCGAGTTCGGCTACGACCAGGCGATGCTGATGTTCCAGCCGGTCGGCGGCATGGACCGGATACCGCACGCCTTGACCGGGGCCATCGGCTCGCGGGTGATCCGCACCGGCTGCGTGGTCACCGGGGTCACCGACAAGGCGCACGGCGTCACCGTCACCTACACCCAGGACGGCCGCGCCCGCGCCATCGACGCGGACTACTGCGTGGCCGCCATGCCGCCCAATCTCATGGCCAAGGTCCCGCACAACCTGGGCAGCGACGTCCAGTCGGCGCTGCTGGCCATCACCCCGTCCTCCTCGGGCAAGATCGGCCTGGAGTACCGCTCGCGCTGGTGGGAACTGGACCACGGCATCTACGGCGGCATCACCGAGACCGATCTCGACGTCACCCACATCTGGCACCCGTCCTACGGCTTCCACGGCAAGCGCGGCGTGATCATCGGCTACTACAACACCGGCTCCAACGCGGACTCGTACGCTCCGCTGTCCCCCAAGGACCGCGAGACCCGGGCGGTCGCGGCCGGCGTCAAGATCTACGGCGACAAGTACCGCTCCGAGCTGGCCACGTCCTTCTCCCAGCACTGGCGCCAGTTCCCCTACCAGGAGGCCGCCTGGCACAGCACGCCCGGCGGCCCGGACGCCCCCCGCTACAACTCCCTCAACGACCCCACCGGCCATGTCTACTTCGCCGGCGACTGGCTCACCTACATGGACGCCTGGCAGCACGGCGCCTTCGCCTCGGCCCGCAAGACGGTGACGGCGCTGCACACGCGCGTGCTCGCCTGAGGCGGCTGAGCGTGTGACGTGAGAGGGGGTGGTGGACGGGCCCGCCGGGCGGTCCACCACCCGCTCCCGGTGCCACCGGAAGCGCGGCGGAACGCGAGGACGGCAGACGAGTCGAGCTCTACGCCGGATTCTGTCGCCGGTCGACCTCGCGGTCGGCCGGGAGACGGCCATCCATCTAGGACCGGCGTTGCCGCCGGCCTCATGCGGTCTACCCGCGGACTCGGGCGGGCAGCCCTCGAATGTCCGCGCAGAGCCGCCGCCGGCGGCTCCTTTTGACCTTGCTCCGGGTGGGGTTTACCGAGCCGTCCAGGTCACCCTGGACGCTGGTGGTCTCTTACACCACCGTTTCACCCTTACCGGGGACCGAGGTCCCCGGCGGTCTGTTTTCTGTGGCACTGTCCCGCGGGTCACCCCGGGTGGGTGTTACCCACCACCCTGCCCTGTGGAGTCCGGACGTTCCTCGGCAGGGCTTCTCAGTCCTGACGCGGCCGCCCGCTCGGCTCGTCTGCCGTAATGACCATGGTAGTGGACCAGGGGGGCGCCCGGGACCGGCGGCGTGACGGCGGCGGCGCGGCGGCGGGACGTAGGCTGCTGTGGGCTCGCCGCCGGTCCCCGTACGAGGGCGGCGGCGTGCGTCAGCCGTAGGTCCCGCCCGTCCCGCCCGTCCGAGGAGAATGCCGTGCTCGTCCTGCTGCCGCCGTCCGAGGGCAAGGCCACTCCGCTGCGGGGTCGCCCGGTCGCGCTGGACGCGCTGTCGCTGCCCGGGCTGACCGGGGCGCGGACCGCGGTGCTGGACGAGCTGACCGAGCTGTGCGCGGCCGACGCCGGCAAGGCCGCCGAAGTGCTGGGGCTCAGCCCGGGCCTGCGCGCCGAGGTCGCCAGGAACGCCGCGCTGCGCACCGCTCCCACCCTGCCGGCCGGCGAGCTGTACACCGGCGTCCTCTACGACGCGCTCGGCCTGTCCACCCTCGACCCGGCCGCCCGCCGCCGCGCCCGGCAGTCCCTGCTGGTCTTCTCCGGTCTGTGGGGCGCGGTACGTCTCGCCGACCGCATCCCCGCCTACCGCTGCTCGATGGCGGTGCGGCTGCCGGGCGCGGGCGGGCTGGCCGCGTACTGGAAGCCCTTCATGGAGCAGGTCCTGCCCGAGGCGGCGGCCGGCGGCCTCGTCCTCGACCTGCGCTCTTCCGCGTACGCCGCCGCCTGGAAGCCGCGCGGCGAGGTCGCCGGGCGGACGGCCACGGTCCGTGTGCTCCAGGTGACGGTGGTGGGCGGTGTGGAGCGGCGGGCGGTGGTGAGCCACTTCAACAAGGCGACGAAGGGCCGCCTGGTCCGGGCCCTGCTGACCTCGGGCGCCCGCCCCAGGACCCCGGCGGCGCTGGCGGAGGCGCTGCGGGACCTGGGCTTCACCGTGGAGGAGGGCCCGGGGGGCCGGCTGGACGTGCTGGTGCGGGAGATCCACTAGATCCCGGGTGGTCAGCGTTCGAAGGTACCGGTCACCCGGCCCCGGGCCAGCACGGGAACGGTGAGGGACGCGAGCAGGGCGCGGGGCCGGGCCCGGTCGGGTGCGGGGCTGCCGGGGGCGGTCCCCACGGCGCCGGCGAGGGCGAACAGCTGGAAGGTGTAGTGGTGCGGTCCGTGGCCCTTGATGGGCGCCGGGCCCTGGTATCCGCGTCCGATGGTGGAGCGCAGCACCCGTACTCCCGCTGCGGGCCGCCGCGCCGCGAGGGCGCCGGAGTCGAGGTGTCCCACCGCCGGATCGATCAGGGCCAGGCAGTGCACGGCGGGCCTGGTCAGGGGCACGTCGATGTCCTCCACGACCAGCAGCAGCTGCTCGGTGCCGGCCGGCGGCGGGCTCCAGGCGAGGTCGGGGGACAGATTCCGGCCGCCGATGTGCCGGGCGCCGTGCTCGCGCGGTATCGCGCCGCCGTCGTCGAAGTGATGGCTCGTCACGCCGAGCAGGTCGGGGCCCTGGAGCTGCGGCAGGTTCCATGCCGCGTGGGTCTCGCCCGCCCTGCGGTTCCTCAGCAGCCGGCCCAGCGGGCTCATCGTGCCCCCTCCACCATGTCGGTGATCTCGGCCGTGGTCGCGGTCTCGCCGGTCTTGGGGAAGACGCGCTCGACGCTGTTGCGGTGCGCGTCGGGGTCCGGGTCGCTCATGGCGTCGGTCGCCAGGACGACGTGGTAGCCGTAGTCGTAGGCCGCGCGTGCGGTCGACTCGACGCCGCTGCTGGTCGAGATGCCGGCCAGCACGACCTGGGTGACGCCGAGGTCGCGCAGGAGCGTGTCGAGCCCGGTGTCGTGGAAGGCGTTGCGCCGCCGCTTGGTGATCAGGTGGTCGGTCGGCTGTATGTCGAGTTCGTCGACGAGGTCCGACCAGCCGGGCGGGAAGGCGGCGGCGCCCGCGCGGCCCGGACCGGACCGGCCGGCGTCGGTTCGTCCCGGTGCCCGCCCGGTGACGTTGACCAGGACGACCGGCAGGCCGCGCCGGCGGAAGGCGGTCGCCAGCCGCGCCGCACGCTCCACGACCGGGGCGACGGGACCGCCGTCGCGGACCGGGACGATTCCCTTCTGCAGGTCGATGACGATGAGTGCGGGGGTGGCGTCGATCGTGGTCAGTGCCATGGTGCTCTTTCCCTGGATGCTCTGGAGGACGGCTTCGCCGGATGCCGGCGGGGTCGAGGTCGGGGCCGCGGGGGCGGGGGCAGGAGCGGAGCTGGTGCCGCGCAGCGCGGAGGCGGTCGCGGCCAGGAGGGCGAGGACGGCGCCGAAGGCGAAGACGACGACCAGGCCGGAGTGGAAGGGCCCGGAGATCAGCTTCGGGAAGAACTCGCGTCCGGTCAGGGCCTGCCGCTGCGCCGTCGTCAACGTGCCCAGCACACCGCTGGGTTGGAGCAGGTGCTGGACCGGGTTGACGCCCAGTTGCGCGGCGAACAGGGATGAGACCGGGGGCAGGCCCCCGACCTGCGCGGCGACATGGGCCGGCACGCCCTGCTGCCGCAGTCCGGCGGTGAGGGTGTGCGGGAGGCTGCTGGCCAGCCCGGCGATCATGAGGGAGAAGAACACCCCGATCGAGACGGCGGTGCCGGAGTTCTGGAAGGTGGCCCGCATGCCGGAGGCGACCCCGCGCAGGTGGGCGGGCACACTGCCCATGATCGAGGAGGAGTTGGGCGAGGCGAACATCCCGCTGGCGATCCCGTTGAGCGCGATGAGCACCGCGAAGACCCAGTAGCTGAACTCGATCGGCAGCAGCATCAGGCCCAGGAAGCTGGCCCCGAAGAGCAGGGCGCCGCCGGTGGCCAGGCCCCGGGAGCCGATCCGGTCGGACAGATAGCCGGACACCGGGCCCGCGGCGAGGAAGCCGGCGGTCAGCGGCAGCATGAAGATGCCCGCCCACAGCGGCGTGGCGCCGAAGTCGTAGCCGTGCAGTGGCAGCCAGATGCCCTGCAGCCAGATGATCAGTACGAACTGCATCCCGCCCCGGCCGATCGAGATGCCCAGGCCGGCCAGGTTGCCGAAGGTGAAGGCCCGCAGCCGGAAAAGGCTGAGCTGGATCATCGGGGCGGCCACCCGCTTCTCGATGGCCACGAACGCCGCGAGCAGCGCGAGGCCGCCGCCGACCATGGCGAGCACCAGCGGGTTGGTCCAGCCCATGGTGTGGCCGCCGTAGGGCTGGAGGCCGAAGGTGACCGCGATCAGGACCGCGCTCAGGCCCACCGCGAAGGTGATGTTGCCCCACCAGTCGATCCGGCCGCCGCCGCGCGGCCCGCTCTCGCGCAGGGTGCGGTAGGCCCAGACGGTGAAGAAGACGCCGACGGGGACGTTCACCCAGAACACCGCCCGCCAGTCCCAGGCCGACAGCAGCCCGCCGGCCACCAGGCCGATGAACATCCCGCCGAGCCCGGCGACCTGGTTGATGCCCAGAGCGAAGCCGCGCTGCTCCTTGGGGAAGGCGTCGGTGAGGATCGCGGCCGAGTTCGCCATCAGCATCGACCCGCCGACGGCCTGCACCACCCGCCAGCCGATCAGCCACATCGCGCCGTGGCCGCCGTCGAAGGGGTCGAAGGACAGCAGGATCGAGGCGAAGGTGAAGACCGCGAACCCGGAGTTGTAGATCCGCACCCGGCCGAACATGTCGCCCAGGCGGCCCACGGTGACCACCAGGACGGCCTGCACCAGCCGGTACCCCATGATCATCCACAGCAGGTAGGCGATGTTGCCCGGGGCCAGCGGGTCCAGGTGCACACCCCGGAAGATGGCCGGCAGCGCGATCAGCACGATGGAGCCGTCCAGCGCGGACATGAACACGGCGGCGGTGGTGTTGGTCAGCGCCGTCCACTTGTAGCGGTCACCGGCCGGGGGCTGCGGGGCGCGCGGCACCGCGGGAACAGTCATCAGGGGTCACTTTCCAGGTGTTCCTGCACGTCAGATGTTCTGCGCCAGCCGCTCCAGCAGCGGCGCCACCGCCGCGAACCGCTCCAGTTCCTCGGCGGTGAACGTGCTGGTGAGGACCCGGGAGAGCAGTTCGGTCCGGGCGTTGCGCTTGTCGCTGAGTTCCTGCCGGCCGGCGTCGGTCACGGTCAGGATCACCCGCCTGCCGTCCTCGGGGTCCTGGCGCCTCTCGACCAGGCCGCGTGCCTGCAGCGCGCCGAGGGTGGTCCCCATCGCCTGCGCGGTGATCTGCGCCTGCCGGGCCAGTTCCGAGGAGGTGGCGGGGCCGCCGCGGTCCAGCCGCGACAGCGCCTGCCGCTCGGGCATGGTGAGCCCGCCCTCGGTGGGGACCTGGCGGATCCGTCTCACCAGCAGGCTGACGCCGGAGTACACGGCTGCGGCGATCGCGTCGGTGTCGACCTCGTCACTCATATACTAAAGCTAACTTATCAATCTGCCTTAGTAAATAGCCGTCCGGGTGAATACTCGGTCCGGGCCCGCCGTTGCAGGGGCCGCAACGGTCGTTGCAGTGGGTGCGGGCGGCCGACAGGATGAGCGTATGAATTCGGTGCTCGGCCTCGCCCCCGTCATCCCCGTGGTCGTCCTGGAGGACGCGGCCGACGCGGTGCCGCTGGCCCGGGCGCTGGTGGACGGCGGACTGCCGGTCATCGAGATCACGCTGCGGACGCCGGCCGCGCTGGACGCGATCCGCGCGATCGCCCACGGGCTGCCGGATGTGCTGGTCGGCGCCGGGACCGTACTCACCCCCGACCATGTCGCCGCGGCGGGCGCCGCCGGGGCCCGCTTCGTGATCAGCCCGGGCTGGACCGACCGGCTGCTGGAGGCGATGCTCGGCTCGGGACTGCCCTTCCTGCCCGGCGTCTCCACCGCCTCCGAGACGCTGGCCCTGCTCGAACGCGGCGTCACCGACATGAAGTTCTTCCCCGCCGAGGCGGCCGGCGGCGCCGCCTATCTGCGCTCGCTGGCGTCCCCGCTCCCCCGCGCCCGCTTCTGCCCCACCGGCGGCATAGACGCGGCCAGGGCGCCGGAGTATCTGGCGCTGCCCAACGTGCCCAGCGTCGGCGGCACCTGGATGGTCCCGCCGCGGGCCGTCCGCGAGCACGCCTGGGCCGAGATCACCGAACTCGCCCACGGCGCCGCGGCCTTGGGCAAGTGACCGGGTCCGCGGGGCTCCTGGCGCGGCCCGTCGGCGCGGCGGAGCCGACGGCGGCGTTACGGCCGCAGGTGCGCGGTGTCGTTCCAGGAGCGCAACGAGGCGTTCCCGTCCGGGTAGTAGGCCACCACCGACAGCGCCGCCGGGTCCAAGTGCATCCGGAACAGCGCCTCTTCGGGCGCTCCCAGCGCGAGCCGCACCAGCGTCTTGATCGGTGTCACATGGCTGACCACCAGCACCGTACGACCGGCGTAGCCGGCCAGCACCGCGTCCAGCGCGCGGGTGACCCGGGAGCCGACCTCGGCGAAACTCTCGCCGCCGGGCGGGGCGACGGCCGGCGAGGCCAGCCAGTCGGTCATCTCGGCCGGGAAGCGGGAGCGCACCTCCTCGAAGGTGAGGCCGTCCCAGCTGCCGAAGTCCGTTTCGCGCAGGTCCTGTTCGATGTCGACCTCGACACCGAGCCGGGCGGCGACCGCGCCGGCCGTCTCCCGGCAGCGGGTCAGCGGCGAGCTGACCACGGCGTCCACCTTGCCGTGGGTCACCAGCGCGTTGGCCACCCGGGCGGCCTGCCAGCGGCCCCCGACGGACAGCGAGGGATCGGCGCCACCGCTCCCGGAGAACCGCTTCTGCGCGGTGAGCGGCGTCTCGCCGTGCCGTAGCAGCAGGAGTGTCGTGGCGACCTCAGTGGGCGCGGCCACCGCCGGCCTACAGCCCGGAGTCCGCGGTGCGGACGAGGATGCGGCGGCAGTTCTCGCACCGCACCACCGTGTCCGAGGGCGCTGCCCGCACCTCGTTCAGCTCGGTGATGTTGAGTTCGAGCCGGCAGCCCTCGCACCGCTTCTGGTAGAGGCGGGCCGCGCCGACGCCGCCCTGCTGCGAGCGCAGCTTGTCGTACAGCTTCAGCAGATCGCCGGGCAGGCCGGTGGCGAGCGTCTCGCGCTCCTTGGCGATGGTGAAACCCTCCGCGTCCAGACCGGCCAGCGCGGCGGACTTGCGCTGCTCGGCCTCGGCGACCTTCGCCTCCAGGGATTCCACCCGGCCGGTGAACTCGGCGGCGCGCTCCTGGGCGTTCTCCCGGCGCTCCATGACCTCCAGGACGATGTCCTCCAGGTCGGACTGGCGCTTGGCGAGCGAGGCCAGCTCCCGCTGGAGGTTCTCCAGGTCGCGGGGCGAGGTGAGGACGCCGGCGTCCAGCCGCTGCTGGTCGCGGACCGCGCGGGTCCGTACCAGGTCGACGTCCTGCTCGGCCTTGGTCTGCTCGCGGGCGGTGTCGCTCTCCTCGGTCCGGGCGGCGACCAGCAGGTCGCGCAACTGGGTGAGGTCGGCGCCGAGCCGTTCCAGCTCGGTGTGCTCGGGAAGGTTCCTGCGCTTGTGGTCCAGCTGCGCGATGCGCGCGTCGAGGGCCTGGACTTCGAGGAGTCGGATCTGGTCGGCGGGCGCGGCGTTCAGCGGGGGGCTCCTGAGCTGGAAGGGACGTGAGTAGAGGGTGCCTGCGCGGTCCAGGGATCGGTGACCGCGCCGGAGACATGGGTGCGCAGCGCCCAGCCGTGCCGGTCGGAGATCTCGTCGAGCTGCCCGGCGGCCTGCACGCACCAGGGCCACTCGGTGGCCCAGTGGGCGGCGTCCACCAGCACGGGCGCGCCGCTCTGCCGGGCCTCGGAGGCCGGGTGGTGCCGCAGGTCGGCGGTCAGGAAGACATCGGCGCCGGCCGCGCGCACCTCGGCGAAGAGGCTGTCGCCGGAGCCGCCGCACACCGCGACGGTACGGACCGGGGTGTCCGGATCGCCCGCGATCCGCAGCCCGGCGGCGGTGCGCGGCAGCCCGCGGGCGGCCTGCTCCACGAAGCCGGCCAGCGTCAGCGGGACCAGCGGCTCGCAGATCCGGCCCAGCCCGCGACGGCCGGCCGGATCGGCCGGGTCGGGCACCAGCGGGCCGGTGACCCGCAGGTCCAGCGCGGCGGCCAGCGCGTCCGAGACCCCGGGGTCGGCGCGGTCGGCGTTGGTGTGCGCGACGAGCAGGCCGATGCCGTTGCGGATCAGGTCGTGCACGACCCGGCCCTTGAAGCCGGCCGGGCCGACGGGCGCGACCGTGGTCGTACCGCGCAGGTAGAGCGGGTGGTGGGTGACCAGCAGGTCGGCGCCGATCCGCACCGCCTCGTCCACGACCTCCCGCACCGGGTCGACGGCGAACAGCACCCGGGACACCGGGGCGGCCGGATCGCCGCAGACCAGGCCCACGGCGTCCCAGGACTCGGCCAGCTCCGGCGGCCACAGGGCGTCGAGGGCCGCGATGACGTCGGACAGCGCCGGCGCGGCTGCCTCGGCGGGCGGGGCCGGCACGGGAACGGACGGGGGGACGGACGCGGGCACGGGCACGGGCACGAAAGGAAGGTTACCCGGATCACCGGGGCCACCGGGCTGTGCGGCGTCCGGGGGACGGAGCGGAGCACACCTGCCCCCGCGGCGTGCCGGAATCAGCCGAACTGCCATCCTTACGTGTGAACCGCCCGGCTTCGCGTTGATCGTCCGGAAGAAGGAAACCTACGGTCGTAGGGCGGAGGTGGACCACTCATATGACCGTCAATGCCTTGGACATCCCCCCGACCGGCCGGGTACGGCGCCGGTCGGGCTTCACGATCGCCGCGGACGGGTCCTATGCGGCGTGCCTCGCGGAGGCGGCACCTCGGCCGGCGGCGACGGACCCAGCGGCGGAATCGGTGGCGGATTCGGTGGCGCACCCGGTGGCGGACGGCGGGTCCGGCGCGGGCCGGTGGTTCGTCGAGCGGTGGACGCTGGGCGGGCCCGAGCCGTACGCGGTGCCGCTGCCCGGCGGCCGGCCCGAGGGGCCCGGTACACAGGTGGTGCCGCTGTCCGACGGGCGGGTGCTGGTGCGGCGGAAGGTCGGCGACCGGCACGCGCTGGCGCTGCTCTCCCCGACCGGTCCCGGCACCGGCGAACTGCCGCTGTGCTCCCTTTCCGGCGCCGAGGTGAGGCTGCTGCCGCCCGGGCCGGTGGCGGGCACCGCCTTCGCCCTGGTCCACGACGAGAATGTCACCACGATCTGGCAGGTGCACGGCCACGGCGCGGCCGACAGTTCGCCGGTACGGGTGATGACGGTGCCGGGCCGCTGCACGGGCGGGGTCTGGCTCGACCGGGCCGGCCGGCTGCTGGCCCTGGACCGGGAACTGGACGGCCGCACCAAAGCTGTCGCCGCCGATCTGGTCACCGGCGGGACGAGCCCGCTGCTCCAGCTGACCAGGGACAGCGACGACCGGCTGCTGCTGGCCGAACCCGACAGCGGGCTGCTGATGCTGCGCAGCGACGCGACCGGTGAGACCCGGATCGGCTGGGGGGTGCTGGGCAGCCGGCATCCCGTCCGCTTTCCCGACGTGCTCCAGGTGCCGGGCGCGCTGCTGACCCCGCTGGTCGCCCAGCCCGGGCAGATCCTGTCCCCGGACGCCACGGTGGTGGCGCTGCGGGCGGAGGTACCGGGCGGCGCGGAGTCGCTGGCGCTGTGGCGGCCGGGCGAGCGGCGGCTGCACTGGCGGGCCACCCCGCGCGGCTGGCTCGGCCCCGCCGCGTGCTGGCAGCCCGACCGCGCGCTGCGGCTGCCGTACGCGATTCCGGACTGGCCGTGCGGGCTGATCTCGTACGAGGCGCCGGAGGCGGAGGGCGAGGCGGTGGCCGGGGCGGAGGTCCGGTCGGGGGTGGCTTCGGGCGAGGCGGTGTCCGGGTCGGAGCTCGGGGCGGGGGTGGCGGCGGGCGAGGCCGTACCGGCGGGCGGCGGGCCGGACCGGCGGCCTGGTTCACCGGGTCCGCGCGCTGGTTCCGGGACCGACTCCGGGGCCGCCCGGCGTCCTGGTCCGCGCCCCGCGCCGCGTCCGCCGTCCCGTGCCATCCGGCAGCCGGGCGCCCGGGCGCAGGCATCCGGTGCGACCCCGGCCGCCGCGCCCACCGCCGGTCGCCGCAAGGTCGCCGTACTCCCCTTGCAGCAAGCCCCGTTGGCCACTCCCCTGGCCAGCACGCAGGCGGGGTGAGGCAGATGGCCGAGTCGGCGCGGGCGACGTCCTGGCTCCAACTACCCACCGGTACGCGCTCGTTCCGGGTCCATCCGCTGCCGCTGCCGGGGAAGCGATCGCCCACGGCACCGGCCGGAGCAGGAGCCCCAGCGGCACCCGGCGCCACCCCAGGAAGCACGGCCCCCGAACCGTTCGAGAACCGGCGGACACGCCGGGCGGGGGCGGTGCTTGCCGCGAGGAGCGGATCAGTAGACTCACCGGACATCGCGCACCCGGGTACCCGAGGTGACCGTCGCCAACTGGCGTATGCGGACCACGGGTTCACCCTCTTCGCGCGTTTCCGGCGCAAGCCGGCTCGCCGTTCAGCGGGAACGGCGGCACCGTCACTGGGGATCACGGGGAGACCGCACATGTCCGAATCAAACACGCCCGACCGCGCGGCCGACAGCGCCGCGGGCCGCCACCGCGGCCCTGCTTCGGCGGAAGAGGCCGACAAGTCCCAGCCGCCGCACGGCAAGCACCGCCGCCCGTCCGACGACTGACGACTGGTCACCAACTACCGGCCCGACGCTTCCGGCGCAGCGCTGCCCACCGCGCCGGGTCGACCGCCCGCCGCCTCCCCCCTGACGGGGGAAGCGGCGGGCGGTCTTCGTACGGGCGGCGCCTACGCCTGCGCGGACCGCTTTCCGCCCAGGTCCGCGAGGAGTTCGCGGGCGGCCCGGGTGCCGGAGGCCAATGCACCCTGGACGGAGCCGGTGGCCCCGTGGTCGCCGCACAGATAGAGGTGCGGCGTACGGCCCGGGGTGTGGCGGGTGGTCCGGCTGAGCGGCCAGGGCGGGGGCATCGCCGGCAGCGCGTGCTGGATTCGGTACTCGGCGAGCGGCTCCCAATCCGCCGTATCCGTCTCGTACAACTCGGCCAGCGTGCGCCGCAGTTCCGCCTCGTCCGGGGCACCGGCCGTGCCGAGCACCGAGGTGGCGACGAGGGCGCGGCGATCGGGGCTGTAGGTGGGAGCGACCTGGCTCAGCACCACCGTGTTCAGCACCCGCCGTCCGGTGTCGGTCAGCAGCGTGGGTTCGGCCAGCGGCGGGCCCGGCGCCGCGTGGTAGTAGGTGGTTACCGCCCGGGTCGGCACGGCGGGCAGTTCCGGCAGCAGGTCCACCGCCGCCGCGGGCCCGGTCGCCACCACCACGGCGGGCGCCGCCACCTCCTGCCCGTCGGCCAACAGCACCCCGTCGTCGGTCAGTTGCCGTACCGGGGTCTCCAGCCGTACGGTCCCGGCCGGCAGATTCGCTGCGAGTTGCGCGGGGACCGCGCCGATGCCCTCGGCCGGCAGGCAGAGGGTGCCGCGCAGCATCGAGCGCCACACCAGGTGGAAGAAGCGGCTGGAGGTCTCCAGTTCCTCCTCCAGGAACACCCCGGCCAGGAACGGCCGGAACAGCGTCTCGACCAGTTCCGCCGAGATCCCGGCGTCGGCCAGCGCGGTGAGGGTGGTGCGGTCGGCGGCCCGTTTGATCAGGCGCGGCGGGGTGAGCAGGTCCCGTCCGCCGAGGATCGCCAGCGCGGCCAGGTCACGCGGCGACGCGAGCCGCCCCGGCACCAGGTCACCCGCCTGCGCGGGCCGCCGGGTCGGGTCGACGAACCGCAGCCGTCCGCGCGGAGTTTGCAGCAGCACGCCCGGCGTGAAGGGCCGCAGTCGCAGCTCCCGCAGCCGCATTCGGCGCTTGACCTGCGGATAGGAGGTGTTGAACACCTGGAAGCCGCGGTCGAGCCGGAAGCCGTCGCGCAGGTCGGTGCGCATCCGCCCGCCCACCGCGTCGGACGCCTCCAGCACCCGTACGTCCAGCCCGGCCGCCACCAGATCACCCGCACACGCCAGCCCGGCGAGCCCCGCCCCGACCACTACCACGTCCGCCATGCCGTACTGCGTACCCCGGCATCGCCCCGGAAAGCCCGCGACCCGCCCGGGTGGCCCCCGGGTGGCGGTACCCGCTCCCGCGCGCCGTCTCAGCGGAAGGCGGCGAGGCTGCCCTGGACCCAGTCGGCGAAGGTACGCGCGGGGCGGCCGAGGACCTGGTGGATGTCGGGGCTGATCCGCTGCTCGGCGGGGGTCGGCTCGCCGAGGGCATCGAGGGTGGTGTCGATCACCGCCTCGGGCATGAACCGCAGCAGCTGCGCCCTGGCCTCCGCGCGGGTCTGCTCGACGAACCGGATCGGCTCGCCGAGCGCGGCCCCGATCGCCTCGGCTCGCTGCCGGGGCGTGGTGAGGGCGGGCCCGGTCAACTCGTATATACGGCCCCGGTGTTCGGCTCCACGCAATGCTGAGGCGGCGACCTCGGCGATGTCGGCCGGATCGACGGTCGGCAGTCCGACGTCCCCGAACGGCGCGGCGGCGGTCCGCTCCGCACGGATCGATTCGGCCCAGGCGTAAGCGTTGGAGTCGAAGGCGCCGGGCCGCAGGATCGTCCAGTCCAGCCCTGATTCCAGGACGGCCTCCTCGATGGCCCGCATCATGCCTCCGTGGGACGCCGTGCCCGGTCGGGTCGCGACCCCTATCGAGGACAGCAGCACGACGCGGCCCACGCAGGCGGCTTTGGCGGCATCCAGGATCTCCCGGGGGTTCAGCAGGTGCGCGCTGGCGCCGCCGTCGTGGAGGAACAGCGCGTCGGCGCCCTCCAGAATCGGCCCGAGGCTCGCCGGATCGGTCAGGTCCGCCTGCCCGTGGCGCACTCCCTCCGGCAGGGCCGCGTCCGGGACCCGCCGGGACACCGCCGTCACCTGCTCACCCGCCGCCAGCGCCTCTACGAGCGGTCGGCCGACGTTGCCGGTCGCTCCCGTCACCACGATCATGAGCAACTCCCGTGTCATTGCTGCGTGGTTCGCGCCCGAGCGGGCGAGAACGTCGCGGGGCCGGAGTGGCCCTGACGCGACCGGGCGAAGCTAACACCGCCGGTATAGTAGGTACCTAGGGGAAAGTGACTACCCGCAGCGGCTGGAAGGACCCGATATGACGGCGACCCAGGCGGCCGCGCCGAGTGCGTCCGCGCCGAGCGAAGCCGAACAGGCTTGCCCGATAAGCCCGGTGGTGGACATCGTCTTCAGCCGGTGGACCACGCCGATCCTGTGGTCCCTCAACGAGTACGGCCGGCAGCGCTTCGTCGAGTTGCAGCGAGGCATCGCCAGCATCACCCCGAAGGTCCTGACCCAGCGCCTGCGCCAACTGGAACGCGACGGCCTGGTCGTCCGCACCTACCACCCCGAGATCCCGCCACGCGTCGAGTACGACATCACCGAACTCGGCCGCAGCCTGGCCCCGTTGTTCGCCCACCTCGCCGAATGGGCCGACACCAACCTCGACAAGGTTGAACAGGCCCGCCGCGACCATGACGCCGCCGCAGCCGGGTAGTCACAGCGGGTCGCGGGTTTTGGCCCATGGGTCGGGCTCGCGGGTTTACGGTCAGTAGTCCGTTGGATTGCGGGGGCAGGGGTTTGGCCGTGAAGGATGCGGAGTTGGCGGTCGGCGACCGCCGGGACGCCGACAACTGGGCGGAGCGCTGATCGCGGTGGACGCCACCTTCAACGGTTCCAGCCAGGGGCAGTACGGGGACGGCAACATCCAGTACAACTTCGCTGATGTACCCCGCAGTTATGCCGCATGGCCGCATCAGGTCGGGGTGATACCGCCCCGGGCCGGCTGTTTCCAGGACCGGGCGGAGGCTGCCCGGCTCCGATCGGCAGTGGACGGCGGGGGCACGGCGGTGCTGGGGCAGGTGCTGACCGGGATGGGCGGCGTCGGCAAGACTCAACTGGCCGCCGAGTACGCCCGCAGCGCGTTGGCGGCCGGCGACATCGACGTACTGGTGTGGATCAGCGCGAGCAACCGCACCGCCACAGCGAGCGGTTACGCGCAGGCGGGTGTCGAGGTGCTGGGCGCTGATCCGGGTGATCCGGACCGGGCGGCGGCACGGTTCCTGGCGTGGCTGGAGCCCAGGCCCCAGGAGCGGCCCTGCCGTTGGCTGGTGGTCCTGGACGATGTGGCCGACCCCGCCGACCTGGACGGTCTGTGGCCACCGGCCAGCCCGCACGGCCGGACCCTGGTCACCACCCGCCGCCGCGACGCCGCGCTGACCGGCCATGGACGGCGGCTCATCACCGTGGGCGAGTTCACGCCCGGTGAGGCCGTCGAGTACCTCACCGCCGCACTGGCCGTCCACGCCCGGACCGAGCCGGACGAGCAACTCGCGGCCCTGGCAGCCGAACTCGGGCACCTCCCGCTGGCTCTGTCCCAGGCCGCCGCTTACCTCGTCGACGCCGGAATCGGTTGCGCCGCCTACCGGAAACTGCTCGCGGACCGGGCCCGCACCTTGGCCGACGCCAGCCCCGACGCGCTACCGGACGGCCAGACCCACACGATGGCCGCCGCCTGGGCTTTGTCCGTCGACCAAGCCGACCGCCTCCGCCCGACCGGCCTCGCCCGCCCCATGCTCGAACTCGCCACCTTCCTCGACCCCAACGGCATCCCCGCCACCGTCCTGACCAGCGAACCCGCCCTCGCCCACCTGAGCGCGGCCCGCACGGCCGAGGTCACCGCCGAGGAAGCAACCGGCGCCCTCCGCGCCCTGCACCGCCTCAGCCTGATCGACCACGACCCCGACGCCCCCAGCCCGTCCGTCCGCACCCACGCCCTCATCCAGCGCACCACTCGCGAGACTCTCGCCGCAGACCAGTACGGCCGGCTTGCCCGCACAGCCGGGGACGCGCTGCTCGCCGCCTGGCCCGACATCGAACGCGACACCGCCCTCGCCCGGACCCTGCGCGCCAACGCGACCGCACTGACCACCCTTGCCGAGGACGCCCTTCACCAACCCGACGCGCACTCGGTGCTGTATCGCCTCGGAAAGAGCCTCGGCGAATCCGGTCAGGTCAGCGCCGCCTGCGACTACTTCCAGTACCTTGTCGATACCACCCACTCTCATCTCGGCGACGATCACCTCGACACCCTGCTCGCCCGGAGCTACCTGGCGAGCTGGCGGGGGGAAGCGGGAGACGCGGCCGGAGCCGTCGCCACGTATACCGAGCTTCTCGCCCACCGCGAACGCTTGCTCGGCCCCGACCACCGGGACACCCTCACCACCCGCAACAACCTCGCCTCCTGGCGAGGAGAAGCCGGAGACGCGGCCGGCGCCGCCACCGCATTCGCCGAACTCCTCACCGACCGCGAACGCATACTCGGCCCCGACCACCCCAACACCGTCAGAACCCGCAACAACCTCGCCTACTGGCGGGAGCAGATGGCCGACAACCCGGCTGTACCGGAGCAGCCATAGGGGATGGCGATCGCCCAGCGCTCCGCGCGGTGCCGCACGCGGTCCTCACCGGGGTAGGCCAGGGCGGCCCGGCCGCTCGCTGAGCGGAGGGACGCCCGGGGCGCCCACCCCCCACGAGGGCCCCCGCAACGCCAGCAGCCTAAGGAATCACCTGAAGGAACTCGTGCCCGATCTGCGACATCGCGTTATTGAACGCGACCTCGCTGACCGCGTCGCGCAGCGTCGCCAGGACGGCCCGGATGCCACGGTCGCTCTCGGGCTCGGAGAGGCCGACCCGCTGGTGGATGCGGCGGACCGCCTCGTTGTAGTCGAACCGCTCGGTGTGCTCGGCGCCCTGGCGGACGTAGTCGCGCAGTTCGTCCGGGAGTTCCAGGGCGAATTCGCGGGCCTCGCCTGAGCTGATCAGGTGGCCGAGAAGTTCGAGGGTGGCCCGGCTGAGGTCGCGGGATTCCTCGCGCGAGAGACTCGCGCGGGTGGCTACCGACTGAACGAATTCCGGGAAGTCCATCGGTCATCCTCTTCTCGGTCCGAGGAATGCGGGAGCCGGCCGCCAGCGGCTGGCCGCCCACACGCTCTGACCATGGTCGCACCCGGTCTCGGGGCGCGCCCTCCGAACCGTCAGCGCGCTGAGCCGATCGGGGTACGGCCGCTGCGGCGACCGGCGAGCCACCAGGCGGCGGCCGAGCCGACGGTGACGGCGGCCACCGCAGCCGTCACCGTGCCCCGCAAGGGTCCGTCGGCCCGGCGGGAGAGAAGAGCGCCGTTGGACTGCCAGGACAGAACCGAATGGTTGGACTGGCCGGACAGGACCGAGGTGAAGGACTGGAACGAACCCGCCGAGAAGGCGGACATGGCCGAGGCGAACGACCCGAGCGAGGCGAACGACGCGCTGGAGCCGATCGACAGGGCGGACCCCGTCGAGCCGATCGACAGCACCGACTCCGAGGAGCAGATGGACAGCAGCGAGTTACGGGAACGGATCGACCATCGCGACGGCATGCCGCCATTCTCCACGGCGGCGGCCGTCACGCGGGGAAGTTGCCGGACTTCACTTCGCTGAGGAAAGCGGACCAAGCGGCCTGGGTGAAGCTGAGGGCCGGGCCCTGTGGATCCTTGGAGTCACGGACCGGGACGACACCGGGGAGACCACTGGCGACCTCGACACAGTTGCCGCCGTTATTACTGCTGTAGGAGGACTTGCGCCACGCCGCTCCCGGCAGGCTGTATGCGGTGCTCATGGGCTCAGTTCCTTCATGGTGGTGTGGATCAGGTCCAGCGACTTGCTGGGGGACAGTGCCACGGCGGTGAGCAGATCATAGACGCGCATCGCGGCCTTCACATTAGCCGGATCAGCCAGAATCTGTCCCTGCACAAAGGCCTCCACGTAGACCACATCCGGCCCCTCGTCCATGGTCAGCGCCGCGAACGCACCGCCCAGTCCGGCGTGGCCGCCAGCCGAGTGCGGGATCACCTGGATCACAGTGCTCGGTGTCTCGGCTTCCTGCACCAGCCGCGCCAGTTGGGCGGCGAACACCCTCGAACTGCCCATTTGCCGATTCAGCACGTTCTCGTCCAGAACAACCCACAGTTCCGGGGGGAATTCGCGGGTGAGGATGCGCTGGCGTTCCATCCGTGCTGCGACCAACTCGTCGAGCGAGTCCGTGCGCAGTCGGCCCGCTTCCAGCACAGCCCGGGCGTACTCCTCCGTCTGGAGGAGACCGGGGACGACCTGGACCTCGAACGACCGGATGGCCGACGCCAGCGCCTCCAGCTCCACGAACGGGCGGAACCATGACGGATACGCGTACTTGATGATCAGCGGCCACAGCCGTACGAACCTGCCGCCCGCCGTCGGGAACACCCGGTCGCAGGCCTCGGCGAAGTCCAGCGCCGGAAGTCGCTCGCCCTGCTCGATCTTCGCGACCAGCGAATATCCGCAGTGGGCGGCCTTGCCCAGCTCCGCACGGGACATGCCCAGCCGCTCCCGCTCGATGCGCACTTCCTTGCCGAAGTGCTTGAGCGGAGACATGGCGGGATCGGTCGGATCGGGATGCTCGGTTTTGACACTCATCTGGCACGCCTCCAGAGCTTTTCGGGACAGGTGAAGACGTCCATGTGACGCCTCTACCACTCTCTGTTGTCGAGCGACAGCCTAGGAGTAGCCAGACGCGCACGGGATGGAAATCGGAGAGGTTCATCACATGGAAGTACAGGCAGGGGCGGTGGCGACCGGCCGCGAACACCCGTCGCCCCCTCGGCCCTACACGCCGCCGCAGCGGCTCTGGCCCGCCACTCCCCGGGGTGTGAACGAGGCTCGCCATGCGCTCGCGGAAAAGCTCACCGAGTGGAGCCTGCCCGAACTGGCTGATTCGGCATCCTTGGTGCTGGCGGAACTCATGACCAACGCGCAGAAGCACGGCTGGGTGGACGGCCGGTCCATCGGCGTCAGCGTGAGCCGAATCGATACCGGCGTGCTCATCGAGGTCCACGACGCCCGGGGCGAACACCTGCCGAGGCTGGTGGCCGCGTCCCTCACCGACGTCGGGGGTCGCGGTCTCGCCATCGTGGACGCGGTCACCGGGCAGCGCTGGGGTGTCATGGAACGCGAGGGGCCGGGCAAGGTCGTCTGGGCGGTGTGCTCGGCGGCGTGACGGCCGCTCGGGCCCGCGGCCCGCGCCTGCCGTGCGTGCGCGGCCTGGCTTATGGCCGCCGGGCCACCCATACAGTCCTGGCGGCGCGGACCGTGAGGTCCTCGCGGCGCAGTACGCTCCCGGGCCCGTCGCTGTCGATGAGTGTGTCGAGCGCGGCCAGATCGTCGGCGCTCAGCAGGCTGTCGAGCCGGGACCGGAGCCGTCGCAGGAAGACCTGGGCGTAGCGGCCGGTGGCGGCGGGGAGCGGGGGCGTCAGGTGGATGGCGAAGGGGCGCTCGGCCTCGATGGTGAAGCCGGCGCCGGTCAGCCGCGCGGTCCAGTCGGAGCCGAGGTGCGGCAGGCGCTCGGCGTGCTCTTCGGCGATGGCGGCGTGACAGCGTGCTTCGAGCCCGGGGCGGGCACCGATGAGGTCGCCCGGGTCGCCGAGGTCGTCGGGCAGGAAGCGCGGGAAGGAGTCCATCTCGGCGACGGCCAGGAGCCCGCCGGGGCTGAGCGCGGCGAAGACGTCGGCGAGGACCCGGTCGGGGTCCGTCATGTGGTGGAGCGACACGGACGCCCATACCAGGTCAACGGCGTCGATGGCGGGCCAGGCGTCGTCCAGGTCCGCCTGGACCGTACGGACGCGGTCGGTCAGGCCGAGGTCGCGGGCTTTTGCCCGGAGGTGGTCGAGCAGGTGGGCGGAGACGTCCAGGGCGATCACCTCGGCCTCCTCGAAGCGCCGGGCGAGGGCGAAGGTGCCCGTGCCCGTCCCACTGCCCAGGTCGACGATCCGGCGGCGCGGCTGATCGGCGGCCAACTCGCCGATCCAGGACATCACTTCGGTGACGTAGGCGTGGGTCACCTCGCCATCGAGGTCGAGGAGTTCGACCATGGCGGCGTCGTCTTCGACGGCGGCCTCGGCCCCCGCGTGGTGGTGGTGCTGGTGGTTTTCCATGCTTCGACCGTACCGACACCTTGCGCCGAGGACATAGCATCTTGCGTATGACGCAAGACGGTGATCTCGACAGCCTGGTCCGCCAGCGGATCAGGGGGCTGCGGGTGGCCCGGGGCTGGTCCCTGGACGACCTCGCCGCCCGCTGCTATCTGAGCCCCTCCACCCTGAGCCGGATCGAAACGGGCCATCGGCGGATCGCGCTGGACCAACTGGCCCCGATCGCACGGGCCCTGGGCACCACCCTCGACCAACTCGTGGAGTCCGCCGACGACGAGGACGTGGTGATCAGGCCGCGCCGCGACGAGGTACGCGGGATGACGATCTGGATGCTCAGCGCCGAGGACGGCCCGCACGGCGTATCGGTGGCCAAGATGCGCATCACCCGGCCCGAACCCCGGCGCGGAACCGACGAATTGAAGGTGCATCCCGGCCGGGACTGGTTCACCGTGCTGTCCGGCACCGTCGTCCTGTTCCTCGGCGAGCGCACCATCGTGGTCAAGGCCGGGGAGGCCGCCGAGTTCTCCACCATGATCCCGCACGCCTTCGGGGCCCAGGACGGCCCGGCCGAAATCCTCTGCATCCTGGACCACGCCGGCCACCGCACCCATCTCCTCCCCTCCCCGTAGACCCAGCGCCACGACGAGGGAAGCCGTCCGGATGAAGTGCCGCCGAGTCGGCAGGGCTCGCGGTGATTTCCACGATATCGATGGGGTCAGGAACGCTCCGGAACACCCGGCATTTCCGGGACCGCTGTCGCCGTCAGGAGAGACGTGATGCCCAAATACGGTTTCCTCGTCGAATGCGAGGCCCGCCCAGGCAAAGAGGAGGAGGTCTCCCGGTTCCTCACCGAGGCCAAGGCATTGGTCGACCAGGAGCCGGGAACCCTGGCGTGGTTCTCCTTCCGCCTCGGCCCCTCGTCCTTCCGCATCTTCGACGCGTTCGAGACCCTCGACGATCGTGAGGCCCATTTCCAGGGCAAGGTCCGCGACGGTCTCATCGCCCGCGCCGATGAGCTTTTCAGCACCCCGCCCGTCATCACACCGGTGGAGGTCCTCGCCGCGAAGCTCCCGCACTGATCGACACTGACCGGCACTGATCGAACGCGTCAGCGCCCGGGGAGCCGCGTGGTGATCTCCTGCAACAGCCAGCCGTTGCCGTCGGGGTCGCTCAACGCGGCGAAAGAGCCGTAGCTGGCCCGATCGGGCGCCGGCCCGGGCACCCGGCCCACCTCACCGGCGCGATGGAACACGCCGGTGCCATCGTGGAAGACCGCGCTCACATCGACACCACGGGCCACCAGCTCCCCCCGGGCCTGCTCGATATCGGTGACGACGAGTTGCAGGCCTTGCGTCGAGCCGGGTTCGGCGGAAGTCACACCGGCGCCGAAAATAATGGAACATCCCGACCCGGGAGGCGTGAGCTGCACCACCCGATAGCCCTCCCCGACCGGCAGATCCGCGTCCAGGCGGAAACCCATCCGCTGCGCGTAGAAGTCCTTGGCCCGGTCGACGTCGGACACCGGAATCACCACGACTTCGAGTCTCATGTCCATACTGTGCTCTCACCTTCCTCGGGGAGCGCCGGCCGGCGTCGGCTGTCACTCTAAAAGCCGGACGCACCAGCGACCGCCCGCCGACCGCGCCCGCAGCGTAATTCGCACCGCATTACGCCGGATAGACCAACGAGTCGGCCAGCGGCCGAACCGGGGACGGGTCACCCCGGAGACCGTTCGCGGACGAGGGTGCGCCGCCTTTCAAAGGAAGATTCCCGCTCCCCTGGCGAGTCGAGTCAAACGCGGATTACTGCGTCTGTGCCGCGATGCCAGAACCCTGGTCAGCTCAAGACTGGTGGGGTGGACGGCTGTCATTTCGGGTGCCACGTTCCATGCCGTCTCAAGGGAGTCGAGTGCTCCGTCCCGGTCCCCCAGCGCCAATTGCGAGCGTGCCATGTTCATGTAGAGAGGGGCAGTGCGAATCGCGGGGAGCGTAAGACCTTCCCGGATGAGGTCTTCCGCCGTCCGCACGGCTTGTCTGTGCTGTTCCATGTCGGAAAAAGTGGCCATCACGTGGGTGGCGGTGTTCTCCTGACCGAAGTGAATCCCGTGTTCGGCGACGTCACGCTGAAATTCAGCAGCCGCGCGCCATGCTGAGCGGCTATGGCGATTCACCGTCTGCTTGTCCTTGAGGCGGCCGGCCAACGTGAGCCCGCGGAGATGAAGAATACCGAGGCTGAAGGCTCTGTCGTAGCCTCTCAGCGAGGATTCCGCCAGCACGATCGCGCGGTCGACAAGGGCGAGACCTCCGGCAAAGTCGCCTGAGTTCAGAAAGGTCCCCGCGTCGTCCCGCAGGGCTACGATTGCCGCAATGGGCTCGGCCCTCTCGGCGGCCAGCCGCTGTTTCGTGGTTGCCAATTCTGCTAGATACATCCACCTGTGACGGGCGGCGAGCCAGTAGACCGTACTATAGATGTCGGCCACGAGCGTCCAGGCTTCCGGCGAACTGACGCCATGCGCGTTGTTCGTTGCCTTGGTCAAGAGGGATGGCAGCTTTTGGGCGACCTCGGCCAGTTCGCTTTTCCAGCGATGACGGTTGAGCGCCGCCACTTCAGACGGTAATAGTTCGGGGCGGGTTGGCCGCTCTCCGGGGATGTCGAAACGCCGGATCGCATGGCTCAGGTCGGCGAGGTTCGCTGCAGATGTCCGGCCGAGCAGCTCATCAAGCGTCAAGCCCATCGCCCTGGCAAGCGATGCGGCGACGCCATGCGTAAGGGCCCGATCGCCCACCTCGATCTTGCTGAGGAGAGAGACGGACACGCCCGAGCGTCGCGCCAACGCCACTTGGCTGAATCCGTGATCTTTGCGAAGGGTCGCAACATTGGCTCCTGGGCCCGGGACATTCGCGCGCTTCATGGCTTCCATGGTTCCAGTCTTGCCCAAGTTCCCTGGCAGCAAGTGTGCAAGGAGTGTGCAAGTGAGCACTGTCTGCGTTCCCTTGACTGTGTTGATGGAAGACCTGGGCCCCGCTGTCAGCGCCGGAGTAGGCGCTGCCCTCGTCGACGCCCGCTTCCCCGAAACAGAGCCGGAAAGGAACCCCTATGGACGAAGCACGCAACACAGAGCGTGGTTTCCGAAGCGCCGCCGGTACGACGAGCCCACTTCGGAGCCGAGCGGCGGTACGGAACCTCCTGGAACCCAGGACACTCACTCCCGCCGACCTTTCCATGGTGCTTCTCGTCACCGAGGAGCCGGCCGACCGGCCCATGCCAACGGTCACCGTGAATGACATACCTCAGGTGGTACGCCAAGCAGCGGCGGTCGGCATCCGGTCCGTCAAGCTGTTCGCGGAGTCGGCCGAGCGGGACGCCACAGGACAACTGTCCCTCACCCGCCATTCCCTCATGGCCCGCGCGATCGAAAGCGCCAAGGAGGCCGCTTCGGATGTGGCCGTCATGACCGAGACATGCCTGTGCAGTTACACCGCCGAAGGGGTCTGCTACCTCACCGACCGGAACGGATTGCCGGACGTGGCGGCGATCGTGGACGTGACTGCTCGGCAGGCCGTGGCCCACGCCGAAGCGGGAGCGGACATCGTCGGTCCCGCCTCGATGATGCTCGGGACCACCGGGGGTGCTCGGCGAGCGTTGGACGAGACAGGGCATGGGGGTGTGTCCGTCATGCCGCATGTGATCCTTTGGAGTTCGCTCTATGACGGGTTCCGGCTCACGATGGGGGCGACCCCCAAAACCGGCGTCAATCGGGAGTTTCAGATCTCCCCAGGTTGCGCCGACCAGTTCATCGACGCCGCGCTGCGTATGGAGGCGGACGGAGCCGACATGCTCCTGCTGGAACCAGCGCTGTTCACGGCGGACGTGCTCGCCAGACTCAAAGGCTCAACCCTGGCACCGCTGTTCCCGTTCTCGGTGTCCGGTGAGTACACGACGCTCACGCGGATGGACACCGAGACGGGACGGCGGGACGTTCGCCGACTGATCGAGCTGTTCACCATGTTAAAGCGGGCGGGTGCGGCGGCGAGCATCACCTACGCCGCACTCGACATCGCCCGGCAGCTCAACTGACCGCCGTAGCTGCTCGTACCGCGTCAAGGATGGATCGCGCGCCCTGTCCGACGAGTTCAGCGGCCAACGCCGCACCGAGCTTTTCGGGCTCGGCGGCCGGACCGCTTCGGCTGCCTGAAACGCGTTCGGTTCCGTCCAGCGACGTCACTTGCCCGAACAGTCGCAACTCTCCGCCGGGCATCGTCTCGGCGTAGGCACCTACCGGCACGCTGCACCCGCCGTGCAGTTCGGCGAGGAACGCGCGCTCTGCCCGAACCTGGGCGTCGACAGCCAGGTCACCTGCGGTGGAAAGGATCTCGCGGAGAGTCGCGCTGTCCTCGCGGACTTGAATTCCCAATGCGCCCTGGCCCGGGCTCGGGGGGAACAGGTCGAGTGGAAGAACCTCACCGATGGCGTCCTCCAGACCGAGTCGGCGAAGCCCCGCTACCGCGAGGACAACCGCGTCCAGACCTTCCGTTTCGATCTTTTTGAGGCGCGGCGGAACGTTCCCACGGATCGGGACGATATGGAGATCAGGCCGCACCGCGAGGAGTTGCGCGACTCTGCGAGGGGCACCCGTCCCGACTTTCGCTCCCTTCCGCAATCCGGAGAGGGTGGAGCCGCACAGCGCATCGGCCACCTCTTCTCGTCCGGGTGGAGGAAGCAGCACGAGACCGGGCGGGTTTGACGTAGGAAGGTCCTTGAGCGAGTGGACGACCGTATCCACGTCCCCGCGCGACAAGGCTGCTTCCTGTTCCGAGCTGAACGCCGACCCGCCGCTGACCGCCGACACATTGGAGAGCAGTGATTTACGATCCTTGTCGCCTCCCTCCACAATGACCCGATGGGTGAAGGTGACAGCAGGAAACCGCTCACGCAAAGGACGTAGGTATTCGCGCACCTGCGCTCTCGCGAGATTACTGGCGCGCGAGCCGACGAGGTACTGAGCCACGATGACCAACCCTCCGAGCCTGAAGGTGATTCACGCCAGGCTACGCCCCTCGACGATCGGCTTTTACGGACACTGAGCTTTTTCCAACCTGCTGATGCGGTGGTGCAGTTGGAGTGACAACACGGCGAAGCCCCTGGT
>NZ_JBHSBB010000021.1:0-57283 GCF_042650325.1 Streptomyces polygonati | reverse complement strand
ACAACCGGGTCTTCACCCCCGAGCGGCCGGCCGCGCAATCGGCTTGACTTCATCATTGAGACTCCCGGGTCAGCGGCGGTGAGCCGGGGCCGGCAGGCTGGCCGGCGGGGTGGACACGGGGGTATTCCGGGGGCCGTCCGCACGGTTGGGTGCCGGGGCGGCGGTGCGGCTTCGGGCGGCCTGGACGCGGAGGTCGGCCGCTGTCCGCGGATTACGGGCAGCGCGGTGGACGGCCTGGGTGACAGCGGTGCGGCGCACGTCGAGCGGTGTCGGCGCCCGCGGTGCCGCCGGTGCGGGCGGGTGGACGGGGGTGAGCGTGACCAGGTGCTCCACGGCCGGGTGGATGGCGTGGCGTTCGCGGATCACCGGCGTGGGGTCGGTCATGGCGGCGGCGCTGGCGGCGATCAGGTGGGAGGGGGTGCGGCTGGTGAAGACCGCCTCCGCTCGGGTGCCCCAGCCTGGGGGCCCGGCCCATAGCATGATGGTCTTGTCGCCCCGGCTGGAGAGGGTGGTGTCGACCAGGGCGCCGGCCTGCCCGTCGGGGGCGATGATCTCGACGGTGCCACGCTCGGGCGCGCGGCGGATCCATCCGGCATCGGTCAATGGCTTGACGGCGTCGGTCCAGTACATCGAGGGACGGGCCAGGAAGCGGTGGTCGCCTGCGTCGTAGTCGTGTTCCAGCGCGGTGGTGAGGCCGGCGACGATCTCGCCTGGGGTGACGTGGTTGAAGGTGGCGCTCCAGTGGGGCCCGGAGGCGGCGTCCTCGGCGGCGGTGATTTTCCACAGCTCGAAGTCGTCGCCGAACCAGCCGATGCGGATGCGCTGGTCGGGGGAGGAGACCAGGAGTTGGCAGGGGCCCTCGTCCAGGTAGTGGTGCGGCCAGTGGGCGACGGGTGCGAAGCCGGCGTCTCCGGTCCCGTCGGACCCGGCGAGGTACCGGGGGGTCACGCGGTATTCGCGCCACTGCTCGTCCGTTGCGTCATACAGCATGGGAGCGCTCCTCCGGTGGTCAGCGGCGCCGGAAGGGCACGGGCGGGACGGGGTCCGAGGTGGCGGGGCCTGGGGGCGGGGCGGCGGCGGCCGGGTGCGTGTGCGGGGTGCGGGCGAGCGCGGCCGATTGGCGGCGGTCGGGATCCGGCTCGGGGGCGGGCGTGGTGGTGACGTAGGGCAGTTTGCGCTCGGGGATGCCGGAGCGGGGCCGCTCGACGGGTTCGGTGCTGCTGAACGCCCGCGCGGTCTCGGTGAGCAGATACAGGGGTGTGCAACTGGTGAAGTCGGCGTGCCAGCGCTCGCCGTCGACTCCATCGACACGGGCGTACATCGTCCACATCGCCCGGCCGTCACCCTTTAGCTCGGTGTAGTCGTCGACGTCATAGTCGCGCTGGCTGAAGTAGGCGCGGCCGTCCGGGGAGTGCTGGGACAGGTCCACGTCGCTGTGCTCGGTGCGCCAGCCGCGCTCGGCCAGAACATCGGCGGGAAGGGCTATCTCGTTGTCGGGCCCGAAGTGCGAGGGGTGGGGATGGTCGCTTTCCAGGCACTCGACCAGCGCGTCGGTGAAGGCGCTGGTTATCTCGGTGGGGGTGTTGCGGCTGAACGACGCCGACCAGACCGGCATGCCGAGCGGCTCGTGGTAGCGGGTGATGCGCCAGCCGCCGTCGCGGCTGTTGGGCAGGTAGGCGACGTGGACGTCGTGGTGGGGGCTGACGAAGATCTGCCCAGCTTCGGTGCTGGTCCAACCCCAGTCGCGGTGCGCGTACAGGGCGTTGCCGATGGCGGCGGGGTTGCCGCGCCCGGCCAGATACGCGGGGCTGACCAGGACCGGCTGGTCGTCGGGCTGCTGGGTGCTCATGAGGGGGGCTCCGGGTGGGGTGGGGCCCGCGCGCTGTCGGGAACGGCGCGCGGGGCAGGGATGGGCGGAAGCGTTCTGGCTCTGGGGTCCATGTGGATCACCTGCTGCGGGAGGGGGAGGACTGGGCGGTGATGGTGGCCGGCACCCGTGGCTGCGGCTGCGGGGCGTGGCTGAACAGGCCACCGGGCGCGGCGGGGCTGCGGCGCAGTGCTGCCGCCGTCCGTATGCCTTCCGGTGCGGGCCGGGCCGCGCTGCGGGTGCGGGTAGCCCGGGGGCCGGGACCGGCGGCGGGTCGCGCTGCGGCGGTCGGGTCGCTCCAGTGCTCGACGGCGGCGTAGACGGGGCCCAGCGCTGCTCCGGCGTCGGTCAGGACGTAGGGATCACGGCTGTGGGGTCCGGTGCGGGTGACCAGGCCGTCGAGCTGGAGCCGGATCAGGCGGTGATGGGTGTGGTTGTGGTCGAGTCCGGCCTGCTCGGCGAGTTCGACGAACCGCAACGGGCCGTCGCCCAGCGTCTGGATTACGGCGGTGGAGTGGCGCAGGTACAGCCGCCGTACCGCGTCCTCGACGCGCTCGGCGCCGGCCATCCGTCCCGGCAGGTAATCCTGGGACCACTCGGCGAGTCGCCGGTGCACCGGGGCCAGCGCGGCGCCGGACGCGCTGAGCCGGTAGGGGGCTCCCGGGAGGTCTTCGGCACGGGTGACCAGGCCGTCGGCGTGCATCTGGGCCAGACGCTTGCCGACGAGCTGCTCGCTCACGAACGGAACGCGGGCTGCCACGTCCCGCACGCGCATCGGGTCACGCTGGGTGGCCAGGGTCTGCGCGACCCAGGTGGTCCACTTCGGCGCGATCCGGGACAGCGTGTCCTCGACGCGTTGGGCGTCGATGGCGCTGACCTGCGGGGTGCCGGGCTGAGCGAGGATGGACATGACGTACTCCATGAGGCCGGTGGACGTAAGGAAAGGGACGGGGGAGGTCAGTGGGTGCGCTCGGCGCGGAGCTGCCGGAGGACGAGGCCGAGGCGGCGATTGCTGACCTGGATGCCGCGGTCGCGCAGGGCCAGGCGCAGGGCGTCGCGAGTGAGGCGGGGCAGGCAGACGGCGGCGTCGCGGGCGGCGTCCATGAGGTTCTCGTCTTCGGGACTACGACTGGTGTGGCGGGTGGAGGTCCGGCCGGCACCGGGCTGGTCGAGCAGCAGACGGACGTCCAGCAGGTCCCACAGCGCCTCGGTCTGGGACTGCTCCTGCTGTTCCAGGTAGAAGAGTTCGGCGATGTAGGGGCGCAGGCGGTCATCCCGGGGGCTCCCGTCGGCGACGGCTTTTTGCAGTGTGGTGCGCAGGGCGCGGTGTGCGGCGCGGCCCTGTTCGCCGGTCTGCTCCAGGACGGTCAGGCGGCGCAGCACGATCGGCAGAACCGGGTCGGCGCAGCGGCCGGCGGCGACTTCGCGCTGCAGGCGCTCCAGCGGGCGGCCGTACCGGTGCTCGACCAGGCGGCGGGTGTGGAGGGTGGTGGACATGGGCGTTTCCTTTCGGGCAGGTCAGCGGGTATGGGTGGGCTTCGCCGGATCGGCGGCGCCGGCGTTGGCGGCGGGGGTGTCTGGCGGAGGGGAGGGGTGGGTGTTCCGGGTGCTGCGGAGCAGGGCGGCGGTGGTGCGCGGGTCCTGGGCGCAGCCGGCGCGGAAGGCGGCTTCACCGGAGTCGGTGAGGGAGAGCTGCTGGCCGAAGTTCAGTGAGGCGCCGGTGTCCCGCTCGATCCAGCCCCGCTCCTGCATCGCTTCCACCGTGGCGGTGGAGATCCGCACCCCCGAGCCGGTGTAGATGCCCAGCCCGGGGCGGAAGGCGCGTTCTTTCAGCAGCACCCCGCCGCGCTTGATCTCCTCCAGCGCCAGCAGCTCCTCGCGCGTAGGGAGCGGGTCGACGGCAGGATCCGAACTGCCCGCTCCCCGAACCGGATTGGCAACCACGCGTGAGGCGGCCCCGGGGCCGGAGGCTGTCCCGGCGGCGACATCGGCTGCCCGCAGGGCTTCCTGGCCCGGCGGCGTCAGCGACAGGAGCTGGCCCTGCGTGGGCGTGGTGCTGGTGTCGATGTCGAGCAGGCCGTCGGCGAGCATCCGCTCGACGGTCTTCGCCCAGACCGGGACCAGGACGCCGGTGCCGTCGGAGAGGTACCAGTCCTGCTCGGACAGCGCGCTCTGCTTCAACCGCAACCCACCGCGCTCCACGGCACGCAGCGCGTCAATCTGCTGATCGCCGGCGATGGCCCAGTCGTCGTCCCGGCCCGGCGCCTGCTTTGCCGCATGCTCAAGCGTCGGTCGGAGCCCGGCGGATGCCGTCTGACCGGCTTGGGGAAGCAGCCGTTGGTAGGCGGATACGGTTCGGGTCAAGTGCTGGTAGGCGGCGCTGCGCCGGGCGGCGAGAACGGCCGTGTCCAAGACGCCGTACGAGCCGCGCATCCCCGCGTGCTCGCCCCGGTTGAGCGGTTCGAGCAGGTCGATGGCGCTGCGGGCTGCACGGGTGAGGCGCTCGTGGAAATCGTCGACTTCGTGGGCGGTGGTGGCGACCAGCCTCCCCACGATCCACAGGGGGTCGTCCAACGGGTGGCGGTCGGTCAGGGTCCACGGGTCCTCGACACCGAGTTCGGCGGCGACCAGGTGCGCGCCAGGCCGAACGGCCGGGTCGTGGGCGTTCAACGCGCCGCCTCCATCCGGGTCAGCAGGGTGCGCACCAGAGTCGGCAGGCTGTCCGGGCCTTCGCCGATCCGCAGATGGCCGCCTGCTTCGCCCAGCACATACGCCGCGTCCTCGGCCAGGCCACTGGCGATCTCCATGCACGCGTCGGTGATCCGGGCAGCGGCCAGCAGCGACTGCGACAGGACCTCGACGTAGTCACTGGACGACAGCCCGGCGGTCTCGGCGGCAGCGCGGATGGCCGCCAGCTCCAGCACGCTGAACCCGAAGCCCGCCCCGGCCGTGCCGTCCTCCTGGGGGAACAGCGGGGCCAGGGCGGCATCGGGCGGTGCGGCGGGGATGCCGGCCTGGGTGCAGATGCGGTCGACCGCGTCGGTCAGCTCGGCCAGGGACTCGGTCAGCCAGCCCAGGGCGGCGGCGTAGGAGGCGAGCGTGAACAGCTCGGCCGGGGTGTCGGGGATCGGTTCGTCGAGGAAACCCTCCAGCCGTTCGGTGAGTTCGCCGACGACCGTGGGCCCGGCGGACAGCGCGCCGAGGACGGGGTGCAGGTAGGAGCGGGTGGCCGGGGTGGGGTATTCGGCGGTCAGGACGCTGGAGATGCTGTGGGCGGCGCCGGTGAGCAGGTCGGCCAGCTCGGCGCGGGACAGCGGGGTGCGGTTGGTGGTCATCGGATAGCCTTTCGGGCGGTGTTGGGCGTGCTGGTGCTGTAAGCGACCGAGACGGTCGGGGAGTTGGCGGTGAGGGCCTCGGCGTGGGGGGAGCGGGCGCGGGCGGCGCGGATGCGGGCTGCGGTCGCCGGGTCGGGCGGCGGGGTCTGCGTGCGACCCGTGCGGTGCTGGGCGGCGCGGTAGACCGCGTAGTCGGCGCGGGGGCCGGCAGCGACCAGATAGACCTCGCGCTCGTGCTGCGAGGTGGCCGGTGCGGGCCTGAACTGGACGACCAGCCGATGCGTGGCCAAGTCGGATCCCACGCCGAGGATCACCTTGTGGAAGCCTTCGAGGCGTCCGGTCAGGCGGCGGGTGGCGACCTTCTCGCCGTTGACGAGGTCCTGCAGGTGCAGCAGCGCCTGGTCGCGGATCGGTTCGGGGAGGTTGCGCAGGTCGGTGAGGGCGTCGGGGTGGGCGGCGAAGGCGCGGCGGGCGAGGGTCACAGCGACCTCCCCGGACCGGGCCGCTGCACCGACACTGTCGAGGGCGCGGGTGCGGGGATGCGGTCGAGACCGCAGGCGGTCACCGATCCGGCGTGGCCGGTGGAGCGCGCGAGTGCGACGGAGGCACGCAGGGCATCGGCGGCGAGGTGGTCGTCGGGCGCCGGTGGCAGCGGGGTGCTGCGGTCCTCCAGCCAGTCCCGGGCCGTGTCCTCGTCGGGGAACGCGCCCTCGCGCACGGTGTAGGTATGCGTTGCGGGGTCGACTACTTCGAGGAAGACCCGGACCGGCTTCTCGGCTGCGGCGCTGTCACGCGCCAGGGTCCAGTTCTCGCACGGGTTGTCATCCCAGGTCCAGGTGTCGATGACGTCGTAGCGCTGCCCGCCGTCGCGGATCATTTGCTGCACCCGCACGGTCTGCTCGTCGGCCGCTTCCACGAAGTCGCCCTCAGCCAGGGCGATCTTCTCGGGCGGGCACCCGCGCTCAATCAGCCAGGCTTGCGCGAACGGCACGCTGGCGTGGTACTCGCTTTCCAGCGTGAAGGTGCCCAGGCCGAAGTCGCGGGCGACCTTGATCGCGGCGACCTGCGGTGCCCCTGGCACGCCCCAGGTCGCGGAGGTGTCGTGGGCGACGACGTAGCTGTGCGACCGGTGCGGAGCGGTGTGGTGTTCGGCCAGGACCGTCAGGTCGCCAGCCCACAGCAGGCTTTCGGCCTGCTCGGAGTCGAGGTCGGCGGGTTCGAGGTCGTCCAGGGCGAAGTCCAGGTCAGCGGTCACCGGGCACCGTCCGCGGTTACGGGTGCCGGGGTGGCGAGCAGTCGGTGGGTCGGGCGGGCCGGGCTGGTGGTGCACGCGGCGAACGGCCCGTCGGGCGCCCGCAGATGGACCAGCGCCTGGTCGAGATGGTCACGCTGCCACGTGGAGGGACCGGACAGGCCCGCCTCGGAGTCGGTGAGCTGCTGCCAGGCCAGCCACAGGGCATGCAGCCGTGCGACGGCTTCCGGGTGCTCGTACCACTTCTCGCACCACGGGCGGGTGGTGCTGATCTCCCGGCCGTAGACAGGCAGGAACAGGTAGTGCACCCAGTCGGCGAGCGCGGCCAGCTCGGTGGCGTACTTCTCGCCCCCCAGGGCGAGGATGAACACACTGCTCGGACCGCCGTCCGGTGCGGCGGCAGCCGCGGTGTCGGGGGCGGTGTCATCGGCCCGTGCGGCAGCGGCAGCGGTGTCGGGTTCGGAGCCGAGGCGGTCGAGGATGACGCCCTGCTGGCGGACCTCGGCCATGGTCGCGGCCAGCGTGCTGGCCAGGTCGTCGAGGTTCTCGTCGGGGACGCGGAACGGCTCGGGTTCGGGGGCGACGGTGGTGGGATCGGACATGGCGCTTCCAGGGGTGGGTGAGCAGGACGGAGGCGGCGGGCGCGGGGGCGGGGTTCTTCTGGCGGCCACGGCTGTGCTCCTCGGGAAGGAAGTGGGCATGGGGAAGAGGATGCGGAGGATCCTCGATTTGGCCGGTCCGGGAAAAAGCGGTAGTGCGGCTACAGCCGCGGGCAGTGGTGGCAGCGCGGGAACGGCGGGCGAAGCAACTGGACTGCTCGGGCTGCTTGTTGGGGGACGACTCCGTTGCCGAGCGCGGTGAGCTGGGCGGGGCGGCCGAGTCCGGGTGTGGCGGTCACCCAGCCTTCGGGCAGGCCCTGCATCCACTCCACGAAGTCCGCCCGAAGGCGGCCACCGTCATCGGTCGGCGGGGGTGCGGGGCGGGTGAGGGTCTCCCATCGGGTGGTGGCGGCGCCGTACGGTCCCCATCGCCGCTCGGACGCTGCGCGTTGGGGGTCACCTCCGTCCACAGCGGTAGGACCACCGTCGGCAGCGCCAGTCGCCGGCCCTTGTCCGGACGGCGTCCAGGAGTGCCGATCTCGCCCGCCGACGGCCTGGGCAGCAGCGAGGCCGCCGCCGACGGGAGCGTCAAGTCGCCGTTGCCGTGCCGCTGGCGGGGGGAGCCCTTGATCCCGTCCGACGCCTTCGGCGTCGGCAGCAGCCACTCCACCTCGTCCGCGAGATTCGGACCGTGCCCGCCGCTCTTCCTCTTGTCCGGATGCTGCGAGCCGCCGTTGCTCGCGATGTTGGACGTCGGCGTCTTGAGCAGGATCGTCGGTGGGCCAGGCGGCGAGGAAGGTCCGCTCGCGGCGGTGGGGTGCTCCGATGTCGGAGGCGCGAAGCACGAGCCAGCGAGCGTCGTACCGGAGGTCGGCCAGGGATCCGAGTACGGCACCAAGTGCCCGCAGAGGAGGCTGGGCTGGGTCGTCTCCCAGACACCACGGGCAGAATTCCACGTCGCCAGGGGAACCGGCGGGCGAGGTGAGGAGTCCTCGGACATTCTCGATCACCACCAGGCAGGGGCGGAGGGCTTGGACCGCACGGGCCACGTGCAGCCACAGCCCCGAGCGGGTTGCGGGGTTGAGTCCGGCGCGGCGGCCGGCGACCGAGACGTCTTTGACAGGGGAAGCCCGCGGTCAGGACGCACACCCGGGGCACGTCGGCCCAGTCGATGGCGGTGATGTCGCCGTAGTTGGGGACGAGCGGCCAGTGGCGGGCCAGGATCGCGGCGGCGTCGGGGTTGGTCTCGGCGTGCCAGGCCACCGTGCCACCGAGGGCGGCTTGGACGCCGAGGTCGAGTCCGCCGTACCCGGAGCAGAGGCTGCCGATCGCAGGGCCGACGGCTGAGCGGGCTGGCATGTCAGCGCCCCTTCACGGTAGCCGGGCCAACGCCGGGCGGCGTCGGGGCCGGAGTGATCGCGGACATGGATCCGGCTGGTCCGGCGGTAGGGGCGTGGGATGAGCGGGCGCAGGCGGCGCGCTGGAGCTGGTCGCCGGCGTCGTTCACGTGCCGCAGATAGCCCCTGGTCTCGGTCAGGTTGTCGCGGGCTTTGGTGAGCGCGGCGGCGATCCGCGTGCGCGCGAAGGCGGCGGCGTCGTCGGGGTTGCCGTACCGGTCCGCGAAGTGGTCGATGAACAGGTGAGCGTCCTGGGCGGTGGCCAGTGCGTTGACCGCCCGTCCGGCGGCGCCGATGGCGAGGCACAGGTCTGTCGCGGTCGCCGCGTGGGAGGACCGAGCGGCGGGTGCGCAGGTGGCCAGCGCGGTGTGGGCGTCGCGGATGGTGGAACTGAGGCGTGCGGTGAGTTCGGCGACGCTGGTGAGGGGGTCGGACAGGTCGTGCTGTGCGGGGTTTTGGGTGCTTAGGGAGTGCAGCACGTTGTCGAACGCCTCGGCCAGGGAGCTGAGTTCGGGGTCCGGGTGGTGCGGCTGATTCATGTGTGACTCCGGGAAGGCGGTCGAACGGGCGGTACGGCAGAAGGAGTGCTGGCCGTTGACGCCGCTGGGGCGGGCGGGGTGCTGCGCGCGCGGGCGGCACGGACCTGCGCCGGAGGCGGCCCGGCGGCGGGTTCACCGCGGACCGGTGGTGTCACCGTGCGGGTGGCGGTGGTCCAGCGCTGCTGGATGTCGGCCAGGGCGTCGAGGGCGGCCAGGGCCTGGTTGATGAGCCGGCCGGGGGCCAGAGCGTCGGTCGCGGCCAGGTCGCGGATGGTGTGGGCGGTGGCGGCGGCGGTCCGCAGCAGCGCCGAGCGGGCTACCTCTTCGCCGAGCCACTGCGCACTGCCGGGCCCGACGCCGTCGCAGATGGCGGTGATCTCCTCGGCGGTCACGGTGCCGTCGGCGAGCAGGCCGCGCCGCTGGGCCTCCCACAGCAGCGTGATCTGGTCAATGGGTTCACCGCGGTGGTGCAGCGCGCCCAGGCAGCGGTAGAGCTGGCCGTGGGCGGGGTCGGCGAAGTCGCCCGGCCGCAGCCAGCCGACGACCTCGTCCATGCCGAAGGGGCGTTGGGTGAGGGCCGCCAGGAGGAGCCGCTCGTTGTCCGCGACCGTCTGGGCTTCGGCCGGGGCCGGGGTAGCAGGGAGGATCGGTGGCGCGGGGCTGGCGGGGCGGGGTTCGGTGCCCCAGCGCCGGGCGAGGTCCTCCAGCACATCGGCCAGCACGTCCGCGTCGTGCAAGGTGCCCTCGACCTCGCCGCGGACCGCGTCGGCGCGGGCCGTCTGGTGCAGGCGCACGGCGTGCTCGGTGACCGTGCGGTGGATGGCCCCTTCCAGGACCATCCGTCCGTAGACGGGGGCGTGTTCGGGGCGGGGGCAGGCCGACACCAGGGTGTGCGCGTACACCGAGGTCAGGCCACGGGTGTGCTTCCCGGCTTCTGCGACGGCGTCGCTCACCCAGGCCAGCGGCACGGTGCCGTCGGCGGTCAGGACCGGTTGCCCGGCTTGCCGGAGGTCGCGCAGCGCGGCGAACAGCGCCTGGTGGGCGGGCCGGTAGAAGTGCTCCGGCTCCAGCCAGGCGAGCTTGTCGAGCTGGCCGGGGTCGAGCAGGACCGCGCCGAGCACGGCCTGCTCGGCCTGCAGCAGCGGCCTCATCACCGCCCCCCGGGCTGCGGGGGCAGGGCGGCGACGGCCCGGTTGGCGGCAGCCATATTCACCGCGAAGCGGTCCAGCTCGACGGCGAGCGCCCGGTCGGCGGGAACAGTGCCGCCGCCGGCGGTCAGCAGCCACCGGCCGCCGCCCCGCAGGATCGGCAGATCACGGAAAGGCCGCACGGTAGGAGAGGAAGCAGAAGAGGACATCAGGGCTCCAGCAAGCAGGGAGAGGACAGGGGTGGTCATGCGGTGAAGTCGACGTTGCTCTGGACAGGTGGGCCAACTGGCAGGAGCACGGTGAGGAGCCGTCCGGCGTCCGGCAGCGGGCTGAGCGTGGGCGGGAATGGCGGAGTCCACCGTGGCGAGAGGCGAGTGCCCGGGGTGGCGTCAGCGGTGGCGGGCCGGTGTCGCGTGCGCCGCCGGAAGTGCTGGTGGCGGGCTCGCCGGGGGCTTCGCGGCGGCTGCTGGTTGAGCCGCGGACCGGCTGGGCGAAGCCGCGGTGGCGGCCCGAACCCGGGCGTCCTCGGAACGCTGCGCCGCAGGTGCCGGGGCGCGGTTGGGAGGGGCCGCTGCGGTACGGGTGGCCTGGGCGGTGTCGGCGAACCGGCGCCAGGCGTAATCGGAGCGGTCGTTCGACCAGGTGCCGGCGCGGGCGGTCAGCGCGGGGGCGAGGGTGGCGACTTCGGCCTCGGGCACCGTGCCGAACGCGAGCAACTGCCCACGCGCTGACCACAGGTCCAGGTACCAGTCCTCGCCGAGCGGGTACGCCTTGATGTGCGCGCCGGTGTCGTCGGGCTGGTAGGTCCACAGGCCGCGGGCTTCGCTCCAGCCGGGCCCGGCGAACGCGGGACCAGGCGGCGGGGGGACCGGCCGGGGTGTGCCCTGGTCGGCGACGGTGAAGATGTCGGTGAGGGGCTCGTTGTCCAGGGCGCTGGTGACCAGGCGGAGTACGTCGGAGGCGTCGAGTCCGTCTTTCCCGGCGAGGATGCCGACGGCGTGGCGCAGGGTGCGCAGGGTGTGGCGGGCGCCGCCGGGGTCGATGAGGTCGCCGGTCGGACCGGCGTCCTCCAGCTCCAGCCGTACCCGCTCGGCCGCCGCGTGCAGCCCTTCGATCTGGCGGGGACCGGGGCGGTCGGGAAGGTTCGCGGCGCGGTACAGCAGCGCGTCGAAGGGCTTCATATGGCGGGCGACGGCGTACTGGGCGTAGCGGTCGGCGTCTCCTTTGAAGGTGTGGACGGCGGCAGCCCGTACGGCCTCGTCGTGCTTGCGCAGGGAGGTGGTCAGGCCCATGTAGCGGTCGCGGGTGTCGATCTGCTCGCGCAGCACCGACTCGTACGCGGCATTGAGCAGGTCCAGGTCGGAGAGCTGCCCGGCCGGGTCACTGTCGGCTTCCGCCGATTCGCGCAGGGAGGCCACGCGGTCGGCGCCGGTCATGTTCCACACGCTCATGACGCCGCACCGAAGTCGTCACGGACCAGTGTGGCCTTGGCCATTGCACGCTCGGTGATGGCTGCGGTGGCGGCGGCCGAGGCGGGGCCGATCGTCTTGGCGGCGGGTTCCTTGTACCAGGGGCGGAGGTCGAGCATCGCGGCGCGGATGCCGGTCGCGAACAACAACGCTTTGCCCTTGGGCAGGGCGCGGATCGCGTCGGGGGGCAGGATCCGCTCAGTGCGCATCGACACGGAGGTGGACTTGCCAGACTCGGAAGTGGAGACCGAGGTGGTCTGCACGTCGTGGTCGCCGATCATGCGGGACAACTTGTCGGCGAAGTCCGCGTCGTCGATCCCGCTGCCGATGATCTTGATGGTGGCGGCGGACCACAGGGCGTCCATCCCGGCCTCGCCCCAGCACTTCTGCCCCTGCCGGTAGGACTGCAGGATGGTGATCGGGATGACGCCCCGGCTGCCCAAGTGGGAGTACAAGTCTGGGAGATCGGAGATGCGGCAGACGTTGGCTGCCTCGTCCAGCACGCACAGCGCGGGCGGGTCGAGCCTGCCTCCGGAGCGCTCGGCGACGACCACGGCGGAGCGCATCACCGCGTCGGCGGCTGCGGCGATGATCGCCGAGGCGGAGCCGCCGCCGTCCTTGCTGAGCAGGTACAGGGTGTCGCGGGAGGTGGCGAACGCCGACGGCTTGAACTGCGGCAGGTGCCGGGCGGGGGTGACCCAGGCGGCGACGTCGGGGTCGAGGAGGCAGCTCGCGTACTGCCGTGCGGTCTCGTAGATGCCGTCACGGGTCTCGGTCGCGCCGGAGACGGTGCCCTGGAGCTGGGCTGCGACCGCGTCGTGGCCGGCGTCGGTCAGCAGGTCGACCGGGGTGCGGTCGGCCGGTGAGGCGAGCCAGGCCAGGACGTCGGTGATCGGGCGTCGGTGGGAGGCGGCGGCCAGGAACAGTGCCCCCAACGTGTTGCTGGCGGCGGTGGACCAGAAGTCGGAGCCGGCGGATTCGTCGACGGACGCGGCGACGAAGTGCCCGGCAAGTCGCTTGGCTCCAGCCAGGTCGCGGGCGTCGGCCAGGATGTCCCACCACATCTGCCGGGGGTGGTGGGCGATCTGCTGCGGGTCGAGCGTCCAGACCGTGCCCACCTGGGAGCGGGCTCCGACCGTGGTGGTGAAGGCGTCGCCTGCGGCCTTGTTGCTCGTGAGCAGGACCGGGCCGGGGGCGGCCAGAATCGCGGGGATGGCCAGGCCGGTGGTCTTCCCGGAGCGGGGAGCCATGATGGCGACCAGGACGTCCTCCCAGCTCGCGCGGACCTCGGCCTGGCCGGGGGACAGCGTGCCGAGCAGGATGCCGCGGTCAGCGGGTGCGACCTCTTTTACTCTCCAGGTCGGCGAGGCTCGGCCGCAGGCTGCGGGCCTTGGCGGTGATCTCCCGGGTCAGCAGCGGGGCGAGGTCGGCCTTGCGGGCCAGGCCGGTTGTCGTGCCGCCGCGTATGCGCAGCCATAGGACGGCGCCGGTCACGGCGAGGCCGAGGGTGAGCAGGCCGGGGGCGATCCGGGCGCCGATCAGTACGGCGGCCGGGCTCAGGTGCGGCCACAGCACCCCGGGGTGGAGCACGGCGTCGGTGACCCGGTAGGGCGCCCACGGGCCGTCACCGAGGAAGGTGCTGGTGAGGTTGCCGGTGGTCCAGGCGAGGGAGCCAAAGGCCAGAGCGGCGCCGAGGACGCCGAACAGCAGGTAGAGGAGGGCGTCGGTGCCGGTGGTGGTCGAGGGCGCGCGCGTACGCGGAGATGGCATGGCGGGGTCCAGGGGTGTGAAGTGATCGGCTTGCGGGCGGCGGGGTAGTGGTGGGTTCTTCTGCTGGTCACGGCGGGGCTCCTATCGGGTGCGGCGGATCAGTGTGGGGGCGGGCGGGATCGGCCCCTGAGCAAGTGGTGCCGTCTGTGGGGCTGTTGAGTGCTGGTGGGCGCGGGCGGCCGGGGAGGTGCGGGTGGCCGCTGCCTGCTGCCGGCGGGTTTCAGCGAGGATGGGGGGAACGACGGCCTGGTCGTAGAGGCCGGGGTCGATGTTGACGGTGAAACCGGCCAGGGTGAGCGATTCCGCGACCAGGCTGGCCCGCCTCTTCTGCTCCGGCCAGGGCAGGTCGGGCCGGAGTTCGTGGGCGTCGAAGAGGTTGACGTGGTGGATCCGGACGAAGCCGTAGGCCGCCAGGCGCTGCCGTGCGAGGTCCGGTATGCCGGTACGGGTGTCCGCCCAGATGCTCTGGTCGCGCCACAGGAAGATTTCGACGTCCACGCCGAAGGCGTCGGCGTGGTTGACGTTGGCTGACAGTGTCATGGCATGTCCTCGGTCAGCGGGTCAGCGGGTCGGAGGGCCAGCGGGAACGCGGCGCGCTGCCCGTCGGCCTCCGCGTCCGGGGTGGCGGACGGTTCGTCCTCGGGGGCGGGGCGGCGGGTTCTTCTGCTGGCCGTCGCGGTTCTCCTAGCGGGTGCGGCGGATGGTGGTCGAGGTGACCGGAGGCCGGGCAGCAGTGGGATCGGGGTTACTGGAGCGGCGGGTGCCGGCAGTCGGCGAGGTGCGGGTCGCGGCATGCTGTCGGTCCAGGTGCCGGGAGTGGTCGGCGGCCAGGGCGTCCCGGGACAGCAGAACGGGGTCGAGGTTCGTGGTGAACCCGTCGCGGGACAGAGCTTCGGCTGCCCGGGTCGCACAGGCCCTGTCGTTGTTCCAGCCGTCGTCGCGGCTCAGGACACGGCAGTTGGGGCCCAGCCAGGCATGGTCGAGGGTGAAGCCGTGCTCCCACAGGATCTGGTGGCCGGCCTGGGGTATCCCGGTACGGACGTCGGCGAAGACCGCGTGGTCGTACCAGATCTCGACGTCGGTGCCGTAGTGGTCGGCGCGGTTGGGCGGGGGCGGGGGGTTCATGAGCGTTTCCTTTCTGTGCGGGTCAGCGGCTGCGCGGCGGTGAGGCCGGTGGCGGGGCTGGGGGTCCGGTGGGTGCGGTGCCGGACGCAGCGGTGCGGTGGGCGGAGGCGTTCGGTGACGAGGTCCGTGCGGCGCGCTGCCGGTCTGCCTCTCGGTTGGGAGCGCCGGGGGGTTCGTCGTACGGCGTGGCGCTGCGTCCGAGGACATCGCTGAGCAGTTCGTGCGTGCGCAGGGCCGGGATCTCGTCCAGGCATCGCGGGTCGCGGAGATCCCCAGGGATGGCAGTGACCAGGTCCTGCGCGGCCTCCAGGTTCTCCTCCACCTCGCGGAGCAGTCCGCGGGCGGCGGCCAGCCGGGTCCAGGTCTCGAAGACCAGCTCGCGGTGCGGCTCGCCGAGGGAGGTCAGCCGCAGGCGGGTCCAGTCGGCGGCTGCGGCGACGAGTTCCCTGAGCTGCGGGAGGGCCCCGACGAGCGCGCTGTTGATTTCTTCGAGGATTCCTACGACTTCCTGGGGCGTTGCGGTCTCGGTCAGCCGGGCGATCATCCCGGGAACCGAGTACGGGTCGGCCGACGGATGGGGAAGGTACCTGACCTGCAATGGCGCGTCAGGGCCTGTGGGTTCGCCGTGGGCGAGGCGGATGTTGTGGGCCATGGCCGCACCGACGGCATCGCCGATGCTCGGATAGAACTCGGGCACGAGGGCTCCTCGGGTGGGTGCCGGGGGTGGGGAGCACACGGTGGTGTGCGCTCCCCGCCCGGTCGGATGGGCTGTGCGAATCCGGGCCGGTCTGACGGCGGGCGCTGCCGCCACCGGGGTCATCCGGCGACCGTCAGGGTCAGGGCCCCGGTGAGAACGGCCAGCCGCTGGCGGACGGTGGCGGGGCTGTCGGCGGTGACGATGAAGAAGCCGATCCGGGCGGTGTCGACGCTGCCCTCCGGCGGCGGGGCGACCCGGTCACCGACCTCGTGCAGCCAGACGATCTGGTGCAGCCACGGGTGCTGCGGGGCGGGCTCGATCGCGAGGCGTCGGGCGGTGAGGATGCCGGGGGCCGGCGGGTACAGGATGGTGATGGCGGCCGTGCGGTGCGCGGTGGGCGTGAGGTCGGGGGCGTTGCCGCAGGCGATATCGGCGGCGATTTTGGGGAGGTCGAGGCCGGTGGCGAGGTGGACGAGTGTGCCGATCCGGTCGCCGCCGATGCGGGCATTGACCTCGACCAGTCCCGGGCCGGACGCCGGGAGTTTCATCTCCACGTGCGTCACACCGTCGGTGACGCCGAGCGCTTCAACCGCCTGGCGGGCAACGGGAGCAACCACGGGCAGGAGCGGGTCGCCGGCGGTCACTGTGTGGCCGGTTTCCTCGAAGTACGGGGCGAAGCCGACCTCCTTGCGGGTGATGGCGACCACGGTGGTCACGCCGCGGAAGGTCACGCACTCCGCCGATATCTCCTCGCCGCCCATGAACGCCTCGACCAGGACACCGCTGCCCTCCGGCCCCTGCCCGCCGGCCCCGGCGGCGGCGAACTCCCAGGCACCGGAGAGTTCTTCGGGACTGTCGACGCGGATCACCCCGACGCTGCCCGCGTGCGAGGACGGCTTGAGAACGACGGGAAAGCCGGTACGGGACGCGGCAACCTGGGCCTGGGCGAGGTTCTCGACGCGGGCGGAGGCCGGTGAGGGCAGGCCCGCTTCGGTGAACAGGCGGCGGCTGGTGGCCTTGTCCCGGCAGGCGTTCACCGCTGCGACGGTGTTGCCGGGCAGCCCGAGGCGGGCGGCGAGTTCGGCGGCCGAGACCAGGGCGTACTCGTCCCAGGTGACCACCCCGGCGATGGCATGGCGCTCGGCCAGCGCCAGACCGGCGGCCATAACGGCGGCCGGGTCGTGGGTGTCGGCGACCTCGTGGTCGGCGACGAGATGCCGTAGCCAGGTCGGCGGCTTGGTGTCGATCAGCGCGATCGGGTACGCGGCGGCGACCTGCTCGACGCAATACCCGCGATACAGCGGATCCGTTCCGCCGACGACGATGAGCAGCGGGCTGGACGTACGGGACATGGGAAACCCTCCAGAGGGCGGAAATCGGACGGGAAGAAGAGAAGGAAAGAGGGGCGTCTGAGCCGGGACGACGGTGGTCATGGCGCGTCCACCGGCTGAACGTGTTCGCTGCGGTGCACCACGAGGACCCGTTCACGTGGTGGTTCGCATGCGGCGCGGTGGCGCCGCAGGCCGGCGAAGCACGCCGTGAGCACTCCGCCCTGCAGGACGGCGCAGGCCAGCAGCAGATGCGGAAGGCCGGCGGCGGGCACGGCCGCGACCAGGGCACCGGCCACCGGCAGCGGCAGCAGCACCAGGATGATCACCACGGCCAGCGTCGAGCCGAACGCGGCGGCGGGGATGAGGCGGGAGCGCAGCGTGCGCAGGACCACGGTCAATGCGCCTTCGGCTGCCATCAGCACAGCGACGGCCGCGGTGTAGACGGCGAAGCCGGGGGCGAGGGAGACGCCGAGGCAGGCTCCGGTGGACACGGCGGCGGCGACCGCGCCGACCGGCCACACCTGCCAGCGGTCCAGGGCTCGTCGGGTGGCGATCACGGTGAGCAGGGAGGCGACGGCGGCCACGCTCCACACCGCGCCGACATCGGCGGTGGAGTAGTGGAAGCGGTGGATGACGGTGATGGGGGCTGCGGCCTGCAGGACGCCGCTGGCAAGGTTGGAGGCGGCGAGCCCGCCGATCAGCCAGGCCAGCGCCGGGGTGCGGCGCAGGGTCCGCCATCCGGTCAGCAGACTGCTCGGCGCGCGGCGTCGGTCTGCCGCCAGGACGTTGCCCTGCGTGGCAACAGCGGCAGTCATCGCCAGGGCCGCGACAGCGGCCAGGAGAACGCTCGGCCCGGCCAGCAGCAACAGGCCGCCCAGCACCGGCCCGACGAGCATCGCGCCCTGATCGATGCCGGTCTGCACTGCCTGCAGGTGGTGCACCCGGTTCCCCAGATGCCGGCCGGCCTGTGCACCGAGAGTCTCCACCGCGACGAACGAGATCTCCGCCAGCAGCCCGGACACCGCCCCGAACCCCAGGACAACGGTTGTTGTCGCGGTCCCCGTGCCGGGCAGGACGGTTAGCACCGCTGCGGCCAGCGCGACCACGGTGGCCCGGATACAGTTGGTGCAGCGGAAGACCCGGCCGGCACCGAAGCGGTCGGCCAGCGTCCCGGCGAAGGTGAAGGCCGCAAGACGCGGCGTCCACTCCAGCAGGAACGCGATGCCGGTCAGGGCGGTGGACCCGGTGGTGATCAGGACCAGCAGCGGGATGGCGTAAGCGGCGGTCGTGCTGGCCAGGGCATCGGCGGCCCGCATCAGATACAGGGGCGCCAGACCGTCGGAACGGCGGCGGAGGGCGGGCAACAAGCGCATCGCCGGTCACCGGGTCCGCGAGGCGGAGTTGCCCGCCGGACCTGCCGGTGGCGCCGCAGCCGGGGCCGAGGGGGAGGCGTCCAGGGAAGCCGGTGCCCGGGTCGCCGCCGGCGAGGCGGCCAGCGCGGCGCTGCGGGCGTCGTGGACCCCAGCCGACAGCGGCGCTGCGCGCTCCTGCGGCGGAACGGCGACACGGCGCAACTCCTCATCCTCGCCCGCGAGTTCGGACTGCGCTGCGATGATGAAGTCACTGGCGAAGCCGAACCGGTCACCCAACTGGTACGCCTCGTCGGCCAGATCGGTGATCTGCTCCCCGGCTGCCTCCAGCGCCTCCCGGACCCGCTCCAGAGCGCCCTGCTCCGGGTCGAGGAGCGGGGCGAGTGCGTCCGCCAGCTCGGCGCCGCTCTCCGCGCCCCGGATCCGGTCGGTCACCGCCAGGACCTGGTCGCCGAGGGAATGCGCTCGCTGCGGGCCGGCGGAAGAGGTGTCGAGAACGGGGTCGAGTTCGACGGTGTAACGGGCGGCGCGCAGCATCTGCGCCGCGTGCGCGGAGATGGCCGCCTGCTCGTCGCGGCTCATGGAGGTGGGGAGCCTGTGGCGGGGGCCGTGCCAGTCGTTGGCGTAGGCGAATCCGGCGTGGTTGAGGAGGGACTTGGCGAGGCTGTCGCCGCCGCGGGCGACGACGCTGCCGCTCGGCTCGGGGGCGATGGTGACGGTGATAGGCATCAAGTTCTCCGGGGCTGGTGCTGATTCGGTGGGCGTGGGGGCGGGCGGCAGGTGACCGAGTTCGGTGGCGATGCGGTGGCACTCGCTCTGCAGGCGGAAGGCGTCGCGGTAGGCGTTGTGGAGGCCGCCGTCCTCGCGGGCGAGGGTTGCCACGACGTGCACCTGGCGGGGCTGGTTGCGCAGGGCGATCCAGCGGCAGGCGTCCGGATCGCCGCCGGGTGCGACGGTGACCGCCGCCACCCGGCGGGCGACCTCGGCCCACTGGGCGTCGGTCAGGTCGAGTTGGCGGGGGTCGGAGCGGACCGAGCAGACCCACACCGGCCGCTCGGGCGCCCTGTTGCCGAGGCGCTCGACGGGCGCGTTAAGGGCGTGGGCCAGATAGGGCAGGGAGCCTGCGTGGGTGAGCAGGTCGAGCGGGGCGCCATGGCAGTCACCGCCCACCAGACGGGGATTGCCCTGGTCACCGCGCTCGCCCGGCCCGTACAGGTAGGCGAGCAGACCGGCGGTGTGGCTGGCGCGCTGAAGATGGGCGATCACGACACTGACCTCGAAGGAGAGCGGAGGGACGGGGCCCGTGGTCGGGCTTCCGGGTGATGAGGATCCGCAGCTTCCGCGATTTGGGCCGTCCGGAAACCGGTGGTAGAAGCCCGTGCTGTCGTCATGCCGAAGGGTGGAGGCCGTGGTCGTGGGCGAAGTTCGCGCAGGCTGAGCGCGCAAAGTAGGTGTCGTTGTGCAGCCGGGCCCAGCGGCCGTCCTGGCGGATGACGGTGGCGACGATGTCCAGCCCGCCGGTCTGGTTGCGCAGGGCTGCGCAGCGGTAGGCGGCCGGGTCGTCGTCCGGTTCGACGCCGGTTGCGTCGAGGATTTCGCGTGTCAGCTCGAACCAGTCGTCGTCCAGTTCCGCAGTGGTGGCGTTGCGGATCGCGCAGTGCCAGGTCAGCCGCCGGGCCGGATCGTGTCCGGTGCGCGGGGTGCGCAGGGCGAGCGGCTCATCGAGCAGCTCCGCCAGCAGTGGCAGGGCGACCGCGTCCTGGACGGTCAGGTCGGGCGATCAGGCGCTGAGGAGGTACGGCTGGAAGCCGGGTTCACTGCCGTGCAGTTGGGCGAGCAGGGTGGTGGAATGCTTTCGGTGCGCCGCACGTCGCAGCGCAGGGGATAGTCGGGCACGGCAGATCCGCATCGGTGAGCAAGGGCCGAGGGGAGCCGGTGCCCCACCCCCCGGGGGGGCGGGGCACCGGGAGGTCAGAAGTGCGGGTTCTCGGTCGGCCGGTCCGCTTCTGTGGCCGCGTCGAGCAGCCCGGACAGATCGCTGGGCTCGCAGGAGCGCTGGTCGAGCCACCACCCTGCGCGGGTGACGGTGCGCGCCTTGTCCTCCATCGCCTCCCACGCCGTCTCAGCGGTGTCGCCCTCGATGACGAGGGCGGTGTAGGCGGCGGCCAGGATCTGATGCCGGCAGCGGACAGCCCAGGCCACGGCGCGCTCGGTGCCCTCCAGGGGAGGCATCGCGTACTGGGTCGACCATGCTTCGGCGGCGGCCTGTTCGTCGGCGCGCTTGGCCGCCAGCCACTGCTGCGTGGCGGCGGCGTCGGCCTGGTGGGCTGTCCTCCAACAGTCGGTGCACGGACGCTCTGCCAGCCAGCGGGCGAAACCGGCGCGTTCGTCGGCGGGACGGTCGGACAGGTCGCGGGCATCGCTGTGCCCGCAGGAGAAGTCGATGTTCCAGATCGTTTTCACCTCCGGGGAATTCCGTTTGATGGGCGTTACGTTCGAGGTCGGGCTGCTGGTCTGGGGCTTCATATCGAGTGCCCTTCGTTGGCGGTTGGGGTGGTGGCCTGCGTCGCTGCGGAGGGTCGTGCATCAGATGCACGATTCATGCGGCGGACGGAGGTGGTCTGGACTGCTTGGCGGTGGTCTCGGGGACGCTTCCGCCTTCTGCGTCGTCTCAGCGTGTCCTTCGAATGGCGTTTGTGGCCGCCGTGGCGATGGCGGCGGGAGCGCTGGAGGGCTGGGTCAGGTGCAGCAAGGTGGTCCCCGGCAGGTGCTGGGACTCCGCGGTGAGGGTGAGCTGGAGTACGGCGCAGCCGGCGGTCGTGAGCTGCTTGACGCGGGTGACGGCTTGAGCGGTTTCGTCGGGGGTGTAGATGGCGTCAGTGACGATCACGAGTAGGCGGCCGGCGCCGGGGCGGCTGAGTTCGAGGCCGTGGTCGAGCGCGTCCAGGGCATAGGCGAGGTTGTGACTGCTGCCTTTGGCGCCGAACGTTGTCACGCGCTCCGGTGCCCGGTGGGTGGGTCGGGTCAAGGCGGTCAGGTGCGTGTCGTAGGCGATGGTGGCGGTAAGGGAGTCGGGGTCGGTCAGGACTGCTGCGCGTGCCACGATCCAGGCAGCGGACGCGACGGGCGCGCAGGCGGCACGCATGGAGCCGGAGACGTCGACCGCGATCCCCACACGCAGCGGTGGGGTGGGCGAGCTGCGGCGGCGGGTGTGGGTGAACGGTTCCGCGGTGGGGACCGACCCGGCCGCGCGCTGAGCGTCGCGGGCGAGGGCCGCGCGCATGTTGAGGCGGCCGGGCGGGGTGGGGCTGGTGGTCCGCTCCTCGGTCCGCTCGCGGTAGGCGGCGGCACGCAGGGCGCGGCTCAGGCGCGCGGCGGCACTCTGCTCGGCGGCGGTGGGCCTGCGGGTGCCGGTGACCGGGTTGCCGTAGGGCGCCGGTGTGCCGTCGGGGTTGACGGTGGTGCCACGGGTGTTGAAGACCGACTTGGCGGTGGCGGCGGCTTGGCGTCGCTGGCCGGCCCGCTGGGCTCGGTCCTGAGCCTGCGCCTTGGACTGCGCGGCCATGGCGTTGGTCGCTGCGGCCTGTGCCGCGAGGTCGGCGGCGTCGGTGGCTGCCATGCAGTCCATGACCACCCCTACGGCGCCGGACAGCAGATCGGTGAGGTTCTCCGGCACGGGCAGGGCGGGGGCAGCGGCGTCCAGAGCGTCGCACCAGTCCTGGGCGTGCGGGAGCATGGTCGTGGCGTCGTGGTCGACGCACTGGTGGGCTGCGGTCCAGATGCGGGTGAGGGTGGCCAACAGGTCTGCGCCCAGCACCTTTTCGCACAGATCGGCGACGGCCCGGGTCTCGCCGGCGTCCAGGATGCCGACGTCACGGCGGCCGAGGATCAGGGCCGCCACGCCGGCGGCGTGCTCGATGCCCTGAAGGGTGGGGTGGGCGATGTCGGGCATGACCAGGGTGCGGGCACTGGTACGCAGGTACGTGCGGTCCGTGGGCCGCGTGATCAGGTGTGCGCCTTCGACACGGCTCTCCTCCAGCAGGAGCGCGGCCTCGACGACACGGGGGTCCGCTCCGGCAGGCTCCGTCCAGACGGAGTGGGCCGCGTGCGCGGCCTCGTGGACGAACACCCCCCAGGCGGCGGGATACCGCTCCTCGTCGCCCACGATCCGCGGATTGACCTCGTGGGGCGGGAGCGGGGCGAACAGCCGGGCGTCGAACTCGACCTCGCCCAGCGTGGGGAAGAACGCGGCCGCTGCGCCGCTGCGCGTGCCGGGGCGGCAGGTGACGAGGAGGTCCTGGCGGCCGGAGAGCGCGACCAGCCGGTCGCCGAGTTCGGCTCCCACGCGCAGCCACGCGGCCGGGGAGGAACGGGGTTGCGCGGGCGGGGCGCCGTCGTCGTCCCAGCGCGCGAGGTCGGCGGCGTCGTTCGGCGTGGTGGCGGGGGACTGGACGTGGTGGTGGGCGCTCATCGCGAGCGGCCCCGGTGTGCGGAGCCGGTGCTGCCCGGGGGCTGCCGGACGGCCGAGGCGGGGAGCTGCTTGCCGAGGGTGAGGGGCGCGATTGTCTTGACGCCGGCAGCCTTGATGACGGCGTCGGCGACGGCGTCGCGATCCTCCACAGGAGCGATGCCGACGAGGTTCGCGAGCGCGGCCTTGGTGCCGAGGACGGCCTCGGTCTTCTGGTAGCTGAGCAATTCCCGCAATTGGGGGGCCCAGCCCAGCTCGCCGAGTTCGACCTGGCGGGCGAGGTTTCGGGCGACCCGGACCACGCGAGCATCAATCCTCAAGGCCAGGGCGAGGTCATAGTCTGTGCCGATCTGAATCTGCACGCTGAACCGGGAGGACAGCGCCTCCGTCAAAACGGCCCCGTGAACGCCGGGATTGTGGCCCGCCACCACATAGAAGCCCGGCTCGGCCTTGATGGTCTCGCCCTTGTGGGCCTTGACCTGGATCTGCCTGCGCCCGTCCATCGCGGGATACAGCGCCGCCAGGACCTTCGGTGAGATCAAGGTGGCATCGTCGATCAGCAGGGCGCGGCCCTCGGTCATCGCAGTGACCAGCGGACCGTACTGGAAGACGTAACCTCCGCTGTCAGCCTGCGTGTACTCGCCGACCAAGTCGCCGACCGTGGTGTCGCCGTCACCGGCGACGGTGAGCAGGTCCGGGAACGCCGCCTCCACCAGCGACGTCTTGCCGGTGCCCGGAGGGCCGTAGAGCAGCACCGGCACGTCGGCGTCACGCAGACGGTTCAACGCCTCGACATCGGGCAGATCGGCCAGCTCCCGGGGGTGGTAGAGCTGACCCCCCGCTCGGCGGATCGGGCCGGTCTGCTTCGGCGTGGCTGCTGCGGGAATGGTCGTGCGGGCCGTGGCCGCCTGCGCGCGGGAAGAGTGGGTGCCCGGGGGGCTGATCACAGCGGTCTGCGCGGCTGCGGCAGTCTTCGCATTCGCACGGAACTCCGGCTGTCCGCTTCCGCCTTGGTCGGCCTCGCCGCGTCGCACCAGGGTGAGGGCGGCGTTACGGACGGCGCCGTGGGAGTGGCCCAGGTGCCTGGCCATGTGCCCGATGGTGAGCGCATCTGCCGGCCGGTCGGCCAGCAGTCGGGCCACCTTGGCCCGTAGTTCGCCGGCCTTGGTGCGCGCTGGACTGGTAGGCGGTCCGGGTGTGGTCACAACGAGGCTCCTTCAACAGGTAGAAGGTTGGGTGGGGTTGGCGTGGGCTGGAGGGGCTGGCCGGTCTCGGAGCGGTTCACGGACTGTGCCGACATCGGCGACCAGGCCAACCGGTGCGTACCGTCGGCGCTCACCTGCCGACCGGGGGCGCGGTTCAGAAGCAGGGGCCAGCCGGCGACGAGCAGCTCGTCGGCTGGCGAGCAGGCCCGTGCTCCGTAACGGGTTCCGTCGCTTGGCAGGCGCAGCCGGGCGTCTCTTCGAAGCCGTCCTGGAGCAGGATTCGCCGGGCGGCGGCGTTGTAGCCGGTGGTGGTGATCTCGCCGGTGATGGTGTGCCGGATCGGAATGAACGGCTCTGCTGGTGCTTCGGGCACGGCGGATCTCCTATCGGTGGTGGCGGGAAAGCCGGTGGGGTGTGGGGCGAAGGCGGGGCGGGGCCGGAGCTTTTAGCGCATCAACGGTGCGTGGCTGGACCACGAACGATGGGCAATGACTGCCGACGTGCTCCAGGGCGGGCCTCACCGCCCCGCAGCTATCTACCTCGCCTTTCCGCACGTTCTGATAGCCGGGCTTACCAACAACGGCCATGAGAGCTGTTCCTTACGGGAGTGGGGGTGTCAGCGGGTGTGGGAGAAGGCCACGCGCGGGTCCACCGGCCGGGAGGCCGGTGCGGAGGCGTCCGGTACGGGGACCGGGGGTGTGCCGGGCAGACCGGCGCGGGCCGGGCTGGCGGCGAGTGCGGTGGCGTTCATGGCGGGGAACGTGCGCGTGTCGGTGTCCGGGCTGCGTTCCCGGGGCGCCGGCCTGGTCGGCGGGGGCGGGCGGCGCGCGGCGGTGTCCCGGGCGAGGGCGGGCTGCACGGCCACCTGGAGGCCGGCGCGGTGCATCGCGACGGTGGCCTGGACGACCTGGCCGAGGGCCTGGTCGCGGCCGGTGGTCACGGGCAGCGTGTAGATGTCCAGGCTGGGGTTGTGGCGCCAGCCGTGGTCTTCGAGGAGTTGCCCGCCGAGGACATCGTTGTCGGTGGTAGCGGCGACGATGCCGAGCCGGGGGTGCTCGGCGAAGGCCACCTCGGGCCCGCCGCGCACAGGGACGGCGGCGGCCGGCACCGGGTCGGGGGCTGCTGGAAAGGGGTCGAATTCGGCGTCGGCCTCAACCCGGTAGTTGGCCCGGCGCAGGAGGTCGACGGCTCGGGTGGCGCGGTCGCGGCCGTCGTGCTGCTGATCTGTCAGCGCGTACAGGTCGGGGTGGCCGGGAACGGGGTGGAAGTCGAAGCCGCGCAGCATCCAGGCGCTGGCAGCGAGGTCAGTGGGGTTGGTGGCGACAATGCCGAAGTCGGGGTGGCGGCCGACTACGACATCGGGAAGCGGGTTGACTTGGGAGGCGGGCACGGCGGATCCATCCGGAACGTGAGCGGGCTCGGGAGCGAGGGCGGTTGGGCAGGGCTCTGCGGGCACGGGGCATCGGCGGTTTCCTCTGTTTCAGCGGCCGGGTGTGGCAAGCGGCCGGGTGGTGGGAAGGGCGGCGCGCTCGGCGGGAGTTGGCGGTATCGCGGCGGGAGTGTCGCGTCGTGCCGTCGGCGAGACCGCGAGGGCCGCGGTGACCCGGGAGACGGCGGGATCCTCGCGGGTGACGCGTTCGGTGTGAACGCGGACGTGGTCGGGATGGTCGGTGTGCCGGTCGGCCAGTTCGCCGCGCAGGGACCGGATCTCCAGCGCGCAGATGTCCACGTGCCCCGCGATGCGGCGCAGCCGGGCGGCGTAGAGGGGATCGGCGGGTCCGCCGAGCCCTTCCCACCAGTCGGCGGTCGCTTCGAGCGCTTCGACGACACGCTGCAGGGCGCCGGTGCCGGGGGCGGTCAGCTCGCTCAGCGCGGCGACCGCCTCGCTGGTGTGACGGGCGCGGGACAGGGAGTCGGTGAGCTGGCCGAGGCGGTCGCCGAGGCTCATCTCGGTGTCTGCATGAACCGGGAGCGCGGTGTCGATCAGGTCGGGATCGGCGGAGAAGTCGATGCCGTCGGCCTGCAGCAGGTCGATCGCTCGGGTGACCGTCTGCCGCTGCTCGTCCGGGCGGGTCATGCCCAGCGGCAGCCGGTGGTAGTGCTCGCGCAGGCGCGCGACCGGGACGAAGCCGGCGTAGTGCAGCGCTGAGTCGGCGAATCCCCGCTGGGGGTCATCGCCGCGGACGTGGGCGGTAACAAGCGTCCCTTCGCGCTGGAAGGTGACGGCGGCTGGGACAGAACCAGTGGAGGTTGCCGTTTCCCCGTTCACGGCCGGCGTCCGGGGGCGGGCGGCCGACTTGCGGGCGCAGCCGGAGGCGAAGGCTGCTCGCCAGGACCGGCGGGGCTGGCCGAACGGGCGCGGGCTGCCGTCACCCGCGGGTGGGTGTCAGCCTCCGCCCTGACGGGGGGTGCGTTTCGTCCCCGCATCTGCTCCGGAACCCAGGACAGCGCCGCGACCACCCGGTTCAGCTCTCCCTGGGCGACCTCCACGGCCTGCGCCGCGCCGAAGACCATGCGGGCGAGACCTTCCCGGTAGGTGCACGCGGATTCCACCGCGGTCCACCGGGCCGCGTGGCCGATCAGCCAGGAGATCTCCGCCAGGACGCCGGTCTCGGGAGCCGCCAGCGGCGCCAGCAGCGCGATGACGGTGTCCAGGTTCTCGGCGTCGGCGATCTCGCCCGCCATCGCCTTGATCTCGCGGGCCACCGCTGCCGGCGCCGGCCGCAGTTCGGGGGCGATGGTGACCTCGTAGCGCGCGGCACGGAGCATGTCGTACGCCGAACCAGCGATCTCACGGGCGTCGGCGGGGGCGAGGTCCTCCGGGATCTGCCAGTACGACGAACGGCCGGTGGAGACCGGTACGAACCCGGCCCGTTGCAATAGGGCGGCGGCCAGTTCGTCGTACGGGCCCCCGGCGACGAGGCCCGTGGCCGGACCGGTGGAGACGATATGAAGAGGAGAAGCAGTCACAGCAGGACCTTTCGAACAGGGACCGACGCTCACGGTGCGAGCAGGTCGAGGATCCGGCGGATCACCGTTTTGGCCCGTCCGGAATCTGGTGGTAGGAGCGTCAGCGGGTGCGGCGCTCGGCAGCCGGAACCTGCGCAGGCAGGACCGGCGCGGGAGCGGCCGTCGTACGGTGCGGGCCGGGCGCCGAACGGGTGAGCGCAGCATCCGCGCGCCGGTCGGCGGGCGGCTGTTCAGTTCCGATCCGGTCAATCAGGTGCGCGGCGGCCCTGGCCAGTGCCGCTCCGCTGAAACTGAGTTCGTCCGCGTAGCGCCAGCCGTCCAAGTCGCGCAGGCGGTGAGCGCGCTCCAGGTAGATCTCGCGGGTGCCCGGCGGTGCTGCGGCCAGCGCTGAGGCGGCGTCCTCCCAACTGGAGCGCATGGTGGCGGCCCTGGCCAGGACGCTGTCGATGCCCCGCATCTGCCGAAGGTCGGCGCTGATCGGGCCGTGGAGGTAGTCGGCCCCGGTCGTGGTTGCCTTCACCCCGGCGAGCACCTCGTGGCCGTGCGCGAGGAAGGTCTCGACGTGCTGCCAGGCCGCCGCGTTGCGCGCCGCCTTGCCCTCGTTGTACCCGGCCGTATTGATCCTCCCGTCGGCGTCCCGGAAGGAGTCCGCGAGCGTGTCCCACCTCGCCGATGCCTGGGCGATGCCATCGGCAGCCTCGGTCAGGGCACGGACCCGTACCCTCCACACCGCCTGCTCGTAGCGGGGCAGGATGCGCTCCTGGACTTGGGCGGCGGCCCGTACCGGGTCGCGGTCGACGGCGAGGGCCATCGGCATCTGGTGGTCACCGGGCCCGACGAGGTCGGCCGGCATCCAGTCCGGTCGCAGGATGCTGATCGCGACCTGGTCGCGGGAACGGGTGCGGAACGCGGTGAGCCGTGCCCCGCCGGTGCCGGTCAGCACGGCCGCCTCCTGGAGCCGGTAGCGCGCAAAGGCGCTGTGCAGCGGGGCGCTGTCCCACAGGAGATCCGCTATGGCGGCGTGGTCGACGCCCGAGGTGAGATCGCGTACATCGGCGTCCCATCCCGGCAGCCCGGCCGCCATCGCTTCGGCGAACTCCCGGAGACCGGTGCCCGGCGGACTGTCTGGCTGGGGCGGCTGACGGAGGTGCTCAGGATTGGTGTGCATGGCGGTTCGGCTTTCGTGGCGAAGGGGTCGGACACAGGGGGAAGTCAGCGGCCAGGGGCGGGTGACCGTGTCGGAGGCCCGGGTGGCGGCGGGGGTGCCTCGGGCGCCGGCAGCCGGGAGCCGGGCCTGGGCGCGGGCGCCGTGGTGGTGGAGCGTGCCCGCGCGGCGGCGACGCGGGCAGCGGCGGGTTCGGCGCGCTCCCGTTCGGCGTCGGCGATGGCGTGCAGCACCTGGGCGTGGTCGATGAAGAGGGTCATCGCGTGCCAGCCCTCGGCGTTGCGCTCGTCGAGCGTGTCGTTGAAGGCGATCCAGCGGTCCGGGCCAAGTGGCTGCTCGATCTTGGCGACCAAGCGGGGCTCCCAGTTGTCGCGAATGCGGATGCCTTCGGCCAAGGCATCGGCCAGGGAATGCAGTTGGTAGCTCCACCGGTCGAGGGTGGAGGCAGGCAGCGAGAGAGCGGGCAGGACGGCTGTCGCGTGATCGATCGCGGCTGAGCCGTGGAAGAGGAACGTCTCGAAGGGCTGCCAGGCTTCGGCGTCACGCTGGGTCTGCCGGACGCCGTAGGCGTCTTCGTCCAGCGGGATGCCCTGCTGGTCGCACAGGGAGTCCGAGACCGCGTCCCAGTCGTCCAGGGCCTGTTGGGCGAGCCGGTGTGCTTCGCGCAGCGCGGGGATGCGCACCGCTTCCACAGCGTGCCGGTAGCGGGGCAGCAGTCGGCGTTCGACGTCGGCCGCTGCCCGGACCGGGTCGGCGGATACGGCGATGCCGTGAGGCGCATTGCCGGAGCGCAGCACGCCGTCGATTCCGGGCGGTGCCAGGGCGGCCACGAGGAACTGCGTGCGGTGGTGGGGACGGGGGAGGACGACGAGGAGTTCCGTGCCGGAGCTGTCCAGCAAGGTGGCCTCATCGGTGACGAAGTCCTGCAGGCCCCACTGGGCATGACCGTGGTCCCACAGCCTGTCCATCACATAGGCGTAGGCCGGGCTGTAGGCGAAGTGGTCCTTGACGGCCGCGTTCCAGGAGCCGGGCAACCGGAGGGCGAGGGCGTCGCTGAAGGTTCGCAGCGGGCTGCTGGGCTGCGCGCGGCGGGGGGGCGTTGCAGGGAGGGGCGCGTTCGGATCGGGTGCGGGCATGGCGGGTCCAATGCGGTGGTGAGGAAGCGGGTGAGCGGGCTCGGGCGGGACAGCGTCTGCGGGTGCGGGTCACGGCGGGTTCCTCCTGGTCTGGGCTTCAGCGGTTGCGGGGGTTGTCCGGGCGGGGAGGAGCCGGGGGCGGCGCGGGCTGCCGGTCCGCGGCTGGGGCAGCGGTGGTGGGCCGGGTGCCGGCGGCGGGAGAGGTACGGGTGGCGGCACTGGTGCGGCGCTGCGCGGCGTTGATCTCCTCCCAGGCGTCCACCGTCATGTAGTAGAGGTCTTCGTCGAGTTCGCCGAGGCGGCTGACGATGCCGGTCAGGTTGGCGGCGGCTTCGCCGGCGCCCGCCTGCTGGAGTTTGTCGGCGGCGGCTTCGAGGAACTCGTGCAGCCTGGGGAGGATGCCGTTCGGGTCAGTCGTGGTGAGGAGGATCAGTTGGGCGACCTCGCTGGGCTCGGCGTCGTGGAGGCGGTCGGTCCAGGCGGTGATGGCGGGCCCGGCCGGTTCGGGTACGGAGCCCTCCTTGACCGACCAGCGGCGCAGGTCGTCGTGCGTGGGCACGCCGGTCTTGGCGGCGTTGATCTGCTCGGTGGTCCGTCCGGCGTTGTCGTAGAGTTCGAAGTCGGGGTTGGGCAGCACGGGCTGGCTCCTTCTGTTGCGGGGTGGGGTTCAGCGCATCCTGGCGTCGGTGTCGAACAGATTCCGCTCGGCCGGGTGGAGCAGGTGCTGGGTGATGAAGCTCCGGCCTGCGACTTTCCACAAACCCCGGCCCTTGGTGAGGGCGGAGACGGCCTGGGTTTCGACGCCGGTCAGGCCGAGCAGGGAGGCTGCGGCGGCGAGCTGGTCGGGTTCCTGGCGGTAGATGATCCGTGTGCTGCAGTCGGCGAGCAGGCCCTCGGCCAGCACCCTGCCACGTGAGCCGGCGTCGCCCGCGGACAGCAGGTCGGACAGCCGGTGGATGACCATCAGGTTGGCGATGCCGAGCCCCCGGGAGAGTTTCCACTGGGACTGCATGCGCTCCAGCAGGCCGACGTGCCGCATCACGCGCCAGGCTTCGTCGTAGATCACCCAGCGCCTGCCGCTGTCCGGATCGGCCAGAGCGGCCTCCATCCACGCCGAGGCGCAGGTCATGGCGAGGACCAGCGCGGTGTCGTCGCCGGAGCCGCCGAGCCGGGACAGGTCGATGGACAGCATCGGTGTGGCCGGGTCGAAGATCACGGTCGAGGGGGCGTCGAACATGCCGCTGAGGTCGCCGTGCACGAGGCGGCGCAGTGCGTGGGCGAGGTCCTGGGCTGCGGTTCCCATGTGCCCGGCGTGGTCGCCGAGGGCGGCGTCGAGGCGTTCGGGCGAGCCCAGGACGTGGGCGATCTCGCCGAGCAGCGGCACGGTCCCGGTCGCCTCCGCCTGGGTGACGACCAGGTCGAGGGTGAGGTCAAGCGCGGTGTGCTCCATCGGCAGCAGATCGCGGGCCAGGACGGTGCGGGCGAGGCCGGCCAGCAGCAGCAGCCGGCGCTTGCGGGTCTCGGTGGCCCAGTCGGTTTCGCTCACCGCCTCCGGCCTAGCGGGGGCGTCCAGCGGGTTCAGCCTGCCGGGGAGGCCGGGGCCGAGTGCGATGGTGTAGCCGCCCAACGCCTGGGCGACGGGGCTCCATTCGCCCTTCGGGTCGCAGGGGACGTAGACCTTGTAGCCGTGGGCGATGGCGCGGGTGGCGATCGACTTCGCGAGCGCGGATTTGCCCATCCCGATGATCCCGGCCAGCACCACGTTGGGGTTGGTGAAGCCCTCGATCCGGCCGCTGGCGTACAGCGAGAACGGGTCGTAGCAGAACGCGGCCTCCGCGTGGACATCGCGGCCGATGAAGATGCCTTCCGCGCCGAGTCCGCCTTCGGCGAGGAAGGGATAGGCGCCGGAGACGGTGGCGGTGGTCATGCGGTGTGCGGGCAGGCGGAGCTTTCCGCCGCGGGCGGAGGCCGGGCCGGGGCGCCCGGAGGGCGGGTAGGTCGGCCGCAGCTCCGGATCGAGGCCCTCCTGGCCGGGCCGTTTGGGTGGGGTTTCGGCGCGGCGGGCCTGCCGGCGGGCTGCGGCGAATCCGGCGCGGGCGGCGCGCTGCTGGGCGCGGGAGGCTTTGCGCGGCACGAACACGGCTGTGGCGCTGGCGCGGGTGCGGGGCATGAGCGTTTCTCCTGCTCTGATCGCGGGGTCAGTGGCGGACGAGGCCGGTGAACGGCCCGTGCAGATCGGCCGGGGTGCTGCGGCGGCGGACCAGCCGGGCCGCGGTCTGGTGGCGCCGGCAGATGGTCAGCTCCGGGGCGCCTTCGGGGAGCGCGGCACGGCACGCCTCACGGTCGGGAACTTCACCGGAGTCCGGCCGGGGCGCTGCGTGGAAGGCGGCGTGGACGTGGTCGGCGGCCTGCCAGATCCGGGTGCGCGCGGCGCTCAGGCAGTCGCCCTCGACGGCCGCGAGGGAGCCGGTGCGCACCGCGTGTGCGTCGAGCAGCTCGTACACGGCGACCAGGTGCTCGTGCACAGAGTCCAGCTCGGTCCGGGAGGCGACGAGCGGGCCTGCCGGGACGTTGAGGGCGCGGTGGAAGTCGATCGCGGCGGTGGCGAAGGGCACGAAGTCCTGCGCGGTCGGCGTGCTGGTGGTGCGGGACATGGCGGTGCTCTTTCAGCGGGTAGGGATGGGGCCGGCATCAGACGGCGAGGGCGAGCGGCAGGGCGGCGGCGGTGAACGCCTCGGCCTGCTGCCAGCGCAAGGCCCGAAGGTCGAGCTGGGCGCCGACGGCCGCGGTCTCCACGACCGCGCACGCGGAGCGCAGCTCGTCTTCGGAGTCGGCCGAGACGGTGAGCAGGCCGGTCAGGGCGACGTCGGCGTGCCCGGCGATGAGCTGGCGCTCGCGGGCCTTGATGTCGGCGTACTCGATTGAATCGGCCTCGGAGTCGACCTGTCCGCGCCGGGCGCGCTCGGCGGCATCCGCGATCACGGAGGCTTTCTTACGCTGGACGTCGCGCAGCGCGGCGTCCAGGCCCTTCGGCTCGTACGACAGGCTGAGGGTGCGGCGGACTCCGGCGGTGAACAGGAGCTGATGCAGAAAGCCTGCGCTGGTCTCGATACGGGGCCAGTTCTCGATCCAGTAGGTGGTGTGGAAGGCCGTGTCGGTGGCGATGTGGTCGGCCTTCTCCACCACCACGACCGGACCTGCGGCAGCCGGGTGGGCGGCGGGGCGGCCGGAGTCCGACCAGCGGTCGAGCGCGGCCAGGGCCTTGGGGTCGTAGGCGGTCCGCACCACGGCCGCGATCTCGGTGGCCGTCAGCCAGCCGGTCGGGTTGAGGCCGGCGGTGCGGGCGGCCTGATCGAAGGTGGAAATGAGCTGGGCCAGGACGGAGAACGCGCCGGTCAGGCCGCCGCCCGCCTGGCGGATCAGCCGCCGCGCTCCCTTGGCGTCCAGCGACACCGCGACGTACGCCTCGTGCGGGGCTGCCGCCGGTCCTGCGGAGGCGATCAGCTCGCTGTAGACCTGCCCGGCCATGGGGGCGTTGGGGTTGCCGTGCTCTTCCCAGTACCGGCGCAGCGCGTCGCCGGAGTCGGGGACGGTGCGCTCGACCACCTGGATGCGGGCGACCTGCCCGGTGCGGGCCAGGGCCGCCAAAGCGCGCCCCCAGCCGGCGACGTTGGCGTTCTGCGTGCCGGGGTCGAGCAGGGCGTAGGCACGGCTGGACACCTTCACAACTGCGGTGAGGGTGCCGGTGCCCGGGTGGTGGACGGCGCCGTACCGGCGGTCCGGTGCGGTGACCACCCGCAGGGAGGCGGCAGTGCCGGGCAGGTGGACGAGTCCTTCGCGGACCGGGCGGCGGGAGGGGCGGGCCAGCCAGAGGAGCTGGCCCTGGGCGCGGCGCAGGGCGTGGCGGGTGAGGATCGGTGTCCAGTCGGCAAGGCTTCGGCCCTGGGAGCGGACGAAGACCAGCAGCAGGATCGCGGCCCACACCGGGAGGAGTTCGAGGGCGCCGACGATGCCGCGGGTGAGGATGACGGCCAGGAGCAGCAGGCCGGTGGCGGTCGCGACGGTCAGTTGGGGTGCGGTCAGGCCGAGCAGGATGCCCCGGCGGCTGCGGTGCGGGAACTTCACGGTGGCCAGGGGGACCACCTCGGGGTTGCGGTTGTCAGACATTGCGGGTCCAGGAGATAGGAGAGGATGGGATGAGCCGGGCGGTGCCGCGCGGCCTGGGGGAGGGGCGGGCTGCGGGAAGGGGCCTGCAGCCCGCCCCTGGCGGGTGACCGGTCAGGAGGGCGGCTGATCGGGGTAGGACCAGCGTGTTTGTGCCGTGGAGCCGGTAGCCGACGGTTCGCCGTCCGGCGGCGCCCCCATCGTTCCCGCGTCCGAGGAGCCGGGTGCCGGGACCGCCGCCCCCGGGGTGCCGGCTGGGGAGCCTTCGGATTCAGCGGGAGCGGGCCGGGTGATCAGCGGAGGGATGCCGGGACGCTGAATGAGGGCTCGTCCCTTGTCGCCGGAGGCACTTTCGTCCTCGCCGTAGCGGAAGGTCGTCTTCGGACTCGGGGTGCCGTCGATGCCTTCCTTGCTGAGGCTGGACCCCGCGGGGTCGATGCCCGAGGCGACGCCGTCGGCGCCCGCGCCGGGTACCTGGCTGGGCCCCTGCGGCGCCGGGGCTCCGGTGCCGGCCTGCATGGCGAGGCTGCCGGCGGTCTTGGCGGCGCCTGCGGCGACGGCCATTCCGGCGATGCCGGTGCGGTGCAGGTCGTCGTGGCCGCCGCTGTCGGAGGCCCAGTGGACGAACTTGTACGTGGCGTAGGGGCAGAGCAGGACCAGGACCATCACGACCAGGCCGGCCATCGCGTCGGACAGCGCGGACAGGCCGTCGTGCGAGTCGGACTTGCCCATCGCCGAGACGCCGATCAGGAACACCACGGTCATCAGCAGTTTGCTGACCACCAGGGTGGCGGTTGCTTCGACCCAGCCCCTGCGCCAGCGTTTGGCGGCTTCCCAGCCGCCGCCGGATCCGGCGAAGACCGCGAGGGCGACCAGGATCAGCACGCCGACCTTCCGGGCCACCATGACGCCCCAGTACATGAACGCGCCGATGGCCATGCCGAGCGCAACCAGGGACGGGACGCCCCAGCCCAGACCGAACATCGGCCCCAGCTCGTTGACTTCGACCACACGGCGGATCGCGTCGTCCACCGAGGTGTTGGCGGCTTGGAAGAGGCCGTCGGACAGGGCGTCGACCACGGTGACGGCAACCGAGGTGAAGGCGACGGCGCAAAAGGAGAACAGGACACCGATCATCGTGCCGATGGCGGCCTGGGCCAGGGCGCGTTCGTCGCGCCGCCAGGCCGCGGACACCAGTTGCAGGCAGAACGTGCCGACGGTCAGGGCCAGGCCGATGGGCAGGAGCAGTTCGTAGTTGTCGCGGAACCAGGGGGCGTTGAGGTCGATGGCGGTGGTCTCGTCGACCGCGCGGGCGGCGAGGTCGGCGGCGCTGGCGGCCAGGTCTCCGGCGGACTTGGCAAGCCAGGCGCCGATGCCGTCGGTGACGGCCTGGCCGGTGCCGGAGACGACGCCGCCGATGGCGTCGCACACCTGGGACATCAGGGGAAGATCGCAGGCTCCCATAGCGGAACCTCCTTATCGGAGTGGGCTGGTCAGGGGGCGACGTTGGGCAGGACGCCGGCGAGCGAGCAGGGCCGGTCGGGGCGGCACTGGACGGCGAGGGTGATCGTGCGGGCCTCCGCGCCGCCGCGGGGTGAGCCGGTCCAGGCGATGGACTGCGCTCCGGTGACGGTCACGGCGTAGACGTACGCGGTGGTGATCGCCCCGGGGTCGGTCTGCAGGGCCTGGGTGAACGAGGCGGGGAAGTGCGCCTCGGACGCGGTGGCGGTGGCGAACTGGCCCTGGTCGCCCATCCGCTCCCACAGCACGGGCGAGGGCACCAGGGCGTCGACCGACGCGGTGTCCGCGTACTTGGTCTCCGTGGTGAGCCATCGGTGAACGGCGGCCAGCAGCTCGGGCTGAGAGGAGGCGCGGGTGTCGTAGGACCACAGCGCGACGGCCGCCGCCTTCCCGAAGGTGATCGGGTCGTGCGTGTCCGGAGGAACCGGCAAGCCGGGATTGACGCCGTGCGGCGCAGGCGCGGTCGGAGCCGTAGAGGAGTCGGGTGTCGTAGCAGGCGAACTCGCCTGCGCAGCAGACGGCTTGGCAGGGGAGCGGCCGTCGCGGGTGAGGTAAGCGGTGAGCCCTGCGAGGGCGACGAGCACCAGCAGGACGGCAGTGCCGAGCAGCGCCCGCCGGCGTATCCCGGACGTGCCGCTGGGGTTCGTGGACGTGGCGGGCATCAGTGGACCTGCGTTCCGAGCGTGGAGAAGAACGCGACGATGCCGTTGGCGCCACCGAGCAGGAGGGCCGCGCCCGCTGAGACGACCACGCCCTTCTTGCCGTTGGCCTCGGCCTGGTGGCCGCCGGAGTGGTGGCCCCAGGCCCACACTCCGGCGCTGACCGCCAGTGCCCCGACCACCGCGATGATCCCGAACAGGTTGATCGAGCCCATCACCTCCTTGAGAACGGACAGGCCCGGCAGCCCGCCCTCGTTCGGCTTGATCCCGGGGTCGTAAGCGAGCCGCACAACCTTGTCGGCGAGATACATGATAAGAACTCCAGTTCGATTCAGGGCGCGCCGAAGCCCGCGGGGGCGCGGCGGTGGCGCGGAAGGAAAGGGGAAGAAGAGAAAAGGAGGAGGGGGAGAACGCCGGGTCAGACGATGCGGCGGGCCGCGAGGATCTGCGGCCTCCAGTCGGCGAGGGTGTTGATGTCCACCACGGCGCCGGTGTGGGGGGCGTTGATGATCAGCCCGGAGCCGATGTACATCCCGACGTGCTCGGGAGCTTCGGCGCTCCCCTCGGTGAAGACGAGATCACCAGGCTGGAGGGTATTCACCGAAACCGGCTTGCCCTCCTGAACTTGCGTGTACGTCGTCCGCGAGAGCGTGACCCCGGCCGCTTTGTACGACTGCTGCATGAGGGACGAGCAGTCGCAGCGGCCCATCGGGTCCGGGCCGTGCGAGTCGGTGCAGCTCCCGCCCCACTGGTAGTCGGTGCCGAGCTGGCCCAGCGCCCAGCGGATCGCGGTCTGCACCTCCGGCGGAGCGTCCGCCGGGATCGTGTATCCGGCCGGCACCGAACCCGGCGGGATGACGCCGAAGCCGGTCCCGTCCCCGCCGGGCGAACAACCGCCGCCGATACCCGTCGGTATGGTGCCGATGGCGCCGGAGCCTGACGGGATGGGAGCCGGTGTTGAACTGCCGGTTGGTGCCAGCAGCGGTTCGATGGCCTTCTGTAGAGCGGTCGCCAGCGGTTCCCACGTCGCGTAGGCGTCGGGGAAGTCCGACTTCTGCACCGCCTGGGCAGCTTGGGCGACGGTCAGCGACTGCCACCCGGAGACCTGTTCCAGCGCCTCGAAGAACCTGGTCGAGGCGTGGACGGGGTCGAGGATCTCGGCTGCGGTGCCCCAGCCCTGCGAGGGCCGCTGCTGGAACAAGCCCAGGGAATCGCGGTCACCGTAGGTGAGGTTGCGCAGGCCGCTCTCCTGCAGCGCGGTCGCCAGCGCCACGATCTGCCCGCGGGCGGGGATGCCCATGGCCAGGCCGGTGGCCGCGATGGTCTCGGCGTTGGGCACCTGCTCGGCCGGGTCATCCAGCCCCGGCACGGTCACGGTGCCGGTGCTGCCGCCGTCCAGGATCGCCTTCACCTGCGCGGCCACCGCTGCGGTATCCACAGCCTGTGCAGCGCCGGTGGAACACGAGGCCGCCGTACTTCCCGCTGTGATGCCGAGCAGGGGAACGGCCAGCAGCAGCGGACCGGCAGCGGCGAGGCCGACGACGACTCCGGTGGTCTTCTTCATCGCCGCCACCGCCCGCCGTGGCCAACGGCCTTACTGCACAACAGGGTCGGGCCGGGGTGTGGGCGTATCAGGTCGTGCTGCATCGCAGCGGCTCCTTGCGTTGGTAGGAGGCACGGTGCCGGCCTCTCGTGCAAAGCCGCCGGCACCGCGCCGGTGTGAATCCGCCTACCGGAGGCGGGCCCGGATCAGGGGAGTTGACAGCTCCCGGACGCCGGTTTCAGGTCGTGCGCGGCAGCCGGCCGCGCTCGTAATCTCAGGCAGTACACAACAGGTCCCCTATCGGTGCGGAATGCAGGGGTGAACGTGCCTTTCCGGCTGCCCAATTGGACACGGAAACACGGATCAGCACAGGTCAACATGGGTGAAGCGGTTGCCCACCTCGGTGACTTGACGGGACAGTAGACCGGAAATCCGGACGCGCCAAATGACCCCCTTCCAGGCCGTGGAGGACACCCGGGCCCATTAGGTCCGTCCGGGATTGGTGGCTAACCTCCGGCGCAACCCCCGCTCCGGATCGCCGCCTTTCGGCATTCCCCGGAGCGGGCATTTCCCTCGCGCCCTGGAAAGAGGCCCCGCGCATGACCTACACGCTGCACCGAGGCGACGCTCTCACCGTGCTCAAGACCCTGCCCGACAGTTGCGTCCACGCCGTCATCACCGACCCGCCGTACAACAGCGGCGGACGCACCAGCTCCGACCGCACCGGCCGCACCGCCCGCGCCAAGTACGTCACCACCAACAGCGCGCACGACCTGCAGAACTTCCCCGGCGAGAACCGCGACCAGCGCTCGTACCGGAGCTGGCTGACCGAGCTGCTCACCGAGGCGTACCGGGCCGCGGTCGAGCACGCGGTCGCCGCTGTCTTCTCCGACTGGCGCCAGGAACCCACCACCAGCGACGCCCTGCAGATGGCCGGGTGGACCTGGTCGGGCACGATCCCCTGGATCAAGCCCGCCAGCCGCCCGAGGAAGGGCGGCTTCAAGCAGTCGTCGGAGTTCATCACCTGGGGGGTCAAGGGCACCCTCGACCACAGCCGGGACCTGTACCTGCCCGGGTACTTCGTCGCCTCCCAGCCCCGTAAGGACCGGGTCCACATCACCCAGAAGCCCGTGGAGATCATGCGGCAGCTCGTCCGGATCTGCCCCGAAGACGGCACTGTCCTGGATCCGTTCACCGGCAGCGGCTCCACCGGAGTCGCCGCCCTGCGCGAAGGCCGCCACTTCGTCGGCGTCGAACTGTCCGACCACTACGCCGAAGTGGCAGAGCGCCGGCTCCAGGCCGAACTGACCCAGGACGACTTCATCCTGGCCGGACCGGAGGAATGACCATGAGAACCACCAGACCAGGCCGGTGGGCCGCAGACAACGCAAGGGCGGCTGGCATATCGAGGAACTGATGCACTGGCCGCCCTTTCCGTTGGACAGCCTTTCATGTGCGTCGGATCTACCGTAAGCCGAAGAGAGAGTCGCGCTTGCACAGCCTTCGGGGAGGACCCGGTTGCCGCGATTGCGCCGTGGGAAGTCGCCCGATCCCGATCAGCTCTGTGCTGATGCAGACGCGTGTTCGGCGGCGAGAGGCCATCAGCGGCTCTGGGCTGGGCTGTCTGTGCGCCCGGTACCCCATTTTCGCATGTACCGGGTGGGACGGAGCCACGGCGGGTGTGGGGGCACAGAATTTGCACGAAGGCGGTAACCGAGCCTGGAGGGTCATCCGTTCGGATGATTTATATGCACGTCGGATGAGCGGATCGATCGGGGGATCGAAAGCGCGTCGCGGGCGGAAAGTCCATATGTTGATTGGAAGTGGTGTTTTATGACTGATTAGAATCATGGAGTGAGCGGGTGAGCAACGTGGTCGATCGTCAGGTGACCGCGTGTGTAACTAATGGGTGCAGGTTGTTAGGGCCGCAGAGGGTCGGTGGAATTTCACGGCACTTTGCACGGTGTCCGGCAGTCGCCGACGGGACGGGGAGCGGGTTAGGTTGCGGAGAGCGCTCGCACAGCGAGGGCTCCGAGCGGTTAGCGGCCTGTCTCGGAGCCCTCAGGGCGTGCGTCCATCACACCGTTGACCTTTGGAGTACACGTTGGATGAACACGTGCGCCGAGATGCGGACGAACCGCCGTCGGCGCTGCCGGACTTAATCATCCCGTCCCTGGAGCGGATGCAAACCCGAGGGCCGACAGTTTTCGCCTTCTCGGTGTCCTGGAGTTGCGTGCTGCTGGTGCTCACCGTGTGCCAGGCGGCATTCGGCGGGGAGCTGGTCATGGGGGTGCTCCCTGGTTTCTGCGCCGCGCTTTCGGATGTAGAGCCCCCGACGGTCTTCTGGCTGCGCGGGCGGATCGAGTAGGCAGCCTTCGGCAGTTGCCGGCCGGTTCCCGGCCGGCAACTGGTCAGCGTGCGGTCGGGCAGGCGACAGGACGTCTTTCAGGTGCCCGCGCACAACGTGGATCCAGGTGGAGGACGTCATGGGTGTACTGACGGCCTGGTGCGCGAATCCGGTGTGCGGGCGGAGCTTCGCCCAACGGTCGGGCCCGGGGCGGCGCAAGGACTACTGTTCGCCAGCGTGCCGACGGCAGGCGCAGCGGGCACGGGACGCCTCGCAGTCGGCGGTGTCGCTTCCGGGGGCGCAGACCGGTGGCGAGGTTGCCGAGCGGATTGCCGAGGCGAGTGCCGCCCTGCTGGAGGCTGAGCGCGCGGGGGCGGCCCTGGCGGAACTGATGAGCCGCTTCAACGATGTCGCAGAGCAGATGGAGGGCTACCTCCCGTCCGCGGTCCACCGGGCTCGTAGGGATGGTGCTGGCTGGGATGACGTGGCGCTGGCGGCGGGGGTCACTGTCGCGGCTGCCCGCGGCCGGTGGAATGCTGCACGCGTCATCCGCCGTGTGCCGACGCCTGCGACGCGTTCGCCGGGCACCTCACCTTCGGCCGCGTTGGCAGCCGGGGGATCTGGGGCCGGTGCGTCAGGCGATCTGCGTGCCCGGCGTCAGCTCGTCGAGGCGCTGGCGTTCCTCCAGCGGTCCCGCGCGGTTTCGGCGTCGGCGATTGAGCAGGCGACCGGACTGAGCGCCCGGGAAGTGCAGGCGGTGCTGTCGGGCGCGCAGTTGCCGACGTGGCCGGAGTTGGGACTGGTCGCCGGTGCCCTGGGGGCGGTGCCTGCGGACCTGCGGCAGTTGTGGGTGTGGGGGGGCGGCCACACCGCTGTGCCGCGGACACCGGACGGGGCGGCTGAAGCGTTCCGGCAAGCGGTGCGCGGTCTGCACCTGGCGGCCGGCTGCCCGTCCGCGGCAGCACTGATCGAAAGGGCCGACGGGGATATCACCATCCCCACTGCTGCCGGAATTCTGCGGGGCGAGATCCCATCGCGCTGGGAGCCTGCGGCGGCGGTGGTGGCTGCGCTGGGAGGGGATGCCTCGCGAGTGCGGCCCTTGTGGCGTGCCGCTGGCCGGCCTGGAACCCGCGCTGCCCCGAAAGGTCCGCTCGCCACCGGACCTGAACAGGACCCGCTTGCTTACCGCCCTGACGGGAGGAGTTAGCCATGATCCCGTACTGGCCGACCACTGGGCTCACCACAGTCAGGATGCCCTTGTCCTTCACTGCCTTCTGCGCGCACAGGCAGAGCCTGTATTTGCGATATATCTCCGTCCGGGTGGGAGGTGCGGTCCATGCCCGCCCCTTGGTCCAGGCGGCCTTGGGCGACCTCGCGATGTCCTGGCCCCAGGCTCTCCGCAGTCCGTCGCCCGCCGCAGCGTCGTGGCGGCTTCTGACGGCTCGGGCCGCCGGAGCCGCCGGCCATGTACCCCGCGCCCCCTACGACATTCTGGGCGAGCAGCACGCGGACGTCCTCGTGCTCCGCTACCGGTTGGGCTTGCCCGCACACGTCGCGGCCGAATTGATGGGTATTGATGAGCCGGTCCTCGCCGGCCGGCTGCAGGCGGCGCTCCGGGCGTTTCGGTGAATGTGCGCCCCCCCGCCTACAGTCCGGCATATGCCAGCAGGGGGGCTTGCTCAGTCGGCGGGTTGTGCGCGCGGGCAAGATTGTTCCACCCGGATGGGGGTGATTCACTCCCACTGAGCCCAGTTTCTCGGCCAACGGACTGGCCCGTGACTGCCGTTTGCTCGTAACATCATCTCGCGCGAGGGGCGGACTCTCCCATCGGGAGCGCCGACGGAACGGCTGCGGGGAGCAACCCATTTCTTCCGGATCGATCAATGTCAATCAGCCCAGTGTCGCACGGATGTACGACTACTTGCTCGGGGGGACCGACAACTTCCGTGCGGACCGGGAGGCGTGCGACGAACTCCTCACGATGGCACCCAATACCCGGGAGCTGGCGCTTATCAATCGCGCGTTCCTGAAGAGGGTCGTTCGATTCCTTGCCAATGCCGGAATACGGCAGTTCGTCGATCACGGATCCGGACTGCCGACGCAGGACAACGTGCACCAAGTTGCCCAGCGGGTAGACCCCGCATCGCGCGTCGTCTACATAGACAATGACCCCCTGGTCTTCGCGCAGGGCCGGCTGATGCTCGAAACCAACAACAACACCGCGGTGATCGCCGCGGACATGCGCAACCCCGACGATGTCCTGGGCCGGCCGGAAGTCGGACGGCTGATTGACCTGAGGCACCCCGTAGCGGTGCTCTTCGTCTCGGTCCTGCACTGCATCCCGGACAGAGACGATCCCTGGGGCCTGGTCGCCCGCTTCGCAGACGAGTTACCCTCCGGCAGCTACCTCGTTGTCTGCCAGCTGGCCAGCGACGACGCGGCCGTCCGGGACGAGGTCACAGATTTCATGCACGAGACCACGGGGGGCGCCTGGGGGCGGGTGCGCTCGATGGAGGAAGTACGCCGGTACTTCAGCTCCCCGCGGATGCGCGTCGTGGACGAGCTGTGCGAAGTGTCCCGCTGGCGTCCCGACGGCGAAGTCACTCCCCGCATGAGAAGCCTTGAGTGGGTGGAGTTCGGCGGCGTGGCCGAGATCACCTGAATAGATCCAGACGCCGGAAGAGCTGGCTCAGCGGTCCTCCAGATCATTGATCGCCTCCACCAGCATGCGCATGCTCGACTCCCTGTCCGCCGCCGCGCTGGCCAGGTCAAGCAGCGCCCGCCGGTATTCCTCGATCTCCTGGGGTGCGCTCAGATACCGGCCGCCGGTCGGATGCTGCTCCAGATAGATAAGTTCCTGCGTATCGCCTTGGGCGAATTTCAGGTAGGTCAGCGCCGGGGCGGGTGACATCCCGGATATCGCAGCCGTGAAGGGAATGACGCGGATGCTCACCTGATCGGAGTTCTCTTCCAGGCTGTACAGGTTCCGCAACTGTCCCCGGAAGACAGGTATGGTGCCGACGGGGCGGCGCAGAATCCCCTCGTCCAGAAGCGCGAAATACCGCGGTGGATCAGCCTGGTTGAGGATCTGTTGACGCTGCAGGCGCACCTCCACTTTGCGCTGGATCTGCCGGGCTGACTCGGCCGGCTTGGCAAACGCCATGCTCACAACGGCCCGCGCATAGTCCGGAGTCTGCAGCAGTCCTGGAATGTACTGGCAGTGGTAGGTACGAATCTCTGTCGACGTCGCCTCGGTGGCGACCAGCCGCTGCATCCACCCCGGCAAGACATCGTTGAACTGGTGCCACCACTCCTTCTTCTCAGCCTGCACCAGCAACTGCCGTATGGCTTCAAGGTCCGCCGGACGCTGGACGCCGTAGAAGTCCAGAAGACGCATGACGTTCTGTTCCTTGGGCGGGTGCTTGCCCCGCTCCAGCCGGCTCAGCGTGGCCACCGAGATACCAACCAGCGGAGCGACGTCCGCCAGCTTCAAGCCCTGCTGCTCTCGGAGCCGCCGCAGGTGCGAGCCGATCACCCGACCTGCGGCAGCCGGTCCTACCTGCATCTCCGCGCCCGTCTGCACAAGCCTCAATGTCGGACTCGTCACCCCGACTCCTCACCATCGGCTGGCATATGACAGCCCATAGCCTGTCGCCGAGCCCGGCCCAAGGCAAGCTCTGGTGAGTGCTTTTCAGACAGTCATGTTGTCGAAGTCCCCGTCGCGGGCTCCGGCCACGAAAGCACGGAACTCCGAACGCGTGTACACCAGCGCAGGACCCCCGGTGTGGCGGGAATTGCGCAGTGCCACATCGCCGTTTGCAAGCTGGGCCACTTCAACGCAATCGCCTTGCGGAGCACTGGCCCCGCTCTTCACCCACTCCACGCCCATGATCGAATCTGCCGCCACGCCGTTGTCGTACATCGCGATATCCTCCCGCGTTGAGCCCTTCCGACCAGCGAAGACGACTGCTCGCACACCGCATTTGCGACCTACACGCAAGCCGCGCCGACCGGCTACCGCCAACCTCCGTTCCATCCGTGAAATTGCACAAGCAGATGGAACCTCCTTGATGGTAGCCCGCAGCAACAGACCCAAACCATCACCCAAAAGACGGCGTTTGCACGCGGTATATGCTCGGATTCATCCGAACGCGGATGCCTGGCCAAGACTCCACCCGACTGCAACAAGACGCCCGAACCAGGCCGGGCGGCGCCACGGGCACCCGCTGTACCGATGGGACAGCCGGACTTACACGATGGTGCGTACAACCAGCGACGTGATCAGTCCCGCTGAACGCCCGACGCTTGGCGCGCCCTGAAATACCCGGGAGCAGCGTTACGGCGCAGGACAGGACACGGCAGCCGGACCTCCGCTCTCCTGGCCGCTACCGGGCTGTGGTCACCGTGATGACTGCGGCGGGGCAGCGGGCGAGGGCGGCCTGCTCGGTGGCGTCGGTGTCCAGGCCTCACCGGGTCTTGTCGGCGATCTACTTGATGACGTAGGTGCAGCGGTAGCCGGTGGACGGCAGCAGCCACGTCGCCGGATCCTGCTCGCCCTTGGACCGGGTTTCGCCTTCGCCGAGACCGCGATCAGCGCCCTCGCGTCCCCCAAGTCGTTCGCGTACGCCTCGCGCTCCTTGACCGTCCAGGTCGAAGCAGTGCTGTCCCACGCCTCCTCGAGCGGAACCATGTGTTATCCGTACCCTCTAGTGCGTTCTTTTGAAGGTACGTTGGGGTCGAGCGTCGGCCTTGTGTTGTCCGGTGTCTGGTCGGGGCGCCGCTGACAGGGCCGGTACGGACCTTACCGCGGAGCGGATCGTTGCTCGTCCGCTGTGAACTCACCTGACGCGGACGTCAATTTGGGTGATAGGTGCTGTTGGCGAGGAATGCGGGATCGTGTCGCCGGGATAGGCCCTTCACATGAACCTTCTCCGCACTCGGCATGCCTTCGCCGCCGTGGCCGTGCTGGCCGCTGGTCTCACCGCAGGGGTTGCCGCGCCGGTTCCGGCAGCCGACCACACGCTTGCCGATACCTCTCACGCCGCCACTGCCGCAGCGGTACCGCGCGTCATCACGCCCGCGGCCCTGCAGGAGCCGTCTCCGGCCGACACCGCCCGGACCGAGCTCGCGCAACTCACTGTGGCCGAGCCGCACTCCATGGCCGGCTACTCCCGGGCGAAGCTCCCGCACTGGATCACCCAGCACGGCGCCTGCGACACCCGCGAAGTGGTACTCCAGCGCGACGGGCAGGACGTCAAGCAGGACGATCAGTGCCGCGCTATCTCCGGCACCTGGACCAGTCCGTACGACAGCAAGGAGATCACCTCCGCCTCCATGATTGACATCGACCACGTGGTGCCGCTGGCAGCCGGTTGGCGTGCCGGAGCCGATGAGTGGACCACCGACCAGCGCCGCGCCTTCGCCAACGACCTGACCCGCCCCCAGCTCATCGCCGTGTCCGCCTCCAGCAACCGGCAGAAGGGCGACCAGCCCCCGGACCAGTGGCGCCCCCAGCGGTCCTACTGGTGCACCTACTCCCGGGCCTGGATCGACGTGAAGGATTTCTACAACCTCAACGTCACCGGGGCGGAAATGGATGCTCTGGCCGAGATGCTCGACACCTGTCCCACCCTCTGATGCCCACCCCGCAGCCGCCGGCCCGGCTTACCCACCGGGTCCAGGCGGGGCCCGGCGGCGCGATGACCGTCGAGGTCGGCGTCATCACCGGCGACCTCACCGTCAGCACCACCGACCTTGGCACTCACGCCGAGATCACCATCCAGTACACGAGCGCAGACGACTGGTACCACCTCCAAGGCAGCCCCGCGCCATGCCGCAGGCGGGCCTAACCGCCCTCCACCACGCCATCGTGGAAGCGATCCGCTCCAGCGGCGCCACAGGGCTTCCACACTAACGACCCGCGAAGGAAGCAACAGCCTCAGCCGACGACGCGTCAAGTTGCTACCCCTCCCAGGGGCGATGAGGACGGGTCGCCCCCCGCATCGGCACGGTGGCCGCTCTCCGTTGCTACCCCTCGCAGGGGCGATGAGGACCGGCGAGCTGCCCCGACTGCAGGGGCTGGATGCCGCGTTGCTACCCCTCGCAGGGGCGATGAGGACCCGGTTCGCCACCCTGGTCAGCCTGTTCGCCGCGATGTTGCTACCCCTCGCAGGGGCGATGAGGACCCCACACCACCGGCCTGCGCGCCCTTGAAGCCGCCCTGTTGCTACCCCTCGCAGGGGCGATGAGGACGGTGCTGGCTATGACGCCGTGGACATCGCCCACGTGGTTGCTACCCCTCGCAGGGGCGATGAGGACTGGTGCGCCGGGTGGCCACGCACCCGGGTGCCGTACTGTTGCTACCCCTCGCAGGGGCGATGAGGACCACGGAGGCCGCCATCGTCGCCCGCGAACTCGGCCGGTTGCTACCCCTCGCAGGGGCGATGAGGACGGCGCGATGGCGAGGGCGCCGGTGATGGCGTCGTCATGTTGCTACCCCTCGCAGGGGCGATGAGGACGCCCAGCCGCTGAGGAACACAGCGATCGACGGGGTGAGTTGCTACCCCTCGCAGGGGCGATGAGGACCCCTCACCGCCCCTGGTGTAGCGGTACTCCAGGTCGTGTTGCTACCCCTCGCAGGGGCGATGAGGACCCCTCACCGCCCCTGGTGTAGCGGTACTCCAGGTCGTGTTGCTACCCCTCGCAGGGGCGATGAGGACTCCCGGCCTCGCGCAGATCACCGGCCGGACCGACCTGTTGCTACCCCTCGCAGGGGCGATGAGGACCAGCGCGTTCGCCAGCGGCCAACTGGAGCGCTCCATGTTGCTACCCCTCGCAGGGGCGATGAGGACACGGGCGGACCATCGCGGCCACCGCGAAGGGGATCGGAGTTGCTACCCCTCGCAGGGGCGATGAGGACACCGGCCTCCTGGTCGCCGCCGCCGAACACCTCGGGTTGCTACCCCTCGCAGGGGCGATGAGGACTGGTTCACGCCGTCGCGGAGCCAGCGCTCGCCGCAGCGTTGCTACCCCTCGCAGGGGCGATGAGGACAACACAACCGGCCGCACCACCTGGCTCGTCCGCTGCCCGTTGCTACCCCTCGCAGGGGCGATGAGGACCGGAAGGAGTGTCTCGCAGACGCTCTGCGGTGGGAGTGTTGCTACCCCTCGCAGGGGCGATGAGGACCCGGCGGCCGCCAGTTGAGCACCCCGGTGAACCGCGCGTTGCTACCCCTCGCAGGGGCGATGAGGACAGGCACTCGGGATCGAGGAAGGCGCCCGAGCCGTCGTTGCTACCCCTCGCAGGGGCGATGAGGACCCCACGGTAAAGCCGCTGGTCGTGGGCACGGTTGCGGGTCGGCAGGAGCCGCATTTTTCAGTGGGTCGTCGGTTGTGTCGGCAACCCGGGCGTGGCGCTGAAATTACTGGGCTACGGGGGGTGACGAAGATGTGCCATGCGGGTCTCCGTGTGGGGTGTATCTGGCTGCCGGACCCCTTGAAGGGGCGATGAGGTGTGCCTCCGACGGTGGTCGCAGCGGAAGCTCAGGCAGTTGCTACCCCGTTGGCTCGCGGTTGACGGGTCTGAAGGTGGAGGCTGATGCACAGGCCAGCGTAGCGAAAGTCATTTTGACTGCAGTATGCACTACCTGATCCGTCGTGCCTGAGTTTCCGCTGTTTCGCTGGGAATTCTACCGAGGAGGGCTAGCGTGTGCAGTCGAGTTGGTGGCTGCGTGGGCCGGGGTTCCCCACTGTCGCAGTGACCACTGACAACGCTGTTCGGCTGCTGCTCAGTTGCTGGTCGTGGGCTTGGGATCGAGGGGGCGGGTGTTGTGCGGCTGCGGTTGACCTTCCATACGGGGGCGCGTGAGCTGGGTTGGGGTGAGGTTCTGGCTCCGGGGCGTGCGTTGTCGTATGCGTTGTTGGAGCGGAGTGCGCCGGAGTTGGGAAGGGTGCTTCACGCGAAGGGGTGGGGGCCGCACGCGATGGTGCCGTTCGGGTATGGGGCGCCGGTTTTTCCTGCGGCCAGGCGGCGCCGGGGTGTGTACGCGGCGGATGGGCCCGGGGTTGTGGAGCTGGGGAGTCCGCTGCCGGAGGTGGTGGAGGGGTGGGCGGCGGCATTGGCGTCGATGCCGGTGCTGGCGTGGGGTGCGACCGCGTTCATCGTGGACAGGATCGAGGCCGTCCAGGCTCCGGTTTTCGCGTCGGGGCGGGCGGTGTTCAGGACGGTGACGCCGGTGGTGATGAAGTCGTCGGGGCGGGACGAAGCCGGGGAGCGCGTTGGCCGGCAGGCGTGGTGTCTGCCGGGTGAGCCGGAGTGGGACGTCTACGTGCAGGGCAACCTGCGGCGCAAGGCGGAGACGCTGGGCCTGGACCCGGATGTGACGTTGGAGGGTGTCGGTTGGGTCGGGCCGAAGCGGTCCTTCGCTGTGGCGGGTGCCGGTGGCGCGGGGGGAAAGAAGCCGGGCGCTTGCGTGGAGGTCTCGGTGTCGGGGGCGCCGGAGACGCTGTCCGCGATTGCCTCGTGGGGCGTGGGCCAGGCCAACAGCGCCGGTATGGGGTGGATCGGTGGATGACCTGCGGAATGCGCTCGGGAGCTGGGGCTTACCGGGCTGCTGGTTCACAGGCGTTGGGAGGAGCGGTGGAGATGGCTGAGGTGTCGCATCAGCAGTCGTCGGTTGTGCTGACTGCGAGTCCGTTGCAGCGGATCGGGGCGTTTGCGCTGGCCGGGCTGGCCGGTGTCGAGCACCCGCAGGAGTTGACCGGTGAGATGTTCACTCGGGCCGTGGACGGCATGACCCGGGACCTGGTGGGCACCGTCCGGGTCGCGAAGGCTGCTGATCCTGGTGGTTTCTGGCTGGGGGCCAGCTACATGCTGTGGCCGAACTCGAAGTTGAATCCGACGGCGCGGGGCAGGCAGGCGCCCGAGGAGCGCGAGAGGCTGATCCGCGAGTGGCGGGTCCTGGCGGGGCCGGCCGACTGGCCTGGGGTGCCGTGCGCGTATTGCGGGCGTGCGGCGTGCGGGTGGTTCGGGAAGGTCGATATTCCGCTGGGCGCGAGCATCGGGCACCGCAACACCACCGCGCGGGGCCACGATGGGACCGCGCTGTGCTACCCGTGCGTGGCCAGCTTGTGGGCGTTCCCCTACGGTGCGGCCCTGTCGGGCGGGCGGGCGGCGGTGATCCACTCCTGGGACGACGGCTTCCTGGCTGACATGACCCGTACCGCGGTGGCCCGCACCCGGCAGGCTGCCGTTGCCGGGGCGGCCAAGGGGCCCAAGCCCTCTGCGTACGCGCGGGAGTTGGCGGTGCTGTCCGCTGTGCGTGCCTACGGCCGGCGGATCACCTGCGGTGTGGAGCTGATCGTGCTGTCCAACTCGAACAAGGAGCAGCTCCTGGTGACCCAGGAGCTGGGGCAGCCCGTTGCCGAGTGGCTGCGGTCCACTCAGCGGGATTCGAAGCGCCGTGCCGGTTACCCGGCGCTGGTGGCCACGCAGGGGACCAAGCAGGTGCCGGGCGAGGCGTTCTTGGCCAAGCGGGCTTTCACCCGTCCGGCGCAGGTCCTGGACTTCACTGTCGGGCGCTTGCTGGCCGAGGTTTCCGCGACCGTGCTTGTTCCGGCGCAGACGCCGGCGCTGGCTCCGCTTGTTTACTCCTACTGCCGTGAGGTGCTGACCATGGACGACAAGGACGTCGAACGGATCGGGGAGCTGGCGCGGCGGCTCGCCGCGCTGCTGGGGCAGGACAGCCGTCCGGGGCCGTTCCGGGACTTCATCCGGGCGAACTCCAAGGGCGGGAACCTGTACGGGTGGTTCCGTTCCAAGGGTGTGGAGTGGCTGCTGTTCCCGCGGCCTGCGGAGACATCGCCGGTGCTGTTGCCGGTGCGGGATTACCGGCTGCTGTTCGAGGACGAGCGTGCCTGGTCCTGGCGCCGGTTGCTGGTGTTCGCGGTGCTGGAGGCGCTGGCAGAGGCCGGCTGGCAGCCCAAGGGCTCGCAGCAGGAACTCCAGGAGATCAAGGACGACCTGGCCGGCGCCGCCGGCGCCGACAACGAGGAAGAGGTGGGGCAATGACGTTCCTGGTGGGGCAGAGCATCCTGGAGGTCAAGGCCGGGGCCCCCAACAACGGCCGTGGCGAGGACAACCGGGGCATGGTCAAGCAGTTCAAGACCGGCCGAGACGTGTACCCGTACGTGTCCGCTCAGGCGAGCCGGCGTTGGCTTCGCGACAGCCTGCCGGCTGGTGAGGCCACCTCGCCGGTGGTGCGCAGCGGAGAGGGAAAGAAGCAGCAGGCGTACACCGGCGGCCGTCCCGACCTGTACGTGGACGATGACCTGTTCGGTTACATGATCGCGGTCAAGGCGGACGAGGACGGCGCCAAGAAGGGCGAGTCCAAGACGTTCATGCGGGACACGGTCCTGGCGACCGGCACCCTGGTCGCGGTGGTGCCGACCGTACCGGTCATGGACTTCGGCACGATGAGCCGCGACATGGGCCCGGACGAACACCCGGTGATCCACGAGCACGAGATGTACACCGCGGACCTGGCAGGTGACCTGCTGCTGGATCTGCCGCGCGTGGGCGCCTTCGAAACCGGGGGCAAGAGCGCCAAGCCTGCTGTGCCGGAGCCGGTGGCCGCCGCCGTGGTCGAGGGCGGCGGCAGCCGGATGACGCTGCGCGGGGTGGACTGCGTGCGGCTGCCCCTGGCGGAGCGCCGCCGCCGGGTCGCGGTGCTGCTGCGCACGATGGCGGTCGTCAAGGGCGGCGCCAAGCAGTCCGCGCACTACGGCGACCGCACGCCCGGCCTGCTGATCCTCGCGCCGCTGCTGGGCGGGACCAACCCGTTCACCCGGGTGGTGCGGGAACGCGAGCGCACCACGTACTTCGACGCGGACATCCTCCGCGAGGAGATCGAGGCATGGTCCGGTGAACTGGACGGACCCGTGCGCATCGGATGGGCCCCTGGCTTCCTCGGTGGCCAGCGCGACCGCGCCCGAAGCGACCTCGCCGACCTCATCAAGGGCGAGAAACTGATCTTCGGACACCCGCGCACGGTGCTGAACGGCCTCGCCGACGAGTTCGAGGCGGGCGCCCACGACGAGTGGTTCGAAGACCCCGCCGCGTAAGCAGCGGTTGCTGCCACGGTATCCGATTTGACCCTTTGAGGGGACACCGCCCGTTCCGGCGATCCGCGCCGTCCGCCCGCGAGGAAGCGAGCCATGACCCCTGCCCTGGAAGTGACCGCCACAGCCCCCATCGTCAGCTTCCGCAATCCGCTCTACGCCGGGCTGCAGGTCCAACTGCCCTGCCCCCCGCCCTCCACCGTCGGCGGCCTGCTGGCCGCAGCAGCCGGCGGGTGGGACCGCGTACCCCACCGGACCCGGTTCGCCATGGCCTTCCACGCAGCCGGAGCTGGCACCGACCTGGAGACCTACCACCCCCTCGGCGCCCCCGGCACCCCCACCAACACCACCATCAAAGACCGCGACTTCCTGGCCCTCACCACCCTCACCGTATGGATCACCGAAGACCTCGACCTGTGGGAGCAGGCCCTGCGCCGCCCGGTCTGGCCGCTGCGGCTCGGCCGCAGCCAGGACCTGACCGCTGTCCGCACCCGACGCGTCGAACTGGCCGCATCCGCCGGCAACCAGGGCCACGCCATCGTCCCCGAGGCCCTGCCCGGGGCGGTCGGCACCCGGATACGGCTGACCACCGCCATCTCCCCGGACCGTGCCCACACCCAATGGGACGGCTACCGCTACGCGACCGCCGGCGCCCGCACCCGCATCGACGCTGGCCTGGCGACCGCGCACGGCCAAGCCGTGGCGCTGCTCCCGCCCGTCCACCCGGCCGGCCTGACACCGCCCGCCGGACAACCCTGGGGACCGCAACGTTGAAGCAACTGCGCGCCAAGAGCCCCAGCACCCCAGGGCAGCCAGGCGAGCTGCTGACCAGCCACCTGCTGAACACACTGCAGGCGCTGCTGCGGATCCGTGACCGGACCGGTGACATTCCCGGCACGCCGCCGGGCTTCTGGACCTGGGCGGCTCTGGCCTGCCTGCTGCACGACGCGGGAAAACTGCCCGACGGATTCCAGCGCATGATCGGCAACACCAACCAGCAGCCCGTGGTCTGGGGTGAGCGCCACGAAGTGCTGTCCCTGGGATTCGTCGGGCTGCTCCTGGCGGACCTGCCGGCCGGGCAGCGCCTATGGGTCGCCACCGCGATCGCGGGCCACCACCGCTCCTTCACCTGCGGCCTGGAACCCACGCGGAAACTCCCGGTCTTCCACCAGTACGGCAACGACCAGCCCGAAGACCTCGCCGCCAGATTCACCCCAGCCGACCAGGCCCGCCTGACCGAACTGCTGGAGTGGCTGCACACCACCGCCAGGCGGTTCTCCCTGCCGGCCGGCGAGGAATCCCCACGCGCAGGCATGGACGAACTCACCAGCAGCTCCCACCAGCTGCTTCAGGAGCTGATGGACCGCTGGGAGCCGGCACTGCCAGCCCGGGACACCGACGGGAGAACCGCGGTCCTGCTGCTGGGAGCGGTCACCATGGCCGACCACCTGTCCTCGGCCCACTCACCCCTGCACACCCGGCACCCGCTGACCGCCGACTACCCCACCCGCCTGGCCAAAAAACTCGCCGAACGGGGCCACCTGCTCCGCCCCCAGCAGGAACGGGCCGCCCAGGTCGGCGGCCACTTGCTGCTGCGCTCCTGGACCGGCAGCGGAAAAACCGAGGCAGTCCTGCTGTGGGCCGTCACCCAGATCGCTGACCTGTCGCAGCGCACCCGCGCCAACCCCCGCGTCTTCTACCTCCTGCCGTACCTGGCCAGCATCAACGCCATGGCCGAACGCCTGAGCACGGAGCTGGACTCACCGGAAGGCATCGGCGTCGCCCACTCCAAGGCCGCCTCCTACCACCTCGCCCGCGCCCTGGCCGACGGCTGCCCCGACACCACCGCCACTCACGATGACCCGTCCGATACCGCGGACGCGGCAGCCAAGGCCCACTCCCGCGCCGAGGCGACCAGAAACTTCCGGGAACTGGTCCGGGTCGGTACGCCCTACCAGCTCCTGCGCGGCGCGCTGGCCGGACCGGTGCACTCCAGCATCCTGACCGACAGCGCCAACTCCGTGTTCGTCCTGGACGAACTGCACGCCTACGACACCCGCCGCCTCGGCATGATCCTGGCCATGATCCGGCTCTGGCACGAACTGGGCGGACACATCGCGGTAATGTCCGCGACCCTGCCCACCGCCCTGGCCCGCCTGGTGGAAACCACGCTGGACCACCAGGTCCAGCTGGTCGAGGCACCCGACGACGCGCCCGCACCGGTACGCCACCGCCTCCACACCCGCCAGGCTCATCTCACCGAGAAGACCTCCCGCGACGAGATCCGCGACCATCTCACCGCCGGCCGTTCCGTACTGGTGGTGGCCAACAACGTCCGCGACGCGATCACCCTCTACCAGGACCTGCAGCCGCTGTGCACGCAACTCTACGGGCCGGACTCCGCGTACCTGCTCCACTCGCGGTACCGCCGGATGGACCGCACCGCCATCGAAACCGGCATCCTGCGACGCTTCGCAGCCGGCCAACCCCGGCAGCCCGGCCTCCTAGTGGGAACCCAGGCACTGGAAGTCTCCCTCAACATCGACCTGGACGTGTGCCACACCTCAGCCGCGGACCTCGAAGCCCTCATCCAGCGCTTCGGCCGCGTCAACCGCCTCGGAACCCTTGCACCCGCACCCGTCATCGTCCACCAACCCGCCTACACCACCCGGCGCGACAGCCGTCCACAACTGTGGGCCGACGGAGTCTACGAGGCCATACCCACACAGCTCGGCTGGGACATCCTCACCCGCCACGACGGCCAGACCATCGACGAGCAGATCATCACCGGCTGGCTCGACGAGATCTACCAGGGCCCCTGGGGCGAACGCTGGAAAACCAACGTCGAACAGCACCAGCACGACTTCCACCAGGCATTCCTCACCTTCACCCTACCCTTCGACGACCGCTCCCACCTCGCCCGGCGCTTCGACGAGCAATTCGACGGCACCGAGGCAGTCCTGGCCGATGACCGCGACCACTACAAGGAAGCCCTCGACCAAGGCCCCGACAAGAAGACCGGCCGCCTGCACGCAGACCAGTACCTCATCCCCCTGCCGGCCTGGGGAACCGCACTCACCCAGTACGACAAGGCCCTGAACGTCCGCATCATCGACGCCGACTACGACCCCCAACTGGGCCTGCTGGCCATCCACCGCGAATCCCGCCAGACCTACACGCCCGGGGAGGTCCTGTGATCAGCGAGGACGACGTCGGCGGCGTCCACATCAAATACCTGTACCACTGCCCCCGCCAGCTGTGGCTGTACCTGCGGGGCATCCGGCCCGAACACCTCAGCACCACCGTGCAACTCGGCGAAGCCGTCCACGACACCTCCTACACCCGCAACACGCCCGTCGACCTCGGCGCCGCGAAACTCGACTTCATCGACGGCAGCCACTGGGTCCACGAAGTCAAATCCTCCTCTCGCCCCAGCCCCGCCGACGAGGCCCAAGGCCGTCACTACTGCCTGCGCCTGCACGCAGTCGGAATCGATGCACAAGGCGCCGTCCTCCACTACCCCAAAACCAGACGCACCCAGCGCCACCTCTACACACCCGAAGCCGCCGCCCAGGCCCGAACCGACATCGCCGATGTCCTCACCCTCGCCTCGACTCCGGCGTCTCCCGGCCGCCTGGCACGCTCGGCATGCCGCGGCTGCAGCTTCACCGACTACTGCTGGACGGAATGACATGCCCGCTGCCGCCCGCACGTACTGGCTGACCAGCCCGTGCCGCATCCGCCGCAAAGACGAGTCCCTGATCATCGAACGGGACAACGCCGACAACGTCCACATACCCGTCACCGACGTGCGCGACATCGTCGCCTGCGCGGAAACCGACCTCAACACCGCAGTCGTCTCCCTGCTCAACCGCCACCGCATCAACGTCCACCTGCTCAGCTACTACGGCGACTACGCCGGCTCACTGCTCACCTCCGAGACCAGCACCTCAGGTGAAACGGTTCTCGCTCAGGCCAGAACCGCACAAAACCCGCAAGCCAGCCTGGCCATCGCCCGCAGCATCGTCGACTCCTGCGCTTTCAACGTCCGCCGAGTCGTCGACCGCAAACTCCTGGCCCGGCCCTACGCCGTACTCCAGGAGTCCGTCAAAGTCAGTACCAGCTCTGCCCAGCTCATGGGCGCCGAAGGCACCTTCCGACGCTCCGCCTGGGAGGTCATCGACACCAAACTCCCCGACTGGCTCCAACTCGCCGGCCGAAGCCGCCGACCACCCAGGAACGCCGGCAACGCCTTCATCAGCTACGTCAACGGCATCACCTACGCACGCGTCCTGACCGCCGTACGGCTCACCCCGCTCCACAGCGGCATCGCCTTCCTCCACAGCAGCATGGAACGCCAGCGACACTCACTGGTCCTGGACCTCTCGGAGATGTTCAAACCCCTCTTCGCAGAACGCCTCCTGCTCCGCATGTCCGGACGCAACCAGCTCAAAGAGCACCACTTCGACCGCGACACCAACCAGGCCATGCTCAGCGACACCGGCAGAAAACTCGTCGTCCAGACAGTCCGCGACGAATTCGCCGTCACCGTCGCCCACCGCAGCCTGAGCCGCAACGTCGCCTACGACGAACTGCTCTACCTCGAAGCCCTCGCCCTCACCCGGCACTGCCTGGAGGGCACCGCGTACAAACCCTTCCGGATCTGGTGGTAGCCCCGGCATGTACGTCGTGGTCGTCTACGACACCCTCGCCGAACGCAACCCCAAGATCCTGCGGACCTGCCGCAAATACCTTCACCACGTCCAGCGCAGCGTCTTTGAAGGCCACCTCAGCGACGCCCAACTCCGCCGATTCCACAGCAACGTCGAAGACGTGCTCGACCTCAGCTACGACAGCGTCCTCGTCTACACCTTCCCACCAGGCGCCATTCCGCAGCGTCTAGAGTGGGGCGCAGTTGAGCCCGTCCCGAGCGACATCCTGTAGACCGCACCTGCTTGAGCACGGCCAGTACTCCGCACATTTTTCAACGCCACACCGGGCCGGCGTGCACGACCGGCGGTCTGCTGCAAAAACGCTTGGCAAGCGGCCTGATCAAGCCGCTTTGACCTGCGGCTTTACTGTGGGGACCTCATCGACCCTCGGAGGGGTCACAACCTGGCGGATGTGCATCCGACCGACCTGACCAGCCCCGGGACCTCATCGACCCTCGGAGGGGTCACAACGGCATGCCGCAGTTGCCCTCGCACCAGTACGCGGCGTGACCTCATCGACCCTCGGAGGGGTCACAACCTGTCCGGGTCCTTCGGGTTGTAGCCGGTGATCGCGACCTCATCGACCCTCGGAGGGGTCACAACTTGCCGATGGCGGCGGCGCGGGCGAACCCGGTGGCCGCGACCTCATCGACCCTCGGAGGGGTCACAACAGGAACAGGGCGACCGGCTGCCCCGTGTCGGCCGCGGACCTCATCGACCCTCGGAGGGGTCACAACGGACAGAGGGCCCGCGAAGGTGACGGACATGACCGGGGACCTCATCGACCCTCGGAGGGGTCACAACCCATCCTCCGCAGCCCCAACGTCCGCTCCCACAGCCGGACCTCATCGACCCTCGGAGGGGTCACAACATGCCGAGCCGGAAGGCGGGGATGCGGGAGCAGTACGGCGACCTCATCGACCCTCGGAGGGGTCACAACATCCGCTTTGGGCCGTGGGCGATCAGCCCGGCCCAGGGGACCTCATCGACCCTCGGAGGGGTCACAACTCTTTCCGGAGGGCGGGGGTGCCCTTCTCCAGGCGACCTCATCGACCCTCGGAGGGGTCACAACCCGAAGGCCAGCTGCTCGTCGCCGACCGCTGCGAGGACCTCATCGACCCTCGGAGGGGTCACAACAAGTCCAGCAGGTTGCCGGGCAGGTCGAGGATCGCGCGACCTCATCGACCCTCGGAGGGGTCACAACATCCGCACCACCGGCGTCCGCTACGACGTCATCGCCGACCTCATCGACCCTCGGAGGGGTCACAACATCAGTGGCGCGGGGCTCACTCGAACGGCCGTTCCGGACCTCATCGACCCTCGGAGGGGTCACAACGCGGTGCCCTGCCGGTAGGAGCCGCAGCGGCCGACCCGACCTCATCGACCCTCGGAGGGGTCACAACAGGACACGGTGACCTGGCGCTGGTAGCTGCGCACGTCGACCTCATCGACCCTCGGAGGGGTCACAACACTACAGCGGCAACGCCGACGAGGAATTGCCCCCGGCGACCTCATCGACCCTCGGAGGGGTCACAACGGGATAGGCCACCACCGGGAGAGGTAGGTGACCACCTGACCTCATCGACCCTCGGAGGGGTCACAACCTGAACTGGCGGATCGCGTCGCGGCGCCGGTCGACGGGGGACCTCATCGACCCTCGGAGGGGTCACAACTGCTAGCTGACGAGGACGCCCGGGCCAGCGACCTGCCGACCTCATCGACCTTCGGAGGGGTCACAACGCGAGTACGGCGGTCACCGAGGAACCGAGCGGGCGGACCTCATCGACCCTCGGAGGGGTCACAACTTGGCGATGGCGATGACGGCGGAGAGCGGGTCGTCCGGACCTCACCGACCCTCGGAGTGGTCACAACTAGAGCAGGGCAGTACGACGGCCGCGGCGCCAGCGGGACCTCATCGACCCTCGGAGTGGTCACAACCCGATGAGCGAGGAAGAGGGTGCGTGGGTGCGCGGGGATCTCATCGACCCTCGGAGGGGTCACAACAGTTGACCACGGCCCACCGCGGTCACACCTCGGCCGACCTCATCGACCCTCGGAGGGGTCACAACTTCACGACCGCCACGGGGATGACCGACGAGAGCGCGGACCTCATCGACCCTCGGAGGGGCCACAACGTCGCCACCATCGTGGCGGCAACGGTGCTGCCGTTGGAGACCTCATCGACCCTCGGAGCGGTCACAACAGCGCATCCGCACCAAGCGATCGATGTATAGCTCGGTCCGGCTGCCACGGCGAAATCAAACTCGCCTTCCGCCGCCGTGTCACTCGCCGCGGAGGTGCCACGAAGTGTCGGCGACGGCTGAAAAGTGGACCAGTGGCGGCGCTTGAAAGTTGACCCCCTCCAGGGGTCTGGCT
>NZ_JBHSBB010000020.1:0-3466 GCF_042650325.1 Streptomyces polygonati | reverse complement strand
GGGGTGAGGGGGTGGGGGTGCTGGTGGTGGAGCGGTTGTCGGATGCGCGGGCGAACGGGCATCGGGTGCTGGCGGTGGTGCGGGGTTCGGCGGTGAACCAGGACGGTGCCTCCAACGGACTGACCGCCCCGAGCGGCCCGGCGCAGGAGCGGGTGATCGACCAGGCGCTGGCAGGGGCGGGCCTGTCGGCGATCGACGTGGACGCGGTGGAGGGGCACGGGACGGGGACCGCGCTGGGCGACCCGATCGAGGCGCAGGCGCTGCTGGCGACCTATGGGCGCGGTCGGGGGCCGGAGGGTCCGCTGTGGCTGGGCTCGGTGAAGTCGAACATCGGGCACGCGCAGGCCGCTTCGGGGGTGGCCGGCGTGATCAAGATGGTGGAGGCCATGCGCCACGGCGTGCTGCCGAAGACGTTGCACGTGGACGCGCCGACGCCTGAGGTGGACTGGTCCTCGGGCGGGGTGTCGCTGCTGACGGAGGCCACGGCGTGGCCGGTGACCGGCAGGCCGCGCCGGGCGGGTGTGTCGTCGTTCGGTATCAGTGGCACCAACGCGCATGTGGTGCTGGAGGCGCCTGCCGGGTCGGAGGTGGGTGTCGAGCGCGGCGCGGAGGATCCCGGGGGCGCGGTGGTGTGGGTGTTGTCGGGGAAGAGTGCGGGGGCGTTGGCGGGGGCGGCGGTGCGGCTGGGTGCGTGGGTGGTGGCGGATCCGGGGTTGCGTGTGGTGGATGTGGCTCGTGGGCTGGCGATGACGCGGTCGGTGTTCGAGTACCGGGCGGTGGTGGTGGGTTCGGGCCGTGCCGAGTTGTTGGCCGGCTTGGAGGCGGTGGCGTCCGGGGCGGTGGGGGTGGTGTCCGGTCCCGGGGGTGAGGGTGCTGGTCGGGGGCGGGAGCTGATGCTGTCGGTCGCCGAGGACTTCGTGCAGGGGCTGGCGGTGGACTGGGAGCTGGTCTTCGCCGGGACCGGTGCCCGGTCGGCGGACCTGCCCACGTACCCCTTCCAACGCACCCGCCACTGGCTGGACAGCCCCCGGGCAGCGAAGCCGGAGCGGACGGCCGGCCCCGACGAGGCGGAGAGCCGCTTCTGGGCAGCGGTGGAGCAGGGCGATCTGACCGCGCTCACCGATGAACTGCGCACCGGCACCGACCGCCTGGAGCCGCCGCCCGAGTCCCCGTCGGCCGTCCTGGCCGCGATCGCCGGCTGGCGCGGACGGCAGCGCGCGGAGTCCGCACTGCGGGACTTGCGTTACCGCGTCGGCTGGCAGCGGGTCGGCCCGGAACCGGCCGGACGGCTGTCCGGGACGTGGTTGGTGGTCGTGCCCGCCGGACCGGAGTCCGGCGAGTGGCCCCGGGCGGCGGCCCGCGCGCTGGCCGCGCACGGCGCGGACGTACGGCAGGTCCCCGTCGAGGCGACCGCCGACCGGGCCCTGATCGCGGAGCAACTGCGTACCGTCCTCGACGGGGACCTGCCGTCCGGCGTTCTGTCCCTGCTGGCACTCACCGCCGGCCGGCTGCCCGAACACCCCGCCGTACCAGGGGGCTTGGCGGCCTCGCTCGGCCTGACCCAGGCACTGGGCGACCTGGAGACGGCCGCGCCGGTCTGGTACGCCACGTCCGGCGCGGTGTCCACCGGCGAGCAGGACCCGCCGCCCGGCACCGAGCAGGCGCAGCTGTGGGGGCTCGGGCGGATCGTCGCCCTGGAACACCCCGAGCGGTGGGGCGGTCTGGTGGACCTGCCCGGGACGGCGGACGAGGACGCCGTCGTCCGGCTCGTCGGCGTACTGGCCGGGGCGGGGAACGAGGACCAGCTCGCCGTACGTCCGTCCGGGGTGTTCGCCCGCCGGCTGAAACGGGCCCCCACCGCAGGGCCGGCCAAGCCCCGCACCTGGCGGCCCGGCGGCACCGCCCTGGTCACCGGGGGTACCGGCGCCCTGTCCGCCCATGTGGCGCGCTGGCTGGCGGGCGCCGGGACCGAGCACCTCCTGCTGGTCAGCCGGCGCGGTGAGCGGGCGCCGGGAGCAGCCGAACTGCGCGCCGAACTCACCGCCCTGGGCGCCCGGGTGACCATCGCGGCGTGCGACGCCGCCGACCCCGAGGCACTCGGCGCGCTGCTCGCAGCCCTGCCGCCCGACCGGCCGCTGACAACGGTGGTGCACGCGGCGGGCGGCCTCGACGACGCCCTCGTCGACTCGCTCACCCCGGACAAACTGGAGACGGCCCTGCACGCCAAGGCGGCCGTCGCGGCGAACCTCGACCGGCTGACCAGGTCCCACCCCGTGTCGGAGTTCATCCTCTTCTCCTCCGTCGCCGCCACCTGGGGGCTGCCGGGCCAGGCCGGCTACGCCCCCGGCAACGCGTTCCTGGACGCGCTGGCCGAGCGGCGCCGCGCGGCGGGCCTGCCCGCCACCTCCGTCGCGTGGGGACCGTGGGCCGGCGCCGGAATGGCCGCCGAAGCGGGCCTGGCGGGACGCTTCGACCGGATCGGCCTGCCGACCCTCGCCCCCGAGACCGGGCTCGCCGCGCTGCGGCACGCCGTCGAGTACGACGACACCTGTGTCACGGTGGCCCGGGTCGACTGGGCGACCTTCGCCCCCGCCCAGGCGGCGGCCCGCCCCCGCCCCCTGTTCGACGCGATCCCCGAGGCACTCGGCGCTGCGCCGGCCGCACCCGGCCCGGACGCGGTCCGGGAAGACCTCACCCGCCGGCTGGCCGTACTCGAGACAGCCGAACGCGACCGGACGGTGCTGGACCTGGTGCGCGGCGCGGTCGCCTCGGTGCTCGGCTTCCCCTCCCCGAACCGGATACCGGAAGGCCGGGTCTTCTCCGAACTCGGCCTGGACTCACTGACCGCGGTCGACCTGCGCAACCGGCTGAACACCGCCACCGGCCTGCGGCTGTCCGCCACCCTCATCTTCGACCACCCCACCCCCAGCGCCCTGGCCCGTTCCGTCCGCGAGCGGCTCACCGGGGAGCACCCGGAGCGGAGCCGTCGACCGGCCCCGGTCACTCCCGCCGACCACGAGCCGATCGCGATCGTCGGGATGGCCTGCCGCTACCCGGGCGGCGTGAGCAGCCCGGACGACCTGTGGAACCTCGTCGTCACGGGCGGCGACGGCATCGGCGACTTCCCCGTCGACCGCGGCTGGGACCTTGAGCGGGTGTTCGACCCCGAGCCCGGCCGCACCGGCACCTCGTACACCCGCAGTGGTGGCTTCCTCTATGACGCCGACAAGTTCGACGCCGCCTTCTTCGGGATCTCGCCGCGGGAGGCGCTGGCGATGGACCCGCAGCAGCGGTTGCTGCTGGAGACGTCGTGGGAGGCCGTCGAGCGGGCCGGCATCGACCCGTCCGCGCTGCGCGGCACCGACACCGGCGTCTACATCGGGGCTTCCGACGGCGAATACGGTCCGCGTTTGGTGGAGGCGGGGGGTGGGTCGGAGGGGTATGTGCTGACGGGGAGTGCGGGGAG
>NZ_JBHSBB010000019.1:207473-369768 GCF_042650325.1 Streptomyces polygonati | reverse complement strand
AGGCCGAGGGCTTGTCCATGTGTGCTCGCGTCCACTGTGTGGTTCTGAAACAATCAGCCACCGAACCCCCCTGGCGGGGAGCTGTTCCCTTTAGGGGGATGGTGTCCCTGCCTGGTGTGCGGGTGGTGTGTGTTTCATAGTGTTTCGGTGGTCATAGCGTTAGGGAAACGCCCGGTTACATTCCGAACCCGGAAGCTAAGCCTTTCAGCGCCGATGGTACTGCAGGGGGGACCCTGTGGGAGAGTAGGACACCGCCGAACAATTATTCAGCCCCCGCCCCCGAGGTTTGCCTCGGGGGCGGGGGCTTTTTTGCTTCCCGTCACCTCACGTTCACATCGCCCGGAGACTCTGGGCGCCTCGACAGGCGGAGGTGTGGAGACGTGCAGCAGATGACGACTGCCGGACGGCAGCACAGGATCGCTTCGGACTCGACGTCCTCCGCGTTGCGCAACGCTCTGGTCGAGCTGGGCATCGGCACTGGCGACGAGGTGATCGTGCCGTCCTTCGGGCCCAGCGCGCCCGCCGACGCCGTGCGGCTGGCCGGCGCCGTACCGGTCTTCGCGGACATCGATCCGCGGACGTTCTGCCTGGACCCCGACGCGGTCGCCGCCAGCGTCACCTCCCGCACGGCGGCGATCCTGCCGGTCAGCGTATTCGGGCATCCCGCGCCGCTGGCGCGGCTCGGCGAACTGGCCGGGCGCTACGCACTGGCCATCGTGGAGGAGGGCGGCACCGCCGAGGACATCGGGACCGTGGCCCGGCGCCGGGCGCACGCACGCTTCCTGGACTCGGCGTTGACCGGCGTGATCGTGCCGTACACCGAGCCGGGCGCCCGTCACCTCTATCACCAGTACACCGTGCGGGTGCCCGGCAATGGCCGGCCCGACCGGGACGCCTTCGCCCGGGCCCTGGCCGTCCGCGGCGTCAGGGCGACGGTGAGCGTTCCCGTACCGGTGCACCGTATGCCCGCGCACCGGTCGGGGACCGTACTCCCGCAGACCGAGCTGGTGGCCGCCGACGCGCTGTCGCTGCCGGTGCATTCCGGGCTCAACCAGCGGGAGCTGACACATGTCGCCGACGCCTGCAATGCCCTCGGCGGACTGATCTGACCGCGCGTCGACAACCGCCGATCGGGTTTCACCGCACACCAGTTCATGCGCTACGATCTTCCCGTTGACCCGCCCCAATAGCTCAGTCGGTAGAGCGTCTCCATGGTAAGGAGAAGGTCTACGGTTCGATTCCGTATTGGGGCTCAGCAGGACAAGGCCCCCGCCTCCATGGCGGGGGCCTTTCCTTTTGTCCCTGTACGTGTCCGCGTTCCTGTCCCCGCACGTGTCCTGGCACGTGCTTCCGCGGCTGTCTCCGGTGCCGGAACGCGGTTACTTCGGTACCCGCATCACGAGGATCGCCATGTCGTCCGACGGCGCGTCCGAGGCGAACCGCTCGACCGCCCGCTGGACGCGTGAGGCGACCGCGCCGGCGGTCAGGCCCGTGCAGGTGGCCAGGACATCGGCGAGGCCGTCGTCGCCCAGCATCCGGGTGCCCTCGCGGCGCTCGGTGACGCCGTCGGTGACGCAGAGCAGGACATCCCCCGGGTCGAGGGTGATGGACTGCTCGAAGAGTTCCAGATCCTCCATCACGCCCAGCAGCGGCTGCGGTTCGGCGGCCGGTTCCACGGTGCCGTCCGGGCGCAGGCGAAGCGGCAGCGGGTGTCCGGCGCAGACCATGCGGAGCACCGCGCTTCCGTCGTGCTGCGGCCACAGCTCGCCGTAGAGGAGGGTGAGAAAGCGGCTGCGGGCGCCCTCGTCCAGGATGGCGGCGTTGAGCCGTTCCAGCACCGCGGGGCCGCCGAAGCCCTCGCGGGCCAGCAGGCGCAGCGCGTGCCGGGCCAGGCCGGTCACGGCGGCCGCCTCCGGGCCCGTACCGCACACGTCGCCGATGGCGAAGCCCCAGCAGCCGTCGCGGATGGGGAAGAGGTCGTAGAAGTCGCCGCCCACCTCATTGCCCTCACCGGCGGCGCGGTAGACGACCTCGACTTCGACGCCGGGCACCCGGGGCAGCTCCGGCGGCAGCAGGCTGCGCTGGAGGGCCTGGCTGATGGCGGTGCGCTCGCTGTAGAGGCGGGCGTTGTCCAGGGCCAGGGCGGCGCGGCGGGAGAGATCCTCGGCGAGCTCCAGGATCTCCTGGCGGAAGCGCTCGTCGGTGGGCTTGCCGAGGGTGAGCATGCCGATGACGCGGTTGCGGGCCACCAGCGGCAGCACGACTGTCTCGCCGCCGATCGCGGCCGCGGTGGCCAGCTGGATGCCGGGGGTGTTCGCGGGGCGGCTGCTCACCGCCGAGGAGGCCGCGGCGGCCGACCCCACGCCGAGGCTGCGCAGCGAGGCGCGCAGGGCGCTGGAGTGGGCCACGTCCGACGGGTCGGTCCAGATCCGGGCGCCGGGTGTCGGGTCCGGGGCGGGCGGCCGTACCTGGGACAGCAGTGCCTTGATGCCGTCGATGCGGTCCTCGTCCTCGTGCAGGACGAAAGCCAGCTCCGGTTCGGACTGCGACTGCTCGGCGATGGTGTAGACGGCGCACCAGCTGGCCAGCGTCGGTACGGTCATCTGCGCCATCAAGGCGAGTGTCTGATCGCGTTCCAGGGTGCCGGCCAGCAGGTCGGAGGCCTCGACGAGGAAGGACAGCGAGCCGCGGCGGAGCCGCTCCAGCTCGGTGAGGCGGGCGCTTTCGACGGCCAGCGCGATCCGGTCGGCGGCGAACTGGAGGCGGAGTGCCTCCTGGTTGGAGTAGCGGCCGGGCGCCTCGGCGGCGACTCCGATGGAGCCGGTCAGGCGGCCCTCGACCTTGAGCGGCACGGTGACCACCGAACGCATGCCGGTGCCGGACAGCAGCGGTACGGCGCCGGGTACGGCGGTGAGGTCCTCGTGCACCGCGGGCATCCTGGCACTGCCGTAGCGTCCGGTGCCGGCCTCGACGGGGACCCGGGCGAAGCGCTGCCGGGCCGAGGGCAGGCCGGTGGAGGCGCGTACCTCCAGCTCGGTCTCGTCGTCGGTGGCCAGCAGCAGGTAGGCGGCGTCCCCGTCGAGCATGTCGCGGGCGCGTTCGACGGTGCGCTGGAGGAGGCTGTCGAGGTCGTCGGGGGCGGGGGAGCCGATGAAGACCTCGAACGCGTCGGTGCTCTTGCCGCGCTGGGTGAGGCTGGGGTCGGAGTGCGCCGGGCCCCGGGACGGGCTCTGCAGGACGGCGCGCTCCTCGGCGCGTACCAGCAGACACACGGTGGAGGGCTCGCCGGCGCTGTCGCGGACCCGCAGGTGGGAGCCGTAGACGGGCAGGACGCGGCCTCCGGCGTCGCGCAGGCCGTAGGTGCCCTCCCAGCGGGAGAGCTGGAGCGCTTCGGCGAGGCCGATGCCGGTGCCGGGGGTCTGCGGCCAGGCGGTGATGTCGGCGAGCGACTTGCCGAGTATGTCGGCGGGGGCGTGGCCGAACAGATCCGCCGCGTCGTCGTTCCACCGGGTGATGACGGCGCGGTTGTCGGCCTGGATGACGGCGACCCGGACCCGCTCGTCGGCGACCGGCAGATCGGTGACGGGCATCACGGGACCGGCCGAGCGGGTGCCGGCCGGACGCTCCGGCAGGTCGAGCTGGAACCAGACGGTCTTGCCGGCGGCGGTGTACTCCACGCCCCAGCGGCCGGCCAGCGCGGCGCACAGCAGCAGGCCGCGACCGCCTTCGTTGTCGCCGTCGCGGAACTGGCGGCCGCGCGGCTGCATCGGGATCTCGCGTTCGGGATAGTGGTCGGCGACCTCGACCCGGACCGCTGTCTCGTACCGCAGGCAGGTCACGTCGGCGGCGGTGCCCGCGTGCACCACGGCATTGGTGACGAGCTCGCTGGTGAGGACCACCGCGTCGTCCACCACGTCGGCGAAGCCCCAGCCGTGCAGGGTGTCGCGCACGAACGCCCGGGCGACGGCGACGGAGCGCCCCACGGGTTCGAAGCTGGCCGCTGCCCGCGCCGTGATCACAGATCTCCTCGTGAGTGTTTCGGTGTTCCCCCGGAGGCTGTGTCCGGTCGCGCTCCCACCAGTTCCCCGACCACGAGCCGAGTGTCGCACTGCCATCAGGCAAGGCTAGTGCGTGGGACGGCGGCCGTCCCATGCGGTACGAAACCGGGAAGCGTTGTGACGCTTGTCCCTCTATATGCGATGCGCGGATGGCGAAGCGCCACAGTGATCAGGGGTTGAACACACCGCGCAGTCGGCAGGTGCCATCGAGCGTGCGATGGTGCCGAACCGCTGGGACTCCTCCCGCCCCGGGGGACAGGCTTCTCGCCGGACAGCACAGCCGTGGCGAAGGACGAGTCCCGCCCTCCATAGGCCAACGACCGTTCCGGTGAGATGGTTACGACGGAAGTTTGCCGGGCCGGTGGGCGATGGTGGAACACTAGGCATGTTTGCTCGGCAGAAAACATGCACATCCGCAGGTCGATCGACCCTCCAGGAGGGACACGGTGGAGTCTGGCGCATCGGCGCGGGGCACAGTCACGCGTACGAAGAACGGGCGATCTCGTGGCAGCGGGACGGTAGAGGTCGATTCGGCCGCGCTCACCAAGCTGCTCGGGGCGCTGGCCGCGATGCGGGACGGGAACTTCCGCAAGCGGCTCACGGTGTCCGGCGACGGCCCGATGGCCGAGATCGCCGCGGTCTTCAACGAGGTCGCGGACCGTAACCAGCACCTCACCGGGGAGCTGGCCCGGGTCCGGCGGGTGGTCGGCCGGGAGGGCAAGCTCAACGAACGGCTGGAGACCGGCGCCAGCGAGGGCGCCTGGGCGGCGGCCATCGAGGCGTCCAACGCGCTGGTCGACGACCTGGTGCGGCCGGTCTCCGAGGTCGGCCGGGTGCTGTCGGCGGTGGCCGAGGGCGATCTGGTGCAGCGGATGGACCTGCGGGCGCAGAACGCCGACGGGTCGGCGCACCCGCTGCGCGGGGAGTTCCTGAAGGTCGGCCGTACGGTCAACGGGCTGGTCGACCAGCTGTCCGCGTTCACCGACGAGGTGACCCGCGTCGCCAGCGAGGTCGGCACCGAGGGCAAGCTGGGCGGCCAGGCGAAGGTGCGCGGGATGGCCGGGTCCTGGAAGGACCTGACGGACTCGGTCAACACCATGGCGTACCGGCTGACGGCCCAGGTCCGGGACATCGCGCTGGTCACCCAGGCGGTGCTGAAGGGCGACCTGTCCCGCAAGGTCACCGTGCATGTGGCCGGCGAGATGCTGGAGCTGAAGAACACCGTCAATTCGATGGTGGACCAGCTGTCCTCCTTCTCCTCCGAGGTCACCCGGGTCGCCCGTGAGGTCGGCACCGAGGGAGAGCTCGGCGGTCAGGCGCAGGTGCCCGGCATGGCGGGTGTGTGGAAGGACCTGACCGACTCCGTCAATCTGATGGCCGGGAATCTGACCGCGCAGGTGCGGGACATCGCGCAGGTCACCACGGCGGTCGCCAACGGCGACCTGACGCAGAAGATCACCATCGGGGCGCGCGGCGAGGTCGCGCAGCTCGCCGAGACGATCAACGCCATGACCGAGACACTGCGGACCTTCGCCGACGAGGTGACCCGGGTCGCGGGCGAGATCGGCGCCGAGGGCCAGCTCGGCGGGCAGGCCCAGGTCCCGGGCGCGGCGGGCACCTGGAAGGACCTCACCGACTCGGTGAACACCGCCTTCCGCAATCTGACCGCCCAGGTGCGGGACATCGCGCAGGTCACCACGGCGGTGGCGGGCGGCGACCTGTCGCAGAAGGTCACGGTGGACGTCTCCGGCGAGATGCTGGAGCTGAAGAACACCGTGAACTCGATGGTCGGCCAGCTCTCCTCGTTCGGTGACGAGGTGACCCGGGTGGCCCGCGAGGTGGGCGTCGAGGGCATCCTCGGCGGGCAGGCGCAGGTGTCCGGCGCGGCGGGCACCTGGAAGGACCTCACCGACTCGGTGAACACCGCCTTCCGCAACCTCACCGGTCAGGTCCGCAACATCGCGCAGGTCACCACGGCGGTCGCCAACGGCGATCTGACCCAGAAGGTCACGGTGGACGTCTCCGGCGAGATGCTGGAGCTGAAGAACACCGTGAACCGGATGGTGGACCAGCTGGGCTCCTTCTCCGCCCAGGTGACGCGGATGGCCACCGACGTGGGCACCGAAGGCCGTCTCGGCGGTCAGGCGCGGGTGGACGGGGTCAGCGGCACTTGGAAGGACCTGACCGACTCCGTCAACTTCATGGCCGGCAACCTGACCTCCCAGGTCCGGCAGATCGCCCAGGTCACCACGGCGGTCGCACGCGGCGACCTGTCGCAGAAGATCGATGTGGACGCCCGGGGCGAGATCCTGGAGCTGAAGAACACCATCAACACGATGGTGGACCAGCTGTCGTCGTTCGCCGAGCAGGTCACGCGGGTGGCCCGCGAGGTGGGCACCGACGGGCGGCTGGGCGGCCAGGCGCAGGTGCCCGGTGTGGCCGGTGTGTGGCGCGACCTGACCGACTCGGTGAACTTCATGGCCGGCAACCTCACCGGCCAGGTCCGCAACATCGCGCAGGTGGCCACCGCCGTCGCGCGCGGCGACCTGTCGCAGAAGATCGACGTGGACGCCAAGGGCGAGATCCTGGAGCTGAAGAACACCCTGAACACGATGGTGGACCAGCTGTCGTCGTTCGCCGAGCAGGTGACCCGGGTGGCCCGCGAGGTGGGCACCGAGGGCATCCTCGGCGGGCAGGCCGAGGTCAAGGGCGTGTCCGGGACGTGGAAGGACCTCACCCAGTCCGTCAACTTCATGGCGAACAACCTGACCTCGCAGGTCCGCAACATCGCCGATGTGACGAGCGCGGTCGCGCAGGGCGACCTGTCGCGGAAGATCACCGTCGACGCCAAGGGCGAGATCCTGGCCCTGGTCACCACCGTGAACACGATGGTGGACACCCTGTCGGCGTTCGGTGACGAGGTCACCCGGGTGGCCCGCGAGGTCGGCACGGAGGGCCAGCTCGGCGGCCAGGCACGGGTGCGGGACGCCTCCGGTATCTGGAAGGACCTCACCGACAACGTCAACCTGATGGCCAACAACCTGACCAGTCAGGTGCGGTCGATCTCCTCGGTGGCCACGGCGGTCGCCAACGGCGATCTGACGAAGAAGATCGATGTGGACGCCCGGGGCGAGATCCTGGAGCTGAAGAACACCATCAACACGATGGTGGACACCCTGTCGGCGTTCGGTGACGAGGTCACCCGGGTCGCCCGCGAGGTCGGTACCGAGGGCATCCTCGGCGGCCAGGCCCGGGTGCCGGGCGTGGCGGGCACCTGGAAGGACCTCACCGAGTCCGTCAACGGGATGGCCTCCAACCTGACCGGCCAGGTCCGGCAGATCGCGCAGGTCACCACGGCGGTCGCCCGCGGCGACCTGTCCAAGAAGATCGATGTGGACGCCCGCGGCGAGATCCTGGAGCTCAAGACCACCATCAACACGATGGTCGGCCAGCTGTCCGCCTTCGGTGACGAGGTGACCCGGGTGGCCCGCGAGGTGGGCACCGAGGGCCGTCTGGGCGGTCAGGCGCGGGTGCCGGACGTCTCCGGCATCTGGAAGGACCTCACCGAGTCGGTGAACCTGATGGCCAACAACCTGACCTCGCAGGTGCGCAACATCGCCCAGGTCGCCACCGCGGTGACCCGCGGCGACCTGAATCTGCGGATCGACGTGGACGCGGCCGGCGAGATCCTGGAACTCCAGGACTACATCAACACGATGATCGTCAGGCTGCGCGAGACCACGCTGGCCAACAAGGAACAGGACTGGCTCAAGGGCAATCTGGCCCGTATCTCCGGTCTGATGCAGGGCCGCCGCGACCTCGGCGACGTGGCCGCGCTGATCATGAGCGAGCTGACCCCGGTGGTCTCCGCGCAGCACGGCGCGTTCTTCCTCACCGAGGACACCACGGAGGCCGGCGAGGAGTACGAACTGCAGCTGATCGGCAGCTACGGCTTCTCCCGGCGCACCAGGTCCACCGTCTTCCTGCCCGGCGAGGGGCTGATCGGACAGGCGGCGGTGGAGAAGCGCAGCATCCTGATCGAGCATGTGCCGCCGGGCTATCTGAAGATCACCTCCGGGCTCGGCGAGGCGCCGCCGTCCCATGTGATCGTGCTGCCGGTGCTGTTCGAGGGCCGGGTGCTGGGCGTGATCGAGCTGGCCGCCTTCCAGCCGTTCACCCAGATCCAGAAGGACTTCCTCGACCAGATCACCGACATCATCGCGATCAGCGTCAACACCATCTCGGTCAACACCAAGACCGAGGGACTGCTGAAGCAGTCCCAGGAGCTGACCGAGCAACTGCAGGAACGCTCCGCCGAGCTGGAGAGCAGGCAGCGCGCGCTGGAGATGTCCAACGCCGAACTGGAGGACAAGGCCGAGCTGCTGGCCCGGCAGAACCGCGACATCGAGGTGAAGAACACCGAGATCGAGGAGGCCCGGCAGGTCCTGGAGGAGCGCGCCGAGCAGCTCGCGGTCTCGATGCGCTACAAGTCGGAGTTCCTCGCCAACATGTCGCACGAGCTGCGCACCCCGCTCAACTCGCTGCTCATCCTGGCCAAACTGCTGGCCGACAACGCCGACGGCAATCTGTCGCCGAAGCAGGTCGAGTTCGCCCAGACCATCCACGGCGCCGGATCGGACCTGCTCCAGCTGATCAACGACATCCTGGACCTGTCCAAGGTCGAGGCGGGCAAGATGGACGTCTCGCCGACCCGGATCGCGCTGGTGCAGCTGGTCGACTACGTGGAGGCCACCTTCCGGCCGCTGACCGCGGAGAAGGGCCTGGACTTCTCGGTACGGGTCTCGCCGGAGCTGCCGGTCACCTTGCACACCGACGAGCAGCGGCTGCTCCAGGTGCTGCGCAATCTGCTGTCCAACGCGGTGAAGTTCACCGACAGCGGCTCGGTGGAGCTGGTGATCCGCCCGGCCGGAACCGAGGTGCCGCAGTCCATCCGCGAGCAGTTGCTGGAGGCCGGGACACTGCGCGAGCCGGACCAGCCGCTGATCGCGTTCTCGGTGACCGACACCGGCATCGGCATCGCGGCCGGCAAGATGCGGGTGATCTTCGAGGCGTTCAAGCAGGCCGACGGCACCACCAGCCGCAAGTACGGCGGTACGGGCCTGGGCCTGTCGATCAGCCGCGAGATCGCCCGGCTGCTGGGCGGTGAGATCCACGCCGACTCCCAGCCGGGACGCGGTTCGACCTTCACGCTGTATCTGCCGCTGAGCCTCGGCGAGGTGCCTCCGGCGCTGCCGCAGCTGGCCGTCGGCGGCTACGGCGCGGACATCGACCAGAGCGCGCAGGGCCGCACCCGCAGCCCCGGCAGCAGCCTGGCGCGGCTGCGCCGCCGCTCCGCCCTGCCGCCGGCCCCGCACTCCTCGGGGGGCGGCGGCCACCCGGGCGCCCAGGGCAACGGTCAGGGTTACGGCCAGAGCTATGGCCAGGGTTACGGCCAGGGCTACGGGCATAACGGCCAGGGCGGCGACCTGGGACCGAGCAGCGTGCACGGCTACGGGCAGGCCCAGCTCGGCGCGGCCGAGCCGTGGGCGGACGAGGCGCAGGGCGAGGCGTACGCCGGTTTCTCCGGCAGCTTCAGCGGCGAGAAGGTGCTGATCGTCGACGACGACATCCGTAACGTCTTCGCGCTGACCAGCGTGCTGGAGCAGTACGGACTGACGGTCCTCTACGCCGAGAACGGCCGGGAGGGCATCGAGGTCCTGGAGCAGTACGACGACATCGCCGTGGTGCTGATGGACATCATGATGCCGGAGATGGACGGATACGCGACGACGACGGCGATCCGGAAGATGCCGCAGTTCGCCGGGCTGCCGATCATCGCGCTCACCGCGAAGGCGATGAAGGGCGACCGGGAGAAGGCCATCGACTCCGGAGCGTCGGATTATGTGACGAAGCCGGTGGACACTGATCATCTGCTCACGCTCATGGAACAGTGGATGCACGCGCGTTGACCGGCGCGCCCCCGGGGCGCGCCGGAGGGGCCGGTCCGGCCGTCCGGCGTGCCGGGGGAGGCGGTCGGCCCCGGCAGGCGTATCTTTTGCCGACCCGTGTGTCGGGCGAGGTGTGAGGGCAGTGGAATCAGGGAACCTTCTGGTCCCCGCCTACGTTTCCGGTGCGTGTTGAGTGACCTGGCGGTGACAGGGTGTGGCGAACGGCGGGGTGCGGCTACCATGACCGGCACAAGGACGGGCGGCATGACGGAGCTGTCCCCGGGGGCGGCGACCGGCACAGGGCCGGGGCGAGGAGGGCGGGCCATGGTGCAGAAGGCCAAGATCCTCCTGGTCGATGACCGGCCGGAGAATCTGCTGGCGCTGGAGGCGATCCTCTCGGCGCTCGATCAGACACTGGTGCGGGCATCGTCCGGGGAGGAAGCACTCAAAGCGCTGTTGACCGACGACTTCGCGGTGATCCTGCTCGATGTCCAGATGCCGGGCATGGACGGATTCGAGACCGCGGCGCACATCAAACGGCGGGAGCGGACCCGGGACATCCCGATCATCTTCCTGACCGCGATCAACCACGGGCCGCACCACACCTTCCGCGGCTACGCGGCAGGGGCGGTCGACTACATCTCCAAGCCGTTCGACCCGTGGGTGCTGCGGGCCAAGGTGTCGGTCTTCGTGGACCTCTACATGAAGAACTGCCAGCTGCGGGAGCAGGCGGCGCTGCTGCGGCTCCAGTTGGAGCAGGGCCTGCCGGACGGCGCGGGCTCCAACGGCGGCGGCAAGGAGTCGGTGGGGATCATCGCCGAGCTGTCCGCGCGGCTGGCCGCGGTGGAGGAGCAGGCCGAGGCGCTGGGCAAGCAGCTCAACGAGTCGGGTGACGGCGCGGCCGTGGCCACCGCCGCCCACCTGGAACGCAAACTCACCGGTCTGCGGCGGGCGCTGGACGCGCTGGAGCCCGGCACCGGAGGCGGCATCATCAAACAGCACGGCGGGGACTGAGCGGGGCCGGCGGGCGGACCGCGGCGGACTGACGGGCCAGCAGGGCGTCACCGCACGGCGGGTGACGGAGGGTCAGTCCGCAGGTCCGTCAGCTTGGCCCGGTCCGTCCGGTCAATCATCTGATCGGCGCGGTCCGACACGAACGGGCGTATCCACAGGCAGGCGTGTCACCCGGGCAAAGAACGGTAACCTCGGCACCATGGCCTCCCGTACGTCCGGCACCGCCAAGAAAGCCCCGGCGAAGCCTGCGGCGAAGAAGACCGCGGCCAAGAGACCCGCGGCGAAGAGCGCTTCCGCCAAGGCCCCCGTCAAGAAGGCGGCCGCGGCGGTCAAACCCGCGCCCAGGCCCGCCCCTTCGCCGTCCAATCCGCTCTACCGCATGGTGCGGGCCATATGGCTCGGCCTGGCCCATGGCGTCGGCGCGATCTTCCGCGGCATAGGGCGCGGTGCCCGCGGCCTGGACCCCGCGCACCGCAAGGACGGCCTGGCGCTGCTGCTGGTCGGCCTCACCCTGGTGGTCGCCGCCGGCACCTGGTCCAATCTGCGGGGCCCGGTCGGCGATCTGGTGACGATGCTGATCACCGGCGCCTTCGGCCGTCTCGACCTGCTGGTGCCCTTCCTGCTCGGCGCGATCGCCGTCCGGCTGATGCGCCACCCCGAGCAGTCCGAGGCCAACGGCCGGATCGTGATCGGACTGTCCGCGCTGGTCATCGGCCTGCTCGGGCTGATCCACATCGCCTGCGGCTCCCCGACCCGTGCCGAGGGCGCCCAGGCCATGCGGGACGCCGGCGGCCTGATCGGCTGGGCCACCGCTTCCCCGTTCCTCTACACCGTCGGCGCGCCCCTGGCCGTTCCCCTGCTGCTGCTCTTCACCGTCTTCGGGCTGCTGGTCGTCACCGCCACCCCGGTCAACGCCATTCCGCAGCGGCTGCGCTGGGCGGGCGGCAAGCTCGGCCTGTACGCGGCGCCGCCGGACCCCGAAGCCGTACCGCTGGAGGACTTCTTCGAGGACGACGAGGAGCCCGCCGGCCCCGAGGACGAGTCGCCGGTGCGCCGGCTGCCGCTGCGCTTCACCAAGCGCGCGGCGGCGGACGCGGACCCGTACGACGTGGACCGCGAAGGCCCCCTGGACGGCGCCGAGGAGCCCAGGCCGCGCCGCAGGCCCAGGCGCCGCGCGGAGCCCGGGGACGGCCCCGACGCGGTGGACGTGGCCGCCGAGGCCGCCGCCGCCCTGGACGGAGCGGTGCTGAACGGCGTGCAGCCCTCACCGCTGGTCGCCGACCTGACCAGCCGGGTCAGGAAGCATCTGCCGGCCGCCCGGGCCGAGGACGGTGAGGACGCCGTCGCGTCCAGGGGCGCGGAGGCCGCCGGGCTGCCCGCCGGCGCCCCGGTCCCCGATCTGACCAAGCACACCCCCGACCCGGACGCCGGCGTGCCGCTGCCGCCGCGCGCCGAGCAGCTCCAGCTCTCCGGCGACATCACCTACGCGCTGCCCTCCCTGGACCTGCTGGAGCGCGGCGGCCCCGGCCGCACCCGCAGCGCCGCCAACGACCTGGTGGTGGCCCAGCTCTCCCAGGTCTTCAAGGAGTTCCGGGTCGACGCGACCGTCACCGGCTTCACCCGCGGCCCGACGGTCACCCGCTACGAGGTCGAACTGGGCGCCGCCGTCAAGGTCGAGCGGATCACCGCGCTCGCCAAGAACATCGCCTACTCGGTGGCCAGCCCCGACGTAAGGATCATCAGTCCGATCCCCGGCAAGTCCGCGGTCGGCATCGAAATCCCCAACAGCGACCGCGAGATGGTCAATCTGGGCGACGTGCTGCGCTCCGCCGAAGCCGCCGGCGAGGTGCACCCGATGACGGTCGCGCTCGGCAAGGACGTCGAGGGCGGCTATGTGATGGCCAATCTCGCCAAGATGCCGCACGTCCTGGTGGCCGGCGCCACCGGTTCCGGCAAGTCCTCCTGCATCAACTGCCTGATCACCTCGGTGATGGCCCGCGCCACCCCCGACGAGGTGCGGATGGTGCTGGTCGACCCCAAGCGCGTCGAACTCACCGTGTACGAGGGCATCCCGCACCTGATCACCCCGATCATCACCAACCCCAAGCGGGCCGCCGAGGCGCTCCAGTGGGTGGTGCGCGAGATGGACCTGCGCTACGACGACCTCGCCGCCTACGGCTTCCGGCACATCGACGACTTCAACGCCGCGGTGCGCTCCGGCAAGGCCAGGACACCCGAGGGCAGCGAGCGCGAGCTGACCCCGTATCCGTATCTGCTGGTGATCGTGGACGAGTTGGCCGATCTGATGATGGTCGCCCCGCGCGATGTGGAGGATTCCATCGTCCGCATCACCCAGCTCGCCCGCGCCGCCGGAATCCACCTGGTGCTCGCCACCCAGCGGCCCAGCGTCGATGTCGTCACCGGTCTGATCAAGGCCAATGTGCCGTCCCGGCTCGCCTTCGCCACCTCCTCGCTCGCCGACAGCCGGGTCATCCTCGACCAGCCCGGCGCCGAGAAACTCATCGGAAAGGGTGACGGACTGTTCCTGCCGATGGGCGCGAACAAGCCGATCCGGATGCAGGGCGCCTTCGTCACCGAGGACGAGGTCGCCAAGATCGTCGAGCACTGCAAGGCGCAGCTCACCCCCGCCTACCGCAGCGACGTCACGGTCGGCAGCGGGCCCAAGAAGGAGATCGACGAGGAGATCGGCGACGATCTGGATCTGCTCTGCCAGGCCGCCGAACTGGTCGTCTCCACCCAGTTCGGTTCCACCTCGATGCTCCAGCGCAAGCTGCGGGTCGGCTTCGCCAAGGCGGGCCGGCTGATGGACCTGATGGAGTCGCGCGGCATCGTCGGCCCCAGCGAGGGGTCCAAGGCCCGCGACGTCATGGTCAAGGCCGACGAACTCGACGGTGTGCTCGCGGTGATCCGCGGCGGGGACGCTTCGTAGGGCGGCGGCCGAGGGATCCTGGGCCGCCGCGGGCGGCGGGCGGATGCGCCGTGCGCGGCGCGTGTGATCCCCGGCAGCCGGGGCACGCTCCCGGGCAACCGTTTCTCCTGCCCGCGCGTCAAGTTGTTACAGCTGCACCCCCCGTCGGGCAGCCCGGGTGGCGGACAAAACAGCTCCTCCGGTTGCCCCCACGTTTCGCACCCCCCCTAGACTGAACTTCCAGCAGGTGGCTGCACGCTCGAAAGGCGCCCTCGTGTCCATCGGCAACTCGCCTCCCGACGACCAACCTTCGGTCGGTCGCGCCCTTGCCCAGGCCCGCGTCGCCGCGGGACTCTCCATCGACGAGGTCAGCACCACCACGCGGATCCGCGTCCCGATCGTCCAGGGGATCGAGCAGGACGACTTCTCCCGCTGCGGCGGCGACGTCTACGCCCGCGGGCACATCCGCAGCATCGCCCGCGCCGTCGGCCTCGATCCCGAGCCGCTGGTCGACCAGTACGTGGCCGAGCACGGCACCGAGACCGCCCCCGCGCCCGTGGCGCCCCTGTACGAAGCCGAGCGGATCCGCTCGGAACCACGCCGGCCGAACTGGACGGCCGCCATGGTCGCCGCGATCGTCGCCGTCGTGGGCTTCGTCGGATTCACCGCGCTCTACAGCGGTGGCGGCGGCGGGAAGACCACCGCCGACTCGACCACCACCGCCCCGAGCAGCACCGCCTCGCACACCCGCACCCCGCAGGGCAACGGCGCGCCCAAGCCCCCGCAGCCGACCGGCAGCGCGATCGCCGCGGCGCCGCCCGGCAAGGTCACGGTCAAGGCCACCGTGGAGGGCAGCTCCAGCTGGATCCTGGCCACCGACAGCAACGGCAAGCAGCTGTACCAGAGCTCGCTCAAGAAGGGCGAGTCCATGACCTGGACCGACGACAAGAAGATCAAGCTCACGGTCGGAAACGCGGGCGCCGTCCAGCTGTTCGTCAACGGCAAGGACATCGGCAGGGCCGGCTCCAAGGGCCAGGTCGCCCACCTCACCTACACCCCGGGTGACCCCACTCAAGGCTGACGCGCACGCGGCGGTCCGCCAACCGCCGCGTACGGGTGGCCGTACCCCCTGCGGGTAGTCTGGGCTCATGCCCGAACCCCGTACCGTCGCTCTCGTCACGCTCGGCTGCGCCCGCAATGAGGTGGACTCCGAGGAACTCGCCGGCCGACTGGCGGCGGACGGCTGGCGACTGGTGGACGACGCGGCCGACGCCGATGTGGCGGTGGTGAACACCTGCGGCTTCGTCGACGCGGCCAAGAAGGACTCGGTGGACGCCCTGCTGGAGGCCAACGACCTCAAGGGCCACGGGCGTACCCAGGCCGTGGTGGCGGTGGGCTGCATGGCCGAGCGCTACGGCAAGGAACTCGCCGAATCCCTCCCCGAAGCCGACGCGGTGCTCGGCTTCGACGACTACGCGGACATCTCCGACCGGCTGCGGACCATCCTGGCCGGCGGCGTCCACGCCTCGCACACTCCCCGCGACCGGCGCAAGCTGCTGCCGATCAGCCCGGCGGAGCGGCAGGGCACGCCGGTGGCGCTGCCCGGGCACGGTCAGGGGACGGCGGACGGCTCGGTGGCCGCCGGGTCCGGGGCGGACGCTTCCGCCGTCGCCGGCCCCCCGGCGCCGGGCGGGGCCGAGGCCGACCTCACCGATCTTCCGGACGGCATCGCCCCCGCCTCGGGCCCGCGTGCCCCGCTGCGACGCCGGCTGGACTCCGGACCGGTCGCGTCCGTGAAACTCGCCTCCGGCTGCGACCGCCGCTGCAGCTTCTGCGCGATCCCCTCCTTCCGCGGCTCCTTCATCTCCCGCAGGCCCTCCGACGTCATCGGCGAGACCCGCTGGCTCGCCGAGCAGGGCGTCAAGGAGGTGATGCTGGTCAGCGAGAACAACACCTCCTACGGCAAGGACCTCGGCGACATCCGGCTGCTGGAGACGCTGCTGCCCGAACTCGCGGCGGTGGACGGCATCGAACGGATCCGGGTCAGCTACCTCCAGCCCGCCGAGATGCGCCCCGGCCTGATCGACGTGCTGACCGCCACCCCGGGTGTCGTCCCGTACTTCGACCTGTCCTTCCAGCACTCGGCGCCCGCCGTGCTGCGCGCCATGCGCCGGTTCGGCGACACCGACCGCTTCCTGGAGCTGCTGGACACCATCCGCGCCAAGGCACCCGAGGCCGGCGTCCGGTCCAACTTCATCGTCGGCTTCCCCGGCGAGACCGAGGGCGACCTGGCCGAACTCGAACGCTTCCTCGGCTCCGCCCGGTTGGACGCCATCGGGGTGTTCGGCTACTCCGACGAGGACGGCACCGAGGCGGCCGGCTACGACCACAAGCTCGACGAGGACGTGGTGGCGGCCCGGCTGGCCCGGATCTCACGGCTCGCCGAGGAACTGACCGCGCAGCGCGCCGAGGAGCGGCTCGGAGCCACGGTGAAGGTGCTGGTGGAATCGGTGGACGAGGAGACCGGCGAGGTCATCGGCCGGGCCGACCACCAGGCGCCGGAGACCGACGGCCAGGTGGTGCTGACGCCGGTCGGCAGCTGGTGGGAACCGGCGCCCGGAACGTTCGTCACCGCGAAGGTGACCGGTACCGAGGGCGTCGACCTGATCGCCGAGCCGCTCGGCGTGCAGGAGCCGGCCGGCCCGCGGGGCACCTCGGGAGCGCGGGACGCCACGGGCGCCCGGGGCACCGGCCGCGGGGACGGGGTGGGCAGATGACCGGAGCCTCCACGCCCGCGTCGGCCTCCCCGCCCTCCCCACGCCCGTCCACGCCGTCACCCGCATCCGCACCAGGGCTCACGGCCGCGTCATCCGTGGCCGGGACCGTCCCGCTGGGCGGCACCGTACCCTCGCCCCTGACCGGGAGGGCTTCCGTGGCCCCGTCCGTACCACCGCCGGGCCCCGCCGCCGGCACCGACCATCTCGGGGATGAGCCGGCGCCCAAGGCCAGGCTGATGAACGTCGCGAACCTGCTGACGATGATCAGACTGGCGCTGGTCCCCGGCTTCGTCCTGCTGCTGGTGCACGACGACGGCCATGACCCGGCCTGGCGGTCCTTCGCCTGGGCGGCCTTCGGCGTCGCCATGATCACCGACCTGTTCGACGGCGAGCTGGCCCGGCGCTACGGCCTGGTCACCGACTTCGGCAAGATCGCCGACCCGATCGCGGACAAGGCGATCATGGGCGCGGCGCTGGCCGGGCTGTCCGCCCTGGGCGATCTGCCCTGGTGGGTGACGGTGGTGATCCTGGTGCGGGAGCTGGGCATCACGCTGATGCGCTTCTGGGTGATCCGGCACGGCGTCATCCCGGCCAGCCGGGGCGGCAAGCTCAAGACGCTGGCGCAGGGAGTGGCGGTCGGTATGTACATCCTGGCGCTGACCGGCCCGCTGGCCACCATCCGGGCCTGGCTGATGGCGGTCGCGGTGATCCTCACGGTGGTGACCGGTCTGGACTACGTACGACAGGCGGTCGTGCTGCGGCGGGCGGGCCTGGCGGCGGAACGGGCGCGGCGGGCATGACGGCGGCCGAGCCGGTGCGCGAGCCGGAGCGCGAGCTTGAGCCGGTGGCCGGGAGCGGGGTGCCCCCGGCGGCCGCCGCGGATTCCCCCGCGGGCGGCAGCGCCGCCGCCGCTGCCGTCGACGTGCTGCGGCTGCTGGACGAGCGCGGCGGGACACTGGCCGTCGCGGAATCCCTGACCGGCGGTCTGGTGGCCGCGCAGCTCGCCGGGGTGCCCGGCGCCTCCCGGACCTTCCGCGGCTCGGTGACGGCGTATGCGACCGCCCTGAAGCACGAGCTGCTCGGTGTGGACGCCGCCCTGCTGGCGGCACGTGGCGCGGTGGACCCCGAAGTGGCCCGGCAGATGGCCGCGGGAGTACGGGACCGGCTCGGCGCGGACTGGGGCGTCTCCACCACCGGGGTCGCCGGACCCGATCCGCAGGACGGTCAGCCGGTCGGCACGGTCTTCGTCGCCGTGGCCGGCCCGGGCAGCGCGGCGGCCGAGGCCCGCGAGCTGAAGCTCACCGGCGACCGTACCGCGATCCGCACCGCTTCCGTCACGGCGATCCTGGAACTGCTCGCGGCTCGTTTGAGGGAGAGTACGGTAGCGGGTCCGGGATTCGGCCAGACTCCCGGATAACGCTCCTGGCGCGAGTCCATGGGCGAAGGATGGGGAAGAACCAGGGGGGTAGGGATGTTTGCAGCCCTGAGTGAACACGACTTGGCTCCCCGCACGGTCAGTGCCGGAGGCGGTACGGTGGGGCGAGGAAGATGCGGTTACGCGGTCCGAGGAGGGAGCCACCGATGATCTTGCTCCGTCGCCTGCTTGGTGACGTGCTGCGTCGGCAGCGCCAGCGCCAGGGCCGCACTCTGCGTGAGGTCTCCTCATCCGCCCGGGTATCGCTCGGTTACCTCTCCGAGGTCGAGCGCGGGCAGAAGGAGGCGTCCTCCGAGCTGCTCTCCGCGATCTGCGAGGCGCTGGACGTGCCGATGTCCGAGGTCATGCGCGAGGTCAGCGACGATCTGTCGCTCGCCGAGCTCTCGCAGTCCTCCGCCGCCGAGACCACCGCGGCGCCCATGCGGCCGCTGCTCGGCTCCGTCACGTCCGTCACTTCCGTCACCTCCGTGGCCGGTGCCCCGGACGAGCGGATCACCATCAAGGCCCCCAAGAAGTCCGCCGAGGCCGTCGACGTCGTCGCCGCCTAGGCCGGCCCTCCTGGCCGCTGTTTCTCCCTGCTCGCTTCGCGCGGCGGCCCGTCCCGGATCATCCCGGGGCGGGCCGCCGCGCTTTTGCCATGTGTAGACCGTCAAGGCAGGGTAGACGAAGGCGGTCAGCAGGGGATGAACCGGACCTGAACGCGTCGAATCGCGAGGAGAACAGCTCATGACTGTCGTAAAGAGCCCGCTGCCCCAGCAGGCCGTCAAGACCGTCGGCGACGCCCTGCAGGGCGCCCTGGTTGATCTGCTGGACCTGTCACTGGTGGGCAAGCAGGTGCACTGGAACATCATCGGGCCGCGTTTCCGCTCGATCCACCTCCAGCTGGACGAGGTGGTCACCGCCGCCCGCGCGGCCTCCGACAACGTCGCGGAGCGTGCCTCGGCCCTCGGCATCTCCCCGGACGGCCGGGCCGGGACGGTCTCCGCGTCCAGCGGGGTCGAGACGGTGACCGACGGCTGGATCAAGGACGTCGACGCCGTGGAGGTCATGGTGGCCGCGCTGGCTTCCGTCATCACCCGGATGCGGGAACGCATCGAGGCGACCGACAAGCCCGACCCGGTCACACAGGATCTCCTCATCGGCATCACCGCCGAACTCGAGAAGCAGCACTGGATGTTCCAGGCGGAGAACCACTGAGCCGGATGCGGTACGAGCCGGTGATACGGCTGAGTGAGTCGGCGAGACGACGCGGCAGGACCTGACCTCGGGGCCGGGATGGCCGCCCGGGCCCCGTGCGGGGGCCCGGGCGGCCGAGTTGGAGGCGGCGATGCGGGGACTTCGGGTGCGGGAGTCGGCTGGGGCTGCCGGGAGTGAGGGGCGTGACGGGAGCGGCGGGGCGGCCGGGGGTGAAAGGCGGGGGCGCCGGCCGGGGAAGGCGGCCCGGCGGGTGCTCGCGGTGGTCGCCGGGTCCCTGTGGTGGTGGGCGGTGCTACGGCTTGCCGTCCGGCCCGAGAGCGCGGGTCCGTTGGAAGGCATGGCGGCGATGGCGGGCTGGAGTCTCGGCCTGATACCCCTGCACGCCGTACCGGCCGCCGCCCGGTCGGTCAGTCCTCGCCGGGCACCGGACCGAGCTGGCACCGCGGACACCAGTACGCCACCCGGCTCCGGTCCTCCCGACCGTGCTGCCCGGATCTGACCGGGGTGCCGCAGCGCAGGCAGGGCTGGTGCTCCCGCCCGTAGACCCAGTTCGTACGGCCGCGCCGGGTGTCCCCGGTGGTGACGTGTCCTACGCGGCCTTTGTTCGCCTCCAGCAGCCGCCGGGCCAGCGCGACCATCTTCTCCGGCGCCCGGAGCTGTCCGAAGGGCGTCCACGGTGTCACTCCGCGCAGAAAACACAGCTCCGCCACGTAGACGTTGCCGACCCCGGCCAGATTGCGCTGGTCCAGCAGCGCCTCCCCGACCGGCCGCTCCGGATCGGCGGCCAACCGGTCCAGCGCCCGCGCGGCGTCCCAGTCAGGACCGAGGAGATCCGGCCCCAGGTGCCCGACCACCTCGCCTTCCTCCGCGGTCGGCAGCAGCTCCAGCACCGGCAGCCGGTAGCCCACCGCGATCCGCCCCTCGGTCTCCAGCACCGCCCGCACCTGATGCGCCGGACCACCCCGCCAGCGCTCCCCGGGGCCGTAGAGATGCCAGGAGCCCTCCATCTGCAGATGCGAGTGCAGGGTGATCCCGTCCGCCAGCCGGGCCATCAGATGCTTGCCGCGCGGCACCACCTCCAGCACCCGCCGGCCCGCCAGATCCACCGTCGCCAGCTTGGGCACCCGCAGATCCGCCCGCAGCAGGGGTCGTCCGGCCAGCGCGGCGTTCAGTCGGTGGGCGGTCAGCCAGACCGTGTCTCCTTCGGGCATCCGTCCATTCTCACCGACCGGGCGGTGGAGCGGGCCGGCCGGCGGTGCGCGGCGGTCGGCGAGGGCGGCCGTCAGGGGGGGCGCGCCGTGCGGCGGGCCCGGTGCGCCCGGCCCCGCGGTCAGCCGCCGTCGCGCAGCCGCAGGCCCCGGGGGGTGGCGTGGAAACCGGCCGCCTCCAGCGCCTGGCCCAGCGGAGAGGTGAGCGCCGGCTCGCCATTGGTCCGCTCCACGGTGAGCCGGCCCAGCGCGCCCTCCCGGACCGCCAGCACCAGGGCGTCCGCGGCGGCCTGCACCCGTATCTCGTCCATCGGCCAGGACAGCAGCGTCTTGCCGCCCCGCTCGACGTACAGGGCCAGCTCGCCGTCGGTCAGGACGACCAGCGCGCCCGCCTTCCGCCCCGGCTTGTGGGTGACGCCGGGGGGCTGCTCCGGCCAGGGCAGCGCGGCTCCGTACGGATTGGCCGGATCAGCGGCCGCCAGCACCACCGTGCGTGACCGGCCCTGCTGCTCCTTCTCCAGCTCCCGCGCCGTACTCAGCGCCCGCAGCCGGTCCACGGCGCCGTCCATCGCGAACTGCGCGGCTCCCAGTCCCTCGACCACGTAGCCGCGCCGTGCCTGCCCGGTCTCCTCGAAGGCGGCCAGCACCCGGTACGCCGCGGAGAAACCGCCGGCCACCCCCTCGGCGGCCACCGCGCCCCGGGTGACCACGCCGTGCCGGTCCAGCAGGGTGTGGGTCAGGGCGTGCGCCCGCAGGGTCGGATCGGGCTCGGCGACGGGCACCAGCGACCAGCGGCCCGCAGTGGTGGGCGGCCCGCTCCGGGAGGCGGTGGCGCGCGGGGCCTGGGCGGCCAGCGAGCTGTAGCGTCCGCGCGGCACCGCCCGCGGTGCCCGGTGGGCGGTGGCTCCCGCGGTGCGGCCGGAACCGAGCAGTGCGCGCAGCGGTGCCAGGGTGTCGTTGGTGAGCCGGCCCGACCAGGCCAGATCCCATACCGCGTCGGCGAGCTGCGGGTCGCTCACCTCCTGGCCTGCCGCTCGCAGCCGATCGGTGATCTGCCGGAAGAACAGTCCGTAGCCGCCGTCCAGCGCGGCCAGCACCGCTTGGTGCAGAGGGCCGAGCTCCAGCGGTTGCGGCGCGGGCAGCAGCAGCGGGGCGCTGTCCGCCAGATACAGCGAAACCCAGCCGTCCTTGCCGGGCAGCGCGCCGGCGCCGGCCCAGACGATCTCCCCGGACGAGGTCAGCTCGTCCAGCATCGCCGGGCTGTACCCGATCACCCGGGACGGCAGCACCAGCTTCTCCAGGGCCGAGGCGGGCACGGTCGCGCCCTGCAACTGCTCCACCGCCCGCGCCAGCCCGTCCATGCCGCGCAGGCTGTGCGTGCCCACGTGCTGCCACTGCGGCAGGAAGATCCCGAGTGTCGCGGGCGGCACCGGCTCCAGCTCCTGCCGCAGCGCCGCCAGCGAACGGCGCCGCAGTCGGCGCAGCACCGTGGTGTCGCACCACTCCTGCCCGGCCCCACCGGGCCGGAACTCGCCCTGCGCCACCCGGCCCGTCGCCGTCAACCGCTGCAGGACGCCGTCCGCGACCGCTGCTCCGAGCCCGAAACGCCCGGCCGCGTCAGCGGTGGTGAACGGCCCGTGCGTACGGGCGTAGCGCGCCACCAGGTCACCCAGCGGGTCCTTCACCGGCTCGGTGAAGGCCACCGGCACGCCGACCGGAAGCGCGGTGCCCAGCGCGTCCCGCAGCCGCCCGGCGTCCTCGACCGCCGCCCAGTGCTCGGCCCCCGCGACGCGGACCCGGATCGCCCGCCGTGCCGCCTCCAGCTCCGCGGCCCAGCCGGGGTCCGCGCCCCGGGCCGCCAACTCGTCGGAAGTGAGGGGGCCGAGCATCCGCAGCAGGTCCGCCACGCCCTCCGCGTCCTTGACCCCGCGGTCCTCGGTGAGCCACTGCAACTCCCGGTCCAGCTCAGCCAGCACCTCGGGGTCCAGCAGCTCGCGCAGCTCCGCCTGGCCCAGCAGCTCGGCCAGCAGCCGCGAGTCCAGCGACAGCGCGGCCGCCCGGCGCTCGGCCAGCGGCGAGTCCCCCTCGTACAGGAACTGCGCCACGTAACCGAACAGCAGCGAGCGGGCGAAGGGTGACGGCTCGGGTGTGGTGACCTCCACCAGCCGCACCCTGCGGGCCTCGATGTCGCCCATCAGCTCCACCAGGCCGGGGACGTCGAACACATCCTGGAGGCACTCGCGCACCGCCTCCAGCACGATCGGGAAGGAGCCGTACTCCGAGGCGACCTGGAGCAGCTGGGACGCGCGCTGCCGCTGCTGCCACAGCGGGGTGCGCTTGCCGGGGCTGCGGCGCGGCAGCAGCAGCGCGCGGGAGGCGCATTCCCGGAAACGGGAGGCGAACAGCGCGGAGCCGCCCACCTGGTCGGTGACCAGTTGCTCGATCTCGCCCTTGTCGAAGGCGACGTCCCCGGCCCCCACCGGCGACTGCTCCGGATCGAACTCGTTGCCCGACCGTGCCGGATCGGCGTCCAGCAGATCCAGGCCCATCAGATCGGCGTCCGGCAGCCGCAGCACGATGCCGTCGTCGGCGTGCATGGCCTGTGCGTCCAGGCCGTACCGCTCCTGGAGCCGGGCGCCCAGTGCCAGCGCCCACGGGGCGTGCACCTGGGCGCCGAAGGGGGAGTGGATGACGACCCGCCAGTCACCCAGCTCGTCGCGGAAGCGCTCGACCACGATCGTCCGGTCGTCCGGCACATGACCGCAGGCCTGGCGCTGCTCGGCCAGATACGCCAGCACGTTGTCAGCCGCCCAGGTGTCCAGGCCCGCCGCCGACAGGCGCTCCCTGGCCGCTTCCGGGGTCAGCGCACCGACCTCGCGCAGCCACGCGCCCACCGCCCGGCCCAGCTCCAGTGGGCGGCCCAGCTGGTCGCCCTTCCAGAAGGGCAGCCGCCCCGGCACCCCGGGCGCCGGTGTGACCAGCACCCGGTCCCGGGTGATGTCCTCGATCCGCCAGGAGGTGGTGCCCAGGGTGAAGACGTCGCCCACCCGGGACTCGTAGACCATCTCCTCGTCCAGCTCGCCGACCCGGCCTCCGCCCTTCTTCGGGTCGGCCCCGGCGAGGAACACCCCGAACAGGCCCCGGTCCGGGATCGTGCCGCCCGAGGTGACCGCGAGCCGCTGGGCGCCCGGCCGGGCAGTCAGCGTGTTCGCCACGCGGTCCCACACCAGGCGCGGGCGCAGCTCGGCGAAGGCGTCCGACGGGTAGCGCCCGGCCAGCATGTCGAGCACCGCCGTGTAGGCCGAGTGCGGCAGCGCGGCGAACGGCGCCGCCCGGCGCACCACCGCGAGCAGCTCGTCGACATCCCAGCTGTCCATGGCGGTCATGGCCACGATCTGCTGGGCCAGCACGTCCAGCGGGTTGGCCGGCACGCGCAGCGCCTCGATCGCGCCCTGGCGCATCCGCTCGGTCACCACCGCGGACTGCACCAGGTCCCCGCGGTATTTCGGGAAGACCACCCCGGTGGAGACCGCCCCCACCTGGTGCCCGGCCCGGCCGACCCGCTGGAGGCCGGAGGCGACCGAGGGCGGCGACTCCACCTGGACGACGAGGTCGACCGCCCCCATGTCGATGCCCAGCTCCAGGCTGGACGTGGCGACGACCGCCGGCAGCCGTCCCGCCTTCAGGTCCTCCTCCACCAGGGCCCGCTGCTCCTTGGACACCGATCCGTGGTGGGCCCTGGCCAGCACCGGCGGGGCGCCCCTGGCCGCACCGGACTCGGCCATGATCTGGGCCGGGGAGTGCGCCTCGGGCAGCGGCTCGCCCTCGGCGCGCTCATAGGCGATCTCATTGAGCCGGTTGCACAGCCGCTCGGCCAGGCGGCGGGAGTTGGCGAAGACGATCGTGGAGCGGTGCGCCTGCACCAGGTCGGCGATCCGCTCCTCCACATGGGGCCAGATCGAGGCGCGCTCGGTGGGGCCGGCGGCCGGCCCGCTGTGCTCGGACACCGGGGAGCCGCCCAGCTCGCCCAGATCCTCCACCGGCACGACCACCGACAGGTCGAACTTCTTCTGGGATGTTGGCTGCACGATCCGCGCCCGGCGCTGCGGCGAGAGATAGCGGGCGATCTCGTCCACCGGGCGGACGGTGGCGGACAGCCCGATCCGGCGGGCCGGGCGCTCCAGCAGCTGATCCAGCCTTTCCAGCGAGAGCGCGAGATGCGCGCCGCGCTTGGTGCCCGCTACGGCGTGCACCTCGTCCAGGATCACCGTCTCCACACCGCTGAGCGACTCCCGGGCCGCCGAGGTGAGCATCAGGAAGAGGGATTCCGGTGTGGTGATCAGGATGTCCGGCGGCCTGGTGACCAGGGCCCGCCGCTCGGCGGGCGGGGTGTCCCCCGAGCGGATACCGACCCGCACCTCCGGCTCGGGCAGCCCGAGCCGGACCGATTCCTGGCGCAGGCCCGCCAGCGGACTGCGCAGATTGCGCTCCACGTCCACCGCGAGGGCCTTCAGCGGTGAGACATACAGCACCCGGCAGCGGCGGCGGGCCTCGGCCGGCGGCGGGGTGGCGGCCAGCCGGTCCAGCGCGGCCAGGAACGCCGCCAGCGTCTTTCCCGAGCCGGTGGGGGCGACGACCAGCACGTCGGAGCCCTCCACGATGGCCGACCACGCGCCCGACTGGGCGGCGGTGGGCTCGCGGAACGCCCCCGTGAACCACGCGCGGGTGGCGGGCGAGAAAGCGTCGAGGCTTTTGTGACTGGACATGGCATCCATCCTGCCTCGCGCCACCGACACCGCGCCGAGCACGGCTCCGCGGGCTGTGGACAACTTCTGGCGCGAGCATGCCGACGCCGGCGTCGCTCGGGACCGCCGCCCGGAGCGCCGCCTCGGACCACCGCCCAGGCGCCCGATCTCCGGCAGACGATCGGGCGCGCGATAATGGAACCCATGCGGTTGACGATTTTCTGGGAGCGGATGCGCGCGCATTTCGGCGACACCTACGCCGACACCTTCGCGCGCGACCACGTGATGTCCGAGCTGGGCGGCCGTACGGTCCTCCAGGCGCTGGACGACGGCTGGGAGGCCAAGGACGTCTGGCGCGCGGTCTGCGCCGCCATGGAGGTGCCGGCCTCCCACCGGTGAGCGGAAGGGCCGCGCGGTCGGCGGGGCCTTCGCCCGCGGTACTGCAAATGGGTTGATATCAGGACTTACCACTAGGCAGGACACAGACTTGCCCTGTGGCAGGAAGCGACGGGACCCCGGACTCGGGGGCGGGTGAGCCGCAGGACGAGCCGGAGAGGTCACGCGCCCGGATGCCGCGCTGGCTGAACCGCGCGTTCCTGCTCGCGCTCGTCTTCGTCGCCTGCTTCCAGTTCGCCCACTGGGTCTTCGACCGGCTGATCGGTCTGCTCGTCAACGTCCTGGTGTCGTTCTTCGCCGCCCTGGCCGTCGAACCTGCGGTGGACTGGATGGCCCGGCGGGGCATGCGCCGCGGTCTTGCCACCGGACTGGTACTGCTCCTGGTGCTGATCGCCGGCGGCGGCTTCCTGCTGGCGCTCGGCTCCCTGCTGGTTGAGCAGCTCACCACCATCGGGCACAACCTGCCGCGGGACGTGGACAAGGTGGTCCTCTGGGTGAACAGGACCTTCCACACCCGGGTCGACACCGGTGACCTCCGGAACCGGGTGCTGCACTCCGGCTGGCTGCGCAGCCATCTGCTCAACGGCGCCGGGAGCGTGGTGGGCATCTCGACCACCGTCATCGGCACGGTCTTCCGGCTCTTCACGATCCTGCTGTTCACCTTCTATCTGGCCGCCGACGGACCGAGGCTGCGCCGCTCGCTCTGCTCCATGCTGCCGCCCGCCCGGCAGGCCGAGGTGCTGCGCGCCTGGGACATCGCGGTCGTCAAGACCGGCGGCTATCTCTACTCCCGCGCGCTGATGGCCGTGATCTCCGGCGTCGCGCACTACATCCTGCTCCAACTGCTCGGTGTGCCCTTCGCGCCCGCCCTCGGGGTCTGGGTGGGCCTGGTCTCGCAGTTCATCCCGACGGTCGGCACGTATCTGGCCGGCGCGCTGCCGATCCTCATCGCCTTCACCCGGGACCCGTGGGACGCGCTGTGGGTACTGGTCTTCGTCGTGGTCTACCAGCAGTTCGAGAACTACCTGCTGCAGCCGCGGATCACCGCCAGGACCGTGGACATCCACCCGGCCGTCGCCTTCGGCTCGGTCATCGCCGGAACCGCCCTGCTCGGCGTGGTCGGCGCCCTCATCGCGATCCCCGCCACCGCGACGCTGCAGGGGTTCTTCTCCGCCTACGTACGGCGTTACGAGGTCATCGACCAGCGGGCCGAATGAGCCGAACGGGAAGGGGCGGCCCGGCGGATGTCCGGGGACGCGGCTTGACATAAAAATCGAACATCCATTCTCATAGAGAAACCGGGCAGCTTTTCCCCGCCACGGCACGGGATTTCGCCCCGGCCCGCGAGAGTTGTCCACAGCTCGGGACCGACGTCCGGGCGCATTGTCAGTGGCAGGCGCTAGCGTCATGGACGTGAAGCGATCGAACCAGACATCCCGGGTGGAACCCATGGCAGGAAACGACCGCGAGAAGGCGCTCGACGCCGCACTCGCACAGATTGAACGGCAGTTCGGCAAGGGCGCCGTCATGCGTCTCGGCGACCGGCCCAACGACCCCATCGAGGTCATCCCCACCGGGTCGACCGCCCTGGACGTGGCCCTCGGCGTCGGCGGACTCCCGCGCGGCCGGATCGTGGAGGTGTACGGGCCGGAATCCTCCGGCAAGACCACCCTCACCCTGCACGCGGTGGCCAACGCCCAGAAGGCGGGCGGCACAGTGGCGTTCATCGACGCCGAGCACGCCCTCGACCCCGACTACGCCAAGGCCCTCGGCGTCGACACGGACAATCTCATCCTGTCCCAGCCGGACACCGGCGAACAGGCGCTGGAAATCGTGGACATGCTGGTCCGCTCCGGCGCCCTCGACCTGATCGTGGTCGACTCCGTGGCAGCCCTCGTGCCGCGGGCCGAGATCGAGGGCGAGATGGGTGACTCGCATGTGGGCCTGCAGGCCCGGCTGATGAGCCAGGCGCTCCGCAAGATCACCAGCGCGCTCAACCAGACGAAGACCACCTGCATCTTCATCAACCAGCTCCGCGAGAAGATCGGTGTGATGTTCGGCTCGCCGGAGACCACCACCGGTGGTCGCGCGCTGAAGTTCTACGCCTCCGTCCGGCTCGACATCCGCCGGATCGAGACGCTCAAGGACGGCACCGACGCGGTCGGCAACCGCACCCGTGTCAAGGTCGTCAAGAACAAGGTCGCGCCGCCCTTCAAGCAGGCCGAGTTCGACATCCTCTACGGCCACGGCATCAGCCGTGAGGGCGGTCTGATCGACATGGGCGTCGAGCAGGGCTTCGTCCGCAAGTCCGGTGCCTGGTACACCTACGAGGGCGACCAGCTCGGCCAGGGCAAGGAGAACGTCCGCAATTTCCTCAAGGACAATCCGGACCTGGCGGACGAGATCGAGAAGCGGATCAAGGAGAAGCTGGGCGTGGGCGTGCCGAAGCCCGTGGTCGAGGCCCCGGGCGCGCAGCCGGGCCCGGACGCCGCCGGCCCGGCCGAGCCCGCCAAGGCGGAAGTCCCGGCCCCCAAGAAGGTGACCAAGGCCACCGCCGTCAAGGCCTGACGCCATGGCGTTCGGTTCCCGTAAGCGCGGCGGCTCTTCCGAGTCGAGGGCCTCGCAAGAGCCGCCGCTCGATCCCGAGGAGCAGGCGCGGGCCCTGTGCCTGCGTCTGCTCACCGGGACCCCCCGCACCCGCAGGCAGCTCGCCGACGCCCTGCGGAAGCGGGAGATCCCCGACGAGATCGCCGAGCACGTCCTGGAGCGCTTTCAGGACGTGGGCCTCATCGACGACCATGCCTTCGCCAACGCCTGGGTGGAATCCCGCCACCGCGGCCGCGGACTCGCCCGCCGGGCCCTGGCCAGAGAACTCCAGCAGCGCGGGGTGGACGCGGAGCTGGTGACCGAGGCGGTCGGGCTGCTCAACTCCGAGCAGGAGGAGCAGACCGCCCGCGAGCTGGTACGGCGCCGGCTGCCGGCCACCCGCGGCCTGGACCGCGACAAGCGGATCCGCCGCCTCGCCGGAATGCTCGCCCGCAAGGGCTACTCGGAAGGGCTGGCCCTCAAAGTGGTCCGGGACGCGCTCAGTGTGGAGGGCGCCGCCGACGAAGGGGAGGAGGAGTCATGGCTGTGGGAGACCGAATAACACCCGCCACCGCCCGGACCCTGCCGCCCAGCGCCCGGACCTGCCACCCGGTCCGGTGCGCTGCACAGCCCTAGCGAGTGGGCCCGCCGACACGGCGGGCCGCCGCTCCGCCGCCGGCTCTGCCACCGCCGTGACCCGGCCGGCCCCGTTCCCGGCTGCCGTCGTCGCCGGGGGAGTCCTCCCCGTCGGGCGGAAGGCCGCCCTCGGCGGGATCCGAGTCCGCCGTCGGAGGGCCGCCGCGTGCCAGGTCGGCGAACGAGTACAGCTCGGCGGGACGGCAGCCGATCATGATGGCGACCAGGTGTCCGTCCGGCCGGATCAGCAGGACACTGTGGGCGCTGGCGCCCGGATAGGTCTCGGCGACGAGCAGTTCGGCGCGGGTGGGCAGAGCCGCGACCGCGGAGGCCAGCCTCGGCATCAGACCTGCCGTCAGCCAGTGCCGGGATTCCCACACCCCGGTACCGGGGGCGACCAGAACCACGACCAGACCCCGTCCGAGCCGGTCCCGCAGCCGCCCCACCGTGCCGTCCAGCGCGGTGACCCGTACATCGCTGACCACACCGCCCAGCGGCGTATCGCACCCGGCGGCCGACGCCGCGGACCCGGCCTTGCCGCCACCGCCGCGCGGCCCCGGCACGGACAGCGGTGAGCGGTTGTACACCACGGAGCCCGCGGCGCCGCCGCGCCCCAAATGGCTGTCGGTCAGCAACTCCACCTGCCCGCGCACCGAACCGGACAGCAGGGTGTGCCGCACGCTCTGCCAGGGGCCGCTCGCCCGCAGCAGCGGGAGCGCCTGATCGGCGGCCCGCAGCCGGGCACCGACCGCGCTCCGCCGCTCCGCCTCATAACTGTCCAGCAGAAGTCTGGAGGCCCCGTCGTGCCAGGCCAGCGACAGCTTCCAGGAGAGGTTCTCCGCGTCGCGCAGACCCTCCTCGACACTCTGCGCACCCAGCGCGCCCATCAGATGGGCCGCGTCCCCGGCCAGGAAGGCCCGCCCGACCCGCCAGCGCCGGGCCAGTCGCTGATGCACCGGATACTCCGCCGAGCCGATGAGTTCGTAGGGCACCACCTGTCCGCACCAGGCGGTGAGCGTGGCGCGCAGCCGCTCCACCAGGGCGTCGGAGGTCAACTGCCTGCCGTGCGCGGGCAGCAGCCAGTCCAGCCGCCACAGCCCGTCCGGCAGCGGCCGGGCGGTGATCTCCTGTCCGGCGGGGGCGCCCGGCGGATCGCGGTGCAGCAACGCCACGCCCGGCTCGGGGAGTTCGGTCCGCAGCACGGCCACCGCGTAGCGGTCGACCGCGGTGCGGCCGGGGAAGCGCGCCCCCAGCAGCTTGCGGACCGTGGACCGGAAACCGTCGCAGCCGACCAGGAAGCTTCCCCGCCACCAGGTCTCGTGCGCCCCCCGGGTGTGCACGGAGACTCCCCGGGCGTCCTGCTCGATCGCGTCCACCCGGCAGCCCACCACGATCCGTACCGAACCGCAGGTCAGCAGGGCCTCCCGCAGACCGCGTTCCAGCCGGTGCTGGGCGACATGTACCGGGGCGTCCATCGGATCGGGGCCGAAGTCGACGCGCACCATCTCGGTGCGGCGGCGCAGCGTACGCCAGGCCGCCCAGGTGGCGGAGTCCTGACGCAGGGTCGCGTAGCCGAGCCGTTCGACCAGCGCGGCCGTGGTGGGGGTGAGGACGGCGGTGCGCGGGCGCCGCAGTCCGTCGGCGTCGCCCAGCACCTCCGCTTCGTCGAGGAGGATGACGGGGACGTCGCGGCGGGCCAGCGCGAGAGCGAGAGCCAAGCCCACTGGGCCCGCCCCCGCGACGATCACCGGGTCCACGCAGCAGCCCCCGGAAGAATTGCGGTCACAAAGCGTATGCAACCCACTGCGCCTGCCCACGTCAAGCGACGGTCGCCGCTCGGCGCGGTGCGGCACGCGCACACCCGGCGCACTTCACGCGCATCGGACGGCGCCCGCGAAGCGTACCGGCTCGGTAACGGTCCGCCGCGTGAGACGGTACCCCCTTGACGCACCCGGGCTCGATCGGCGTGGATTCCGTCGGGACGGACCGGAGCCCACCGCCGCCGAACCCCGCCCGAATCCCCGCCGAACTCGCGCACCGCACCAGACCGCACCAGACCAGACCACACCCCGCCCGACACCGCACACTCGATGACGACTCGACGATGAGGAGGAGGTGACGCATGCGACTGCTGCTCGTGGAAGACGACGACCGGGTCGCCGCCGCCCTCTCCGCCGTACTCGGCAAGCACGGCTTCGATGTCCGGCACGCCCGCAGCGGTGAGGAGGCCATCCAGGCGATCCTGCCCGACGAGGGCCCCGGCTTCGACTGCGTACTGCTGGACCTGGGCCTGCCCGACCAGGACGGTTTCGAGGTGTGCAGCAGAATCCGTCGCCGTACCGCGACCCCGGTGATCATGGTCACCGCCCGGGCCGACGTACGGTCCCGTATCCACGGCCTCAATCTGGGCGCGGACGACTATGTGGTGAAGCCGTACGACACCGGTGAACTCCTCGCCCGCATCCATGCCGTCAGCCGCCGCCCCCCACTGCGAGCCCCCGCCGCCGGCGGGTCCGCGGCGAGCGCCGAGACGCCGGCCGCCACGCCCGCCGCCCCCGGGCCCGGGGGCGTACCGGCCACGGCCGCCGACGGGGACCTGCTGCGGCTCGGCCGGGTCGCGATAGAACTGCCCACCCGCCGGGTCACCGTCGACGGCGACCTGATCGCGCTCACCCGCAAGGAATTCGACCTGCTGGCACTGCTCGCCCAGCGGCCCGGCGTGGTCTTCCGCCGTGAGCAGATCATCAGCGAGGTGTGGCGCACCGTCTGGGAAGGCACCGGGCGCACCCTTGAGGTCCATGTGGCCTCCTTGCGCGCCAAGCTCCGTACCCCGGCGATGATCGAGACGGTCCGCGGCGTCGGCTACCGGCTCGTCGTCCCGGCCGGCTGACCGCCCGGCAGGAGGGGGAAGCCCGCCGTGCGCTCGCGACTGCTCACGCTGCTCCTCGTGCTGATGGCCGGCGTCCTGCTGGCACTCGGCTTCCCGCTGGCCGCCAGCCAGGCCGCCGCCCAGCAGCAGCGCGTGGTGGTGGACCGGATCGACGACACCACCCGCTTCGCGGCCCTGGCCCAGTTCGTCAGCGCGCGGGACGAGGACACCGATGCCGTCGACCCGGCCGACGACGAGCGGCTGCACACCCTGCGCACCGAACTCGTCCGCTACCAGCAGCTCTACGGCATCGGCGTCGGTGTCTTCTACCGCGACCGCACCGCGATGGCCGCCGCTCCCGGGGGCTGGCGGGTGCCGCCGGAGGGTGAGCTGTACGACTCGTACTACGCGGCGCTGCTCGGCCGCCGTGCCCACAACCCGCGGCAGGTGTGGCCCTGGCAGTCCCGGACCCTCGCCATCTCCTCGCCGATCGTGCGGGACGGGGACGTGGTGGCGGTCGTGGTCACCGACTCGCCGACCGGGGCGCTGCGCTCCCGCATCCTGCACGGCTGGCTGCTGCTGGCGGCCGGCGAGTTCGCGGCGATGGCGATCGCGGTGCTGCTCGCCGTACGGCTGACCGGCTGGGTGATGCTGCCGGTCGCCACCTTGGACCGGGTGACGCACGACATCGCCACCGGCCGGATGAAGTCCCGGGTCGAAGCGGCCGGCGGACCGCCCGAACTGCGCCGGCTGATCCGGTCGTTCAATGAGATGGCCGACAACGTGGAGGCGGTGCTGGACCAGCAGCGGGCCTTCGTCGCGGATGCCTCGCACCAGTTGCGCAACCCGCTGTCCGCCCTGCTGCTGCGGATCGAGTTGCTCGGGTTCGCGCTGCCGGACGGCCACACCGAGGCCGAGTCGGTGAAGGAGGAGGGCCACCGGCTCGCCCAGGTGCTGGACGACCTGCTCGGTCTCGCCGTCGCCGAGAACGCCGGCAACCGGCTGGTCGCCACCGACATCACCGAACTGGCCCGGGGCAGGACGGAGGCCTGGCGGGCGGTCGCCGACCGGGCCGGCATAGCGCTGGAGTTCGCCGAGTCCGAGTCCGAGTCCGGGCCCGGGCCTGAGGGCCGGCCGGTGACCGGCTGGGCCGACACGGTGGCGTTGTCCAGCGCCCTCGACGCGGTGCTCGACAACGCGCTCAAGTTCACCCCCGGCGGCGAGACGGTGCGCGTGCGGGTGACCGCCGCCGACGAGCGGGTGGCGATCACCGTCGCCGACGGCGGCCCCGGTCTGAGCGACGACGAGCTGGCCCGGATCGGGGACCGCTTCTGGCGCAGCGCCCGCCACCAGAATGTGCAGGGCTCCGGCCTCGGCCTGTCCATCGCGCACGCCCTGCTCGGCCGGAGCGGTGGCGCCGTCACCTACGGACGGCGCGAACCGCGCGGCTTGGAAGTCACGTTGACGGTGCCGCGCGCCACCGGAGTGACCACGGGGTGAGGCCGCCGCGCCCGGCGGACCGGAGCGCTACGGCTTGACCGACCGGTAGTAGCGCGCTGCCCCCACATGCAGGGGCAGCGGATCGGTGAAGACGGCCGTCCGCAGGTCCACCAGCTGCGCCGCGTGCACCTTCTTGCCGATCGCATCCCGGCTGTCGATCACCGCCCGGGTCAGCCGCTCCACCAGCCCCGGGTCGGCGTGATCCGTGGTGACCAGCAGATTCGCCACCGCGATGGTGGCCACCGCCTGCCCGTCCTGCGCCTTCGGATACGCGTCGGCCGGCATCTCCGCCTGCCGGTAGTACTGCATCCGCGATCCCATGGTGTGCAGCTTCGCCACCAGATCGCCCAGCTGCACCAGCCGGATCCGCGCCGTCGGGGTGGCCATCGCGGTCACCGCCGCGGTCGGCAGCCCGCCCGACCAGAAGAACGCGTCCAGCTTGCCGCCGAGCAGCATCGCCGGTGCCTGGTCGATGCCGACCGGAAAGGCCCTGATGTCCTTGTCGATGTCCAGTCCGGCCGCGGTGAGCAGCCGCCGGGTTATCAGATTGACGCCGGAGGCGGCCTGGCCGACACCCACCCGCAGACCCCGCAGGTCACGGGCCGAGCGCACCGGGGAGTCCCGCGGTACGACCAGCTGCATGTAGTCGTCGTAGAGCCGGGCGCAGGCCCGCAGATCGGCCTTGCCCGGGCCCTGGTAGCTCGCCACCGCGTCCGCCGCCGCGATGGTGAAGTCGGCGCGCCCGGAGGCCACGCGCTTGATGTTGTCCACCGATCCCTCGGTGTGCATCAGGTCCACCCGCACCCCGGGCAGCGCGGTCCGCAGATCGCTCTTGAGCAGCACCCCGTAGGTGTCGTACACCCCGTCGGCGACGCCGGTCGCCAGCGATATCGGTGCCTTGGGATACGAGGGGCCGTCCGACGGCAGCAGCCACCACAGCAGCAGCGCTAGCGCCGAGGCCGCCGCCAGTACGGCCTGCACGGCCCGCCGCCGCCCGGCCGCCCGGCCGTCGAGCGCCGCCCGCAGGCATCCGCCGAGGTGGGAGAGATCCATGCCCCGCGATCCTGCCAGCAGGCGCCGACCCGCGGAAGACGCCGCGGACGGCGGGAAGTCCGCCGTGCGTCCGGGTCGTGCCGGGGCGCGGTCACGGTCCCGGCCCGGGCCGCGTTCGACCCCGCGAGCGGGGTCGTCGCACCGGCGCCCCGCGACTCCGTTCGGGGGACACCCGCGGAGCGCCTACCCTGGTGGCATGACCGCGCAGGACACCCTTCCCCGCAGCTACGAGATCCGCACCTACGGATGCCAGATGAACGTCCATGACTCCGAGCGGCTGTCCGGCCTCCTGGAGCAGGCGGGGTACGTGCGCGCGCCCGACGGCGCCGACGGCGCGGACGTGGTGGTCTTCAACACCTGCGCCGTACGCGAGAACGCCGACAACCGGCTCTACGGCAACCTCGGCCAGCTCGTGCCGAAGAAGGCGGCCCGCCCCGGCATGCAGATCGCGGTCGGCGGCTGCCTGGCGCAGAAGGACCGCGACACCATCGTCAAGCGGGCCCCCTGGGTGGACGTGGTGTTCGGAACCCACAACATCGGCCAGCTGCCGGTACTGCTGGAGCGCGCCAGGATCGCCGACGAGGCGCAGATCGAGATCGTCGAGTCGCTGGAGACCTTCCCCTCGACCCTGCCGTCGCGCCGCGAGTCCGCGTACGCCGCCTGGGTCGCGATCTCGGTCGGCTGCAACAACACCTGCACCTTCTGCATCGTGCCCGCCCTGCGCGGCAAGGAGAAGGACCGCCGCCCGGGCGACGTCCTCGCCGAGGTGGAGGCACTGGTCGCCGAGGGCGTCATCGAGGTCACCCTGCTCGGTCAGAACGTCAACGCCTACGGCTCCGAGATCGGCGACCGCGAGGCGTTCGGCAAGCTGCTGCGGGCCACCGGCCGCGTCGAGGGCCTGGAACGGGTGCGTTTCACCTCGCCGCACCCGCGCGACTTCACCGACGACGTGATCGCCGCCATGGCCGAGACCCCGAACGCGATGCATCAGCTCCACATGCCGCTTCAGTCGGGCTCCGACCGGGTGCTGAAGGCGATGCGCCGTTCGTACCGCCAGGACCGCTACCTCGGCATCATCGAGAAGGTGCGCGCCGCGATGCCGGACGCCGCCATCACCACCGACATCATCGTGGGCTTCCCCGGCGAGACCGAGGAGGATTTCGAGGAGACGCTGCACGTGGTGCGGCAGGCCCGCTTCGCGCAGGCGTTCACCTTCCAGTACAGCAAGCGGCCCGGCACCCCCGCCGCCGAGATGGACGGGCAGATCCCCAAGGCCGTGGTGCAGGAGCGGTACGAGCGGCTGGTCGCCCTCCAGGAGGAGATCTCCTGGAGCGAGAACAAGAAGCAGGTCGGCCGCACCCTCGAAGTCCTGGTCGCCGAGGGCGAGGGGCGCAAGGACGACGCGACCAGGCGGCTGTCCGGGCGCGCCCCCGACAACCGCCTCGTGCACTTCGAGCGGCCCGCGGAGCCGGTCCGGCCCGGTGACATGGTGACGGTCGAGGTCACCTACGCCGCTCCGCACCACCTGCTCGCCGAGCAGCGGCCGCTCGCGGTCCGCCGCACCCGCGCGGGCGACGCATGGGAGCGCCGCACAGCGGCTCCGGCGCCCCGCCCGACCGGCGTCATGCTGGGCATCCCCACCATCGGGGTTCCGGCTGCCCAGCCCGTTCCGGTGCCGTCGGGCGCCCCGGCGGACGGCTGCGCCTGCTAGGGCCGTTCCACCCGGCTCGGCGGGCCGCCCGCGACCGGGTTCGGTCCGGGCCGCGCGCCTGGTCAAGGGCTTGCCGGGCCCGGACTCCACGCGTTGTCAGAGGTCGTGGGTAGGGTTCCGATCATGCTGGTCGCCGCTGCCGTCTGTCCCTGTCCGCCACTGCTGGTCCCCGAAGTCGCCGCGGGGGCCGCCGCCGAGCTCGATGAGCTGCGTGCGGCCTGCGCGGACGCGGTGGGGGTGCTGGCCGCGTCCCGGCCGGAGCGGCTGGTGGTGATCGGCCCGGCGGAGCGGCCGGGCCGAGGTGTCTTCGCGCAAGGCACCGCCGGATCCTTCCATCCCTTCGGGGTGGCGCTGGACGTCACCTTGGGCGAGCCCCCCGCGTCACCGCCGGAGGAGCTGTCGGTGCCGGTCCTGGCAGGAGCCGGACCGGCGGATACCGCGCTGCCCGACGACGTGACGCTGCCCGGGGACGTACCGCGCGGCGAGGACCGGCGGTCGCTGCCGCCGTCCCTGGCCGTGGCCGCCTGGCTGCTGCGGGGCTGGAGGGCGGCGCCCGTGGAGGGGCTCGGGGTCGGGGAGCGGCTGGAGCAGGAGCGCTGCGCGACCACCGGACGGGCTGTGGCCGGGTCGGCGGACCGGGTGGCGCTGCTGGTGATGGGTGACGGCAGTGCCTGCCGTACGGTCAAGGCGCCCGGCTATCTGGACGAGCGGGCCGTGCCCTTCGACGCGGGCGTCGCCGCCGCTCTGGCGGCGGCCGACACCCGGGCGCTGGCCGCGCTGGATCCGGAACTCGCCCACGCCCTCAAGGCCGCGGGCCGGGCACCCTGGCAGGTGCTCGCCGGCGCGGCGGACGGCTCCGGTCTGGGGGGCGAGCTGCTGCACGAGTCGTCGCCCTACGGCGTCGGGTACTTCGTGGCGGCCTGGACCTGACCCGGCATCTGAACGCCAATCGGGCGGCGCCGTTGGGCGGTCCGGCCGTGCTGCGCTTGACGCGTGGGTGTGCCGCTGCCGCAGCTCGCGGGTCCGGGCATGGACTCGCCGCGGATGGTGGAAATCCGCGGCTGTCCGGTTCGGGTGGCGGGCTCGTTCGCCGGTCCTCGGCGGAGCGCTGGACGCCTCTCGTCAGGCGGGGCCGTCGCCCCTGTCCTGGCGGTCGTCCATCGCGTCCTTCGGGTCCTGCATGCCGGACTCGGGGTTCTGACCACCCTTGTCGTTCCCGGGCTCGACGTCGTCCTGGTGCTGCCGGGTGATGTCGTTGGTCCGGTCCTTCGACATGCCGAGCTTGTCCTTGAGCGTGTCCATGAAGCTCATCTGGCACCTTCCCTCGAAGATGACTGCCAGGGGACGGGCGGGATGCCCCATCGCACCCGATGGCTCGCGTCGTGCCGAAACCATCACAAAACGCCCTCTCCCTCTCCGACCTTACTCGCGCCGCCCGATTCCCGCGCCGTGTCGGCCCCGGAGTGCTCATTCGATCGAGGTCACCCTCAGATCTTTGCGAGACTGGGGGAGTGATGAACCGTGTGATCGCCGTCGTCGGACCCACCGCGGCCGGGAAATCCGACCTGGGCGTCGCCCTCGCGCAGGCGCTGGGCGGCGAGGTGATCAACGCGGACTCGATGCAGCTCTACCGCGGCATGGACATCGGCACCGCCAAGCTCACCCACGAGGAACGGCTGGGCATCCCGCACCACCTGCTGGACATCTGGCACGTGACCGAGGCGGCCAACGTCGCCGACTACCAGCGGCTGGCCCGCACCGAGATCGACCGGCTGCACGCGGCAGGGCGCGTCCCCGTGCTCGTCGGCGGTTCGGGCCTCTATGTGCGGGCCGCCCTCGACGTCATGGAGTTCCCCGGCACCGATCCGGAGGTCCGGGCCCGGCTGGAGGCCGAACTCGACATGCGGGGACCCGGCGCCCTGCACGCCCGGCTGGCCGCCGTCGACCCGGAGGCCGCCCGCGCCATACTCCCCAGCAACGGCCGCCGGATCGTGCGCGCGCTGGAAGTCGTGGAGATCACCGGCCGTCCCTTCACCGCCAATCTGCCCAGCCACGAGTCGGTGTACGACACGGTGCAGATCGGTGTCGACGTGCCCCGGCCCGAACTCGACGAGCGTATCGCGCTGCGGGTCGACCGGATGTGGGAGGCCGGCCTGGTCGCCGAGGTCCGCGCCCTGGAGGCCGTGGGCCTGCGGGAGGGGCGTACGGCGTCCCGCGCGCTCGGCTACCAGCAGGTGCTCGCCGCGCTCGGCGACGACTGCACCGAGCAGGAGGCACGCGCCGAGACGGTACGTGCCACCAAGCGCTTCGCCCGCCGTCAGGATTCGTGGTTCCGGCGTGACCGGCGGGTGCACTGGCTGAGCACCCGGGGACCGGAACTCGCCGACCAGGCGCTGATGTTGCTCCAGGAAGCGGTCACAGCCTGATCACGTGATGGCATCGGGACGCCCCGGTGTCCGGGAGCGGCCCCTCATGCGTGCCATCATCGAGCTTCAGGTAGCTGTGTGTCGGAGATTCTGGAGGGCGCGTGGCGATGGCAGTCGGCCCACGCGACACCCCACCGGGACGCGACAGAGCGGCGGACGTGGACATGTCCCATGCGTCACAGGGGGACCAGGGGCTTCCGGAGCCCCGTCCGCACCGCGAATCACTGGAGTCACTTGCGGCCGAGGAGCCTCTCGACCGACTCGAACCCTTGGAGCCAGGGGGGTCCCTGGGCCTGAACGGGTCCCTGCACCCCCTTGACCCTCTCGGTTCCCTCGACCCTCTTGATCCGCTTGACCCGCTGGAACCCCTGGGGTCCACCGAGCACCTTCCGCCCATCGAGGACGGTCAGTCCTTCGGGGAGTTGCGGCCCCAGCGGCGGCTGCGGATCTGGCAGCTGGCCCCGATCATCGCGCTGGCGGTCGGCGGCTCGCTGATGTTCGCCTTCCCGCTCGCCTTCGAGTCCGGGGACGCCGGGGCGGTGGTGGCCATGCTCGGTCTGCTGCTCTTCTGCTGCGCCGCCGGCTGGGGCCTGATGGCGGCCCGCCGGATCGGCCAGACCTGGCCGGGACTGCCCGCGCGCGGCTCCGGTGCCCGGCCGGACTGGCGCTACGTCCTCGGCTACGCGGGGGCCATCGGACTGCTCGCGGTCCTCGCGGTCTGGCGGATCGCCCGGCTGCGCTGAGCAGGGGCCCGAGCAGACGCCGAGCAGGGATACGCGCCGGGTCCGGGCGCGCCGCATCGGTTCGCCCCGGTTGTCCACAGGTCGCTGCGGCGGCCCCGCGCCCGGCGGCGCTCCCCGCGTACGATCGGACACGTGACTGAAGCCCGATCCAACGCCCGATCCGAACCCGCCCCGACCGAGCCGGTGGCCTTCCTCAAAGGCCATGGGACCGAGAACGATTTCGTGATCGTTCCCGACCCGGACGGCCTGCTGGACCTGTCCCCGGCCGTCGTGGCGCGGCTGTGCGATCGACGGGCCGGCATCGGGGGCGACGGCCTGCTGCGGGTGGTCCGCTCGGCCGCCCACCCGGAGGCGGCGGCCCAGGCGGCAGAGGCCGAATGGTTCATGGACTACCGCAACGGCGACGGCAGCGTCGCCGAGATGTGCGGCAACGGAGTGCGCGTCTTCGCCCGGTATCTGCGGCGCGCCGGGCTCGCCGGCGCCGGGGACCTGGCCGTCGCCACCCGCGCGGGGGTGCGCCGGGTGCACATCGCCAAGGACACCGAGGACGGCGCCCCCGGCGACGTGACGGTACGGATGGGGCGCGCGGTGCTCCCCGGCGGCGAGGTCACCGTCGGCGCGGCCGGCCGGAGCTGGCCGGCGCTGCACGTCAGCATGGGCAATCCGCACGTGGTCGCCTTCGTCGACGACCTGGACGAGGCCGGGGACCTGCTGCGGGCGCCGGCCGTGACCCCCGCCGCTGCGTATCCGACCGGCACCAACGTGGAGTTCGTGGTGGACCGCGGCCCCCGTCATGTGGCGCTGCGGGTGCATGAGCGCGGCTCCGGCGAGACCCGCTCCTGCGGCACCGGCGCGTGCGCGGTGATGGTGGCCGCGGCCCGCCGGGACGGCCTGGACCCGGCGGTGACCGGCCGGCCCGTCACGTACACGGTGGATGTGCCCGGCGGGCGGCTGGTGATCAGCGAGGGCACCGACGGCGAGGTCGAGATGACCGGGCCCGCCGTGATCCTCGCCGAGGGCTTCATAGACCCCGCCTGGCTCGCCGGCTGACCGGGCGGGGCGCGTACGGCGAGAGGCACGGCGGGCCGCGCGGGGATCTGCCCCGCCCGTCCGCCGCGGATCGCCTTTACCGCGGGGCGCAGGCGTACCAGGACGTATCCGGTCGAGAACCCCGTACGCCTTCGCTCAAATGGGTGACGGGGATCACTCTCGGCGAGAGCGCGACTGCCACACGTGGTGGGCTCGGTAGCATCAATCACCGGCGCGGCCCCCGGGTCGCGGAGGGCTCCCGCTGCCGGTTCACGCTGCCGGAGGGTCGATGAGCGCAGACAACGCGGTGAACGCGGGACGGCCCGCGCTCGACGTGGGACGTTCCGCGGTGGAGCGGAAGCGCGGTCTGCGCCGGCTCGACCTTCGGCTGCTGGGCCGCGCGGCGCTGCTCGGCGGCTCGGGCGGGCGGGACCGGCTGCCCGGCGCCATCGAGCATCTGATCAAGGTCCACCGCGCGCGCCAGCCCGCGGCCGGCCCCGAGGCCATCGAACGGCTCAGGCGGGCGTATGTCCTCGCCGAGTCCTCGCATCGCGGCCAGACCCGGAAGAGCGGTGAGCCCTTCATCACCCATCCGCTCGCGGTCACCCTCATCCTGGCCGAACTCGGCGCCGAGACCACCACGCTCACCGCGTCACTGCTGCACGACACGGTCGAGGACACCGAGGTGACACTCGCCCAGGTCGAGCGGGAGTTCGGCAAGGCCGTCGCCTATCTGGTGGACGGTGTGACGAAACTGGAGAAGGTCGACTACGGCGCCGCGGCCGAGCCCGAGACCTTCCGCAAGATGCTCCTCGCGACGGGCAGCGACGTCCGGGTGATGTCGATCAAGCTCGCCGACCGGCTGCACAACATGCGCACCCTCGGCGTCATGCGGCCGGACAAGCAGGCCCGTATCGCCAAGGTCACCCGCGATGTGCTCATTCCGCTGGCCGAGCGGCTGGGCGTCCAGGCGCTCAAGTCGGAGCTGGAGGACCTGGTCTTCGCCACGCTCCATCCCGAGGAGCACGCCCGCACCCGGGCGATGATCGAGGCCCACGCCGCCAGCCCCGATCCGCTGGCCGCGGTCGCCGACAGCCTGCGGGCGGTGCTGCGCGAGGCCGGTATCGCCGCTGACGTCGCCGTCCGGCCCCGGCACGCCGTCTCCGTTCACCGGCTGCTGCTCAAACGCGGCGGGGCACGGCTCGGCGGCTGCGACTTCGGCCGGCTGCTGGTCCGCGTCGGGGAGGACGCCGACTGCTACGCGGTCCTCGGCGAGCTGCACACCTGCTTCACCCCGGTGATCGCCGAGTTCAAGGACTTCATCGCCGCCCCGAAGTTCAACCTGTACCAGTCCCTGCACACCGCGGTCGCCGACGAGCAGGGCCGGATCGCCGAGGTGCTGGTCCGTACCCACCGGATGCACCGGGTGGCCGAAGCGGGAGTGATCGCCCTCGGCGACCCGCACGCCGGCGCGGAGGCGGCGGCCCCGGCCGAAGGGGAGAGCGGCGTGCGGGTCGATCCGACCCAGCCCGGCTGGCTCGCCCGGCTGCTGGAGTGGCAGCGCGCCGCGCCCGACGCCGACACCTTCTGGAGCGCGCTGCGTGACGATCTCGCCCAGGACCGCGAGATCACCGTCTTCACCGACCAGGGCGGTGATGCCTCCGGGACGGTGCGGCTGCCGGCCGGGGCCGGCTGTGTGGACGCCGCCTACGCGGTGCACGGTGCCTTCGGGCACGCCTGTGTGGGCGTCCGGGTCAACGGCCGGCTGGCCCCGCTGGGCACCCGGCTGCGCGACGGCGACACCCTCCAGCTGCTGATGGACGACTCCGCCACCTCCGGGCCCGACAAGGACTGGCTGGAGCACGCCATCACCCCCGCGGCCCGGATCGCGATCACCCGATGGCTCACCCAGCATCCGGACGCGACCGGCCAGGACCAGCCCAGACGCACCCCGGCGGTACGCCCGGTGCCTCTCCCCGCCGCCGGGCCGGCCGCCGAGCCGGTAGCCGTCACCGATGTGCCGGACGCGGCGGTACGGCTGGCCCGCTGCTGTACGCCGGTGCCGCCCGACCTGGTGACCGGCTTCGTCATCCGCGGCGGCACCGTGGCCGTACACCGCACCGAATGCCCGACCACCGTCCGGATGACCGCCGCCGGACGCGAACCGGTGCCCGTCCTGTGGCGCGACGGCAGCCCGGCCGGCGGATACCGCGCCACCGTACTCGCCGAGGCGCTCAGCCGGCCGAGACTGCTGGCCGACCTCACCGAGGCCATTGCCGGGCAGGACATCGGCATCGTCTCCGCCGCGGTGGAGCCCCCGCAGGAGCACCGGGTCCTCCACTCCTACACCGTGGAGCTTCCCGACCCGCGGGCGCTGGGCGCCCTGATGCGGGCGATGCGCTCGGTGCCGGGGGTCTACGACGTCTACCGGGCCCGGCCCGCCGTGGCGTGGGCGGACCGGGAGGAGTGAGGGAATTCCGACGGTCCGGGAGCCGTTATCCCACTGACGGTGGTGTGCGCGGGGTGCCCAGTGGGCATGCGCGCTGAAAAACGGCCGGGTAAACCGGCGTGACCGTTTCCGCCGCACGTGGGACCATCAGCAATGACGGCACCTGACCGGCCGCCGGACCATTGACCGTACGACCAAAGGATCAAATGACTTCCACACCTTCTTCCTCTTCGGACAACCGCCAGCGCCTTCCCGAGAGCCTTCGGGCCGACGCCCTGATGGAAGAGGACGTGGCCTGGAGTCAGCAGATCGACGGCGATCGGGACGGCCAGCAGCTGGACCGGTACGACCGGGCCTCGCTGCGCCGGGTCGCCGGACTGTCGACCGAACTCGAGGACATCACCGAGGTCGAGTACCGGCAGCTCCGCCTGGAGCGCGTGGTACTCGTCGGCGTCTGGACCAGCGGCACGGTGGACGACGCCGAGAACTCGCTGGCCGAGCTGGCCGCGCTGTCCGAGACCGCCGGCGCCCTGGTCCTCGACGGGGTGATCCAGCGCCGCGACAAGCCGGATCCGGCCACCTACATCGGCTCCGGCAAGGCGCGGGAACTGCGCGACATCGTGATGGAGACCGGTGCCGACACCGTCGTCTGCGACGGTGAGCTGAGCCCCGGCCAGCTCACCCATCTGGAGGACGTCGTCAAGGTCAAGGTGGTCGACCGGACCGCGCTGATCCTCGACATCTTCGCCCAGCACGCCAAGTCCCGTGAGGGCAAGGCGCAGGTGTCGCTGGCCCAGATGCAGTACATGCTGCCGCGACTGCGCGGCTGGGGTCAGTCGCTGTCCCGGCAGATGGGTGGCGGTGGCGCCGGCTCCTCGGGCGGTGGCATGGCGACCCGTGGTCCCGGTGAGACCAAGATCGAGACCGACCGTCGGCGCATCCGCGAGAAGATGGCGAAGATGCGCCGGGAGATCGGGCAGATGAAGACCGGCCGCGACCTCAAGCGCCAGGAGCGCAAGCGCCACAAGGTCCCCTCGGTGGCGATCACCGGTTACACCAACGCGGGCAAGTCCTCGCTGCTCAACCGGCTCACCGGAGCCGGGGTGCTGGTGGAGAACTCGCTGTTCGCCACCCTGGACCCGACCGTGCGCCGGGCGGAGACGCCGGGCGGACGGCTGTACACCCTGACGGACACTGTCGGATTCGTCCGGCACCTCCCGCACCATCTGGTCGAGGCCTTCCGCTCCACCATGGAGGAGGTCGGCGACGCCGATCTGATCCTCCACGTGGTGGACGGCTCGCACCCGGTGCCCGAGGAGCAACTGGCCGCGGTCCGCGAGGTCTTCCGCGACGTCGGCGCGCTCGACGTGCCCGAGATCGTGGTGGTCAACAAGGCGGACGCCGCCGACCCGCTGGTCCTCCAGCGCCTGCTGCGCAACGAGAAGCACGCGATCGCGATCTCGGCGCGTACCGGGAAGGGCATCCCCGAACTGCTCGAACTCCTCGACCGGGAACTGCCCCGGCCGGAGGTGGAGGTGGAGGCCCTGGTCCCCTACACCCACGGCGGGCTGGTCTCCCGGGTGCATGTCGGCGGCGAGGTGCTGTCCGAGGAGCACACCGGGGACGGCACGCTGCTGAAGGTGCGGGTGCACGAGGAACTGGCCGCGGAACTCGGACCGTTCACGCTGGTCGCACGGCACTGAGAGCGGCGGCCGCGTAGGCAGCCAGAGACAAAGGTAAGGACCTGCCTCCTTGAGGCAGGTCCTTACCTTCGTGCATGCCTCTCGCCCGCGTCGCGTCGGACGGCCCGAGCGCTCAGCGGAATTTCCGACTCATCGCGTCGAACATCTTCTCCGCCACGGCGCCCAGCCGCGGTCCCGCCAGCCAGGTGTTGGTCACCGGACCGATCGAGGTATTGCTGATCAGGGCGGCCTTGCCGTCGGGCCCGGTGGCGAACCAGCCGCCGCCCGAGGAGCCGCCGGTCATCGTGCACCCGATCCGGTACTCGGTCGGCGCCGCGGCGTCCGCCGACAGCCGCCCGGGCCGCCCCGCGCAGGAGTACATCCGCTGCCCGTCGTAGGGCGCCGCCGCCGGATAGCCCCACGCCCCCACGACGCCGATCGTCGTCGCCGAGGGCGCGTCGAACCACACCGGCACCGCCGCGCCGACGGTCTCCTCCAGTGACCTGCCGCCCGCGCCCTGCTCCGGAACCACGTGCAGCACCGCGAAGTCGTACGGCGAACCGCTTCCACCGGATGCCGAGCCGGAGGCGATCCACTGGTCGGAGGTGCTCGCGCCGTCCGCCCACCACACGCCGTAGGGCGCCAGTACGTCACGTGGAGCGCCCTTGAGCGCGTCCGCGTCGAGGCCGCCGTCGTCGTACGAGGGGACGAAGGCAACATTGCGGTACCAGCCGCCCGCCCGGCCCGCATGCACGCAGTGGCCGGCCGTCCAGACCAGGTCGGACTTCCCCGGGTGCGCCGGGTCCGCCACCACGGTGGCCGAGCAGACCATCGAGCCCTGGGGGCCGTCGAAGAACAACTTGCCGACGCCCGGCGCGTTGTCGTGGTAGGGCGCGGCGACCGGACGGGCCGGCACGGGGGCCGGCGCGGGATCCGTCCGGCCCTGGTCGGCCGTGATGGCACCGGAGACGCGCTTGTCGCTCTGATCGGCGTTCTTCATCCGGTCGTCGCTCCACAGACCGTCGATCACCGGGTTGACGAAGTCCGCGGCCTTGCGCAGCCACGACGACTTGTCCCAGTCCTTCCAACCGCCGTCCTTGTAGGCCTGCTCCCACTTCTTGAGGTCGTCGAGACTGGTGGGGAAGGACGTCGGGAGCTTCGGCAGGCCGTGGTCGCCACCGGCGGTCGCCGATCCGGAGGGCTTCCGGTCGGCGGAGTCCCCCGATCCCGCCGAGCCGCACGCGGTGGCGGTGCCGGCCAGCAGTACGGCGGCGGCCACGGCCGCAACCACGCGTCCGCGTTTGCGTGTTGTGGACGATGACATGGACGGGTCCCCCCGGATCTCCTCGCGCCGCACGGTCCCTGACGCTGTGGGGGACGAACGGCCGCGCCGCCCGGTTCCGTACGGAAAGTCTGTCAACCCCCCGTGATCGGTTCGTCACCGCGTCGTTAGTACGGATGGGGGACGACGAGACAGCATGCGGAGCCGGAGGAGGGAAATGGTGGCGGCCTTGTCGAGCGCGCCGGAACAACTGGCGGCAGTCGCCGACGACTTCATCGCGGGGGAGGGGATTCTGCGCCGGCAGGCGCAGCGCGAGTCCGCCGCGCGCACCTACGCCCGCTCGCTGCCGGTGGTGCCGGTCCGCGCGCGGGGCATGACGGTGGAGGGCGCCGACGGGCGCCGCTATCTGGACTGCCTGTCCGGGGCAGGCGCCCTGGCCCTCGGCCACAATCACCCCGTCGTCCTGGAGGCCATCAGAGCCGTGCTGGACTCGGGGGCGCCGCTGCAGGTGCTCGATCTCGCCACCCCGGTGAAGGACGCCTTCACCACCGCCCTGTTCGAGACGCTGCCGGCCGAGCTCGCCGAGCACGGCCGGATCCAGTTCTGCGGCCCGGCCGGCACCGACGCGGTGGAGGCCGCCGTCAAGCTCGCCAGGATCGCCACCGGGCGCGGCGGCCTGCTCGCCTTCTCCGGCGCCTATCACGGCATGACCGCGGGCGCCCTCGCCGCCACCGGGGACGTCGCGGTCCGCTCCGCCGCCGGTGACCCGGACGCCCGGGTCACCCGGCTGCCGTATCCGTACGACTACCGCTGCCCGTTCGGCGTGGGCGGCGACCGGGGCGCGGAGCTGTCCGCGCGCTGGATCGCGCAATCGCTCGACGATCCCAAGAGCGGAGTGCTGCCGTCGGCCGCGATGCTCGTCGAAGCGGTGCAGGGCGAGGGCGGGGTGATCCCGGCGCCCGACAGCTGGCTGCGCCGGATGCGGGAGATCACCGCGGCCCGCGGCATCCCGCTGATCGTGGACGAGGTGCAGACCGGGGTCGGGCGCACCGGCACCTTCTGGGCGGTCGAACGCAGCGGCATCGTGCCCGATGTGATGGTGCTGTCCAAGGCGATCGGCGGCAGCCTGCCGCTCGCGGTGATCGTCTACCGCGAGGATCTCGACGTCTGGCGGCCCGGCGCCCACGCCGGCACCTTCCGCGGCAATCAGCTCGCCATGGCCGCCGGCACCGCCACCTTGCGCTTCGTCCGGCAGCACGGACTGCACGAGAGGGCCGAGACGCTGGGCAACCGTCTGATGAGCCGCCTGCGCGGACTGGCCGCCCACCAGGCCTGCATCGGCGATGTACGAGGCCGCGGTCTGATGATCGGCGTGGAGCTGGTGGATAGCTCCGCCGAGCCCGACGACTTCGGCACGCTGCCCAACGCGCCGCGGCTCGCCGCCCGGGTCCAGCAGGAGGCGCTGCGGCGCGGCCTGATCGTGGAGCTAGGCGGGCGGCACGCCAGCGTCGTGCGGCTGCTGCCCCCGCTGACCATCACCGACGAGCAGGTGGAAGCGGTTTTCGACCGGTTGGCCGACGCGATCGAGGCGGCGCAGGTCACCGGGCGCGGAGGCCCGGCATGAGGCCGTCGGCGGGTTCCGTGACGCAGTTCCCGGCCTCCCCACCGGGCTTACGGGGCTGTGTCGCCGCCCGGTCGGCGGGTGCGCCCCTCTCGGGCGCCGCCCTCCTCGCATCAGCACCCGCCCCCACCGCACCGACCAGTGGAGCACCGGCATGACCGCACCCCCGCCCCCGGCCACCGCACCCGCTCAGGACCAGGCGATGCCGCCGCAGCGGGCCGCAGCCCGGACCGCCCCCGGAATCGAACCCCCGGCGCATCTTGAGCCCTTCGCGGCCGCGGACGCCGCCGGGACCGAGAATCTGCTCCGCTGCTGGGTGCGCGAGACGGGGATCAGCCAGCCGCTCGACGGACTGCTGCGGATCCCGCTGCGTGCCAGCGGCACCGAGGCGCAGTCGGCCGTGCACCACTGGTCGGCGACCGGGCACCACCGCTTCGGCCCCGCCCTGCTGGCCACCGCCGACCAGCGACCGCTGACCTCAGTGGAGCTGGCCGCGCTGCTGGCCCGTGAAGGGGGCACCGATCCCGCCGAGGGTACCGAGCTGGTGGCGCGGGTGGCCGATTCCGTACGCCGCACTGCTGTCTTCATCGCCGAGCGCCGCGAGCACCCCGGGCCCGCCCTGCCCGAGCTGCCCTTCCTGGACTCCGAGCAGTCCCTGATCCTGGGCCACCCCTTGCATCCGGCGCCCAAGGGACGCGAAGGCCTCGGCCCGGCCGAGAGCGCCGCCTATTCGCCCGAGCTGCGCGGGAGTTTCCCGCTGCACTGGCTGGCGGTCGATTCCGCCCTGCTGGCCACCGACTCCGCCTGGACCGAACGCGGCCGTGCCGTGCCGGCCCCCGACCTGCTGGCCGCGCTCGCCGGCCCCGGACTCGCACTGCCGGCCGGGACGGCGCCACTGCCCCTGCACCCCTGGCAGGCACGCGACATCCGGCACCGGCCCGAGCTCAGCGCCTTGTTCGACGCCGGGCTGCTGCGCGACCTGGGCGCGTTCGGCGAGCCATGGCACCCCACCTCCTCGGTGCGCACCGTCTACCGGCCCGGCGCGGCCGCCATGCTCAAGCTCTCCCTCGGCCTGCGTATCACCAACTCCCGGCGGGAGAACCTCCGCAAGGAACTGCTGCGCGGCGCCGAGGTGCACCGGCTGCTGCGCAGCGGCCTGGCGACACGCTGGCAGGCCGCCCACCCCGGCTTCGACATCGTGCGCGACCCGGCGTGGCTCGGGGTGAACACGGCCGAGGGGGAAGCCGTCCCCGGACTCGATGTCATGCTCCGGCACAGCCCCTTCGGAGCGGGCCATCAAGCCCACTGCCTGGCCGGGCTCACCTCCCCGCGCCCCTGGCCCGGGGTGCCGGCGCCGGCCTTCCGCTCCCGGCTCGCCGCGCTGGTCGACGCCCTCGCGGAGCAGACCGGCAGGCCCCGCGCGGCCGTCGCCACCGAGTGGTTCCTGCGCTATCTCGACGCGGTGGTCCGCCCCCTGCTGTGGCTCGACGGTCAGGCCGGTATCGCACTCGAAGCCCACCAGCAGAACACTCTGGTGCTGCTCGACACCGACGGCTGGCCGTGCGGCGGCCGCTACCGCGACAACCAGGGCTACTACTTCCGCGAATCGCGTCGCACTGATCTCGAAGGGCAGCTGTCCGGCATCGGCGCTGCCAGCGACACCTTCGTCACCGACGCCGTCGCGGACGAGCGCTTCGCCTACTACCTGGGCATCAACAACGTGTTCGGCCTCGTCGGTGCCTTCGGCTCCCAGGGGCTCGCCGACGAACAGGTGCTGCTGGCCGCCTTCCGGCGGTTCCTCACCTCCGACCACCAAGGCAGCAGCCTCCCGGGGCGGCTGCTGCACAGCACCCAACTGCGCTGCAAGGCCAATCTGCTGACCCGGCTGCAGGGACTCGACGAACTCGTCGGGCCGGTCGACAGCCAGTCCGTCTACATCACCCTGCCCAATCCGCTGGCCCGCTGATGTCTCCCGCCGATTCCAGTACCGAGGACACCCTCGACCTCAAACTGCCCCCGGAGGTCGTCGCGCTCTTCGCCGCCACACCGCTCGGGCCCTCGGCTCCGCTCGGCCCGAGCGGCCGGCCTGGTCCGAGTCACGCGCCCGACCTGCCCGGCCGCGCCGGTCCGCACAGCCTGACCGGCCTCACCCACGGGCCGCGCGTCCCCGCCGATCTGCTCGACCGCGTCGCCCACTGGCCCGCCGCCAGGACAGCAGCGGGGCTCCTCCGGCTGGTGCCGGTCGAGCCGGAGCGCGACCTCGCGCTGCTGGCCGGCTGGATGAACGATCCGGCGGTCGCCGAGTTCTGGCAGCTGGCCGGCGACCCGCGCGTCACCGAGCGGCATGTCCGCGCCCAGCTGGCCGGCGACGGCCGGAGCCTGCCCTGCCTCGGCGTCCTCGACGGCGTCCCCATGAGCTACTGGGAGATCTACCGCGCCGACCTGGACCCGATCGCCCGGCACTACCCCGCCAGACCCCATGACACCGGTGTCCACCTCCTGATCGGCGGCGTCCCCGACCGCGCCCGGGGCCTGGGCAGCGAACTCCTGCACGCCGTCTCGACGCTGGTGCTCGACCATCGGCCCGCCTGCACCCGTGTCGTCGCCGAACCCGATCTGCGCAACACCCCCTCGGTCGCCGCCTTCCTCAGCGCGGGCTTCCGCTTCTGCGCGGAGGTCGACCTCCCCGACAAGCGCGCCGCCCTGATGGTCCGCGACCGCGCGCTGTGCCACCTGCTCTGACCGTCACAGGTCGCAGCACGGCGCCGGCGTCATCCCCACCCCGTCCTTCACTCCGGCATTCACCCGGCCCATCCCGGCCGCATCCCGGCCACGCCTCCGTACGGCACCCCGATCCCACCGTCCACCTCCTCCCCGTCGTCCCCACGCAGGAGCCCACCGTGATCCCCGACCGCGCCCCCGAGCCCACGCCCGAGCCCACGCCCGACTCCCTCGCCTGGCAGCACGCGTCCCGCCGCCTGCTGGCCAAGATGCTCGCCGAGTTCGCCTACGAAGAGGTGATCCTTCCCGAACCCGATCCCGGCAACGGCCCGACCGCGTACCGGCTCGCCCTCGGCCCCGACGTCACCTACCGCTTCCGCGCGCGCCGGGGCTCGTACGGCAGCTGGTATGTGGACGCGGACAGCATCGGGCCGACCGGCGACCCGCTGCACTTCCTGGTCCACGGCCACGACACCGTGCTCGGGCTGAACGGTGACACCCTCGGCCATTTCGTCCGCGAGCTGCTGGCCACCCTGCGCGCCGACGTACGGCTGGACGCGGACGCGTTAGCCGCCACCGAGCTCGCCGACCTCGACTACGCCGAATTGGAAGGGCACCAGACCGGTCACCCCTGGCTGGTCGCCAACAAGGGGCGTATCGGATTCTCGGACACCGACGCCGCACGCTGGGCCCCGGAAGCCCGCACGCCGCAGCGGCTGCCGTGGATCGCCGTCCACCGCGACCTCGCGCAATACCGCGGCATCACCACGCTGGCCACCCCCGATCTCCTTTACGCGGAAGAACTCGCCCCCGCCACCCTCGACGCCTTCCGGCACAGCGTCGCCGACCGGGAGCGCGACCCGGGCGACTATCTGCTGCTGCCCGTCCACCCCTGGCAGTGGGAGCAGACCGTCGCCCCGCTGTTCGCGCCCGCGATCGCCGATGGATCCATCCTGCACCTCACCACTGACAACGACCTCCGGGTGCCGCAGCAGTCGATCCGCACCTTCCTCAACGCCAGCGATCCGCTGCGCCGGACGGTGAAACTCCCGCTGTCGATCCTCAACACCCTCGTCTACCGCGGCCTGCCCACCGAACGCACGCTGGCCGCTCCGGCGGTGACCGCCTGGGTGCAGGGGCTCCGCGACCACGACCGCTTCCTGCGCGACGAGGCCAGGGTCATCCTGCTCGGCGAGGTCGCCTCGGTCAGCGTCGCCCACCCCCAGTACGACAAGCTGCCGACCGTTCCGTACCAATACCGCGAACTGCTGGGCTGTATCTGGCGCGAGTCGCTGGGCACCTATCTCGACCCGGGCGAACGCGCCCGCACCCTGGCCGCGCTGCTGCACACCGATCCCCGGGGCCGGGCCTTCACCGCGGAACTCGTGGCGCGTTCCGGGCTCGCCCCACGGGTGTGGCTGCGGCATCTGTTCGCGGCCCTGCTGCCCGCGCTGCTGCACTTCCTCTACCGCTACGGCACGGTCTTCTCGCCGCACGGCGAGAACGCCATCGTGGTCTTCGACGCGCACGACATTCCGGTGCGGCTGGCGGTCAAGGACTTCGTGGACGACATCAACGTCTCGGCGGAACCGCTGCCGGAACACGCCGCGATGCCGGCGGACGTGCGCGCCGTGCTGCTCACCGAGCCCCCGGAATTCCTCACCCAGTTCATCCATTCGGGGCTCTTCGTCGGAGTGCTGCGCTATCTCGCGCCCCTGTGCGAGCGCCAACTCGACGTGCCGGAAAGCGATTTCTGGGCACTGGTGCGCGACGAGATCCTCCGCCACCAGGACCGCTTTCCCGAGCTCAAAGAGCGCTTCGCCATGTTCGACCTGCTCACGCCCAGGATCGAGCGGCTGTGCCTCAACCGTAACCGTTTGCACACAGACGGCTATCGCGACCGTGCCCAGCGCCCGCACGCCGCCATCCACGGCACCGTACGCAATCCGCTGCACGGCAGCTGACCCGTTTCGCGTCTTCCGCTTCCCGCCTTCGGCGCACCCGTTGTCAGTGGCTCGCCGTAGGCTGGCCACCCTATGACTGCCACGCCCTCACCCGAACTCACCGACCTCCTGCATGCCGCCGTCGCCGCCGTCGGCGGCATGGAGCGGGCCGGTCAGGTCACCATGGCCCGAGCCGTCGAGGCCGCCGTGGACGACCAGTCCCATCTGCTCGTCCAGGCCGGCACCGGCACCGGAAAATCGCTCGGCTATCTGGTGCCCGCGCTCGCCCAGACCGAGAGGGTCGTGGTGGCCACCGCCACCCTGGCCCTCCAGCGGCAGCTCGTCGAGCGCGACCTGCCGCGCACCGTCGAGGCGCTCAAGCCGCTGCTGCGCCGTGAACCGCAGTACGCCATGCTCAAGGGCCGCTCCAACTACCTGTGTCTGCACCGGCTGCACGAGGGCGTGCCGCAGGACGAGGCGGACGGGCTTTTCGACCCCTTCGAGGCCGCCGCCCCGACCAGCAAACTCGGTCAGGATCTGCTGCGGCTGCGCGACTGGGCGGACGAGACCGAGACCGGCGACCGCGACGGGCTGCGGCCCGGCGTCTCCGACCGTGCCTGGAGCCAGGTCTCGGTGACCTCGCGCGAGTGCCTGGGCGCCACCAAGTGCGCCTATGGCGCCGAGTGCTTCGCCGAGGCCGCGCGCGAGCGGGCCAAGACGGCGGACGTGGTGGTCACCAATCACGCGCTGCTGGCCATCGACGCGATCGAGGGCGCGCCCGTGCTGCCCAGCCACGAGGTGCTGATCATCGACGAGGCGCATGAACTCGTCTCGCGGGTCACCGGGGTCGCCACCGGTGAACTGAGCCCGATCGGCGTCAACCGGGCGGTGAAGCGCGCCGCCAAACTCGTCAACGAGAAGGCGGCCGACGCGCTGCTCAGCGCCGCCGAGGGCTTCGAGCGGCTGATGGAACTCGCCTTGCCCGGGCGGCTGGAGGAGATCCCGGAAGACCTCGGCTATGTCCTGGCAGCGCTGCGCGACGCCTGCCGCCAGGTGATCACCGCGCTCGGCGACACCCGGGACAAGTCGGTGCAGGACGAGGACGCCGTGCGCAAGCAGGCGATGGCCTCCGTGGAGCACGTCCATGAGGTGAGCGAGCGCCTCGTGCAGGGCTCGGAGTACGACGTGGTGTGGTGCGAGCGCCACGACCGCTTCGGCGCGTCACTGCGGGTCGCGCCGCTGAGTGTGTCCGGGCTGCTGCGGGAGAAGCTGTTCACCGAGCGTTCGGTGGTGCTGACCTCCGCGACCCTCAAGCTCGGCGGTGATTTCAACGGGGTCGCCGCGTCGCTCGGGCTGGCTCCGGAGGGCACCGAGGGCGAGGACGTGCCGCAGTGGAAGGGCATCGATGTGGGCTCGCCCTTCGACTACCGCAAACAGGGCATCCTCTACGTGGCCCGGCATCTCGCCCAGCCCGGCCGGGACAGCAGCCGCGAGGACATGCTGGACGAACTCAGCGAGCTCATCGAAGCGGCCGGCGGGCGCACCCTCGGGCTGTTCTCGTCCATGCGCGGCGCCCAGGCGGCGGCAGAGGCGATGCGCGGGCGTCTGGAGCACCCGGTGCTCCTGCAGGGCGAGGAGACGCTGGGGGAGCTGATCCAGCGGTTCGCGGACGATGCCCCGACCTGCCTGTTCGGCACGCTGTCACTGTGGCAGGGCGTGGATGTCCCGGGTGTGAACTGCCAGCTGGTGGTGATGGACCGTATCCCCTTCCCGCGCCCGGACGATCCGCTGATGAGCGCCCGGCAGAAGTCGGTGGAGGAACACGGGGGGAACGGCTTCATGGCGGTCGCGGCCACCCATGCGGCGCTGCTGATGGCCCAGGGAGCCGGCCGGCTGATCCGGGCGACGGGGGACCGGGGCGTGGTCGCCGTACTCGACCCGAGGCTGGCCACGGCCCGCTACGGCGGCTTCCTGCGATCGTCCATGCCGGAGCTCTGGTACACCACCGATCGCAATCAGGTGCGGAAGTCGCTGGCGGCGATCGACGCGCTGGCCATGACCGCCGAGGTGGCTGCGGTGGGGGCCTCCCAGGGGGCCCGGCTGACCGAGACCTCCGACGCGGCGGAGGCGCCCGAGGTGGCGGTGCAGACCGTCTGAACCGGCCGGGGCCCCGGACACAGCGGGGCCCCGGAACCGGCGCAGGGGTTCCGGGGCCCGGATGGGGAGGCCGGGAGCTCAGACCCGGCGCAGCACAGCCACCACCTTGCCGAGGATGGTGGCATCGTCACCCGGGATGGGCTGATAGGCCGCGTTGTGCGGCAGCAGCCACACATGGCCGGCGTCCCGCTTGAAACGCTTCACGGTGGCCTCGCCGTCCAGCATCGCCGCGACGATGTCGCCGTTCTCCGCGACCGGCTGGCGGCGTACCGTCACCCAGTCCCCGTCGCAGATGGCTGCCTCGATCATCGAGTCGCCGACGACCTTGAGCACGAACAGCTCGCCGTCACCGACCAGTTGGCGGGGCAGCGGGAAGACGTCCTCGACGGACTCCTCGGCCAGCAGCGGTGCGCCGGCGGCGATCCTGCCGACCAGCGGCACGTACGACGCCGAGGGCATACCTGTGGTGTCCGTGGGCTGCGAGTGGCCGGCCTCCGAGGCGCGCACCTCGTAGGCCCGCGGCCGGTGCGGGTCACGGCGGAGAAAGCCCTTGCGTTCCAGGGCCATCAGCTGATGGGCCACGGAGGACGTGCTGGAGAGCCCCACCGCCTGGCCGATCTCGCGCATGGAGGGGGGATATCCGCGCCGCTGCACCGAGTCCCTGATGACCTCGATTACGCGGCGCTGGCGTTCGGTGAGTCCCGAGCTGTCGGCGCGAATACCCGGGGGCCGTCCGGGAAGTGAGCGCGTGGGCTTCGGGGGGTTGTCTTCGTTCATCACGTCCAACGGGCCGATTCGATCCGGGGAGCGGTCATGTGCGGTCAATGTCGCTGTGGCGCTCTCTGCGGTGGCGGTCACGGCGGCCCCTTTCCAGATGTTCTCCACCGCATGGACTGCGGTCGGCCCGCTCGCGCACGGGCAGTTAGTACAACGGTAGTGGGTTTCGAAAGGTTGCGCCAAACACACGTTCGAGTGAATTTGCATAAATCCGCTGACGTGATCAAGGTACCGGGTGTATTGCTCGAATGGAAGTTCGATTCGCAAAACCGCCGGTGGTGCCGGTCCGGAAGGCTTCGCCCAGTGTGTCATCGAGGCCCCCGAACTGTTCGCGAAAGGCCTCTCCCGGCCCGTCCTCCCGGCCCGCCACGCCCGCCGGGCCGACCGCTCCGCCGGGATCTTCCCTTACGCTCCGGAACGCCCCGAGTCCGCTCTGTCGTGCCGACACGCGGATGGCCCCCTGGAACATCGACACCAGATCTAGTGGTTAGATGGGACCTGGGCACCACAAGTTGTGGTCGCGACGTGGCATTGACGTAGCTTCGATGGCTTGCGCGGCTTGTGCGGCGCCCCTGCGGAAGCCTTCAGTCGCGCGCTCGCCACCGGTGAGAAAGGGAGTGGAAGACCCATGCACTGCCCCTTCTGCCGACACCCCGACAGCCGGGTCGTGGACAGCCGCACCACCGACGACGGATCCTCGATCCGCCGCCGGCGCCAGTGCCCGGACTGCGGCCGGCGCTTCACCACGGTCGAGACCGCGTCCCTGATGGTGATCAAGCGCAGCGGGGTCACCGAGCCCTTCAGCCGCAACAAGGTCATCGCCGGCGTGCGCAAGGCCTGCCAGGGCCGTCCGGTCACCGAGGACGCCCTCGCCCAGCTCGGCCAGCGCGTCGAAGAGGCGGTCAGGGCCACCGGCAGCGCGGAGCTGTCCACCCACGACGTCGGGCTGGCCATACTCGGCCCGCTCCAGGACCTCGACCTCGTGGCCTATCTGCGCTTCGCCAGTGTCTACCGGGCCTTCGACTCCCTCGAGGACTTCGAGAGGGCGATCACGGAGCTGCGCGAGCAGCTGCCCCCCACCACTCCTGGCGGCCTCGACGAGGACCTCGGAGTCCCCGCGCCCGCCGCCGTCACCGACTGAGCGGCAGCCAGGACCAAAGATGTGCCGGAAGCCCTCCAGTGGGGGCGCTCCGGCGTAGGAACAGCACCGTGTCCCGGGAAGAAACCCGGCACATCAGGGCGTTTTCGCCCTATAGGGAGGCGGAATGACAGAGACGACGAGCGGCCCGGCACGCGGTTCGCGCACCAAGGGGTCGAAGGCGGGCAAGGGCCTGCGTATCGAGCGCATCCACACCACGCCGGGCGTGCACCCGTACGACGAGGTGGTCTGGGAGCATCGTGACGTCGTCATGACCAACTGGCGCGACGGTTCGATCAACTTCGAGCAGCGCGGCGTGGAGTTCCCCGGCTTCTGGTCGGTGAACGCGGTCAACATCGTCACGAGCAAGTACTTCCGCGGCGCGGTCGGCAGCCCCCAGCGCGAGAAGAGCCTCAAGCAGCTCATCGACCGGGTGGTGCGCACCTACCGCGCGGCAGGCGAGGAGCACGGCTACTTCAGCTCCCCGGCGGACGCCGAGATCTTCGATCACGAGCTGACATACGCCTTGCTGCACCAGGTCTTCAGCTTCAACTCCCCCGTGTGGTTCAACGTGGGCACCGCCCAGCCCCAGCAGGTCTCCGCCTGCTTCATCCTGTCCGTCGACGACTCCATGGAGTCGATCCTCGACTGGTACAAGGAAGAGGGCATGATCTTCAAGGGCGGCTCCGGCGCCGGCCTGAACCTCTCGCGTATCCGCTCCTCCAAGGAGCTGCTCTCCTCCGGCGGCAATGCCTCCGGCCCGGTCTCCTTCATGCGTGGCGCCGACGCCTCCGCGGGAACGATCAAGTCGGGTGGTGCCACCCGCCGCGCCGCCAAGATGGTCGTGCTGGACGTCGACCACCCGGACGTCGAGGCGTTCATCGAGACCAAGGTCAAGGAGGAGCAGAAGATCCGCGCCCTGCGTGACGCGGGCTTCGACATGGACCTGGGCGGCGACGACATCACCTCCGTCCAGTACCAGAACGCCAACAACTCGGTCCGGGTCAACGACGAGTTCATGAAGGCGTACGAGACGGGCTCGAAGTTCGGCCTGCGGGGCCGGATGACCGGAGAGGTCATCGAGGAGGTCGACGCCAAGGGGCTGTTCCGGAAGCTGGCCGAGGCCGCCTGGGCCTGCGCCGACCCCGGCATCCAGTACGACGACACGATCAACCACTGGCACACCTCGCCGGAGACGGGGCGGATCACCGCCTCCAACCCGTGCAGCGAGTACATGCACCTGGACAACTCCAGCTGCAACCTCGCCTCCCTGAACCTGATGAAGTTCCTCCGCCAGGACGACGACGGCCACCAGACCTTCGAGGCCGAGCGCTTCGCCAAGGTCGTCGAGCTGGTCATCACCGCGATGGACATCTCCATCTGCTTCGCGGACTTCCCCACCGAGAAGATCGGCGAGACGACCCGCGCCTTCCGCCAGCTCGGCATCGGCTACGCCAACCTCGGCGCGCTGCTGATGGCGACCGGCCACGCCTACGACTCCGACGGCGGCCGCGGACTGGCCGGTGCCATCACCTCCCTGATGACCGGCACCTCCTACCGGCGGTCCGCCGAACTCGCCTCGGTGGTCGGCGCGTACGACGGCTACGCGAGGAACGCCGACGCCCACAAGCGCGTCATGAGGCAGCACTCGGACGCCAACACGGCGGCCGAGCGGGTGGACGACCTGGACACCCCGGTCTGGGCCGCGGCCACCGAAGCCTGGCAGGACGTGCTGCGGCTCGGCGAGAAGAACGGCTTCCGCAACGCGCAGGCGTCGGTGCTGGCCCCGACCGGCACCATCGGCCTGATGATGGACTGCGACACCACCGGCGTGGAACCGGACCTGGCCCTGGTCAAGTTCAAGAAGCTGGTCGGCGGCGGCTCCATGCAGATCGTCAACAACACGGTGCCGGCCGCCCTCAAGCGGCTCGGCTACCAGCAGGAGCAGATCGAGGCGATCGTCGCCCACATCGCCGAGCACGGCCATGTGATCGACGCCCCCGGTCTCAAGAACGAGCACTACTCGGTCTTCGACTGCGCCATGGGCGAGCGGGCGATCTCCGCGATGGGCCACGTCCGGATGATGGCCGCCGCGCAGCCCTTCCTGTCCGGTGCCATCTCCAAGACGGTGAACCTGCCGGAGACGGCCACCGTCGAAGAGGTCGAAGAGGTCTACTTCAAGGGCTGGAAGCTCGGCCTGAAGGCGCTGGCGATCTACCGCGACAACTGCAAGGTCGGCCAGCCGCTGTCCGCCAAGAAGAAGGGCTCGCAGGGCGCCGGCGCCGAGACCGTGGCCGTGGCGCCCGCCGCCGCGACCACCGCGGTGGAGAAGGTCGTCGAGTACCGCCCGGTCCGCAAGCGTCTGCCCAAGGGCCGCCCCGGCATCACCACGTCCTTCACCGTGGGCGGCGCCGAGGGCTATATGACGGCCAATTCCTACCCGGACGACGGTCTGGGCGAGGTCTTCCTGAAGATGTCCAAGCAGGGTTCGACCCTCGCGGGCATGATGGACGCCTTCTCGATCGCCGTCTCGGTCGGCATGCAGTACGGGGTGCCGCTGGAGACCTACGTCTCGAAGTTCACCAATATGCGCTTCGAGCCGGCCGGTCTCACCGACGACCCGGACGTGCGGATGGCGCAGTCCATCGTGGACTACATCTTCCGCCGGCTCGCGCTGGACTTCCTGCCCTTCGAAACGCGCTCGGCACTGGGTATCCACTCGGCTCCGGAGCGTCAGCGCCACCTGGACACCGGGTCCTACGAGCCCACCGACGAGGAGATGGACGTCGAGGGACTGGCCCAGTCCGCGCCCCGGGAAAGCGAGGCCGCGCGGAGCGAGTCCCCGCGCCCGCCGCTGTCCGTGGCCAAGCCGCCAGCGGCGGCGCCGGCCCCCAAGGAGGCCCACAGCTCCACCGAGCTGCTGGAGATCCAGCTCGGGCTCAACGCGGACGCCCCGCTCTGCTTCTCCTGCGGCACGAAGATGCGCCGGGCCGGCAGCTGCTACGTCTGCGAGGGCTGCGGCTCGACCAGCGGGTGCAGCTGAGCGAGTGAGGCTCTTCTGAAGGGCTGATCCGACCAGGGGATCCGACCAGGGGCGGCCACCGGGAAACCGGTGGCCGCCCCCTCGCGTCCGCCCGGAAAAGCGCCGCGTCCGCACCCTCCGTCGGCGACCGCTTCGGGCCGCGCCGCCCGGGTCCGGATCGGGGGGTAATGATGCCGCTCCAACGCCACTACGATGGCTCGGTGTTGGTGAAGTGGGTACGCTGCGGCGTCGTCGATCGACCCGGGTTCGAACGGGGTCAGCGCAGGTGGCTGGCTCTCAAGGAGCAGCCCGGATTCCGCGGCCAGGGCGGTGGCTGGAGCCGCGCACAGCCCGGCGTGGCGCACCTCTTCGCCTTCTGGGACGACCGCCGGTCCTATGACGTCTTCATGGCCGGTCCGCACGACGGCATCGCGGCCGGGCAGGAGGGCACTTCCGAGATGCTCGCGGTCAATCTCTTCGAGCACCGGCTGGACGTGAAGGTCGGCTTCGAGCCGCGGTTCACCGACACCGATCTGCTGCGAGTGGCCCTGTGCAAGGTACGGCCGGAGCGCGTCGACCATTTCACCCTGATGCAGCAGCGGGTGTGGAATCCCGCCATGGCCGGTTCGCCGGGCATGCTGCGCGGGGTCTTCGGCCAGGGCGCCGGCAATGACTTCGTGGTGCTGTCGATGTGGAACTCCGCAACGGAGCACGGCAAATACCGCGAGGGCGCGGTCTCCCGGCTGTCCGAGCGGGCCGAACTGGACGACGATGTGGTGTCCGTCGCGGGTGACGTGGTGGATGTGGTGCAGGCGTGGACGGTCTGAAGGACGGACCCGGCCTGATCGGTGTCCCGGGCGTGGCCGCCATGCCGAGCCCGCTCGGATCATCCGGTGCGCCCGAACCGCTTGCCCCGGCCGCAGGTGTGCCCGAGGCGGACGCCGTACGGCTTTTCGGGGCCGCGTACCGGATGCTGGGCTCGGCGAGCCGCGCCCGGGAGGTCGTACGGGACGCGCTCGCCGCGCGGACCGGGGCGCCGGGCGGGTCCGGGCCGGCGGGTTCGTACCACCGGGACGCGTACGACGAGCTGGTGCGCGACCTCTTCGGCGCATTGCTGCGCGGCGCGGAGCGCGGCCGGGCGCGCCGGGACGGACACGCCCATACGGCAGCCTGGCTCGCCGAACCCGTGCTGACGGCGGGCGGAGCGCTGGGGCCGATGGACACCGCGGCGCGGCGCGCGTCGGTGTCGATGGCCCGATTGGTGCTGCTGGAGCGTCTCGCGCCGGGGGAGCGTGCCGCCTACGTGCTCCGCGAGGTGTTCGGCTACGGTCCCGAGGCCGCCGCGGCGGTGCTGGGCGTATCGGAGGAGCGGTCCGCGGCGCTGGAGCGCCGGGCTCGGCAGCGCGTCCTGGACGCGGAGGGTGCGGCGTCTCCACTCTCCGTACCCCCCTCCTCGTCGCGGGGCCAGGCGGTACGCGTGTCCGCCGTGGCCGAACTCCTCCGGGCGATCAGGGACGACGACCCGGCGGGGCTGGAGGAACTGCTCGCCGACGACGTGGTGGCCTGGTCGGACGGCGGCGGACAGCCCGGCGTCGTCCGGCGCCCCGTCCTGGGTACGGTCAAGGTGGGCCGCTTCCTGGCCACGGTGCGCGGCAGGATCCCGGCCGACGCCCGCGGCCATCTCGCCGAGGTCAACGGCGACCCGGCACTGGTCGCGGTGGTGGGCTCCGCGGTCGTCGGGGTGCTGGCGCCGGAATTCGGGCCGCAGGGCATGATCGGCATCCGGGCGGTCGCCGACCCGGCCCGGCTGGAGTTCATCGGCCGGCAGTGGGCCGACCTCGCCGGCCGGCCCGCACTCCCGGACGGCAGTGACGGGCTGCGCGACCCCGGCCACCCTGTGTGACCTGCGCAGCTGTGGCGCGCAGCAGGGTCGGACGGGCAATAGGCTGATCGTCATGGGACGCCCTCGCCGCATCGTGCTCATCCGGCATGGCGAGTCCCAGGGCAATGAGGACGACACCATCTACGAGCGGGTGCCGGACCATGCCCTGGAACTCACCGCCGAGGGAGTGCGGCAGGCCCGGCGGGCCGGTGCGGGGCTGCGCGAGATCTTCGGCGCGGAGCCGGTGCAGGCGTACGTCTCTCCCTACCGCCGGACCTGGCACACCTATGACGCGCTGGGTCTGGACCCGCGGCTGACCCGGGCACGCGAGGAACCGCGGCTGCGGGAGCAGGACTGGGGCAACTGGCAGGACCAGGAGGACATCCAGCGGCAGCGCAAGGCCCGGGACGCCTACGGGCACTTCTTCTACCGCTTCGCGATGGGGGAGAGCGGCGCCGATGTCTACGACCGGGTGGGCTCCTTCCTGGAGACCCTCTACCGGGCCTTCGAGCAGCCGGACTTCCCGCCGAATGTGCTGCTGGTCACCCACGGGCTGACGATGCGCCTGTTCTGCATGCGGTGGTTCCACTGGACGGTCGAGGAGTTCGAGATGCTGTCCAACCCCTCCAACGGCGAGACACGGATGCTGCTCACCGGCACCAACGGCCGCTACTTCCTTGACCGGCCGTTCGAGCGGTGGGGAACCCCGGGTCCGCCCGGCGGCCGGATCGGGTGAGCTTCAGCACACGACGCCCGACCCCGGCCCGGACCGCGTGACCCCGCGGAACCGCTCGGCGCGGTGGCGGACCTCATGCCGCGCGGCACGTCATCCCGGTGACCAGGAGGGCGCGTTGCGGACCACCGCGCGGACCGGCGGCGAACCGCCGGCCCCCTGGACGGCGCGGACCGACCCCCTTCCCACGTTGGTCGCACCGGAGTGATCGACCCCCTGCGGAACGCGTGTTGCCGGGGGGTAGGCTGACGACGTCATGCCGTACGAACCTCCTACCCACAGTGTCGAACGTTCGATGCGCGCCACCCTCGGCGTTCGGACTGTCGCCGGTGTGGACGAAGTAGGGCGTGGGGCGTGGGCGGGACCTGTCACCGTGTGTGCGGCGATCACCGGTCTGCGCCGCCCGCCGGAAGGCCTGACCGACTCCAAACTCATCACCCCCAAGCGCCGCACCCGGCTCGCCGCGGTGCTCGCCGACTGGGTGACCTCGTACGCGCTCGGCCATGCCTCACCCGAGGAGATCGACGAGCAGGGCATGACCGCGGCTCTGCGATTGGCGGCTCTCCGCGCCTTGGAGCAGCTGCCCGAGCAGCCCGACGCGATCATCCTCGACGGCAACCACAACTACCTGGGCGGATCCTGGCAGGTGCGCACCGTGATCAAGGGCGACCAGTCCTGCGTCGCGGTGGCGGCCGCCTCGGTCATCGCCAAAGTCCGACGGGACGCCGCAATGGTCGAACTGGGCAGGGAATACCTCCCGTTCGCTTTCGCGGAGAACGCCGGATATCCGTCTCCCGTTCACCGGGCGGCCCTTGAGGAGTTCGGTCCGACCGGCCACCACCGTCTTTCGTGGTCGTACCTGGACGCGCTGCCGCGCTGGCAGCACCTCAAGAAGGTCCGGGAGGGCGTCGACACAGGGGAACAACTCGGTTTCGATTTCTGATTCAGCACCCACCGACCGCTGCGCATTCGTGCCGCGTTTGATAGACATCAACTCATGCCTCTCACCCCCGAGGAGCCTCAGATTCACGAGAGTGTCCCGGGTCCCCGCACTGCTCCGGCCGTCGGCCGGAGCGCGTCGACCCCCCGTCCTGTTCCCGGCCCGCCGCGACCAGCGGCGCCGCGGCCCGCACCGCCCAAGGACGCCTCGCCGGCCGGTGTCCGTCCGGGTCGGCCCGGTCCGAGCCGCCCCGGCGGAACGAGCGGCGCCACCGCGCCCTCCGGTCCGGTGACGCCGGCCGTCGCGGCGACCGCCGATCCGGTGCCGAAGCAGCGCGCCGCCACCGGCTCAGGCGCACAGATCCAGCTCGTTCCCGCGCCCGCGGGCGGCGCGGCGGACGCCGCGGACGAGTCGGTGGACCTGCTGCTCGACAGCGGCCGCGCCCCGGGCGAGATCCTGGTGCTGACCACCGGCGATCCCCACCCGTGGGCCGCGCACGAGCTCTCCTTCGGCGATGCCTCCTACTGGGCTCAGCACGATGCCGGCGACGACGTCTTCTACGCCGACATCAGCGCGTCCCGCGCCGCCGGAAGGCCGGTCGTGATCGTGGCCCTCGACGGTGGCTCGGACGAAACGTTGCCTCAGGCGCTGGCGGGCGCGCTCGCCCGAGCGGGCACGCTGCTGATCGTGTGCGGTGATCCGGCGCGGATCACCACCCTGCTGGGTGCCGGCGTCGGCTCCTGAAGGTCAGCGGGCGGCGGCGCGGCGCAGTGGTTGCGGCCCCCCGCCGGGGACCGTCGGCGCCGAACCGCCCGCCCGTTTGGGGTACGAGGTCGCGTTCGGTGTGCGGCCGCTGCGGTTCTCGCCGATGACGTTCCAGCCCTCGCCGGTCAGCGTCACATACGAGCCGCAGCGCAGACCGTGCAGGGTGCAGGCGTCCCGCAGTCCCCACATCCAGGCGCCGTCCTCCTCGGTCCAGCCGGCGTGACCGTCGCGGCAGACCATCAGCACGGCGGTCCGCACCGGCTGGCGCAGCCGCAGATCGTGCGGGATGACCCTGCGCAGATGGGACAGCACCGCGTTGCGCCGTTCCCAGCCGTCCAGCACACCGGGCCGGCCGGCGAACGAGGCGCTCGCCCTGATCCGGCCGTCCGGATCGTAGACCGCGACGATCGCCGTCGACCGGGCTGGCTGGTGCCGGGAATGCAGATCCTTGATCACATCGCGCGGATTGGCCAGCAGCGGTACGCCGACGCCTGTCCATTCGGCCGGTTCCAGGTTGCGCGACGCGCGGGAGGTGATGGTGGTGGACGTCTCCGCTATGAAGCCGATAGTCACGGTCCTCCCTTCACGGATACACCCGTAGACCGGGCGCGGGGCGCACTCCGGTCAGAGGGCTCGAGGAGCCGATCGGGGATCCGAGTGCAATTCTTCCTCTCGCAACTGCTTGCGGCAACGGGCAATTGCCGCCACCGACCGGTATGGACCTGTCCGCCCGTATAGATCCCGCCCGGTGTGATGATCGGCACCACCCGATCAGCCCTGAACAGCCAGGACCAGCGGGAACACCGCTGTCGCCCCCGCCTTCCGCAGCATCCGGGCCACGACTGCGAGTGTCCATCCGGTGTCCGCGAAATCGTCCACCACGAGTACGGGTCCGGGCGCCTCCGCCAGCGCCGCCACCAGATCGGCCGGCAGCCGGAAGGCTCCGTGCAGGGCGCGTACGCGTTGTGCGCTGTTGCTGCGCGGCATCCCGCCGGGATTGCCGCCGTCGGCGTACTCCACCCTGCCCAGCAGCGGTATCCGGCCCACTTCGGCGATACGGGCGCTGAGCGAGTCCACGAGCAGGCCCCGCCGGCGCGAGGCGACGCCGACCACACCCACCGGCCGCTGCGGCGCGTCGGCCTGCCCGCTCGCCCAACCTCCGTGGCCCCTGGCCCAGTCGGCGAGCACCTGCACCACCGCCTCGGCCGCCTCGGGCGGAACGGGCTGGTCGGCGGAGCCGTCGGTGAACAGCGGGCGCAGCCGGTTTCCCCAGCCGATGTCGGACAGCCTGCCCAGCGCGCGCCCCGTTTCGGCCTGCTCGCCAGCGGGGATGCGGCCCTTGAGCGGCACGCCGGCCGCTTCCAGCCCGGTCGGCCACATCTTGCGCGCGTCCAGCTGGACCCCCGGACGGCCGAGGGCGGCACGGGCCGAGTCCAGCGCGGCGGCCGACACCTCGACGGGGAAACGCGCTCCCGCGCAGTTGTCGCACCGGCCGCAGGGCGCCGCCTGCTCGTCGTCCAGCTGGCGGCGCAGGAACTCCATCCGGCAGTCCGTCGTGGTGGCGTAATCCCGCATCGCCTGCTGCTCGGCCGCGCGCTGGCGTGCGACCCAGGCGTACCGCTGGGTGTCGTAGGCCCACGGCTGGCCGGTGGCGGTCCAGCCACCGCGTACCCGGCGCACCGCGCCGTCCACGTCCAGCACCTTGAGCATGATCTCCAGCCGGGAGCGGCGCAGGTCGACCCGGGGTTCCAGGGCTGGGACCGACAGCGGGCGGTCGGAGGACGCGAGGACGTCCAGGGTGCGGCGGACCTGCTCTTCGGGCGGGAAGGCGAGCGAGGCGAAGTAGCGCCAGATCGACTCGTCCTCGGGGCCGGGCAGCAGCAGCACCTCCGCGTGGTCGACACCGCGGCCGGCTCGGCCGACCTGCTGGTAGTACGCGATCGGCGACGCCGGCGAACCGACGTGGACCACGAATCCGAGGTCGGGCTTGTCGAAGCCCATGCCGAGCGCCGAGGTGGCCACCAGCGCCTTGACCCGGTTGGCCAGGAGGTCGGCCTCGGCGGCTTGGCGTTCGGCGTTCTCCGTCTTGCCCGAGTAGGAGGCGACCGGATGGCCGCGCTGGCGCAGGAACGCGGTGATCTCCTCGGCGGCGGCCACGGTGAGCGTGTAGATGATGCCGGAACCCGGCAGGGTGTCGAGGTGGTCGGCGAGCCAGGCCAGCCGGTGGGCGGCGTCCGGCAGCCGCAGCACTCCCAGGGACAGGCTCTCGCGGTCCAGCGTCCCCCGCAGGACCAAGGCTCCCTCCTGATCGGCCCCCGTGGCGCCGGTCCCCAGCTGTTCGGCCACGTCCGCCGTCACACGGGAGTTCGCGGTGGCGGTGGTCGCCAGTACGGGCACGCCCGGTCGCAGATCGGCGAGCATGGTGCGCAGCCGCCGGTAGTCCGGGCGGAAGTCATGACCCCAGTCCGAGATGCAGTGTGCCTCGTCGACGACCAGCAGCCCGGTGGTCGCGGCGAGTTTGGGCAGGACCTCGTCACGGAAGTCCGGGTTGTTGAGCCGTTCGGGGCTGACCAGCAGGACGTCGAGTTCGCCGGCCGCCACCTCGGCCTCGATCTGGGTCCACTCCTCGGTGTTCGAGGAGTTGATGGTGCGGGCCTTGATTCCGGCCCTGGCCGCAGCCTCCACCTGATTGCGCATCAGCGCGAGCAGGGGCGAGACGATCACGGTGGGGCCGCTGCCGCGCTCGCGCAGCAGCGCGGTGGCGACGAAGTAAACGGCTGACTTTCCCCAGCCGGTGCGCTGCACGACCAGAGTTCTCCGGCCGTGCGCGACCAGTGCTTCGACCGCGCGCCACTGGTCCTCGCGCAGCCGTGCGGCGCCGGGCGCGGCGCCGACGAGTCGGCACAGGACGGTGTCGGCCGAGGTGCGCAGTGCGGTGGTCGTTTCGTTCATGGCTCCATGCAACCCGATGGGACCGGCAGTCCGCGAATTTCGTTCCGTGATCTGTGGATAACTCTGTCCGAAGTTATCCACAGGCATTCAGGGGGGTCTGGCGCGAAACGCGTGGGATGCGTCATCGTCGACTCATGACACAGAGCGACGAAACTCAGCACACACAGTCACCGAAGGCGGACGGCGATATCAAGGTCACCCTGCGCGGCCCCGCCGAACTCGCCGACGCCCTGCCGTACTTGATGGGCTTCCATCCCACCGAAAGCGTAGTGATGGTGGCACTCCACGGGGAGCGCGGCCGGTTCGGCGGGCGGCTGCGCCTCGGTCTGCCGCAGGATCCGGAGGAATGGCCGGAGGTGGCAGGACAACTCGCGGACGCCCTGGTGCGGAACAGTACGCGGCGCGGCGCCCGGCCGGACGCCATCGTCCTGTTTCTCTGCCAGGACCCGCGAGCGGGCGAGCGCCCGTCCGCCGTCATGGACCGGCTGCGACCGCTGGCCCAGTGCCTGCGGGTGGCCTGCGGCGAGCTGGACGTGCCGGTCGTAGAGGCCCTCTGCGTGTCGGCGGGCCGCTGGTGGTCCTACTGCCGGCCCGAGGCCGCGACCGGCCCGCTCGAAGGTGAGGAGCTTCCGCCGCCCGGCAGTACGGCGATGGCCGCCACCGCCGCGTATGTGGGGCTGCCTCCTCCCGGCTCCCAGCGGGACCTGGAGGTCCGGCTCAAACCCGCCGAGCGCCATCGCGGGCACGAGCTCGCACTGGACATCGCCTCGGCCGAACTCGTGCCGCTCATGCTGGGCGACGACCCGGGCGGGGATCAGGAGGAGCAGCTCAGGAAGCGCACCCTCAGCCTGGCCCGCGCCGCTCTGGAGCGGTTCCGTGCGGCGCCGCCGATGAGCGATCCCGAGTGCGGCGACCGGCGGGACGACAGGCTGCTGGGCGACGACGAGGCGGCCACGATCATCCTCGGCCTGCAGGACAGGGAGGCCCGCGACCGGGCCGCCGAATGGATGGAGCCCGCGCAGGCGGACGCGGCCTTGCGGCTGTGGCGGGCGCTGGCCCGCCGCTGCGCCGGCCCGTACGGTGATCACGCCGCCGCACCGCTGGCCCTGGCCGGATGGGTCGCGTGGTCCTCGGGCGACGACGCCGAGGCACGGGTCGCCCTCGCCATGGCCCTCGATCGCGAACCCCACTACACCTTCGCGCGGTTGCTGCATCACTCGGTCAACGAGGGGCTGGATCCGGAGCTGTTGCGGCGCTGCCTTCGTCAGGAGCGCCGCAAGCGGGTGGTGGCCGCGACTACAGCTCGCCGCGGGCCAGCCGGACGAGCCGGTCGAGGACCCGGCCGCCGCTCACCCGGAGACCGTCGTGTTCGTACTCGTCGGTGACCCAGGTCCGCAGGTTCCGGACCGCCCGGGCGGTGGCGAGCGAGTCGGCGGTGTCGACATACATGTCGTCGTGATAGATCGCCGCCGCCACCGGCACCTCGTTGTCCGCCAGCTGGTCCGGGTCGTAGAGGTCCGGCCACTGCTCCTGGCCCGCCAGCAGTTCGGCCGTCTCGTGCAGTGGTGCGAGCGCCGGATCGGCCGTGAACATCCACGGATGGATCGTCTCGCCGGTGAACAGCACCGGACCGTCGCCTTCCAGCGCCCGGGCGGCGTCGAACTGCGGGAATTCGCGGCGGACCCGCTCGGCCGCCCAGCCGGTGGGGCCGGGCGAGACGGAGCGCTGCCCGTAGATCGCCTCGTGCAGCACCGCGTAGAGGGGATTGCCGGCGAAGGAAAGATGACCTTGGACCTCGGCGAGGAAGGAGTCGGACAGCGCGGGCCGGGAGAGCCCCGGCACGAAAGCGTCCTCGATCAGATAGTGCAGGGTGTGCGAGCCGTTCGCGGAACCCAGCATCATGCCGAGCGCCTGGAACGCCTCGGGAGTGAGCCGTCCGCCGCCCGGGAGCGTCACCTCGGCCTCGCGCAGCTGGGCGACGATCGCCCGTACCGCTTCGATGTCGCCGGGGTAGCGGGCGTAGTGGCCGAGGTTCTTGCGCTCGATCCGCGGATAGGCCGCGCGGTAGACGTCCTCCGCGCTGGACCGCAGCCCCGGAAGCCCGCCGGTGATCAGTACTTCCCGCAGCCCCTCGGGAGCGAAGGAGAGGTAGGTGATCGCGCAGAAGCCGCCGAAGCTCTGCCCGAGGACACTCCAGCGCTCGTCCGCGCCGAGCAGGCCGCGCCGGATCACCTCGCAGTCCCGGACGATGGAGTCGGCCCGGAAGTGCGAGAGGTGGAGCGCCTGGGCCGCGGCGTCGCCGCGCTCGGGAAGGGTCTGGCGGGTGGCCGGGGTGGAGCGGCCCGTGCCGCGCTGGTCCAGGAGCAGCACCCGGTAGTCGTCCAGCGCGCGGTCGAGCCAGTCGTTCCTGCCCAGCGGGCGCGGCGAACGACCGCCCGGACCGCCCTGGAGATAGAGCAGCCACGGCAGCTGATCCCGCTCCCGCCCCACGGCCACGACCTCACGGGCGTAGACCTCGATCTGCTCCCCGTCGGGCACGGCGTGGTCCAGGGGAACGGCGAAGGTGTGGTCGGTGAGGACGGTGCCGGGCTGGCGGTGGGCGGTCATGGGTCTGCCTCCGGAGTGCGAGGTGGTGCCAGGAGCTGCGGCTCCCGTCGAGGAACGGTAGACGGGCCCTGACCGGGTGCTCGAAGGGAGGGGGTGGCAGCCCGGGACCTGATCACGAAGCTGGCGATCCGGCTGATTATCGTCAGGGAGACGACTAGGATCGCGGCATGTCGCCCTACGACCCGTCGGCCTTCCCGCCCTTCGCCGTCACCGTCGACCTGGTCGTGCTCACGGTGCGGGAGCACGCCCTGTGCGCACTGTCCGTCCGCCGTGGCGAGCAGCCGTTCCAGGGGCGGTGGGCGCTTCCCGGCGGCTTCGTCCGCGGCGACGAAGACCTCTCGCAGGCCGCGGCCCGTGAGCTCGCCGAGGAGACCGGGCTGCGCGCGCAGAACGGCGCGCACCTCGAACAGCTCGCCACCTACGGCGACCCGCAGCGCGACCCGCGGATGCGGGTGGTCAGCGTCGCGCATCTCGTGCTGGCGCCCGACCTGCCCGCGCCGCGGGCCGGGGGCGACGCCCGCAGCGCGCGATGGGCCCCGGTCGACACGCTGCTGGCGGAGAGCGGCCCCGATCACCCCGGTGAGACCACATCGCTGGCCTTCGACCACCACCGGATCCTGGCCGACGGTGTGGAGCGGGCCCGGTCGAAGATCGAGTACTCCTCGCTGGCCACCGCCTTCTGCCCGCCCGAGTTCACGGTCGGCGAGCTGCGGCGGGTGTACGAGGCGGTCTGGGGTGTGGCGCTCGACCCGCGCAACTTCCACCGCAAGGTGACCGGGACGGTCGGCTTCCTGGTGCCGACCGGGGGCACGACGACACGTCAGGGCGGGCGTCCGGCACAGCTGTTCAGGGCGGGCAACGCCACCCTGCTCAATCCGCCGATGCTGCGGCCGGACGTCTGATTCGCGGGACCTTTTGTCCCATTTGCGAATTTTGGGGGTTATGGTACTGGGGTGATCCAGGCCATCGGATTGACCAGCGCCGCTCGTCGCTCCCGCCGCAACGCCCGGCCCGCCGTGGCCGACCTCACCTTCGACATCCGCCCGGGGGAGGTGGCCGGTCTGCTCGGGCCGGCCGGGTCCGGCAAGTCCACCGCGGTCCGGCTGCTGCTCGGGGTGGAGGCGGGCCGCGGGTTCACCCTGGTGGACGGCTGCCCGCTGAACGATCTGCCGCACCCCGCCCGGGAGATCGGCGCCCTGCTCGGCGACGTCAGCGGGCACCCGCGCCGCACCGCCCGCGGCCACCTGCGGATGCTCTGCGCCGCCTTCGGAGTCCCGCTGTCCCGGGCGGACGAGATGCTGCACCTGGTCGGGCTCGACGCGATGGCCCGGGAACGGCTCGGTGCCTTCTCGCTCAGCATGGACCGCCGTCTGGGATTCGCCGTGGCGCTGCTGGCCCGCCCCCGGGCGCTGATCCTGGACGACCCGGCCCGCGGACTGCCGCCCCGGGAGGCCGCCTGGGTGCACGACCTGGCACGCAAGCACGCCGCGGCCGGTGGCGCCGTGCTGCTGACCGGCCGGGACCCGCGGGCGCTCGCACGTACCGCCGACCGGGTGATCGCGCTGGAGGAGGGCCGGATCGTCACCGACGAACCCGCCGAGGACTTCGCCCGTACCCGGCTGCGCCCCCATGTGGCGGTGCGTTCCCCCTATGCCGAGCGGCTCGCCGGGCTGCTGGCCGACGACGGCGCGGAGGTCGTGACAGGGACCGGCAGTCGTATCGCGGTGTTCGGCAGCACCTGTGCGGCGGTCGGGGAGGCCGCCTACCGCCACGGGATCCTGCTGCACCACCTCGCCGAGGAGACCGGCCGGGACGGCTGGCCGGCGGAGCCGGACATCCCGCAGCCGGCCCGGGCGCGGAAAGCGCCGCCCGCGCGGCTGATCGCCCACCGGACCGGGCCGGAACGCCCGTTCGGATACGAGCTGCGGCGTGCCTTCGGTATCCGCACCCCCTGGCCCGCCGCCGCGGCGGCGCTGCTGGGATCGGCGCTCGGCGCCGCCCTGATGACCAGGCTGGGCGCCGTCCCCACCTCGTCGCTGCGGCTGGTCTCCGGCTGGGCCACCGAACTGCCGCTGCCCGCCGCCGCCATCGGCGCCGGCGGCCTGGGCGCGCTCAGCTACGGGCAGGAGTTCATGTATCCGGCGCTCGCCCCCGGATACGGCCCCGAGCCGCGCGGTCCGCGGCTGCTCGCCGCGAAACTCGTGGTCAGCGGGGCGGCCGCTCTCCTGCTGGCCGTGCTCGCCACCGTCCTCGACATCGGGATGCTGCGCACCGTCTCCGGCGCAGCGCGGACGTTCGAGCCCTGGGCGCATCCCGCCGCACTGGCCGCCTGGGCCGGACTCGCGGTCGGCTGCGCCTGGGCGGGGGTGCTGGCCGCGGCGGTCTTCCGTACCACCGCGCTGGGACTCGCCGCCGTGCTGGCCGTTCCGGTGATCGTCGTCCCTGCTGTTCGAGCAACCCTCGGCGGCCACGCCACGGGGGAACTCGCCGACGCCGCCGGTGCGTTGTGGTCGGTGGTGACAGGTGTCTCCCAGGACGGGAGCGCGGTGTCCGGGGCACTCCGCTTCGTCGGCCAACCCCTCTTCCTGGCCCTCGTGTTGTCACTGACCGGCCTGGTCGGGGCGTATGCGGCAAGCGCTTTGCGCGGTCGGCGCCGCGGTCGGCGGTCGACCGCGCTGCGAGCCGGAGCGGCCGCCACGCTCACCGGCAAAAAGGGCTGATTCATCCACAAAAACGTCAATTATCAGGTGATGAGCACTCACCCTTTCGTGTGCTTTTCAGCAAAGCCCTCAAGGCCCGCATCGGCATCGCCGACAAAGGATGCGTGAGTACCCTTGCGCATTCCATGATGACCGCGGCCCGTTCCGCCGACTCCGGTATCGCCGGTCCGGGCGAGCTGGACCGCTATCCGTACGCAGACGCCCCCGGCGCCGACCGCCCCGGACTCCCGTCCTGGGAAGGCGTGGAGCCGGACATGAGCCGGGTCGGCCGCCGCGCCGGCGGCAGCCGCGGCCGGGGTCTGCACGGCCAACTCGTCCAGCAGCTCGGACAGATGATCGTCTCCGGCGACCTCGGCGCCGACCGCCCGCTGGTACCCGAGGAAATCGGCCAGCGCTTCGAGGTCTCCCGCACGGTGGTGCGCGAGTCCCTGCGCGTGCTCGAGGCCAAGGGCCTGGTCAGCGCCCGCCCCAACGTCGGCACCCGGGTCCGGCCGGTCAGCGACTGGAACCTGCTCGACCCGGACATCATCGAATGGCGTGCCTTCGGACCGCAGCGCGACGAGCAGCGCCGCGAACTGCTCGAACTGCGCTGGACCATGGAGCCGCTGGCCGCCCGGCTCGCGGCCGGCCACGGACGCGAGGACGTCCAGCAGCGGCTGGCCGACATGGCGGAGATCATGGCGCACGCCGCCGCCCAGGGCGACGCGCTCACCTTCTCGCGGGCCGACGCCGAATTCCACACACTGCTCCTGCAGGTCGCGGGCAACCGGATGCTGGAACACCTGTCCGGGATCGTCTCCTCCGCCCTGCATGTCTCCGGCGGTCCGGTCACCGGCTGCGACCGCCCGGCGGACGCCTCGGTCGGCCTGCACCACCGCATCGTCGACGCGCTGGCCGGCGGCGACGGAGGTACGGCCGAAGCGGCGATGCGCCAGCTGCTGGCGGTGCCCACCGAGCAGCAGGCCGCGACCGCGCCCGACCATGTCGTCCCGGCCCCTCGCGAGCACTGACCACCCCTCTGGGCCGCCGCGGGCCCCGCCATCGGGACCCGCGGCGGCCCTTGCGCGCGAAAGATGTACCTTTTGATGCCTATCGGTACGATTCGGGGTGTGACTCGGGCCACGTAGGTAGGGCGTAACGCTTGGCGAGGCAGTGCGATGACTTAAGAGGTGGCGTCCACACGAGGAATATTCAGCTTCGAGTTTGACGCTGAGTCGCTGTGCGGTTCCACCGAGTCGTTCCCATCGTTCCGAGAGGTTGTTCGTGTCGGCCAGCACATCCCGTACGCTCCCGTCCGAGATCGCCGAATCCGAGTCTCTGATGGCGCTCATCGAGCAGGGTAAGGCCCAGGGCCAGATCGCCGGCGACGACGTACGTCGGGCCTTCGAAGCGGACCAGATTCCGGCAACCCAGTGGAAGAACGTTCTGCGCAGCCTCAACCAGGTCCTCGACGAGGAGGGTGTGACGCTGATGGTGACTGCCGCTGAGGCGCCCAAGCGCACCCGTAAGAGCGTCGCAGCCAAGAGCCCGGCGAAGCGTACTGCCACCAAGACGGTCGCCACCAAGGCGGCCCCTGCCAAGAAGACCGTTGTGCCCACGGCTGCCGCCCCTGAGGTGACGGCCCAGGCCGAGACCACGGTGGAGCTATCGGTGGAGGCGGAAACCCCAGCCAAGAAGGCGCCCGCGAAGAAGGTCGCCGCCAAGAAGACGGCCGCCAAGAAGGCCCCCGCGAAGAAGGTGGCGGCGGCCAAGAAGACCACCGCCACCGTACCCGGCGAGGACGAGGCGGTCGCCGAGACCGACGAACTGCTCGACGAGGCCGCTCCCGGCAAGACCGGGGAGGACGACACCGAGAAGCCGGAGTCCGAGAGCTTCGTGCTCTCCGACGACGACGAGGACGACGCGCCTGCCCAGCAGGTCGCCGTCGCCGGTGCCACCGCCGACCCCGTCAAGGACTACCTCAAGCAGATCGGCAAGGTCCCGCTGCTCAACGCGGAGCAGGAGGTCGAGCTCGCCAAGCGGATCGAGGCCGGCCTGTTCGCCGAGGACAAGCTCGCCGCGGCCGACAAGCTCGCCCCCAAGCTCAAGCGCGAACTGGAGATCATCGCCGAGGACGGCCGCTGGGCCAAGAACCACCTGCTGGAGGCCAACCTCCGCCTGGTGGTCTCGCTGGCCAAGCGCTACACCGGACGCGGAATGCTCTTCCTGGACCTGATCCAGGAGGGCAACCTGGGCCTGATCCGTGCGGTCGAGAAGTTCGACTACACCAAGGGCTTCAAGTTCTCCACGTATGCCACCTGGTGGATCCGGCAGGCGATCACCCGCGCCATGGCCGACCAGGCCCGTACCATCCGCATCCCGGTGCACATGGTCGAGGTCATCAACAAGCTGGCCCGCGTCCAGCGCCAGATGCTCCAGGACCTGGGCCGCGAGCCCACCCCGGAGGAGCTGGCCAAGGAACTCGACATGACCCCCGAGAAGGTCATCGAGGTCCAGAAGTACGGCCGCGAGCCCATTTCGCTGCACACCCCCCTGGGTGAGGACGGCGACAGCGAGTTCGGTGACCTGATCGAGGACTCCGAGGCGGTCGTACCGGCCGACGCGGTCAGTTTCACGCTTCTGCAGGAGCAGCTGCACTCGGTTCTGGACACTCTCTCCGAGCGGGAGGCGGGCGTGGTGTCGATGCGCTTCGGCCTCACCGACGGCCAGCCGAAGACGCTGGACGAGATCGGCAAGGTCTACGGGGTGACGCGCGAGCGGATCCGGCAGATCGAGTCCAAGACGATGTCCAAGCTGCGCCACCCGTCGCGCTCCCAGGTGCTCCGGGACTACCTGGACTGATCCCGGCAGCGCCTCCGGCGGGTTTTCCCGGCCGAGCGCGCTCCCGGGCTTCGGACGCCTTCCTTGCGGATGCGGCCTCCGGCCCTATCGATGACTCTGGGTACGCAGAGTTGTTCACAGGGTCAGGAGGCCGTATGCGTTTCCCCTTTCGTGCCGTGATCGCGGCAGCGGTGGCACTGCTGCCCGCGGCGGCCGTGCCTCTGGCGGGACCGGCCACCCCGGCGGCGGCGAACGGTGTGATCATCGGCGGCACCCCTACCAGCACTGATCAGGAACCGTGGGTGGTGGCGCTGTCCAGCCGCTCGCGCTTCGGCGCCGCCCGTTCGGGTCAGTTCTGCGGGGGTGTGGCCGTCGGGCCGCGTACGGTCGTCACCGCCGCGCACTGTTTCGGCCGGGAGGCGCTGGGCGTGTCCGACTGGCGGCAGCTGTCCGATCTCCGGGTGATCGAGGGACGCACCGATCTGACCGGCGAAGCGGGCGAGGAACTCCGGCTCTCCGACGTATGGGTGAACCCGGGCTTCGACGCTTCGACCAATGCCGGGGACGTCGCGGTCATCACCTTGGACCAGGCGCTCCCCAGCGGGGCGGCCATTGGCATGGCGCAGCCCTCGGACACCGCGCTCTATCAGGACGGCACGCAGGCCGAGGTCTACGGCTGGGGTGACACCACCGGGCGCGGCGACTACGCCGATTCGCTCCGGGCGGCGCCGGTCACGGTCTTCGCGGACACGACCTGTGAGAAGGCGTATCCGGGGAGTTCGGACGGAACATATGTGAGGGCCACCATGATGTGCGCCGGAGCGCCCGCTGGTGGCCATGACGCCTGTCAGGGCGACAGCGGCGGGCCGCTGGTCGTAGCCGGCCGCCTGGTAGGTCTGGTGTCGTGGGGCAGTGGGTGTGCGCAGGCCGCGTATCCGGGCGTCTACACCCGGGTCTCCGCGGTGGCGGCGCTGGTCGCGCAGCACATGTGAAGACCCGGATGAGAGCCGGCGTTGCCGGGAAAATCCGTGGGCGGACACCCCCTCAAGGGGTCCGTCCGCCCACGGGTCCGAACTCGTCGCTGCTGCTATGTGTCAGCGCTCGTCGTCTCCCGCCGACGCCTGGGTGTCGGTGAGCCTGCCGGTCTCGTCCTGTATTTCCGCTGCGATCTTCTTCAGCTCCGGCTCGAACTTGCGGCCGTGGTGAGCGCAGAAGAGCAGCTCTCCGCCGCTGAGGAGTACAACGCGCAGGTAAGCCTGAGCGCCGCAACGGTCGCAGCGGTCTGCCGCTGTCAGCGGACTCGCGGGGGTCAGAACAGTGGTCACGTCGCCTCTTCTCTAGCTCGACGAGCTGTCGTACCAGGGTCAACATCCAACCAGGCCGAAAACGTTCCCGCTCACAGCATTTCCTGGGAAACCGTCTTCAGAGTGACTGGGTGTTACCGATTGGCGGCGAATAGCAGTCAGTTACGTCAGATGTCTCATGTGGGGCAGTTGTCCGACCTCGCCCCCGGCTGGCTGTCGGGTTGTTCCTGAGGACGTGCCCGGAGCCTAAATGGTTCATGCGTCTTTGGGAACGTGACATGTGTATCACTCGCGCGGGTTATCGAACGAGTGCTCGATAAGGGCTAGTATGGGCGTTCCGGATGCCGGGTCGCGGCGTTGCCCACCTGCCCGGCATCGGTACCCTCTCACCGATGCGACCGACTTTCGGTTGACGAACATCACAACATCTGGATCGAGGAGCTGCCCGCGTGACCGCCGAGACATCCGTGCCGTCCTCCGCGCTGCTGGCCGGCGCGGATCGTGACGGCTCCAACTACACCGCGCGGCACCTGCTCGTCCTCGAGGGCCTCGAAGCCGTCCGCAAACGGCCCGGGATGTACATCGGATCGACCGACAGTCGCGGTCTGATGCACTGTGTCTGGGAGATCATCGACAATTCCGTCGATGAGGCCCTGGCCGGCCACGGGGACCGCATCGAGGTGATCCTCCACGAGGACGCCTCCGTCGAGGTACGGGACAACGGCCGGGGCATCCCCGTCGACCTGGAGCCGAAGACCGGGCTGTCCGGCATCGAGGTCGTGATGACCAAGCTGCACGCCGGCGGCAAGTTCGGCGGCGGATCGTACGCCGCTTCCGGCGGTCTGCACGGCGTCGGCGCCTCCGTGGTCAACGCCCTGTCGGCCCGGCTCGACGTCGAGGTGGACCGCAACGGCCACACCCACGCCATCAGCTTCCGGCGCGGCGTCCCCGGCCTCTTCACCGAATCGGGCCCCGACGCGCCGTTCGACCCCGCGAGCGGCCTGACCAAGACCAAGAAGGTGCCGCGCACCCGCACCGGCACCCGGGTGCGCTACTGGGCGGACCGCCAGATCTTCCTCAAGGACGCCAAGCTCTCCCTGGAGCACCTGCACCAGCGGGCCCGCCAGACGGCCTTCCTGGTGCCGGGCCTGACCATCGTGGTCCGCGACGAGCGCGGCCTCGACACCGACCGCCCGGTCGAGGAGATCTTCCACTTCGACGGCGGGATCAGCGAATTCTGCGAGTACCTCGCCCCGGACAAGCCGATCTGCGACGTGCTGCGGCTCACCGGCACCGGCTCCTTCAAGGAGACCGTGCCGGTGCTGGACGAGGTCGGGCACATGACGGCCACCGAGGTCACCCGGGAACTGGGCGTGGACATCGCGCTGCGCTGGGGCACCGGCTACGACACCACCGCCAAGTCCTTCGTCAACATCATCGCCACCCCCAAGGGCGGCACCCATGTGACCGGATTCGAGCGGTCCGTCGCCAAGACCGTCAACGAGGTGCTGCGCGCCACCAAGATGCTGCGGGTGGCCGAGGACGACATCGTCAAGGACGACGCGATGGAGGGCATGACGGCGGTGATCACCGTCCGCCTCGCCGAGCCGCAGTTCGAGGGCCAGACCAAGGAGGTGCTCGGCACCTCGGCGGCCAACCGGATCGTCGCCGCGGTGGTGGCCAAGGAACTGAAGGAGTTCCTGACCTCGGCCAAGCGCGACACCAAGGCGCAGGCGCGGGCCGTGCTGGAGAAGACCGTCGCCGCGGCCAGGACCCGTATCGCCGCCCGCCAGCACAAGGAGGCCCAGCGCAGGAAGACGGCCCTGGAGACCTCCTCGCTGCCGGCCAAGCTCGCCGACTGCCGCAGCGACGACGTGGAGCGCAGCGAACTGTTCATCGTCGAGGGCGACTCGGCGCTCGGCACCGCCAAACTGGCCCGCAACTCCGAGTTCCAGGCACTGCTGCCGATTCGCGGCAAGATCCTCAACGTTCAGAAGGCGTCCGTCTCGGACATGCTCAAGAACGCCGAGTGCGGCGCGATCATCCAGGTGATAGGAGCGGGATCCGGCCGTACCTTCGACATCGACCAGGCGCGCTACGGCCGGGTGATCTTCCTGGCCGACGCCGATGTCGACGGCGCCCACATCCGCATCCTCCTGCTCACCCTCTTCCAGCGCTACATGCGCGCCATGGTGGAAGAGGGCCGGGTCTTCTCCGCGGTCCCCCCGCTGCACCGGATCGAGCTGGTCCAGCCCAAGAAGGGCCAGGACAAGTACGTCTACACCTACTCCGACAACGAACTCCGCCAGACCCTGCTGAACCTCCAGCGGCGCAACGTCCGCTACAAGGACAGCATCCAGCGCTACAAGGGCCTCGGCGAAATGGACGCCAACCAACTCGCCGAAACCACGATGGACCCCCGCCACCGCACCCTGCGCCGCATCAACATCAGCGACATCGAAGCCGCCGAGCAGGCATTCGACCTGCTCATGGGCAACGAGGTGGCGCCACGCAAGGAGTTCATCACCAACTCTGCCTCGACCCTGGATCGCGCCCGGATCGACGTCTGACCTGCGGCGGAGCAAGCACGCCGCCTGATCTACCCCCTTGCGGTCCGCAAACAGTCCGCAAGGGATCTGCCGCGGGGCCGGCGCGGGGGAGTGGCTATGCCGCTTTCCTGGCCGGCGCGTCGCCCTCGCCGGGGCGGTCCGCGTAGGCCTTGTCGACGGCAGCCCGGGTCCGTTCCTCGGAGTCGGGCCACAGGTGGCAAAGCGACGCTGACGAATCGACTACCAGAGGTGGGCGAGTGCTCTCAGGAAGTCGGGAGCCGCAGTGTGCCCTTCCGCGCAGCCGTCTCAGAGAGTGCGGAAGCCAGACCCGTCGCACCCAGTTCGGAGAGCGCGTAAAGCGCTGATAGTCGGCGGCTGTTGCTCCAAAGGCCGTCGGTGGGCGTGAGGAATGGCACTACACGTATGTCGGCGGCCTTGAATGGACCGTGATCGAGATACCGGAGACCGCCGGGGCCGCAGAGATACGTGGTGGCTCCGGTGACGGCGGCGAGGTCGGCGAGCCGCTCCGAGCGCTCGCGGCGGCCCTGGAGCTGGCTGCTGCGGATGATCTCGCCCCGCCAGCCGAGTAGATCGAGGAGAGCCCGGGTGGAGCTCTCTGCCACGAGGGCGGTCCGGTTGGAGTTGGTGAAGCCGTCGAGTACGCGGTCCAGGACGGTGCTGATCTGTTGCCAGTGGCGGCTGCGGCGGTAGCAGTGGCGGATCGCCTGCGCGGTCAGGTCGCGGCTGCGTCGCGGATCAGCCAGCCGGGCTTCGCGGATCAAGGTGGCCCGGCCGTCGGGGAGATGGGTGGGAAGGCTCAGCCAGTGCGCCAGGTCGGGTCGGCCGGGTGGGGCGATGCGGGCGCGGTGCTGGTAGTCGCGGCGGGCGAACTGGACGTCGTCGAGGACGATCCAGTGGTCCGCCGCGAACAGCTTCGCCAGCGTGCCGAGCCGGGGCAGGAAGTTGGGCTGGTGGATCGCACACACGCCCACCGGCCGCGCGCTCAAGATCTCGGCACGGTCAGGCGGGCAGGAGCCAGCTGTCGTAGCCGCGGGCGCGGAGACGGTCGAAGGCATCGCGGACCCTTTCCGGGACGTGCTGCTCGATGGCGAAACCGCGCTTGGGGTACTCCATCACCCGGTCCATGTCGCCCATGAGCATGTCGATGAGCTGCTTCTCGTCGTCGTGTGTCGTGACGTACTCGTCGAAGGACAGCGGTTGGGAGGCGCAGACCGGCTCCACCTCGGGCCAGAGTTTGCGGCACGTCGCGTAGGCGCGGCGTTGCATGTAGGGCATGGAGATCAGGAGCAGGGTGGTCACCTCGATGCCCGCGTTCTCCAGGACCTCGCGGGAGAAGCCGATGTTCTGGCCGGTGTTGGTGGCCTTCGGCTCCAGCAGGATCGCCTCGTCCGGTACCCCGAGGGAGAGTGCGTGCTCGCGGTAGTGGTTGGCCTCGCCTCGGGGGAAGCGCTTTTGGGTGGCGGGGCTGGTGTCGCCGGTGAAGACCACGACCGGGAACATTCCGGCGTGGTAGAGCTCGGCGGTGGTGGTGGCCACGCCGAGGTCGAGGCTGCCGAGGGTGATCGCGGCGGAGCAAGGCCTCAGCTTGTGGCCCATCTGGTGGAAGTCCCAGATGGCGCGGGCGTCGGTCCGGTCCGCGTCGCTGATCGGGGCCTGGTCGGTCACGTGTGCTCCTGGCTGTTGCGAACGGTCTTGATGCTGCGCAGTTGGTGTTTCAGGCCGTATCGGCTGGCGATGTCCGAGGCCCGGTCGAGCACGGCGTGCCCACTGCTGCGGGTGGCCGGGTCGGTGAGCAGGATGTGGGCGTGCGCCGTTTCGATCTGGACGCGCTGGAGCGGGGTCTCGAAGTGGCCGTTGCTGCGGGCCGTATCGATGTAGGCCAGGGCCCGGGTCAGATCGCCGGCACCGCGGTGGGCCAGGGCGAGCTTCTGCTGGGCGGTCGCCCAGTCCTCCGGCTCGTTCAGTTCCTCGAACCGCTCAGCCGCCTGGCGCATGACCTGAATGGCGAACTCGTTGCGGCCGTCTTTGGCCAGGGCGGTGCCGATCCACAGCAGGGCCCGAGCGCGGTCGGCCGAGCCGAGTCTTTCGTCATCGGTGAGCTGCTGGTAGCGGGTGGCCGCAGCGGTGTGGCGTCCGGCCATTTCGGTGACCACCGTGAGGGACAGTTCGATCTGCGCGGCCCGGCGTGGGATTTCGAGTTCGGTGAAGACGTTGTGCGCGTCGGCGTAGAGCCGCCTGGCGGTCATCAGGTCCTGGAGAGTGCCCTGGAGACGCCGCAGGTCACCGGACAGAACCAACGAGCGCCCGTACAGATACAGGCCCCGATCGTCGAGGTCGCGAGGCCGGGCGCGGCCGAGCCAGCGTTCCACCAGTGCTGCCGCGAAGGCGAAATCCTGACGGTCGAGACACACCACGATCCGCTCCAGATCCTCCGTCCAGGTCTCGTGGTCGGCGAGCGACGGTGAGGGTGCTCTCCTTCGCTCTCGCGCCAGCGTTCCCTGGGTGAGGAGTTGTTCGAAGCGGGATTGGGCGGCGGCCTCGGCGCGGACGAGGGCTGTGTCCAAGATGGCCTGCGTGTCGGGCCAGGGGCAGGTGGCGGTGCCCAACTTCTCCCACTTGGAGACGGTACGCATCGCGACCCCGAGGTGCTCCGCGTAGGCACGCACGCTCATACGGAGCGCCTGCCGCAGCAGGCCGGCCTCCCGACCGGTCCATCGCCTCACGCTCACCACGGTGCCTCCCTCCTGGCGCAATGGAAGCACGGACGGTAAGCGTGGGACCACGGAAGTGCACCGAAAGTGCAGCAGGTGGTCATTCCCCCCACCGGCCAGTCGGCGGCAGGCTCAAGACGTCCACCCCCGAGCACCCCTGCCTCCCACGGTGAAGGACGGTCCGCCCCATGGAACTGCTGACCGAGCACCGCCCAGTCGATGGCCCTGTCGTCTATGGGTTCCTGCACTTGGTCAAGACGCCCGCCGGACGTGCCGGCGCACTCACGGCGGCGCTCACGGAGTACTGCCGCTGGCACGAGCTGCTGCTCGGCGCGGTGTTCACCGAACGCACCACACCGAACGAGACCGCGCCGGACGAGCCCGGGTGCTCTGCTGCCTTCACCGGTCTGCTCGACGCCCTGGCCCTCCCCGACACGTACGGGGTCGTCCTGCCCGCCGCCTCCCATCTCGGCCCGCGCGCCCTTGCCGCCGCCCGCCGCATACGGCTCGCCGAGGCCGGCACCCGCGTCCTTCTGCTCCGGCCGCCGCGTCGGGGCCGTGAATCCGCCGACCGGGGAGCAGCCGGTCCCGCAATCCGCCGACGGAGCCCGACATGATCACCGCGTTCACACTCGAGACGACCCTTCCCGCTGTGCCTGCCTCGGTCACCCAGGTCCGCCACGAGGCCACGTTCGCGGCGCGGGAGCAGGGCCTGGATCGGCAACATCCCGCCGTTGACGCCTGGCTGGTGGCCTTGAGTGAACTGGCGTCCAATTGCGTCCGCCATGCCGCCACCACCTCACCGACCTTTGACGTGCGTGTCGTCATCGATCAGGACGGGCTGGCCCTCGCGGTCCACGACCGCCACCCGCACCAACCGGTCGCGCTCTCCGAGCCACACGCCGACGACAGCGGCGGATGGGGCCTGTTCCTGGTCCAACAGCTCGTCACAGAGGCCGGCGGCCACACCAGCGTCGACCCCGACATCGACGGCCAGGGCAAGACCGTCCTGGTCCGGCTCCCCTTGGGCTGACTCCGCCTCGTCTGCGCGACAGCCGTGATCCAGGCCATTGCGCGGGCCGCAGCAATCGAGGTACTTCCCCTCGTCCGCTGGCACGTCCAGTACCTGGCCACGCTGTCCGGGCGGCCGGCCCCACCTCCCACAGACCACCACTCGGAGAGGCATCCACGGCCCAGGCAGCCGTCGCGCTCTCTGGCTCGACCATCCACAAAGCGGCCACCGCAGTGAAACGCATCCATGCAGAAAGCAACCCGCAATGACGCACGCCAAGACGCTGTTCCCCATCTGCGGCCAGGCCATCCGGCTCCCGGAGCATCTTGTCGGGGAGGCCATACGCCTCGCTGGAGAGCACGGGGCCCCGGACGAGCCCGACGTAGAACGGGACTTACGGTGCTATCTCCAGATCCACGACAGCAGGCATCACTTCGCCCTCGTGCTGGACCTTGCTGGTGCAGCCACCGGCGCCCTATGGACCCGCTGGGCCGAAGCCGATTCCCCGGGCGCCCTGGAGATCCTGCCGGACTGCTCGTACGCCGACCCCGAGTCGCGCGAGCCGTGCAGCGAGTTCGCCAATCATCCAGGTGCGCACACCCACCAGCTCACCGCTGCGCCGGTCGAATCCTCCTGACGCCTCCCGCTCGACGCGCTCTGCGGAGCGACTCGCGCACACGCGCACCCAAAGAGCACGGCGGATTCAAATCGATTGCGCGCTCAGGCGATCCGCGACATCCGAAAAGACGCGTCCCCTCCAATCCCCAGCCTCTGACAAGGAACACAAGCCTTGACCAGCACATCAACGGCCGCACGGCCCGCGTACGCCACTTCCCCCATCCACCAGCTGGCCGCTGACGAAGCCATCTCACCGGACTCCCGAATCTGGTCCATCAGCACCACGGGCGGCCTCACCCTCACTGGCTACCTGCCGCCCTGGGCCGACGAGGACCCCAGTGACACGAACGTCCCCTTGGAAAAGCTCTCCCTCACTCTGATCGACCTCACCCACTGGCAGCCCTTCGAGGGGCAGACGATGCACGTCCACCACCCGGCCCACGCGGACGGCGACGGCAAGGCCGGCGAAGGCGAAGACACCCTCTTCAACGGCAACATCACTTGCCACCCCTACAGCGAGCACCCGCGCGGACGAACCCCGTTCGCCAACATCCACATCGTCAACGACTTCTGGATGAACAACCTCACCCCCGGCGACCTCACCCACCTCGCCGCCCAACTCCGAGCCCAGGCCGACCGCCTGGACAACGAGATACGCCCCGCGCTCGTCACCGCCCGCGCTGACTGGGAAACCCACCACCCCTCAGTCAGCCACCAACCGTAAACAGGCTGCGACCGACCGGTCCGCTAGGAGCCGGAAGATGGCATGGGCCGTGAGCGAGTCGCTGGACCAACTCGTCGCGTTCGACTCCGTCGAGGAGGCGGCGTGACCGTCATCTGTCCGCTCCGTTGTTTCCCGGGCACCCAACGTACCTACGAGCGAAGGAACTTCCCCTCATGACCCACACGACCGTCGAGCCCGACGAGGCCACCCGCCTGCGGAACAACGTCGTGGACACCCTCCGCGCGGAGGGCTGGATCACCTCTCCCGAGGTCGAGGCCGTGATGCGTGCGGTCCCTCGCCACGAGTTCGCCCCCGAGGCGAGCCTGGAGAAGGCGTACGAGCCGTACGCGGCGGTGATCACCAAGACCGACGAGCACGGGGTGCAGCTCAGCTCCGTGTCGGCGCCGCAGATCCAGGCCATCATGCTGGAGCAGGCCCGAGTCCGCCCGGGGATGCGAGTGCTGGAGGTTGGGTCGGGCGGGTTGAACGCGGCTTATCTCGCCGAACTCGTGGGGGAGGACGGTCAGGTCACCACGGTGGACATCGACCCCGTCGTCACCGACCGCGCCAGCCGGCTGCTGGAGGAGCACGGTTACAGCGGGGTCACCGTCGTCACGGCCGACGCCGCCGAGCCCATCCCCGGGCTGGGGAAGGTCGATGTCGTGATGGTGACCGTCGGCGCCTGGGACGTTCCGCCGGCCTGGATGGATCAGCTCAAGCCCGGCGGTCGCCTGGTGGTGCCGCTGCGGATGCGCGGCCTGACCCGGTCCGTTGCCTTCGCCCGTGTCGGCGACCACTTGGAGAGCGAGTCCGCGACAGTCTGCGGCTTCGTTCCGATGCAGGGTTCCACCGCCCACAATGAGGAGCTGCTGCTGGTCAACGGCACTCCCGAGATCGGACTGCGGTTCGATGACGGGCTGCCCTCCGACCCGAGCCTGCTCGACAACGCCGTCACATTCCCGCGCTTCGAGATGTGGACCGGGGTGACGGTCGGCCTGAGCGAGCTGCTGGACACCCTCCAGATGTACCTGTCCATCACCCTCCCCGGCTTCTGCATCATGGCCGTGGACCCCGACCTCGACTCCGGCATCGTCGCCCCGGCCAACAAGAGCTTCGCCCTGGCCGCCGTGGACGACCAGGGCCGCACCTTCGGCTACCTCACCACCCGCCGCACCGAGGACAACAAGCACGTCGAGTACGGCGTGCACGCCCTCGGCCCCGACGCCGCCCCGTTCGCCGAGACCGTCGCCGCCCACCTGCGCGACTGGTCCAGCGAGCACCGCGGCGGTCCCGGCCCGGTGATCCGGGTCCATCCGGCCGGAACCCCCGATGACCAGGTCCCCGGTGACCGGGTCATCGACAAGGTCTACAGCCGGATCTCGCTCTCTTGGCCCGCTCAGCAGTAACTGCGGACCAGGGTTCCCGCACCATCCCCAACGGAAGGAAGGACACCACCATGACCAGCGCCACCCTGGCCCCGGCCCCCGCGATGAGCGCCTTGGACGAGGACTTCGCGCCGCTTGACGTGAGGGTCGTTGTCGCTGCGCACCCGTTCGGCAAGCTCCAGTGCTCCACCGGTGACGGCTGCGGCAGCACGTGCTCCAACGGCGCCTCCGCGTGCAACTCCTTCGTGGAGGACCCCGCCTGATCCCAGGCGCCTCCCTCACCCGGTGGGCCGGGCCCGGCATACGTCAGGCCCGGCCCACCGGCCGCCCGCGCTCGTACCGGAAGGGAATGCCCCATGGTCCCCCGATCGGCCGTCAGTTACCGCTGGCAGGGCCCCGTGATGGTGCGGGCCACCACGCTCAACCTGGACGACGCGGCGGCCACCCGCGCCTGGCTGCGCCGAATCTGGCGGCAGCCAGAGTTTCGTAAAGCCCTCTCCGCGGCCACCCCCGCGCTCTCCCAGGCCGTCGAGACGGTCGTAGAGGGGCGCCAGACCCAGCCCCGCCTGGTCCGGCGAACCGCACTGTCCACGATCTCCTACCTGCTGCGGTGGCAGAACCGCCCAACTCCGCACGGACTGTTCGCCGGCACCGCCACCGTGGCCGTCGGAGACTCGGCCCACGCCCTGTGGGGCGAGAAGCACCGGGTGCTGGTGCGCGCGGACGCCGAATGGGTTACCGACATCATCCTGCGCCTCCAGGCCAACCCGGAACTGTTGAATCGACTGCCCCTCGTGGCCAACAACACCGCCCGCCGGCGCGGCGGCCGTCTGGTTGCCGTAGGACCGCCAGCCGACGCCTACGCCCGGCTCATGGCCCGGTCGAAGTATCCGTGCGCCACGCCCGCCCGGTAGCCGCCGCGATCGAGGCCGCACGCCACCCGATCGTCTACGACGACTTGCACCGGCACCTGCACACGCTCTTCCCCCAGGCCGGCGCCGACCAGATCGACCGGGTCCTGCGAGACCTGATCGGCCAGCAGCTCCTCCTCACCAGCTTGTGGGCGCCGATGACCACCACGGACGCCTTCGGTCACTTGTGCGCCGAACTGCAACGGCTGTCTGCGGACACCCTCCCCGACCTCCGCGACCTGGTGGCCGCGCTGTACGAGATACGCGAGGACGTCGCCGCCTCGGCGCCGGACCGCGCCACCCCGAGAATGCGCGCACTGTCCCAGGCCACCCCGACACCCCTGGTCATCGACACCGCCCTCGACTGCGACGTGCAGATACCCGCCGCCGTCCTGGAAGAGGTGCAGGCAGCCGTCACCGCGCTGTACCGCACCACCTCACAGCCCTACGGCTACCAGCACTGGCGCGACTACCACCGCCGTTTCCGCGCCCGGTACGGCGCCGGGGCCCAGGTGCCCGTCACGGACTTGGTCTCCGACAGCGGGCTCGGGCTTCCCGCCGGGTACCTCGGCTCGGAACGTGGCCGACCGCCCAAGCTCCTCACCGACCGGGACGAGACCCTGCTCGCGCTCCTGCAACCCGTGCTGATGCAGGGCCGTAGCGAACTCGTCCTCACTGACAAGGTGATCGACGCCCTGGCGGAAGCCGCCGGCACCGAGCCCCACTTCGTGCCTCGTGTCGAGACCGCCTTCGAGATCCACCCGCTGTCCGTCACGGACCTCGCTCGGGGCGCTTTCGAGATCGTGCTCACCGCCGTTCCCCGGCCGGGCAGCAGCATGGCCGGACGTTTCGCCCACCTGCTGGACCCGCACGAGCAAGAGGCCCTGGCCACCGGCTACCGCACCGACCCCGACGCGCTCACCGCGCAGCTCAGCTTCGCGCCCCGTAAACGCCGCAACGAGAACGTGACCCGCACGCCACGGCTGCTGTCCCACGTCATCACCGTGGGGGAGAACCCGGCCGCCTGTGGCGAGACGATCCGCCTCGACGACATCGCCGTCACGGCCGACGCTCGCCACTTCCACCTCGTCCAACTCTCCACAGGCCGCCGCCTGGACGTTCGCGTCCTGCACGCCCTCGAAGCCGCCACCCAGACACCGGCGCTTGCCCGGTTCCTCGCCGAGGTCGCCGATGCTCGGTACGCCGCCTACAAGCCGTTCGACTTCGGAGCCGCCGCCCGCCTGCCCTACCTGCCCCGCGTCCGCTACCGCCGCACCATCCTCGTCCCAGCCCGCTGGCTGCTCACAGCCGGAGAACTCCCCGCCCGCGCAACAGATCAGAACGCCTGGGACCAGGCGCTCAACGCGTGGCGCGGCAGACTGCACGTCCCGGACACCATCAGCATGATCGAGCACGACCAATGTCTCCCGCTGGACCTGAACCACCCGGTGCACCGCCGCCTGCTACGTACCCAACTCGACCAGAACGGCCGCCTGGAACTGCGCGAGGCGCCCGCCGCCGACGCGCACGGCTGGATCGGCCGCGCACACGAGATCTGGGTCTCCCTCCGCAACACCGAGTCCACCCCGCACGCCGAGGCAAGCGACCCGGCCCCGGCCGTCGGCGCCGAACCGGCGCACCTGTACCTTCCCGGCGCCGGCAGCGTGCTGTACGCCCGACTGCACGCCCACCTCGGCCGCTACGACGAGATTCTGACCCAGCACCTCCCGGCGCTGCTCGGCGCGCTCGGTGATACCGCCCCGCTGTGGTGGTTCACCCGCCACCGCGAGACCGCCCGCCCGGACGCCGACCAGTGCCTCGACCTCTTACTCCACCTGGCGCCCGGCACCTACGCCGGGGCGGCCGACCACGTCCACGACTGGACCGGCACCTTACATCGCACCGGCCTCGCAGCCGGCCTGACCCTGGCCGACTACCGGCCGCAGACCGGCCGATTCGGGCACGGAGACGCGATGGACGCCGCGCACCGCGTGTTCGCCGCCGACTCCGCCGCCGCCCTCGCGCAGATTCGTCTCACCGGCCAGACCGACACCGTCACCCCGCAGGCCCTCGCCGCCGCCAGCGCCCTCGACCTCACCCAGCACCTTGCCCCCTCCGAGATACAAGGCACCGACTGGCTCGTCCAACGGCTGCCGCAGACCATCGGTCGCCTGGACCCTCGCCTGCGAGACCAGGTGTTCGACTTCACCTCACCTGGCGGCCGAGAAGCCTTGGGCGTTCTCCCCGGAGGCGACGCCGTCACCCGCGCTTGGCAGGCCCGCGCCGCCGCTCTGGACGCGTACCAGCTCTGTCTGGCCGGCGCCGACCCGCTCCGAGCCGCCCGGTCACTGCTTCACCAGCACCACGTCCGGGCGCTGGGCGTAGACCCCACCGCCGAAGCCCTCACCCTCCGCCTCGCCCGCACTGCGGCCCTGCGCCAGCAAAAGGCAATCCGATGACCGCGACGACAACCAGCGCCACCGAGATGGTGCTTCAGGCCGAACCCGCGCTCCCTCACCCGGACGAGCCCTCGGCCGTACAGTCCCTCGCCGATGGGGCAGCCGGAACGGCCCTCCTCCACGTCGAGGCCACGCGGCGCCACGGACAGCCCTGGCGAGCAGCCCATCGCTGGATCACCACCGCAGTCTCCGGACAGGTCAGCGCCGCCGACACCACCGGCCTCTTCCTCGGCGCACCGGCCATCGGCTTCCTGCTCAGCACGCCACCCGCCGAGTTCGACCACCTCTACGTCCAGGCCCGGCACACCGTGCACCAACACGTCCTGGCGCTCGCCCACCGCCGTACCGACGCCGCCCTGGCCCGCATCGACCGCGGCGACCTCGCGACCTTCGCCGAGTACGACATCTTCTACGGCCTGACCGGCATCGGCGCCTACCTGCTGCACACCAGCCCCGAAGACAGAGCCCTCGAACGCATCCTCCGCTACCTCGTCGCGCTGACCCGCCCGCTCGCGCCGCGAGGTCGCGGCCTGCCCGGCTGGTGGGTCCGCCACGACCCGCGACGAGGCCACTCCCCGCACTTCCCCGGCGGACACGCCAACCTCGGAGTCGCTCACGGCATCACCGGCCCGCTCCTCCTGCTAGCCCAGGCGCTACGGCGCGGCATCGAAGTCCCCGACCACCGCGATGCCATCCGGACCATCTGCGACCACCTCGACACCTGGCGTCAGGATACCGGCACCGGCCCCTGGTGGCCCGAACACCTCTCCCGCCACGACCTCGAACACGGCTACCCGCACCGACCTCACGACGCCCGACCAAGCTGGTGCTACGGAACCGCCGGCATCGCGCGGGCCGGCCAGCTCGCCGGCATCGCACTGCGCGACCCCGACCTCCAGACGTTCTACGAAGACGCCCTCTACCGAGCCCTGACCGACCCCGCCCAGCTCGCCAACGTGACCGACTCCGGCCTGTGCCATGGCTGGGCAGGCATCTACCAGACGGCCACGCGCGCAGCCGCAGACGCCCTCGACCCCCGCCTGCGCGAACTGCTCCCCACGCTCGGGCACGCGCTCCTCGACCACACCCGCCTCGACCAAGCAGCGGCACCCGGGTTGCTGAACGGTGCGGCAGGCACCGCGCTTGCCCTCTCCACCCTCGCCGCCCAGCAGCCCCCGAGCACCGGATGGGACGCATGTCTCCTCATCAACTGATGCCGCCGGACCCGGATGCGGCCGAACACGCCGTACTCGCTGTGCTCTCCGGCCGCCCGCTCACCGAAGCCGCCGCAGAAGCCCGGATGGCCCCGGCGGACCTCTCCGACGCCCTCCAGGTCTTCCAACAAGCAGGCCGCGAAGCCCTCGCCGACCACGCGGCGGGACACGAGTGGTGGCACGTCTACCTTCGCTTCGCCGACTGGGAGCAGGCCGACCGCACCTTCACCACCCACGTACTGCCGCTGCTGCACGCAGCAGAAGCCGACGGCACGATCGACGGCTGGTGGTACACCCGAAAACACCCCTGCTGGCGACTACGACTCCACCGCAATCCCCGGTTCGAGACCATGACCCCCATCGGAGACAGCCTCGACCGCCTCGTCACCGAGGGCCACCTTCACCGCTGGTGGCCCGGCATCTACGAACCGGAAACAGCTGCCTTCGGCGGTCCCGCGAGCATGACGGCCGCGCACACGCTCTTCGTCGCCGACAGCCGCGAGATCCAACAACTGCCCTTCCGCGACGGCCTGCCCCTCGGCCCCCGCGAGCTATCCATCCTGCTGTGCACGACCCTCATGCGCGCAGCCGGCCTCGAATGGTATGAACAGGGCGACATCTGGCACCACGTCATCACCGCCGAACACCGCTCCAGCATCGCGGACATCCCGCGCGAAACCCTGGACGCGAGAGCAGCGGAGATCCGGACACTGCTCCTGGCCGACCTCGACTCCCTGCTGAACCCCGGCGGTCCCCTGGCGCCGGTCGCCGAGTGGGCCGCCGCCTTCCGCCACGCGGGCCGCTCCCTCGCAGAGGCTGTGCAACTCGGGACATTCGACCGCGGGTTGCGCCAAGTCCTCAGCTACCACGTGATCTTCCACTGGAACCGCCTCGGCCTCTCCCTCCGCACCCAGAGCGCCGTCGCATGGGCAGCCCGAACCGCCATCCTCCACCCCTCCTCACCCAATCCGGGTAGGGAGCGTAGCCCTCTGTCTGTCCTCCTAAGAGGGGGCTGTGGGTCTACGATGCCTGATGTGCGCTGATCTCCTGTCTGATCAACGTCACAACGTACAAACGGTGTTGATTGTGGGGGGCCTGTTCGTGACGCATACTCGCAGCCTCCCCCTGGGGGACTTAGCCCCGGTCAGGGTGGTTGGCGGAGCAGTTCCTGGGCTGATATCACCGTGGTGGCTGTGCGGATGCAGGGGAGTTCGGCAACTCGTCTCACCTACCGTCGCTCGAATGGCGCCGTTGGGGAGGCGATCCTCTACAGCGACACGGACACCGAGCTGACCGTGGGTACCTCAGGGAACCTGGTTGCTGATAATGCCCGGGAGAGCCAGGTCTTCCGGCCGGATTGTCGGCCTCGCCGTCGGATAGCGCGCGATCGGAAACTCCTCTTCCATGCTCAATATTGCGTTCGCAAGTCTCGGCAATTGAAGGAGTCAATTAGTGAGTCGTCTTGCTCTGGTCGTCGGTATCAATTCCTATCGTAACAGATGGGCCACGCTCAAGAATTCTGTGAACGATGCCGACGAGGTCGAGGCAGTCCTTACGGAGCCGGAGTATGGGTTCGCGGTGACCAAACTCACCGAGGAAGAGGTCAGCAAGGCTGCGGTTCTGCGCTGGCTCGTGGAGGCGAAGAATTCCGGCGCGGAACAGGTTGTGTTCTATTTTTCCGGGCATGGTGCCGCAACCGAAATCGGCACATTTTTGGTTACTCATGACAACGCAGAGTTCGATGAGGGTATCTCACTGAATAGTCTGCTGTCGATTGCCAGTCCTATCACCGGCTCCGCGACCCAAGTCCTCATCGTGTTAGATTGCTGCCACTCGGGTGGCATTGTCGAGCAGTCTTCCGCGGGTATCGCGGTCGCTCCCATCAGGCAGGACGACATCGGCCGGATGGTGCGCCAAGCGAACCCAGCTGTGGTCGTCATGGCTGCCTGCACATCGGATCAGTCGGCTGTCGAGAAGGATAATCTCGGACACGGGGTGTTCACCCACCACCTCCTTTCCGCGCTGCTTGGGGACGCCGCGGATCACACTGGGTCCGTCACGGCGCACAGCGTCTACGACGTGGTGTCGAGGGAAATGGCGGGACAGGAAGGCCACGTCCAGGTCCCTGTTTTCCTAGGGCGACTGGAAGGCCGATTCATCCTCGGACGGGAATTCACCCCGATCCTCTCTCCTCCACTGCCCGAGGAGGATTATCATCGGTACGAGACAGAAGCACGTGAACACCTGCAGGCGTACCACGAGATAAAGTCGAGCTACAGCGCGGAATCCTGGCGTTATGAGGGGTATTTCGCCGCCAGCAGAAAACTCGAAGAGGTAGCGAACTGGTTTGCTCGTAAGGAGAAAATCGAGGGCCTGTCCCGGCGTCCCTTATTCCAGCAGAGTCGGGACTCGCTGATCCGCTACCAGAGCGAGCTTGGGTTCGTCGAATCGCAGACAAAAACCAGGTGGGGAACTCTCGACCGCCAAATCGGCGCCGGCGGATTCGGTAAGGTGTGGCGGGTCACCAAGGACAACGGCGAGCCACTGGCTTACAAGCTCTACCACGCGTACGAGCTGACGGACCGCGAAAAGATCAAAAGGTTTCGCAACGGCTACGAGGCCATGAGGATGCTGTCACATCCTGCGATTATCAAGGTCCATGACTACAGCGAGTGCCCTGCTGGATTCACCATGGATTATATCGACGGAAGCAACCTGCGGGAGTTCGGTGTCGGGACGTTCATGGAGCAGTCGTCGATCTTCTCAATTCTCGCCGAAACCGCCGAGGCCATCAACCATGCTCACCAGCACAATGTCATCCACCGGGACATAAAGCCGGAGAACATAGTGTGCCGCCTGAGGGAGAACGGTGACTACCGGCCTTTTCTGACCGACTTCGACCTCGCGTGGTTTAGTACGCAGACCCAAAAGGTTACCAAAACGGCCATGGGTGTCATCTATTACGCCGCCCCGGAGCAGTACATCGCCTACGATCCGAAGGTGGTTCGGAGCAAGAACCCCACGCTCGACATCTTCTCGTTCGGCCAGCTGGCATTTTTCTGTCTCACCAACCGGGACCCCGACCCGCTGAGGATCGACGACAACTGCAACGTGTTGAGCCGGAAATTGGCGAACTCCTGTGCGGTGTCTGCCATTTCGAAGATCATTGACCTCTACAAGGGGTGCACCCGTTTCGACGCCGCTGAGAGGATTCAGACGTTCGCCGAAGTTCTGGAAAAAGTGGTCGACATTCGCCAGGAACTGACGCACAGTGATGTGAACGCGCGTATTGGGCAGAACGAGTATGCGAACGAACTGATCTTCCAAATGAACCGAGGGGCCTCACAGGGTGTTGACGGCCGCACGTTCGTGAGCGCATCGGGGAACTGGCAGGTGACCTTCGAGTGGCGTGAGCAGCAACGCAAGCGAAATTTTCTCACCGTGCTCAACCTGCACGTCCAGCCGACTCGGCGGGTGGCTCTCCAGAACATCTCCAACGACAAGATGAGGCGGGTTCTGAACCAGCGCATCGACAATTCCCTCAAGATCTACGGGAATCGCGCGCAGCGGCACCCCGGGCAAAAGGGAGAATTCGAGTTCTACGTCGACTGGAATCCGGACGCCATGACTCGCGCGAGCGTTCTGGAACTCTGCCGTATGCTCCAGGACGTGTTCGGCTCGCTTGATTCGATTTGACATCTGCGTTTTCCGGCCGTACGCGGCTGACACGGCGATTTTAAGTTCTCGGCAGGAGTGGGCTGTCGGTGGTGGCCCATATCCAGGTGGCGTGTTCGGATGCGTCCCGGATTGCACGGGTGGTCTTACAGCGGCTAACACAATGAGCTGATCTGTCGGAGGGTGATGAGGCAGCAGGCGAGTTTGAGGAAGGCTTCGTGGATGTCGGCTCGGCGTTCCCAGCGGATGCGGAGTCGTTTGAAGCCGTGGAGCCGGGCGAAGGTTCTCTCCACGACCCAGCGGTGGGTGCCGAGTCCTGTTCCGTGCCGGGTGCCGCGGCGGGCGATGGCCAGCACGATGTGGCGGGCGCGGATCTGCTCGCGGTAGATGTCGTGGTCGTAGCCGCGGTCGGCGAACAGTGAGTCCGGCTTGCGTCGTGGGTGTCCGCGTCGGCCTCTGATCGCGGGGACGGCGTCGATCAGGGGCAGGAGCTGGGTGACGTCGTTGCGGTTGCCGCCGGTCAGGATGATCGCGAGCGGGGTGCCGTGGCCGTCGGTGATCAGGTGGTGTTTCGAGCCCGGCCGGCCCCGGTCGACCGGCGAGGGGCCCGTGTGGAGCCCCCTTTTAACGCCCGCACGTGCGAGGAGTCGACCACCGCCCTGGACCGGTCCAGCTCCGCTGCTGCGTTCAGTTCGGCCGGCAGCACCTCGTGCAGCTGCTGCCGGACCCCGGCCTCGTTCCAGTCCCGCAGCCGTCTCCAGCAGGTCATGCCCGACCCGAACCCGAGCTCCCGGGGCAGGTACTCCCACTGGATCCCGGTGTGCAGCACGTACAGGACCCCGCACAGCACCTGCCGGTCAGGCAACGGCTTCCGGCCCGGGTACCGGAACCGGCGCTCACACCGCGGCAGCAACCGCTCCAGCCGGTCCCACAACTCATCCGACACGACCCACGGCGAGGCGCTCACACCCAGCCGAACGCCCAACTCCCGCCATGGACACGGCCACCAGGACCAATCCACCTCATTGTGTTAGCTGCTGTTAGACACCCTGATGTTCACCGGTGTCGTGCATGCGCTGTTGCCGCGTCAACTCCCGCTCGGCGCTGAGGCCTACGCGAACCCGGAACTTCAACAGCCCTGGGCAACACCTTGTCCGCCGGGGTTGGCGGAGCCCCGGCGGCTCCGAAGCAATCGAAGCTGGATCTTGCAGACCCGTGGCGGGCTTGGTCACGGCCGAAGGGCAGTCCGCAAACAGTCCGCAGCGCAGTCGAAAACGGCTGTCGGGGGCCAACGCAAAATGCCTGGTCAGCGCACTGGCGGATTGCTCCGCCGCAGGTCAGAACGGTGGCCGATTGGTTCATCACCAACTCTGCGTCGACGCTGGACCGGGCGCGGATCGACGTCTGAGCCGGGGGCGCGGGGAGCGGACCGCCTGGGTGGCCGCCTTTCGGTCCGTGGCCGGTCCGCGGGGGATCTGGCGTGAGGCCGGTGCGGGGGAGCGGCTGTGCCGCTTCCCCGCACCGGCGTGCTGCCCTCGTCGGGACGGTCCGCGTAGGCGCTGTCGGCGACTGTGCGGGTCGGCTCCTCGGAGTCGGGCCACAGCGTGGGGCCGGACGCCCTCCGGTATGCCGCAGCCCGGCGAGTGCGGCCGGGTCGATGCCTGCCAGCGGATGCCAGGTGGTCGCGGTGGAGGCGACCGGGCCGAACACATCAGGCTGGTCGCGCAGCAGGGCCGGGTCGAAGGTGGCCTGGCCGTCGTCGGCGAGCGTCACCGCCGCATCAACCGCGATCCCGCCCGGATCGTGCCCGATGCCGCGTGGCCGGAGCCGGCGCAGCGTGTCGGTGAAGGCCACGATCGGGCCGATGGCATCGGCGAGGTCGGCCACCAGGCGTGACCCGGAGTGGCCGACCACCCGCGACCATTGGCTCGACACGACCTGCGTGGGACGTGACCCGGAAGTCTGCACGCAGAAAGTGCCTTCTCGCTGTGATGACGGAAGTCCTGGACATGGCCTCATTATCCGAGTGAAGAAGGGACTTTCGCGTTCCCGCTCAGGATCCGGACGCCAGCGAAAAGGAAACGCGGAAGTCAGCCCTTCAGGAGGGAGGCGACTTCTGCAGCGCGGTCCGACTGTACCCAGTGTCTGGCGCCCTCCAGGAGAGTGACGCGCGCATTGGCAAAGAGCCCGGCCAGATGGCGGGCCACCCCGGGGTCGAGATATTTGTCCGACGCACCGAAGATGACATCGACAGGTGTCCGCATGGAAGAGATTTCTCCTTCCGATATGGCTTTGTCCTGTGTCGAAAGGTCCATCGGTAGCCGTGCTGTCCACGCGCGAATCGCCTTGAGCGCGTCAGCCTGTCCTTCGCTGCCGAAGAATTGTGGTTGGACAGCATCGACGACAAGCTCCTCCGAGGCGTCGTAGCCGAGTTCGGCCCCGGTGTGGGCAAGGAGCCACAGTGCTTGAGTGGGATCTGCCAGGAGGCTGTCGGTCAGGTTTGCCAGCGGAGCATCCGCCAGCAGTTGAATGAGGTCCGGGAATGTCAATGTTTCCGAATGGCCATAAAAGCAATTCATGAGAGCGATCTTGGCCACTCGGTCGGGGTTCTGCCTCGCATAATCCACTGCTACCGGACCGCCGGCGTCGTGTCCGACGACGACTGCCTGCTCGATGCCGATCTGGTCCATCACCGCAGCAGTTTCAGTGGTCCGTTGCGATGCTTCCATCGGCGCGGTCTGCGATCGCTCAGAATTCCCGTATCCCAGGAAGTCGAACCTGATCGTGCGCCGGGGCCGCAGTTCGGGTACGAGCTTGTCGTATGCATGCGAGTCGTCGGGATATCCGTGCATCAACACGATGGCAGGCTCTTCGCCCGCGTACTCAACAGCAGAGACCCGGCCGAAGGGAGTGGATATTGAATGTTCAATCGAAGGAGTAGCATTCATTGAATTTCTCCTCGTTTTGACGATTCACGGAGATGTGAACAAGCCCACTTCTCAGAACCGCAGCTGTACTCAACGACTGTGGGCGGGCCAGCGCCTCCAACTGCCCGAAGCGGCACGCATGGCAGTTGCGCATGCCGTTCTGGCCAGGTGGTTTGCCTCCGGGGCCGAGCGGTCGGAACCCGATGTGCATCGTTCTACGGCGTTTGAGTTCAGTCGGCTTGTTACACAGGGTTCGGGCGGCTCGAAATGGTTTCGTGGTAGGTCTTTCCACGACTCATGCCGAGAAGTTTGGCGATGGGCCGGAACGTCAGGGCCTTGGCGATCAAGTCGCCGACGCGAGGTGACACGGCCTCGCCGAGCAGCAGCATATTCGCTGTTCGCGGCAGTACGACGCGTCGTTTCCCGTGCTGGGCCGCGGACACCACGGCGCGGGCAACGGCTTCCGGTTGCAGCGGGGTCATGTGCCGGAACGGAGGAGGCATCTCGGCCTCCGCCGCCTCTCTCAGCATGTCACTGCCGGTGAGTGCGGGATAGATCACCGAGACTCGGATGTTGCCGCCGTTCACCTCTTGGCGGAGGCTGTCGGAGAACGCAGAAACCGCGTGCATCACGATGGCATAAGAGCCGAATCGAGAAAACGCTTTGCGTCCCATGACGGACGACATGTTGACAATCGTTCCCGACCCCTGCAGGCGGAGCACCGGGAGTACGCCCTGCGTGACGTTGATCATCCCGAAAAGGCTCGCCTGCAGTGTTTGCCGGACGTCGTCTTCGAACGTCGCCGTTTCGATGGGGCCTACTTTCCCGATCCCGGCGTTGTTCACGAGGACGTCGATTCTTCCGAATCGGCTCGTCGCCGCGTCCACCAAGGCTGTCACAGCATCACGGGAAGTCACGTCGGTCGGCACTGAGAGCGCTTGGGATCCCAGTTCGCGGATCTCGTTCTCCACCTGGGCGAGCCGGTCGGCCGAACGGGCCGCAAGGATCAGATGTGCTCCGTCCCGGGCAAACGCCAGCGCGACCTCCCTACCAATGCCGCGTGACGCGCCGGTGACCAGTACCACCTTGTCCGCAAAGGCGCCCATATCATTCTCTTTCTTGGTGCTCAAGAACCGATTACCGCTGAAGTGGGTTGGGTCGATCCTTATTCCCGGTGCCTTTCCCCCGTAGCCGACGTTACTCGCAGTCCTCTGGACCGGCATCTCACCCGTGGCTCAAGGAAGCAGCCCGGCCCACCACTGCGGGGGCCGGGCCGGGCTCTCACCGGCTCGCGGGTCGGTACTGATCATGGGCGGACCTCGCTGTGCGTGCGCGCTTCGTCCTGTGCGATGGGGCGCAGGCGGGTGAGCAGGTCGCGCCGGCCTCGGGCGCTCAGGCCGAATTGACCCGCGTGTTCGAGATCGAACATGCCGCGGAGCAGCCCGACGATGGCCCGGGGCGGTCCGTCCAGAACGAGGTCCGGCTCGGTGGCGCGGCCCGGCCGGGAGTGGATCCCGCCGTCCCGCAGTTCGATGACCGCCGACTCGTCGGCCATGGTGAGTGCGATGACCGCAGGTGGGGCGTCGGGATCGCTGTCGGCGATGAACTCCGGCAGGACGAAAGCCAGCCACCGTGCCTGGAACACGTCGTCCGGCCGTTCCTCGCCCATGAACCGCAGCCCCCACAGCCCGAGCGCCTTCAAAACCGGCTCCAGTGCCAGACCGTCCCCGGTCAGCTGGTAGAGGGCGGTGGCGATCGGCGGCGGCGCGTCCTCGCGCGTGATCAGTCCGGCGGCTTCGAGTTCTTTGAGGCGGGTCGACAGCAGGTTCGCGGCGACGCCCGGCAGCCCGTTCCTCAGGTCCGTGAACCGGCACGGCCCCTGCAACAGCAACTCCCGGACGATCAGCAGCGTCCAGCGGTCCCCCACCACGTCGACACTCCGGGCGATCGAGCAGTACTGACCATAGCTCCGCATACCCCCAGCCTAAGGGACAGAATCTCAACCGCCTAGTAGAAAAACTAAACTAGATGTGGGTAATCTTCCACCATGATTCGTACGCCGTCGAAGCCGCTCGTGCTGGTCGCCCTCCTGCTCGCCTCGTTCGTGATCAACCTCGACACCACCCTGGTCAACGTCGCGCTGCCGACGCTGACGCGTGAGCTGGGCGCATCCACTGCTCAACTGCAATGGGTCGTGGACGCCTACAACCTCGTCTTCGCCGCCCTCCTGCTGACCTCGGGGAGTCTTTCCGACCGCTTCGGGCGGAAAGGGATGCTCATGGCCGGCCTGCTGGTGTTCGGTGCGGCCAGCTTCGTCGGCGGGTTCGCCCGTTCCCCGGCGGAGCTGATCACGGCCCGGGCCGTGATGGGTCTGGGAGCGGCGATGACCTTTCCGGCCACGCTCGCACTGCTCACCGGCGTCTTCACCAGCCGCAAGGAGAGGGCGTTGTCCATCGGCCTGTGGGGTGCGACGGCCGGCATGGCCATCGCACTGGGGCCGATCGTGGGGGGCTTCCTGTTGGAGCACTACAGCTGGTCGAGCATCTTCTACGCTCTCGGGCCCGTGTCCGTGGCCGTCGTCGCCCTGGTGGTCTTGTTCGTCCCCCGGTCGAAGAGCCCTGCCCCGCATCGTCTTGACTTCGCGGGCCTCGTCCTGTCCGCCGGCTTCATGGGACTGCTCGTGTACACCGTCATCCAGGCCCCGGACCGCGGCTGGGCGTCGGCCGGCTCCCTCCTCGGCTTCGCCGCCGCGCTGCTCCTGCTGGTGATGTTCATCGTCGGCGAACGCCGCGCCGCACAGCCGATGCTCGATGTACGCCTCTTCAAGGACATGCGCTTCAGCGCCGCCAGCGCCTCGGTGACGGTTGCCTTCTTCACCCTCTTCGGGTTCATCTTCCTGATCACGCAGTTCTTCCAGTTCGTCCGGACGTACAGCCCCCTGTCCACCGGCGTCCACCTGCTGCCGGTCGCGGTCTCCGTCGGCGTCGGGTCCGTCCTCGGGACGCGGCTGGCCGTCCGGGTCGGCACCAAGGCCATCGTCACCGCCGGGCTGGCCCTCCAGGCGATCTTCTATCTCTGGGTCGCCGGCGACATTTCCCCGACGCTCAGCTACGGAATCATCGCCGTCCAGATGGTCGTCTACGGCCTGGGCATGGGCCTGACCTCCGCACCCGCGACCGAGTCCATCATGGGAGCGGTCGCAGCAGACCAGGCCGGCGTCGGGTCCGCCATCAACGACTCCACTCGCCTGCTCGGCGGAACCCTCGGTGTCGCAGTCATCGGCAGTGTGTACGCCACGCTGTACGACTCACGGCTCGACAACGCCCTGCCGGCATCACTGCCCCCGCAACTGACACACCTCGCCCATCAGTCAGTCGGATCAGCGTTCGGCGTCTCCAGCCAACTCGCCGCCCACGGCCAGCCCGCCATGGCCGACGCCGTGCGTCAGGCCGCGACGCAAGCCTTCGACCACGGCCTCAGCATCGGATGCGTCGTGGCCGGTCTGGTCGCGGTCGCCGGAGCGCTGCTCGCCAGCGCCTTCCTGCCCGCCCAACCCCCGCAGCAATCCGCACCGGAACACCGCCCGGTGGAGCTGGCCGACACCCCCGGCCGATAAGACCACGAACCGATCGGCGTCCAGGAGTTCCCCTCGGCCAGGCCCGAGTGCCGAGTGAATCCAGATCGACCCGGACATGCTCCAGATCCTGCTGCAGCAGCCGGACGGTCGGAGGCATCGACGAGGTCAGCCAGCGGACAGGACCCGGCAATGGCCAATCACCCCAGGCGATGCCGCCGCCCTCGGGCGCCGTGAACGGTCAGCCGTTGGGCCCGGCCCCGGGGAAGGCCTCAAGGCGCGCCTTCAGGGGTCTCCAGCGCCATCTTCGGCGGCGGTACAACGAGGTATGAACGCTGGGTCTTGGGCGGCCCGTCGAAGACGCCGTGCTTCGTCTGCTGCGCACCCGCTGGTCAACGCGGACGGTCGTCTGTAGCAGGGTCTCTGAGCAGAGTGGGGCAGGCCAACGGTCCCGATGAGGAAGCCACCTTTGCCTCGACGGCCATAGGCCAGTCCGCCGAACCGACACACGCCATCTGTCGGACGGCGGGCGCTGGCGGACTGGCCACTGCTGGAAAGGCGGATGATGGGATCTCCGCTTTCGGCCAGTACTGCTCGTAGCCTCACTCGTTCCGATCTTCAACGGAATGCAGCTGTGAGGAGCACCTTGCGGCGGTTGTCGCGGTGTCACAACGCGGCTTGGGCTGCCCGCGTGCGGGGATGGTTGGGACCGTAGTGCTGGGCCCACTCGGCAGCGAGGGCGTGCAGTTGGCCGGGGGCTTCGCGGATGACGGCAAGGACGCTGCGGATGCGCAGGACGCGGTGGTCGGAGGGCGCGAGCTTGGTGATCGCTTCGTTCAGGGCATGGGTTGCGGCGAGTTCGGCATCCTTGGCGCGACCCAGGCCGTACAGAGCTTCGGCGCGCAGCAGGTGGTGATCGCCGATCTCGAACCCTCCCCAGGCGGGACGGATATCGGCAAGTGCCAGGGCCTCCTCATAGCGTTTCTGGCCCACCAGGGCGAACCCGAGGCTGTAACGCAGGGGTTGGGCGTCCCTGCTGTGGACACCGTGGCTCTGCTCGGCCGTGGCGAGCGCGCTGCGTACGGAACGCTCCGCTTCCATCGGCCTGCCGGACTCCGTCAGGCAGAACGCCAACGCGGTCAAGGCGGCGCGGCGGGCGTTGGCCATCTGCCACTGTTTGTCGGCCCACTTGGCTGTGATCGCCACGATGTCGGCGCAGTCGGCCTCGGCCTGGTCGAACTGTCCGAGCAGGGCTAGCCGTCGGGCCCGCGCCGCACGGCATTGCAGTACGAGGAAGTGCTTGGGCCCCAGGGAATCGGTCATGCGCGGCAGCACGGCGGTGTCCGCGCCGACCGCCTCGGCCAGGCGCCCGGTCATGTGCAGGAGCTGGTTGAGCTGGAAGATGCCCATGTAGTGGTGGACGATGTGCCCGCGGTTGGCCGCATCGCCGTCGCAGAGCAGGCGGACCTCGGCCTCCGCTTCAGAGTGTCGGCCCGCCGCCCCCAGGGCGGCGACGAGGTCGCTCCTGAGGGAGAAGACGAGAGCTGGGTCCCTGTAGCGTTCGGCATGGCCGAGGGCCGTACGGCAGGTCTCCAGCGCGTCGAAGGGGCGGTTCGTCAAGTACTGGGCGGTGCCTACGACCCGTCGGGCCATCAGCATCGGCCGCCTCTCCACATGCCCGGGCTTCTCACGTGAACGCAGCAGCGCGGTCAGATGCCGTTCCGCCTCGTCCGGGTGGCCCCGCTCGATGAGCGTCATTCCCTTCACAGCCTCGCTGTACAGCACCCGGCTTGCCGTCTGCTTGATCCCCTCAGCAACGCCCACCCCGGCCTCTCCCGATTCCCAGATCCGCAGGGATGATATCCGCCGGCCCGCGATGCCCCCGCCGGGGGCATCAGCCTGACCCCGGCACCCAGAATGAGCTCAAACTGAGCAGGTCTGTCCCACCACTGAGCACAGGAGGCGGCAAATCCAAGGGGAATCCTCACGGAGGCCGGGAGCCCGAGTTCCGCCCCCGGACACGAGCCCAACTGCGCGTTCGTCGAACCGCAGCAGCTCGAACCGGCTCCGGGTGGGAGGCGGGCGTGAATGTCGTGGCTGACCGCCGGAGGGGTGTGACATCGTGCGGCCATGCCCATCGCGCGCCCCGAAGGCGACTACGCGATCACCAGGATGTACTCCGGGCCGGATGATGCGTGGCACCTGGAACTGGATGTGGTCGCGGATCAACGAACCCTTGTGATCGCGATCGTCCCCGACGAGGACCCCGCACGGGAGCCCACGGTGTGCTTCAACCCCCGAGGGAGAGACGGGGACATCCCCTTCGAGGTCATGCGCTGGTTCATGAACCAGGTCGAGGGGAAAGTCAGCGTCTGCAGGGCCTGGATGCAGTTGCGGCCGGATCTCGTCAAGGCCATCCACCGGCTGCGCCAGGAGTACGTGGGCGCCATCGATGATGACGATTTCCCCGATGAGCTCGCCAAGTTGCGCATCACCGTCCCGGAAGACGACCTCCCCGCCGTCCTTGCGGCCGCCTTCGGACGGAACCCCGACGGCACCACCACGACGGACACCGTGCAAGCGCCCCGGCCTGCGAACAACCAAGGACACAGAACCTAGCCATTCGGCTCGTGCCTCCCGCAGTGGACGGCAAAGAACCAACGGATGTCAGCCCTCGACGCCGAAGGCTGCCCCGTTCTCAAGGTAGGTGGTCGCTGACCGGGCACGAGCCCCGATCGCCGCGTGGACTCGGCGGGCCAGCCGAGGGATGAGCAGCTCATCGATCTGATCGGCCCGGTGGAAAGCGAACTGGTGGACTTCCACACCGTCCAAGACGATCTGGGCTTGCTCGGCCGCTCTGAGGATGCCTCCGTCGAAGACGAACAGCAGCTTGTCGCCCTCGGCCGGGTGGGGCGCCCAGTCCGCGACGAGGAGGCGGCCGATCGGCGGGGTGATGCCGATCTCCTCCCTGACCTCCCGAGCCGCGCCTTCGCTCGGGGTCTCGCCCGGGTGCAGGTAGCCGCCGGGGATCTCCCATCCCTCCTTGTACGTGGGCTTCACCAGGAGAATCCGTCCTGTCCCGTCGAAGAACAGGACGCCGGCGGCGGTGCGGGGCTGGGCTACTGCCTCCTGGGCTTCGGAGTCGCTCATGGCAGGCGACTGTAGTCGTCGGGCGAGGGTCACCCGATAGCACGCAGCCGCTGAGCGACCCCGGCGAGCTGGTGGCTCGGATTACCCGGCTGCTGCCGGACCCAGGCGGTCCGCTGACGCCGCCGAGTTTGAAGTCCTTCTCGGAAGGTGGACGAGCCATGTGATCACTTCCCCGGCGTGGTGCCGCCAAGCAGTGCGTCCAGCTGCGCCACCGTCGCCGCGGCATCAGTGTGGTGGATGGTCCGGATGCCCAGCGCCGCGGCTGACGGCAGGCTTACCGCGCGGTCCTCAACGAACAGGCAGTCCGCCCGGTAGCTGCGGTAGGTCAAGGGTACGCAGGTAAATGCCCGGATCGGATCCACTGCAACCCGTCCGACACTCACCCCCGCCTGCGTGTGCTGCTGGTGAACATCAAGGCCGGCCCGGGCCGCTGGATCCTCGGACTCGACCCGCAGGAACTCACCTACATCACCGCGAAGCTGCGCGCCCAGGCTGACCGACTGCATGACGAAATCCGCCCCGCGGTCGTCGCAGCATGCCGGGACTGGGGCTGCCCGCCACCCGGACTGACGCCGCCGAGCCACTCATCGCCCGGGCCCCTGCAAGGCGAGCCGGAGACGAATTTGCGCGGCCGGCCCTTCCATTCCTTCTGGCTGGCCAGAGCCCAGTTGCAGCGCGGGCAAGTCGAGCCGGCCTGTGTGAACCAGTCCGCGACGGTCGACTCGCCTCGCGTGACCGCGCACTGGCAGGAGTTCCGACACCTGCTCACACCGTTCCGTTCGTCGCGGCCGGTCGCGGAGCTGGACGCGCGGCTGCTGCAGGCGGCGGGCTGACTACAGGCCGGCCTCGTCCAGCAGCAGGTACAGCACGCCGACGAGCGAACCGCTGCTGACAATCTCGCGGCGGTCGATCATCCCCCGCAACTCGGACAGCGGGATCCAGTCGAGCCGGTCGGACTCGTTGAGTTCTGTCGGCGGGCCCGCGTAGTCGACCGCGTCGGCACGGAAGACAAAGTGCCCGGAGTCGGTGATGCCATTGGCCGGCTGGGCGTAGATCAGCGGCGTCAACTCGCCGGTACGCCAACCGGTCTCCTCCAACACCTCACGGGCAGCGGCCTCGGCCGGGGTCTCGCCGGGCTCTATCAGCCCCATGGGCAGTTCCCAGGCCCACGAGTCCGTGATGAAGCGGTGCCGCCACATCATCAGCACCTGCTTCTCACTGTTCACCACGGCCGCCACTGCCAAGTGCCGCAGCTTCAGCACATGGTGCTCCCAGCGGTGCCCGTCCGGCTGCTCGACATCCACCAACCACAGGTTCACCCAGGGGTTCTCGTAGATCGGACGTTCCCCATGGATCTTCCACTGCATCGCTGCGGGCCCTCTCGACGAAGGTCAGCATCTCAGAAGCGGGATCGCCGAGCAGACCGTGAGCCGTGGAAGGCGTACGAGCGAAGGGCGGTGACCGGTTCCCGCGAGAGCCGGGGGTGCCGGTTCCCCAGAAGCTCCGCCACGTAGCCAGCGCCCTCGACCAAGGCCGGTGGCGCGCTCCACTGCCACCACGTGGACGGTGAAGTCGTCCCCGGAACCCTGCTCCAGCGCAATTTCACGCGCAGCATCGCCCGCCAGTGCGACCTCACACCGAGCAGAGTGGGCGAGTGATCGCGCTGCTGGGAATTGCTGGACGTGCTGGACGGACCAAAGGTCGGCCAGCGGCTCGACGAGCCCATTCATTGCCGCCAGCTGACCGTCACCATCGTCCAATCGCTGTTGTACTGCTCTGGGGGGTTGGGCGTTGCCGTGGTCGGGGGCGGTCCGCGTAGGCCCGGCGTTGGAGGAGGGTCAGATCAGTGGCCGGTCTTGAGGCGCTGGTACTGGGCTTCGAGCAGGGAATTCAGCAGGGCACGGGATGGGGGTGGTGAGTCGGCCAGGGCGTCGACCCTGATGGAGACCTGGACATCGCCCTGGTAGGTGTCGGCGAACAGCTCGTGGTACTTCGATCCGGGAATGGTCTGCTCGGCGCCGACCGGGAACGGCTCGTCCAGCTTCAGCGGCCGGATTTCGGCCCCGCTGTAGTGGTGTTGCCGGTAGTACGCCGCGGTCAGGGCGGGGCTGGCGAACTGTGCGAGTTTGATGACGAATTGGCCGCGGCCGCCGGAGGCACGGTACGAGCGGTAGAAGCCGGTGCGGAAGCCGTACTTCTTGAGTACGGCGGTGGAAGCGGCGACGTTCGGGTTGTCCACGATGTCCACCGGGGTGAGTGGCGTGCCGTCCGGGTCGCCGAGTGCCACGGACTCCTCGGGCGCGGGCAGCAGGAAGTAGCGCAGGTCGCCGGTGTGTACGCCGGCGGTCATGTGGCCGGTCAACGGCGGCGCCGTGGTCGTTGGGGGTGTTGTCGGCGAGGCAGTGATCGAGGAGGTTGCTGTTGTGGATCGAATGGTCGGTGCGCTCTGCGTCTTTGCTTGCGCTCCGCAGCCGGTAACCACCAAGACGGCTACCAGGACGGCCCGTCCGGCGGCCATCCGCTGATGTCCGCCGTGCCGCTGCCTACTGCTGTCCCGCCTGGACACAAGATCCCCCATCTGACGTCGCACGCACGCACATGCGGTGTGTCCTGAGGAGTCTTATCACCTGTGCCGCCGCGTTGCCGGACGGGTTCATCGCCGACTCGGCGTCCGCGCTGGACCGGGGCGGATCGACGGGTGAGCGGCGTCGGGGTGGGCGGACCGCTTGAGCGGACGTCAGCCGGTCCGCGAGGCCCGGGTGCGGGGGGAGAGTGGCTGCGCTGCTTCCCGGGGCACGGCGTTGTTCATCGAGGGGCCGCCCCGCCAACTCCCCAGTCCCCGGCCCCCCGACCGCCCCCGCGCCGCCGACGCGGAGAGTCACCGTGCCCGGCCCCGCCGCACATTCTCCGTTCACAGATATTGACAACGTTGTCGGGCGGGAGCGACGCTAGCGGCGTTTTCCATCCGGGGTGCGCCGCTGCGCGAGCCCTTCATCGCGCGTGGAGTTGTCGTATGGCCCGAGAACTTTGTCCCCGCTTATGACGGTGGCCGACTGACGACGACGGCCGGGGTCTTTCCCTCCGGCTTGCGGCGCCGAGGCCTGCGACCCCCTCGCGGCAGGCGACGGCCGCGACAACTCTCCCACTGAAAGGCTCTTTTGTGTCACATCACCCTCACGCTCACCTCCTCTCCTTGAGACGGTGGGTGAGCGCGGCCACGGCACTGATGCTGCCGGTGCTGGCGCTCGCCGTGTCACCGGCGGCGCACGCGGCGACGGCGCACGGCGGCGCACCGGCGGCGGGCAGCTTCAGCTCGTCGTTCGAGTCGGCCGACCCGCAACCCGCCACGAACACCGTCGAGGTCGACGCGCACGGCAGTCCGGTGCAGAAGAACCTCAGCGGAACGAGCCCCTCGGGCCTGCCCGGCAGCCTGCTCGGCCAGGTCGGGGCGGTGACCGCGAGCGCCGAGAACCCTCCGGGCGAAGTCGCGGTGAACCTCAAGGACGGCAACCCGTCCACCAAGTGGCTGACCTTCAGCTCGACCGGCTGGGCGGCCTACCAGCTGACCAAGCCCGCCGCGGTGGTCAAGTACTCGCTGACCTCGGCGAACGACTCGCCGACGCGTGACCCCAAGGACTTCACCCTTCAGGGGTCCGAGGACGGCAGCGGCTGGGTGGACCTGGACAAGCAGTCGGGGGTGACCTTCAGCGGCCGGTTCGCCACCAACACGTACAGCTTCGCCAACACGACGGCCTACCCGTTCTACCGGCTGAACATCACCGCGAACTCCGGTGACTCGATCATCCAGCTCGCCGACTGGGACATCAGCGACGGCACCGATGTCCAGCCGCCGGCCACCCCGATGGTCACCAGCCCGGGGTCAGGTCCGGTCAGCGGCTACAACATGAAGGCGAGTGCCGGTTTCACCGGAGTGGCCTCGCTGCGGTACTCGGGCGGCGCGCAGGCCGACGGTGAGGCTTCCGCCACCAACCAGCTGTTCGACGTGCACATCCCGGTCGGACCGAAGAGCCGGCTGTCGTACAAGCTCTTCCCCGAGTTCACCGGTCACGACGCGCAGTACCCCTCGACGTACACCGCCGTGGATCTGCACTTCACCGACGGGAGCTATCTGAGCCGGCTCTCCCCGATCGACCAGCACGGCTACCCGCTCACGGCGGCCGGGCAGGGCGCGTCGAAGGTGCTCTACGCCGACCAGTGGAACGCCGTCGAGTCCGAGATCGGGAAGGTCGCCGCGGGCAAGACGATCGACCGCATCCTGCTCGCCTACGACAACCCGCAGGCCAAGGCCGCGACCCGATTCCAGGGCTGGCTCGACGACGTCACCGTCACCGGGACGCCGACGCCGATCGACGCCTCCAGCCTGACCAACTTCGTGGACACCCGCCGCGGGACCAACGCCTCGGGCTCGTTCTCGCGCGGCAACAACCTGCCCATCGCGGCGGTGCCGAACGGGTTCAACTTCTTCACGCCGGTCACCGACGCCTCCTCGAACTCGTGGGAGTACGAGTACCAGCAGGCCAACAACGCGGCGAACCTGCCCATGCTCCAGGGACTCGCGATCTCGCACGAGCCGAGCCCGTGGATGGGCGACCGCGACCAGATGTCGGTCATGCCGGTGCCGGCCGGCGGATCGCTGACCGGCTCGCCGAGCAGCCGGGCGCTCGCCTTCAGCCACGACGACGAGATCGCGCGGCCGGACCTCTACCAGGTCACGCTGCAGGACGGCCTGGTCGCGCGGATGTCGCCGACCGACCACGGCGGCGTCATGCAGTTCACCTTCCCCTCCGGGCAGGCCACCGGAAGCCTCGTCTTCTACAACGGCACCTTCACCATCGGCGCGGACGGTACGTTCACCGGCTGGGTCGACAACGGCAGCGGGCTGTCGGCCGGGCACACCCGGATGTTCGTGGCCGGTGCCTTCGACCGGGCCCCGACGGCATCCACCGGCACCTCCGCGACCTTCGACACCTCGTCGGACGCGCAGGTCACGCTGCGTATAGCGACGTCGTTCATCTCGACCGACCAGGCGCACAAGAACCTCGACCTGGAGGTCACCGGGCGCAGCTTCGACCAGATCCACACCGCCGCCACCGCGGCCTGGAACGACCGCCTCGGCCGGATCTCGGTGGCGGGCGCCACCCAGACCCAGCAGGTGACGCTCTACTCAAACCTGTACCGGCTGAACCTCTACCCGAACTCGCAGTCGGAGAACACCGGCACCGCGTCCGCGCCGCACTGGCAGTACGCGAGCCCGGTGTCGCCGGCCACCGGCACGACGACCGCCACCAGCACCGGCGCGAAGCTCGTCGACGGACAGCTCTATGTGAACAACGGCTTCTGGGACACCTACCGCACGGTGTGGCCCGCGTACTCGCTGCTCTACCCGGATGTCGCGGCCAAGATCGCGGACGGCTTCGTCCAGCAGTACCGTGACGCCGGCTGGATCGCCCGCTGGTCGTCGCCGGGCTACGCCGACCTGATGACCGGTACCAGCGCGGACAACGCGCTGGCCGAGGCCTACCTCAACGGCGTGAAGCTGCCGGACCCGCTGGCCGCGTACGACGCCGTGGTCAAGGACGCGACGGTCGCCTCCGGGCGCAGCGAGGTCGGTCGCAAGGGCATCGAGTCCTCGCTCTTCCTCGGCTACACCCCGACCTCCACCGGGGAGTCGGTGTCCTGGGCGCTCGAAGGCTTCATCAGCGACTACGGCATCGGCAACATGGGCGCGGCGCTGGCGAAGGACCCGAAGACGCCGAAGTCGGAGCGCGGCCGGCTCAAGGAGGAGTCCGCCTACTTCCTGGAGCGTGCCCGCGACTACGTCAACCTCTTCGACACCAACACGAAGTTCTTCGAAGGACGCAGCGCCAGCGGCGACTTCCTCGCCGGCGACCCGCTGGACTGGGGCGGTGTCTACACCGAGACCGACGGGTGGAACTACGCCTTCACCGCGCAGCAGGACGGCCAGGGACTGGCCAACCTGTACGGCGGCAAGAAGGGGCTGGAGCAGAAGCTCGACCAGTTCTTCGCCACCCCGGAGAACGCAGACCATCCCGGCGGCTACGGCGGCACCATCCACGAGATGGTCGAGGCGCAGGCGGTGCGGATGGGCCAGCTCGGCATGAGCAACCAGCCGTCGCACCACATCCCCTACATGTACGACTACGCCGGCGCGCCCGCCAAGACCCAGGCGCTGGTCCGGGAGATCATGCAGCGGCTCTACGTCGGCGACGAGATCGGCCAGGGCTACCCGGGCGACGAGGACAACGGCGAATCGTCGTCGTGGTACATCCTCAGCTCGCTGGGCATCTACCCGCTGCAGGTCGGCTCCTCCAACTGGGCGATCGGCTCGCCGCAGTTCACCAGGATGACCGTCCACCGGAGCACCGGCGACATCGTCGTCAACGCGCCGGACAACAGCACCAAGAACGTCTATGTGCAGGGCGTGACGGTCAACGGCAAGACCCAGCGCGCGGTGTCCATCGACTCGTCCGTGCTCGCGCACGGCGGGACGATCGACTTCCGGATGGGCCCGAAGCCGTCGTCGTGGGGCACCGGTAGGGACGACGCCCCGCCGTCCCTGACCAAGGGCAGCGCGGTGCCCAAGCCGCTGCAGGACACCACCGGCCCCGGGCTCGGCACCGCGACCACCGACGGCGGGCAGGACGCCTCGAAGCTCTTCGACGACACGTCGACGACGCAGGTGACCTTCGCCACCGGGACCCCGCGGATCACCTGGGCGTACCGCGGCGGCAAGCAGGCGCCGACCTACTACACCCTCACCTCTGGGGCGGCCGCGGGCGATCCGGCGGACTGGAAGCTCCAGGGGTCGAACGACGGGATCACCTGGACCACGGTGGACTCCCGCAGTGGCGAGGCGTTCCCGTGGCGTGACCAGACCCGGCCGTTCGCGATCGCCCGACCCGGACGGTTCGCGCAGTTCCGCCTGGTGGTGACGAAGACCGCGGGAGCCGCGCAGACGAATCTCGCCGAGGTCGAGTTGCTCGCGGGCGGCGACGTCCAGCTCGGTGGCGACGCCGTGAGCGTCAGCGCGGCGCAGGACCCGGTGCCCGCGACCGGAGGCGTCGCGGTCTCGGTGCCGCTGGCCACCGTCACCGGCGGTACGGCGAGCGGTTACCAGGCGACGATCAACTGGGGCGACGGGTCACCGGCCGCGCCGGGGACGGTCGCCGCGAGTTCGCGGGGCGTGTACAGCGTCACCGGGTCGCACACCTACGCCGAGCCCGGTTACTACCAGGCGAGCGTCCAGGCGACCGACGGCAAGAGCCAGGGGTCCACGACGGTCGGTGTCCAGGTGTCCTTCGCGCCGGCCTCGGGACTCACGGCGGCGTTCGACACCGTCTGCGTCGGCGACGACGGCGTGCGGGCGGCGAACTGCGACTCGGTGGGATACGGGTTCTCGCGTACCGCCCTCGCGGACGCCGGTGTGACGCCCGGCAAGGAACTCCAAGTCCCGGGTACGGCACTGCACTTCACACTTCCGGCCACCGGTGCCGGCGCGCCCGACGACGCGACCGGCAACGGCAGCACGATCGCGCTCAACCTGCCGGATGACGCCAAGAGCATCTCCTTCATCGGCACCGGAACGGAGGGCAACCAGAGCACGACCGGCACCGCGACGTTCAGTGACGGCAGCACCGCCGGCATTCCGATCCAGCTGAGCGACTGGACGCTGGGCGGCAACGCCAACGGCACCCCGGCCTACGGCGACATCGTCGTCGCCAAGTCCGCGTACCGGCTGAGCGGCGCGAACAAGGACAGCGCGCAGCCGTTCCTCTTCGCCACGACCCCTTATCAGATCCCGGCGGGCAAGAAACTCGTCTCGGTCACCCTGCCGACGCAGACCGGCGACCCCGGCTCGGTGGGCAGGATCCATGTGTTCGCCATCGCCGACGACGGTACGGCGGCCGCCGCGCTGACGGCCACCGCCGGGCAGGACCAGACGGCCACCGCCGGCAAGGCCCTGTCGGCGCAGCTCGGTTCGGTGACCGGCGGCGTCCCCGACGCGACCGGTTACCACGCGCAGGTCCAGTGGGGTGACGGCACGGTCCCGCAGGACGTCACGGTCGGCGCCTCGGGCGCGATGGCCGCGCAGCACACGTACCAGCAGCCGGGCACCTACACGGTGCACGTCACCGCCTGGGACACGCTGTCCAGCACGACCGGGACGTTCACGGTGACCGTGGCGCGCGAAGCGGCGCACCCGTCCATCACCGCGTCGGTCACGTCCGGCGGCAAGGGCGGGACTTCGGTCGCCGTCAACGGCACCGGATTCACCGCCGGGGAGCGGGTGACCGTCAAGCTCGGCACCAGCCCCTCCGCCGCCGTCACGGTGACGGCGTCTGCCGCCGGAGCGGTCCACGCCACCGTCGAGGTGCCCCGGAGTACGCGGCCGGGACGCTACTCGGTCACCGCCACCGGTACGTCCTCCCGGACTCCGGCGACGGTCACCGTACAGCTGGGCGACCACCCGTCGGCCCCGCCGTACCGCACGCCGGTGATCCCCTCCAGCACTCCCGAGCCGGGGGGTGCGACCGCCTGACGGTTCCGTGCCCGGCCCGCGCCGAGCGGGCCGGGGACGATCCGCCGTCCGACGCCGCCGGCAGGCGATCCCGGTCAGGGGTTCGCCTGCCGGCGGCTCTTCGCGTCGGGGGCGGCGGCTCGGCGCTTACCGCACCTGGGGTGCCGTTCAGCGGGCCGTGGAGATCCGGCCGAGCACCACACCGATGATCCGCCGCTCGGATATCAGGCCCCATTCGCGGGAGTCGGTGCTGTGGTCCGGGTTGTCGCCCAGTACCGCGACCCGGCCCGGCGGGACGATGCCGTGGGACGCCGCCGTTCCCGCCGGGACCGGCTGGTGCGGGAGGGCGGCCAGGCGTTTGACGGCGTAGCGGGCGCCGCCTCCGGCCGGTCGGCCGGGTGGGGTGAAGGGGCCGCGCACGACGACGACGCGGCCGCGGCGCAGGCGGGCGACGGGGCGGCGCAGCATCAGCAGGCGGTCCCCCTCGTGGTGGGTGGGTTCCATCGAGGCGCCCTCGACGGTGACGAGGAGCAGCAGGGCCCGCGCGGCCAGGGTCAGCGCGAGCGCGCAGCCCAGGGCCGCCGCCGGGGCGGTGGCGGCCCGGGAGGCCCCGGTCACGGCCGCTCCGGGACGGCGGAGTTGCGCCGGTCGTCCACGATCCCGCCGTCCCGCATGCTGACGACACGATCGCAGCGGGCGGCGATCTCCCTGTCGTGCGTGGCCAGGATCAGCGTCATGCCGTGCTCGGCGTTGAGGCGCAGCAGCAGGTCGATGATCTCCTTGCCGGTGGCGGAGTCGAGGTTGCCGGTGGGTTCGTCGGCGAGCAGCAGGGCGGGGCGGTTGACGAGCGCGCGGGCGATGGCCACCCGCTGCTGCTGACCGCCGGACAGCTGGGAGGGCAAGCGGTGTTCCCTGCCCTCCAAGCCCACGGCGGCCAGCAGTTCCCCGGCCCGGCCCAGCGCGTTGGAGCGCTTGCGGTAGGGCAGCACGGGGGCGATGACGTTGTCCCGGGCGGTCAGGGCGGGCAGCAGGTGGAAGCGCTGGAAGACGAAGCCGATGCCCGCGCGGTAGCGGGTGAGGGCGGCGCGGTCGGCCGCGGTGATCTCGGTGTCCGCGACGGTGATGCTGCCGCCGTCGGCGCGTTCGATCGCGCCGAGCAGGTGCAGCAGCGTGGACTTGCCGGAACCGCTGGGTCCCACCAGCGCCACGGTGCCGCCCGCCGCGACGGACAGGGACACGCGGTCGACGGCGGTGACGGGGGAGCCGGAGCCGGCCGCGAACACCTTGGTCACCTCACGCGCGGTCAGTGCCGCGCCCGGAGTCGTCGCCGTCCCCTCGGTCGCGGGAGCCGATGCGGTCATATCTGTTTCCTCGGGGTCGACGGGTCAGGCTTCTTCGGCCAGGATCTGCGCGGTGGAGTCGCGGCGAAGGGCTCGGGCGGGCAGCGCCGCGCAGCCGACCGATACGAGAGTGGCGGCGATCACCGCCAGCGCGGCGGTCCAGCCGAGGGTGGCGGTGAGGCGGCCGGTGAAGACGGCGTCGCCGGCCAGCGCCAGGCCGGCGCCGAGCACCGCCCCGGCGGCGGCCGTCAGCGCCGCCTCGGTGAGCACCAGCCGGGTCAGCGACCGGTCGGGCCAGCCGGTCGCCCGCAGCAGCGCGTACTCGGCGGCGCGGTCACGGATGTTGGTGTAGAGGACGTCGGCGATGGTGGCCGCGCCGAGCAGGCCGGCGATCGCGGCGGCGGCGTAGTCGCTGCCGCGCACCTGCACCGTCACCGCGTCGCCGAGCAGGGTGCCGGCCACTGCCCCGTGGAAGGCGGTGCTGATGCCGATCAGCGCGACCAGGGCGGCCACCCCGCCGGCCAGCGCGACGGCGCCCAGGGCGGTGCGGCCGGGCACCCGGCGGAGATTGGCCCAGGCCAGGCTGGATATCCCGGTGATGGTGGCGCGGCGCGCGGTGGCGCTGACGGCCGGCCGGACCGCCTCGCCGGGGTGGGAGCGGGCCGAGCGCCAGGCCGGCCACAGCGCGGCCAGCGCGGCCAGCAGCACCGCCGCCGGTACGGCGAGCAGGGCCCGCTGCCAGCCGACGTCGACCCCGGCCAGCCGCCCGGCGGGCAGCGACAGCGCCGCCCCGATCAGCCCGGCCACCGTACCCAGGGTCACCACTTCGGCCAGGATCAGCCCGAACAGGCGGCGGGCGGGCCAGCCGAGGCAGGCGAGCACGCCGAGTTCGGTGCGCCGGGTCCGCACCGCCGCCGAGGTCGCCCCGGTCACGAAGAGCGCGCAGACGCCGAGGACCAGCAGGAACAGCACCAGCGACTTGCGGTCGACCGCGTCGGCGATGGTGGTGGCCACGCCCTTGCGGGACCACATCTCACTGAGCGTCAGCCGGGGGCGGCCGAACTTCCCGGCCGGGTCGACCACTTGGACCGGGGTGGACGAGGAACCCATCGTCACATCGACGTCGAGACCGGTGCTGTCGTGGATCCGCTGGGCCACCAGCCGTACCCGCTCCCGGGACAGCGGGTCGGTGCCGAGCGCGCCGGTCAGCCGGACCCGCACCACGCTGATGGGGTCGGCGGTGTCCACCCCCAACTGCGGGGTGACGCCGGTGAACTGGCCGGGATCCGAGAAGACCGGGAGCGAGTCGAGGGTCGTGATCATGGACGGCGGTACCGACAGCAGCCCCGCCACATTGCCGTTGGGCAGCAGCGGCCGGCCCTTCAGGGCGGACACCGAGGCGGCGTCGGCGCCCCCGGCCTGCGGCGCGAAGTAGGTCTCCATGGGGACCGCGCCCAGCCCGGCCCGGGTGCCGGACAGCTTGCCGGCGTCGAACCGGCCGACAGGGTCGAGGACCGGCATGGGTGCGGTGCCGGTGCCGCTGTAGGTCAGGGACCGGTGCTGGGTGAGCGGCCGTACGGAGGTGTCGGCCAGGTCGGAGCCGTCCCGCAGCTGGCCCGCGCCCAGGTCCGGGCTGGGCAGCGGCGGCTCGGTGACCGGACGGGCGGTGAGAGCGGCGCCCGTTCCGGTGTAGCGGACGGGCAGCGCGCTGAGGTACTGGCTCAAGTTGTCGTTGGCGTAGGCCGATCCAGGGGGCGGGGCCGCCTGCTGGCCGAGGCCGCGGACCAGTACGTCGTACGCCTGCTGCGCGGTGAAGCTGACCCGGGTGGTGGGCCGCCCCGCGGTGCCGGGCAGGGACTGGGCGAGCTGGCCGGCGGTCCGGCCGGCCGAGACCGACCGCGCGGCGGCGGGCGGGAGTTCGGCGACGGCGACATCGAGCCGCTCGTCGGTCGACGCACGGTCGGCCAGCAGCACCGGGATGGCGGTGCGCTGCCCCGCGGTCACCGGCCGCTGGGCCGGTGAGAAGTAGCCGCCGCTGGTCACCGCCTTGTCCAGGCCGTCGAGGCGGGCCTCCTGGACCGGGTCGACCGCCTCCACCAGATAGGGGAAGGTCCAGTTCACAAAGCCCGTGCCGGCCGGTTCGTTGTCGGTCCCGGTCGCGGAAGGACTCGCGCCGCCGGGCTGGTTGACGTTGTTGTGCGGCCCGGTCGAGCCGCAGGCCAGGGCAACCGCGTCGCTGCGGTTGGTGGCGGTGTCGAACACTCCCTTGGGGTCGCAGATCGGGTGCGCGCTGCCGTCCGGGGCGATCTGGTCGATCTCCGCGCCGAGCGTGCCCGGTACGAGGGCCGACGGGGGGTGCCGGATCGAGCGGTCGGTCACATAGACGTAGGAGCTGCCGGCCGGGACCTGGGTCAGGCCGCCTTCCGAGACCAACCGCGCGTCCAGCCGCCACACTTGGGAACCGGCGCCGGGCCGGACATACGCCGACAGGTCCACCGGCAGGGTGACGGTCGGCAGGCTGTAGCCGACGACGGCGACCGGAGCCGCGGCGTACACCCCCGGCACGGAGAGGATCCGCTGCCACTGCGCGCGGCTGATGCCACCGGACAGGCCGCTGAGCGCTGTGGACGACACCAGGTTCTGCCGGGTCTCCAGGGCCGACCGCGCGCCGGCCGGCCGGACCAACAGGTCGTACGCGCCACGGGCGTTGGCCGTCACGGTGCCGTTGACCTCCAGCCGCTGGGCGCGTGCCGTCTCGGTCAGCACCGCGAAGGAGGTGACCGCCACCACCAGCGCCGCGAGCAGGGCCACCGCCCTTCTCGGCCGGAACCTCAACTGGGCCAGCACGGTGTGCCACACGGCGCGGATCCCCCCATCGGCCGCATCACCGTACGACCAGCGATGTCAGCAATCACCATCAGCACGCAAGAGATTGCGCGAAACCAGTCGTGATCCTCACATCCCCGGTTCAGGAGAGTCAATGGGCTTGCGCGGCGATCTTCCGCGCCCGGCCGGGGAAATGTCCTGGCTTCGGCAGATCGAGCCGAAACTGCACGCCATGGAAAAGAAATTTTTAGTTTGGTGGCTTGAATTTTTCCGACACTTGCTTGCAGTCTTGTGCCGCCAGGGACGAGGTCCGAATCCTCGACGAAGCCCGGCGACCCGTCAGAAGGACCGAAGGAGTCACCATGCGTCCCATGTTCGAGCGAGTCGGCGACCGCATCCTGCGCGCCGTCCTGCCCCAGGAGAAGGCGTCGGCCTGCGGTTGGGGGCCTTATGTCGTCGTATGGACGACCGCCACCGAGGTCTTCTACCAGCGCGTGAACACGTGCAGCGGCCTCAAGCAGTGCAAGATCCAGATCGGGGACGTCACTTCCCCCGCCGCCTGTTCGTAATCCCGCCGGTTCATTCCTGAGGCGCGTGGGGGGCGACCGGAATTCGCCCCCCACGCACTGCCCGACAGTATCCCGCAGGAGACGGGGGAGGAATGCATGATTCCGATATCGCATTGGGCGCAAGTGGAATCCCGGCTGATCCTGGCCATGGTGTTCACGCTGTCGGCCGTCGTCAAAGTCCGGTCCGCCCCGGCCCGGGCGGGATTCCGCGCCGCGTTCGGCGCACTCGGCGGCCGGCTGGTCCGGCGGGCGACCGGTACCCTTGCCGGCCGGGCGCTGCCCGGCGCCGTGCCGGCCGTTGAAGTCGCCCTGGCCGCCGGCCTGCTCGTGCCGGCCTCGGCGGATCCGGCGCTCGCCGGCGCCGTCGTCGTGCTGGCGGCCTTCGGTGCGGCACTGGCCGCGGCCCTCCGTCGCGGCGCCGCCGTCTCCTGCAACTGCTTCGGCGTCTCCCACCGCCCGGTCAGCCGGGCCCAGTTGGCGCGCAACACGCTGCTCGTCGCGGTCGCCGTCCTCGGCCTGCTCGGCTCGCGGGGCGACTCCGGCGCCGGGCCGGTCGGCCTGCCCGCGCTGCTGGTCGGCCTGCTGGGAGCCGGCGCGGCCGCGTGGATCGTCTCCCTCTGGGAGGACCTGACGGATCTGCTGGCCGCGCCCCGATGACGCATCCCCGGTGACGGACCCCCGATGACCCACCGCTGCCCGCACCCGCCGAACGCCCCGAGGACCGGACCGGAGGACCGGAGAGCGCCGCCCGGCTCCGGTCCCGCATCACCCACCTTCCAAGGAGGCCCCGCCATGGCTGTGTTGACGGCCGCCGTCGTCGTACTCGGCATCCTCTGCGTGCTCAACCTCGCGGTGACCGCGGCCGTGATCCGCCGGCTGCGGACCGTGCCCGCCACCGGAAGCCGCCCACCGGTGGCCGGTCTCGCGCCCGGTTCGGCGGTACCCCAACTGGCCCTGCGGGACGAACGCGGCGAGCCGGTGACACGCGCGTCGCTGCTCGGACACCACACGCTGGTCGCCTTCTTCGCCACCGACTGCCCGGAGTGCTCCATCCACGCGCCCGAGTTGGTGGGCCGCGGCGCGGAACTGGGAGCGGCCGGCGTCCGGCTGCTCACCGCGCTCGTCGACACTGGGCCCGACCGCAACGGTCTGCGCCGACTCCTCGGCGGCGCGGGCACCCTGCTGGTCGGGGAGGCGTCGGCCGAGCTGGCCGCGCGCTTCGCGACCGAGTTCACCCCGGCGTACTTCCTGGTGGGACCGGACGGCACCGTGCTCGGCAGCGGACCCACGACGGCCGCCCTGCCGCTGCCGGTCCCGGCCGGCTGAGCCGCGCGTGCGCAGCCGGACCCTCCCCGCGGCACCGGCCGGCCGCCCAGGCAGGCCGGCCGGCCCGTCCGCGCTGGGCCTGCTCGGCCGGGCGTGCCTGCTGTATGTGCGGGCCGCGCCCGTACCCGCCCTGATCCGGCTGGCCGGCACCGTGCTGTCGGGCGCGGCCCCACCGGTCACCGCCTGGGCCGCCAAGTCGCTGCTGGACCGGCTCAGTCGGCACACAGGGCCTCCGCTCTGGCTCGCGGTCGGCGTGCTCGCGGTGACCGGCGGTGTCCTCGCCGTCAGCCAGGAGGTCTCCCGGTACGGCGAACGCGAGGCCGACCGCCGGATCGCCCTGCACACCCAGGCCGAGCTGTTCAGCGCCGTCAGCAGCCAGCAGGGACTCGCCGACCTGGAGGACCCCGGCTACCAGGACCGGCTCCGGCTCGCCCAGCAGGCCAGTCAGAGCGGCCCGCAGCTGCTCGCCGGCACCGTGCTCTCCGTACTGCAGAGCGTGCTGACCGTCGGCGGCTTCGTCGTCGCGCTCTACGGGTTCTCGCCGCTGGTGGCCGCACTCGTGCTGTCGGCCGGGCTGCCGGCGGTGTACGCGCAGCTGAAGCTGAGCCGCCGGCGCGGTGAGATGGCCGAGCTGACCTCGCCCCTGATGAGGCGGCAGATCTTCTACGTGACGCTGCTGACCGATGTCCGCGCGGCCAAGGAGATCCGCCTCTACGGACTGGGCGGGTTCTTCCGCGACCGGATGCTGCGGGACCTGCGCCGGGCCCAGGACGGCGACCGCGCTGTGGACCGGACGGTGCTGCGCGTCGACGGCGCCCTTTCGCTGCTGTCCGCCGCGCTCTCCGGGGCCGCCCTGGTCGGCGCCGTGCACATGATCGGCGCCGGCCGCGGCAGCGTCGGCGACCTGGCGGTGGTGACCACCGCGCTGGCCACCGTCCAGCTCACCATCACCTCGCTGGTGGGCCTGCTCGGGACGGCCGGTCAGACGCTGCTGCTGTTCCGCCACTACACCGACCTCGTCCGCCCGCCCGAGCGGACGGGCGGCCCCGCTCCCGAAGCGGGACCGCTCACCGGGGGCATCGAGCTGTGCGACGTCTGGTTCCGCTACCACCCGGACCACGACTGGGTGCTGCGCGGGGTGGACCTCGCGATCCGCCCCGGCGAGGCCGTGGCGCTGGTGGGACTCAACGGAGCGGGCAAGTCCACGCTGGTCAAACTGATCCTCGGGCTCTACGGTCCGACCCGCGGCGGCGTCTCCTGGAACGGCGCGGACCTGCGGGCGCTGGACCTCCCCTCGGTGCGGCGCCGGATCGGCGCCGTCTTCCAGGACTTCATGACGTACGACATGTCCGCCGCGGACAATGTCGCGGTCGGCGACCTCACCGCGCTCGACGACCTGCCCCGGCTGCGGGAGGCCGCCGCCCGGGCCGGGATCGACGCCCGGCTCGGCTCCCTGCCCGACGGATACGCCACCTATCTGAGCCGGATGTACCGACCCGACCGGGGTACGGCGACCCGGCGCGGTGCGGGGAAGCGGCGGCGGAGCGGGGAGGGGAGCCCGCCGGGCACGGGGGCAGGGCCGGACGCGGGCAGCTCGGCCGCCCCTGGGGCGGAGGCCGTTGGGCCGGACGCGGCGGGGTCGGGGTCGGCGGGGTCGGGGTCGGCGGGATCGGGCACCGCGCCACCGGGTGGGGCCGGGGTGCTGCTGTCGGGCGGGCAGTGGCAGCGGGTGGCGCTGGCCCGCGCCCTCCTGCGCGACGACGCCGACCTGCTGATCCTCGACGAACCCTCCTCCGGCCTGGACCCGGTGGCCGAGCGGGAGATCCACCGCGGTCTGCGGGAGCACCGGCGGGGCCGGAGCAGCCTGCTGATCTCGCACCGGCTCAACACCGTCCGGGACGCCGACCGGATCGTGGTCCTGGAGGGCGGCGCCATTGTGGAGGAGGGCAGTCACGCCACGCTGATGGCCCTCGGCGGGCGCTACGCGGAACTCTTCCGACTCCAGGCCGACGGCTACCAGTTGCCCGGCCCGGCGGACCGGGTGACGGCCGCCGAGCAGGCCGAGACGACAGGGCGCCCAGGCTCCTGAGCCTGGGCGCCCCGGGCGGCCCGCCGCACACCGAGCCGGCCGTGCGGGCGGGGTCGTCGGAGAGTGGCGGCGGACTGGTTGCGGGGGCTTTCGGTGGTCCGCAACCAGTCCGCGCGCGGGTGGGGCTCAGTGGCAGCCGACGCCGTACGAGCCGTTGCCGGAGGCCGCGGCCGGGTCGGTGGAGGCGGTGAGGCCGATGTACGGGTGCTTCGGGTCGGGGGTGAAGGTGAGTTTGTCGGTGTAGGTGTAGCTCGTCGCGCCCTTGGGGAAGCGCGCGGTCTGGGATGACATGGTGACCGAGCCCTGCGGGCCGGCCTTGCTGCTGTGCCACCAGGTGAGATCCAGCGTGCCTGCCGCACTTCCGTCGTAGCTCACGACGACCGTGGCGGTCGCGGTGTGGCTGCCGGTGGAGCAGCTGATGCCGGTCACGGCGACGGAGGAGACATGCGGGCCGGTCGCCGAACCGGTGGTCTTCGTGGGATCGGCCGACGGGGTGGTCGGTACGGCGGTCGGGGTCGTGGTCGGGCTGCTCGTGGCCGTGGCCGATACGTCCGCCGCGGGGGTGACCGACGGGGTCGGCGTGCTCCGGGTGGGCGGCGGGGTGGTGGCCGTGGGCGACGCCGAAGGGCTGGCCGTCGGGGAGGCCGTGGTGGGCGCGGCCGAGGGTGAGGTGGTCGTGGGAGCCGGGGCGGCAGGAGCCGAGGTCAGTGAGGTGACAGCCGACGGGGTCGGGGTCGGTGTCGCGTCGGCGTCGCTCTTGTTGCCGGTCGCCACGGCGGTGACGGTCACGGCGCCCGCGACGATCACGACTGCCACGGCGACGGCGAGGATCTTCGCGCGCCGTCCGAACCGGCGTTCGCGGCCCTCGGGGCCACCCGTGGGTCCGTGACCGGCGGGGATGCCCGTGCCCCCGCCGGGCGGAAGCGCGGCGCTCGCCGCGAAGGCGGCCTGCGGGATCGCGGCCACCTCGCCGCCGTCCGGCGGCGGCAGCAGCAACGGGGCGACCGACGCGGCGAGTTCACGCTGCCCGCGCTCTTCCCAGTCCTCGCCGTAGGCCGCGACGGCGACCGCCTCCACCTCGGCGGCGAAGTCGGCGGCCGTCTGCGGCCGTCCGGCCGGTTCCTCGGCCAAGCCGCGTGCTACGAGGGGCTGTACGGGCTCCGGGACCTGTCCGTCCGGTACCGGCGCCTCGGCGTGCTCGACGGTGGGTTCCGCCGCGGCGCTGCCCGCGTACGGCGGCGTGCCGGTGAGGCATTCGTAGAAGGTGGCCGCCGCCGCGTAGAGGTCGGAACCCGCGGTGACCGGTCCGCCCGCCAGCTGCTCCGGGGCTGTGTAGGCGGGGCTCCCCGCCGGCGTACCGCTCCCGTCGCCCCGGGCCGCCAGGCCGAAGCCGACGAGCTTGGTGGCACCCTTGGCGGTGACCAGTACGTTCGCGGGCTCGTAGGCCCGGTGGAGGATGCCGGCCTCGTGGACCGCGGCGAGCCCGAGCAGGGAACCCTTGAGGACGGCGAGGGCCGATTCGGGGGTGGTGGCGCCCTTCTCCCGGAGCAGGGCGCTCAGGGCGACGCCGTCGAGCTGCTCCGCCACGATCGCGGCGTGGGGGCCGTCCTCGACGTAGGCGTGGAGCCGTGCCACGTACGGCGAGTCGAGGCCGCCGAGCAGCCCGGCCTCGCCGCGGAACGCCTCACGGAAGGCGAGGTCTCCGGTCAGCGCCGGCGACAGGTAGGTGATCGCGACCGGGGTGCCACTGCCTTCGTGCAGCGCCCGCACCGCCCGGTCGGAGGCGCTGGCGCCGAGGTCCGGCTCGTGCAGATAGCCGGGCACCCGCCAGGGGCCGCCCTCCGGGGCAACCGGCTGGTCGGCGGCTACGGCGGGGGCCGCGGGCTCCTGGGGCTGCGTCACCTTCGGCGCGGCAGCGGTCTTCGCCGCCTTCACCGCCTTCGCCGGGGCGGCCTTCTGGCCCGGCGCGGCGGCTTTCTGCGGCTTCTGGCCCTGCACGGTCGGCTTGGCGCGCGTCGCCGGCACCGCCTTCGTACTTGCGGCCGCGGAGGTCTTCCGCCCCTTCACCGCAGGCTTGGCCCGCGTTACCGGCGCGGCTGCTGCCGCCGGCTGTCCCGCTTCTCCGGCAGGCGCGGCGGCCGGAGCCGCATTCGCGGCGGGGGCCGCACCCTTTGGCGCCCGCGACCCGGGCTGGGCCTGCGGCGTCTGCGTTCCGGCCTGGCTGTCTGAGGCCGGCTCGGCACTGGGTGCGGCGGTCGCGGGTGCTCCCGCGACCGGGGCCGTCTGGGCGGCCGCACCCTTCGGTGCTTCCGTCCTGGGCTTGTTGGGCGCTGCCTGCGTTCCGGCCGGGGATGCGGCCTGGCCGCTTGGGGCCGCCGGCTGGTCGGGTGCTGCGGCGGCCGGAGCCGCATTCGCGGCGGGGGCCGCACCCTTCGGCGCCCGCGACCCGGGCTGGGCCTGCGGCGTCTGCGTTCCGGCCGGGCTGTCTGAGGCCGGCTCGGCACTGGGTGCGGCGGTCGCGGGTGCTCCCGCGACCGGGGCCGTCTGGGCGGCCGCACCCTTCGGTGCTTCCGTCCTGGGCTTGTTGGGCGCTGCCTGCGTTCCGGCCGGGGATGCGGCCTGGCCGCTTGGGGCCGCCGGCTGGTCGGGTGCTGCGGCGGCCGGAGCCGCATTCGCGGCGCGGGCCGCACCCTTCGGCGCCCCCGCACCCGGCTTGCCCTGGGCCGCCTTCGGATCCGCCGCGGGTATGTTCCCTGCCGCCGGCTGCCCGTCAGCGGACCCCGCCGTTTCCCGGGCCGCCGTCTCGGGACCGGCAGCCGACGTCTGCCCCTCCGTCGAGGCGGCGGCCTCGGCGCCCGGTTCCGCGCCCGCGGACTTGCCCGAGGGCGCCCCCTGTGCCGGACGGGTGCTCTCCGCAGGAGCCTGCGTGGGCTGGCGGGGCCGGGCCGCGGGCTTCCGCGCCTTGGCCGCCGGCTTCGGGCCGGGGCGCCGCTGCCCGGCCGGCTGCGCCTTCGCGGGTTTTCCGTTGTCCTCGCCGGGTGTGCCCGTGCCGTTGTGGTCGTCCACCTGATCCCGCCCTCGTGCTGTCCTTGTGGAGGAGCCGTGTTCGTAGCCCCTCGACGCCCGGTTTCGTATCGGATTCCGCCGGCAGCCGGGCCGATCTGCCGGGGCCTCACGGCGTCCGTTCGACCTTCCCCCCGAGAGAGGGCTGAGCGTCGAAGACGCGGGCAGGGCCCGGGAAACACCCAGGGGCCGGAGAGGAGGAGCCGTGAGGATCAAGAGGGTACTGGTGACCGGCACCGCGCGGGGGATCGGGGCGGGCGTGATGGGGCGGCCGGCCGCGTGGGAGCGGCCCGCCGGGGAAGGGGAGTTGCCGGCCGGCTTGCGCCCGCGCTGCCGGGAGCGGAGCGGCATAGCGGCCCCGAACTCGGGGGATGGACCTGCTGAGAGCTGTTCGCGGAGGTTTCGGAGCTGGGGGGCTCATGGCAGGGGGACTGGGGATCGGCCTGTTCGATCGTTACAGCAGGCACGCGCGGGTGAGGCCGGTACTGATCGCGGTGCTGCCCGTGCTGCTGGTGTTCGCCGCGGAGCTGTCCGCGTGGGCGGATCTGCGTCATCTGTGGGTGCTGATCGTCCTCAGCGGACTGCCGTGGCTCGCCGAGCAGATGGGGCGCAGCCGGGGCAAGAGGCTGGAAAGTGAGCTGTTCCGCGCCTGGGGAGGCGCCCCCAGCGTCCAGTTGCTGCGGTGGCGCGGGCCGATGAACCGGACCCGGCTGCGCCATCTCCGGACCAACCTCCAGGAAATCGTCGGGAGTTCGCTGCGGCTTCCCTCGGAGGAAGAGGAACGGGCGGACCCGGAGGCGGCTGACGAGGTGTACGAAGCGGTCGGCGCTGTGCTGCGGGTCAGGGCCCGGGCGCTGCCGGGCGCGGAACTGGTCGCGATCGAGAACCGCGAGTACGGCTTCCGGCGCAACGCGCTGGGCCTGCGGCCGGTCGCCCTGGCCACGGTGGCGGCCAGTCTGCTGGCCGGCGCGCTGTGGTCGTTCGCCGGCCCCTCCCGGGAGGCGCCCGGTTCGGCGGCGCTGCTGTTCGCGGCACTCGCGGTGAACGCGGGCCTGCTGGCGTTCTGGACGCTGCTGGTCCGTCCGCCGTGGGTCGAGCAGGCGGCCTGGACCTACGCCGAACGGCTGCTGGAGACCGCGGTCGTCCCCGACGGCCAGGAGCCGCTGTCACATCCCGCGTGAGACGGAGCCGTCGCCGACCAGAAGGGTGATGCCGCTCGTCCCGGACGCCGGAAGCTCGGCGCCGAAGCCGAGTTCCTGGGCGAGCAGCGCGCCGGCGTAGCGCTCGGTGCTCACCACCCGGTGGTTGAACCACAAGGTGGGCCGCGCCCCGCCGCGCACGATGATCCGCGCCATCGCCCGCAGACTCGGGTGTTCACCTTCCCCGGGACGGAACGCGGCCTCGTGGGCGCCTCGCCCGAGTGTGCGTCCGCCGTCGGTCGAAATCAGCCAGTGGCGGCAGGCGATGGCGTCCACGAGTTCCGGGCTGAGATTGCGGGAGCTGCCGTGGTGGGGGACTTTGCACAGGTCCACCCGGACCGGCTCCGCCCCGCCCGGCAAGCGGCGGAGCGACGCGACGAGCGTCTCGGCCTGCGCGTCCGCGCCGAACAGGACACGGGCGCCCTCGTCGTCCTCGGCGCAGAAGGCGATGCTCGACCCGTTGCCCGGCGCGGTGTCCCGGGAGTAGTGGGCGTCCCCGGCGAGTTCACGCCAGGGAATGTCCGGGCCGCCGAAGCCCCCGCCCCAGCCCGCTTCCGGGCCCTCTTCCCCGCCCGGACCGATGTCACCGAGCAGATCGCCCGCCCCGAAGGCGTCGTCCCCGGTGTCCGGATCGGGTTCGGCGCCGGGCATGGCGTCCGGGTCCTCCCATATCGCGCCGAGCCTGCGCAGGCCGCTCCAGGTCGGCGACAGCAGCGTGAGCCGGAGGCCCGGCAGCAGGAGGACCGGCAGCGGCCCCTCGTCCGGGACGGCGACGGCCGCTCCGCCGGTGCCCGCGTTCCACGGCTGCCCGGAGACACGCAGCAGCTCCGCCAGGCGGTCGCCCTGGCGGGGACCGAGCAGGTCCGGGGCGGTCAGATGACGCCGGCCGTTGAACCAGACGTCGTCCGCCGCGAAGCCCTCCGGTGGCTCGGCGAACAGCGGCAGCAGGCCTCCGATGTGATCGTTGTCGAAGTGGGTGCACACCACGAGGTCGAACCGCCGCTCGGACAGCGGCTGCCGGGCGAAACGCTCCGCGAGGCCGGGCGGGAGCTTCGTCCGCGAACCGTTGCCGCCGTCGATGAGCATCCGCCGGCGCGTGCCCCGGTGCGTCCACTCGACCCACAGGCAGTCGCCGTTCCCGGCCGGCAGCGCCTCCACCCGGATCACCGCGCCCGCACCTCCCAGTCGGTGTCGCCGTACCCCACGAGAGCCAGCGCCCAGGCCTCGCCCCTCAGCAGCGCGGCGGCGCGGGCGCTGGTGAGGGCCTCTCCCAGCAGGGTGCCGGTGCCGGGGGCGTCCGCGAGCCGCCGTATCTCGCTGACCAGTTCCACCGCGACCGGGATGATGTGCCGGCTCAGCACCGGGGCGAGGGTGGCCACCACCCCGGGCGCTCCGCTGTCCAGGAAACGCGAAGGCGCTCCGAGCAGGGGCGTCAGGCCCTCCGCCGTACCGCAACCGATCAGCAGGACCAGCGGGTTCGCCGCGGCTTCCGCCACGACCAGTGGTGCCAGGGTGTCGCGGATCCACAGCCGGTCGTCGCTGCCGATGCTCAGCGCCATGCCGCGGTGGAAGTCCTCGGTGAGCTTCTCGCTGTGCACCACCAGGAGCAGCCCGTCGGGAGGGGCGCTGCCGTCGCGGAGCCGCTGTGCCTGGCCGGCGAGCTCCCGCCAGGTCGACGCGGTGGAGAAGGCCGGGGAGAACGCGGTACGCAGCCGGGCGACAGCCGCCGTCCAGGCCCTTGTCCCGTTGTGGTCGGCGCGGTCGCAGGCCGCCGCGAGAAGCGACCCGAAGCCGACCGTGTGCCGTTCGACGTCCGGGCCGACGGCGAGGACGAAGTCCTTTGCCATCCGTGCCGATCTGTCGGCGCTCACATGGCGCTCGATGACCTTGCTCGCGCCCCAGAAGCCGAAGGGACAGACGACATGCGGGGATGCGTGCTCCGGGCAGTCGGTCGCGCAGCGCGCCGCTCCCGGCAGGGACGGCGCGTGGGGGCAGAGCCGGCCCGCTTCACCCAGCGGCCCGCCGATCCGCAGGGGCCGGTCGTAGACGAGTTCCAGCGGGAGCAGCTCTTCCGGGCGGGCCGCCAGTACGGAGACGCGCCGCGCTTCCCGGAGCGCCGCGGCGTCGACGGCCGGGACCAGCCCGGTCCGCTCGCCGAAGAGGCCGCGGAACAGCGCCGAGCCGCTCTTGGCCAGGCTGATGAGCAGCTCTTCGTACGACGGGCTGGTGTAACCCTCGTACTCATCCGGGGATCTGGCGGGACAGGACAGCATCGCGGCCAGTTCCGCGACCGTCCGGGCGAGTTCCACCGGGGACCTGATCTCGACCGCGACGCTGTCCGTGACGGTGGTGACCACCGGGGTCCCGGAGGTGTCCCGGTCAAGGGTCAGCGCGAGGTCGTGGGGTACGCGCGCTTCGAGGTCGTCGGTGTCCGCGTGGACCACGGACTCCAGCTCGAACGAGGGCGGTCGCGTCGAGCCGACGGTCGCGCTCAGCACACCGCTCTGCAGGATACGGCCGCGGTGGAGCAGGGTGAGGCGCACCGAGACCGCGCTGCCCGGCGCGCCGGTCGTCACGGCGAACACCGCCTCCTCGGACGGCCCGTCGGCCGGCAGACGGACCTCCCGCAGCTGTACGGGACGCGGCGACGTCTGAGGCCGCGGCTCCGAACCGTCCGGCCGAGGACCGCGTGGCTCCGAACCGCCATGCTCCGGACCGTCCGGCTCCGAACCGTGCAGCTCCGACGCGACGATCCGGACCTGATGGGTGCCCCGCCGGGGGAGCGCGTCGACGGGAAGGAGCACCTGTTCCGCGGTCGCCCGGCCCGGGCGGCCGACCCAGGCCCTGAGCTCGTACCGGGTGTGCGGAAGGACCGCGGCGGTCGTCGCCGCCTGCTGCCCGGGCTCCGTCAACCGCGCCCGCAGCACCCGGTACGGCTGCGACCGCCGGTCCCGGTGGACCTCGCGCAGGATGCGCGCCGAGCGGCGAGCGGACAGGTCGCCAGGACGCATCCCGTGCGGGGTCTCCGAGGAGCGCAGCGACCGCTCCAGACCCGCCCGGCCGCCCGCGCCGAGTCCGATGGCGGCGCGGGCCACCGCGGCCCGGACCCGGGTCCCGTCCAGCAGCCCGGGATCGGCGAGCAGTTGCGCGGGCGCCGCGCCCACGGCCCGCGCGGCCCGGTCGAGCGCCGTATCGAGCGGTAAGTCCTCGGTCATGGCCGCCAGCAGAGCCACGAGCCACTCCGCCTCGTCCGCGCCCGGGTCCACCGCGGCGGCGTTCGTCGTACCGAATCCGGCCGCGATACGGCGCAGTCCACCGGGGCCGGGCGGGTACGCGCTCCCGGCCGCGCCCCGCAGGGCGGCCACCACCGTGGCCGTCGCCGTGACGGCCGACGCCGGTTCCGCGTCCCCCTCCCGGACCACCACCAGCGAAGCCCGGGCCCAGCGCCCGGTGGGGGCGATCTCGGTGACGCACGCCTGCCACAGGGGAGTCCCGCGCAGCCGCTCCGCCAGGGCGGTCCGCTCCCGCTCGCTCGCGTCCGGCAGCAGGATCACGCGCAGCGGCCAGGTCCACGGCGGGCAGGTGCCGGGGGTGGGCGCGGCGGCGGCGCTGACGGCCGAGATGTTCCGGGCCGCACGCAGAGCGGACAGCAGGGAGGCCAAGTCGTCGGCGTCATCGGGGGACTTGACGCTGAGGCGGGCACCGGGGCCGTCCTCGGCGGCGGCGCTCCACCAGGAGGCCAGCCGCGCCGTCCACGAGGCGTCGCCGCGCAGCAGCGCGGTGGGGTCCGCCCACTCCAGCAGCGCGGGCACCCGGGCGCCGTAGGCACCCGTGCGAGGGGCGAGGAGACCGCGCAGGTCGGGGAGGTCCTCCGACGGCAGGACGCCCGCCGCCGCGGCCACACCGGCGCCCGCCAGGGCGTCCGCGATCAGCCGCTCGCCGGCCGCCGGTCCGAGAGCGCCGCCCGCCGCGCGCCGCAGTTCTTCCAGTTCCACCATGTCCTCAACGATGCCCCGACGCCCGTCGGCCGGGCGTCCCGACCCGGCTGGCCCGCACGGCTGTCGGCCGCTGTTCCCGCTCCCCGCTCCGCCGGCCAGTCTAGGATCCGGAAGGGAGGTCTCGCGGGGGTCGGCGCCGCGAGGAGGGGGCGAAACGTGGCGGTAGCGGAGAGCGCGGCTGACCTGACGCTGGAGCTGGCGGATTTCCGGGCTTCCGACGAGGGCATGTCCTGGCGCTGGGTGCTGACCGGGGCCGGCGGCGTATTCGAGGCCGACGCCCGGATCCGGCTGGACCGACTGGACTGGCAGTACGACGCCTTCGAGGATCTGTACGGCTATCTGGGCTGGCGGGTCGATCCGGCGCGCCGGATCGCCGGTGAGGCGGGCCTGGTCAGGCAGGTGGGGGAGTGGATCGGATCGCGCGTGCTGGCCGGGGTCGGCGTCCGGCTGCTGGAGTACGCGCAGGCCTCCGGCGGCTGTCTGGTGCGGGTCGTCCTGCCGCCGGACGCCCGGATCATGGCGCTGCGCCCGCTGGAAGCGGCGGTGGTGAACGGCGCCGCGCTGGCCCTCGCCCGGGTGGTCTTCCGCCACGAGGTGCGCGCGGCGGTGGGCGGCGGCAGCAGGGCCTCCAAACACCCGGTGGGCGACGCGCTCCGCATCCTCGCTCTCTTCAGCCTCCCGGACAGCACCACCGCGCTCAATCTGCGGCGCGAGCGGCATGAACTGGCCCGGCTGGTTCACACCATCGGAGCCGTGCACAACCGGGCCGTCGAACTCCAGGTGCTCCAGTACGGCGTCACCCGCGAGCAGTTGGAGTACCTCGCCCTGGAGGGACTGGGCTGGGACATCATCCACATCTCCGGCCACGGGGGCCAGGGGACGGTCACGCTGGAGAACGAGGACGGCAGTCCGGACACGATCCAGCACGACGAACTGGTGGCCCTGCTGGCTCCGTTGCGGCGGCATGTCAAGCTGATCACCGCGTCGTCCTGCTCCTCGGCCGACGCCCTCGAACGCGATCCGGTCGAACTCCCCGGTCTGGGACCCGCCGTGCGGACGGAACCACGACCCGGGACGCGGGGCGGCGGGATGGAGCTGTCCGACCTGGCCTCGGCGCTGGCCGGCAGCCTCGAATGCGCGGTCGTCGGAATGCGCTTCCCGGTGGTCGACGATTTCGCCATCGCCTTCGTCCGCCAGTTCTACGAACTGCTCCTCGCGCTCGGCCAGCCGCCCGCCGCGGCCTTCGGGCTGACCCTGTCCCGGATTCTGCCCGCCGTCCCCACCGCCTCCTTCCCCGCGCTCTCGGCGGGGACGCCCGCGCTGTTCGACGCGTCGGCGGCCGGGATCGCTCTGACCGCGCCTCGCGGCGGGGCCCTGGTCTTCGACCAGGAGAAGCTGCGGATGGCCGGTTTCCCCGGCACCCCCGAACGGTTCGTCGGCCGGGTGGCGCTGATGACCCGCGCCAACACCGCCCTCGCCCCGCACAGCGGGGTGTCCGGCGTCGTGCTGTACGGCATGGCCGGATCGGGCAAGACGACAGCGGCCCTCGAACTGGCCTATACGCAGGAGCGGCGCTTCCGGGCCCTGGTGTGGGTCAAGGTCGGCGCGGCCGAGACCGCCGTCGGCCACCGCGAGGACATCGCGGCCCATGTGGTGAGCGGCGCGCTGACCGACCTCGCGGTCGCACTCGAACAACGTCTGGCCGGCCTTTCCATGACGCCCGCGCTCACCGACGACGACGCGATGGCCCGGCTGCTGCCGCTGCTGACGGAGTTCTTCGAACGCGAGCGGGTGCTGCTGGTCGTCGACAACGCGGAGTCGCTCTTCACCGCCGACGGGGTCTGGCGGGACCGCCGCTGGCGCCTGGTCTTCGAGGCCCTCACCGCGCACACCGGCTTCTCCCGGGTGGTGCTCACCAGCAGGGTCCGCCCCGCCGCGATCGGCGAACACATCGTCGCGGAACCTGTGCACGCGCTCGGCCTGCGGGAGGCGGTGCTGCTGGCCCGTGAACTGCCCCACCTCGGCAGGCTCATCGAGGGCACCGCGCCCGGGGTGGACGCCGAGGCCGGCCGCCAGGTCGTCAGCGAAGTCCTGGCGGCGGCCCAGGGGCACCCGGAGCTCCTCGTCCTGGCGGACGCGCAGGCCGAGGACCGTACCCGGCTCGACGCGCTGCTGGAGACCGCGCGGCACATCTGGGCCGCCGACCGGCGCGACACCGGGGACCACCGGGCGGACACCGAACCGCCCGCCTCGGCCGAGGACTACGCGGCGGTACTGGACTCCTGGACCCGCGGCATCGCCGGGCACCTCCCCGGGGACGAACGCCTCCTCTTCCACCTGCTGAGCCTGCTGGAAGAGCCGGACCGCACCGAGCAGTTGGTTGGCAAGGTGTGGAGGGCCCTGCTGGACTCCCCGGTGACCCCGGCGGCCGAGGGCGCACGGCCGTCCGGCGCGGCCGTCCCCACCGCGGCGCTCGTCCGCAGCGGCCTGGTGGCGCGGACATCGGCGGACGGCGGACGGGTCCGGCTGGATCTGCACCCGAGCGTGGCCGGGGTCGGGCGGAACGCCGCCGCCGCGCCCCTCACCTCCGCGGTCGACCGTGTCCTCGCCGGCCACTGGTGCGATGTGCTGGAGGACGCGCTGGCGGACGAGGACAGCCGCAGCACCGGGGCGCTGGTGCTCAGCGCCGGGCGCGCGGCCTGTCCGTATCTGCTCAGACTGGGCGACTGGGAGCGGCTGGCCGACGTGGTCAGCCGGGTGCTGACCCGCGACGTCACCCGCCCCACGGCGCTGGCGCTGCTGCCCTTCCTGGAAGAGGCGCTCACCCTGGACGGCGCGTCCGACCGGGAACTGCGGCTGGCGCGGACGCACGCCAGACTGCTGATCAAGGTCGCCCCGGAGGCCGGCGAGCGCAGGCTGGAGGAGCTCTTCGCGCGGGCGGTGCGGATCGGGCAGCACGACCGGGCGGCCAATCTCGCCAGCGATCTGCGCAGCCGGTACCGGGACACCGGGCGCCTTTCCACCGCGCTCGGCTGGGCGCGGCAGGCGATCGACCACGCGGAGCTGTCCGGCCAGGGCCCGTGGACGCTGATGGGCATCGAAGCGAGCCGGGTCCAGCTCCTGTCGTTCACCGGCCGCAGCGAGGAAGCGCTGGCAGAGGCCCAGCGCCTGCTCGGCCGCAGCGCGGAGCTGCCCCGCACCAGCGACGCGACCGAGGGCGTGGAGCCGTGGGCGGCCGAGGAGATGCTGCTCGACATCGCCCGGATGTCCAGCCGCGACCTCGGCCGCTTCACCGAGGCACTGGAGCTCAACCGGCGCATCGCCGCCTCCGAGAAGCGGCGCGGCGCGTCGTCGATCGAGCAGACGCACACCCTGTTCAACACCGCCGAACTGCTGCTGCGGCTGGACCGGCTCGACGAGTCGGCGGAGGCCCTGCAGACCTGCCGCCAGGAGTACGAGCGGCAGTCGTACCCGGGCGGACTCGCCTGGACCTTCACCGCCTTCGCCCAGGTGGAGCGGCGCCGGGGTCATCACGAGGCGGCACTCGAACTCGCCCGGAGCGCGCTGCGCTACGCCTATCAGGTCCGGCTGACCGCGGACATCGCGGTGGCGCACCACGACATGGGCACCCTGCTGCGCGAACACGCGGGCGAGCACTCCGGGGCGGCGGCCCACCATCTGGCGGCCGCGCTGATCAGGGTCAGCAGCGGGCTGGCCTGGGGGGACGAATCGATCGCCGCGGCGGTGGAGGACGCCAGGAGCGGTCCGGGCGTCCCTTGGCCCGCCTCCGTCACCGAGCTGGCCGAACGGGTCGCGGAGGTCCCGGGGGTCGATCTTCCGGTGATCCTCGGGATCGGCGGGGGCGAGGACGGTGATCCTGCGGCAGATGACGTCCAACGCGCGTGGGAGAGCCTCATGACCGCAGTCCGTTCCCCGGCGGGATCGCCGGACGGGGAGGCCTCACAGCCGGAGCCGGAACCGTGACGGAAGCCCCCGCTACGGCCGTACGGTCACGATGGCCGCCCACGCCTTGGGCAGCGCCGGCCGCGACGTGAGGCGGCCGAGCACGGACCCGGGGCCCACCCCGGTTCGGCGTCCAGCACGCGGCAGAACTCGTCCACGGTCGCGGGCGGACGGGACCGCCCGGTGTCCGGCTCGGCCACCAGGGCGACGTCCTGCCGCGGGTCGGTGCCGTTGACGACAACCCTCAGCGGGGCGGCGGCCCAGACAGTGTCCGGCGACGCGCTCCGGGTCCCCGCGGCCGGTCATGATCAGCCGGGACAGGCCCCGGTGCCGGCTCAGCGCGTGCCGGGCGACCCGGTCCCCGAGCCCGGCGAGCAGCTCGCCCTCGTGCGCGCCGCGCCGCTGCGGACGGGCCCGCCGCCCTCCGCCGTCACCTGACGGAAGTCCGTTGCCTCCAGCCGGAAATCCTCCCGGTCCGTAGCCATCGGAGCCCCCCGCGGACCGGTACGGGCACGCACCGATCACAGGCAGGGGGACCGGCGTGCCGAGGACGGCTGTCGGCACCTTCGACAGCTCGCTCCCGGTCATCCGACCGGGGGTTTGCCGCCGGCCAGACCGTAGGCCTGGCCGTAGCCGCTGGAAGCGTCCACCGCGAGCCGCTCGGCCCGCCGCTCCTGCCCCTGCCCGGTCAGGAGGTGGTCGGCCAGATCCCGGACCGCGCGCTTCACGTCCTCCTGACCGGCGGTGAACAGTTCGGTGCCCGTGCGGTTCGCCTGCGCCGAGGTGTCCTGGTGGAAGTGCTGCTCGATCCGGTTCGCCAGCTGCTGCACGCCCTGCATGGCGAGTCCGGCCGCCGTCCCCTTGGTCGGCACCTGGGCCAGAGCCTCGTTGACCGCCCAGGAGATGCCGTCGACCGCCGCGTTGTGCCTGGCGTCCGCGCTCAGGTGCCCGCTCCGCACCGCGTCGATACGGCCCTTGACCAGGGCGCCCAGGATCTGGCCCATGGAAGCAGCCGTCAGGTCGGGATCGGCGTGGAAGTGGAGTCTGGCGTACGCGGTCTCGAACGACGCCAAGTGCTGGTAGTGCCCGGGGTCCTGGGCCAGGTCGGCCAGCACCAGCCGGAGGTACTGCTCGCCGAACACCGTGGGCTTCCCGCTGGAGGAGTCCCCGAAAGCGCCGTTGAGGTTTCCCGCCGCCATGTGGGCGCCGAGCACATCGGTCACACCGGATCGCAGCGGTCCGGGGACCTTGCCGCCCAGGTCGTCCCCGAGCGCCCGGACGAGTTCGGCGGCGATGCGGCGCTGCGCCGCGTCGGTCGGCTCGGTGGCGGCCGCCGCCCGCAGCGCCTCCGCCAGCGCTGTCTGACCGGTGTGGGCACCGCCGACATCGCAGGGCCAGCCGCGCAGGGCCACCAGGTACTCGATCGTGGAGCTCTTACCGCCGTGCGGGTCGAGCAGTTCGGTGGCCGCCTCCCTATTGCGGCCCAGGGCCTCCAGCAGGCCGACCATCGGGTCGTATCCGGCGTCGCCCGGGCTGATGAGATTGGTCATCGGCCGGTTGACGAGCGGGTTGGCCCAGGGGGGCTTGCCGCCGGGAGAGCTGCGCTCGTACGCCAGCAGGTCACGGCCGAAGGTGGTCAGGAACGGGGTCGAGAAGTGCGCGCCGGGGTTGCCGAGCAGCGGCTCCAGCAGCTGGTACCCGGTGACGTCCAGGTACGGCGTCACCGGTACCGAACGTCCGGCCGCCGTGTCGAGGGCCTGCGTCCAGCCGGCGTCCAGGTGGTGCGGGGAGGCCGGGTCGGTGGCCTGGGCCAGCAGCGAGGAGAGTCCTCGCTGCGCCGTCCTCACCTGGGGAAGGGCGCCCTTGGAGTGGTCGTAGTGGCCCATGGCGGCGAGCTTCCCGAGCAGGTTCAGCAGCCCCCGCGGACCCAGTTGCCGCAGCAGCGAGGTGGCGAACTCGGAGTCGCCGCGGTTACGGGCCATCAGGTCGTTCAGCCGGGCCAGCGCCGCCCGCGCCGCCGCCGGGTCGTGCGGATAGCCCTGGTCGATCCGCTCGACATCCTCGGCCGCGAGCGCCGCCTCGGCGGCGGCCAGGGCGTCATCGGTGGTGACGACCCGCTGGTGGGTCAACAGCAGGGACGCGGCGTCGCCGCCGGCCTTCAGGAAATCCTGCCCGACCTGCTTGACCTCCTCGTCGGTCGCGAGGATCGCGCGCAGCCGGGACAGCACCATCGCGTCGATCGGCAGGGGGCAGGACTGGGTCTGCGAGTAGGCGAGGATCGCCGGGGTGACCCTGGAGCGCACGAAGTTCTCCAGCTCGTGCGCGGCCTGGGCGGTGGCGGCGGAATACGCGAAGAGATTCGCCGGGGTCGCCGATGCCGTTCCCATCATGTCTCCTTGATCAGCGCGGGCCGGGATCGGTGCCGACCGGGATCGGTGCCGACCGGGGTTCGGTGCGGAGCCGGGTTCAGTGGGGGCCGGCCTGGCGGGCGGCGAACGCGTGGGTGATCGCGTTGTCCACCTGCTGGCGCGCGGTCAGCGCCTCGGCCGCCAGGCTCGCCAGCGCCGCCTGGTGGCTCGCGGACCGGTGGTCGAACTGATGACGTCTGGCGCCCTCCCAGGACCCGCCGACCGGGTCGAGGCACTTCCCGGCCTGGGTGGCGCGCACCCAGGCCAGCCAGTTGACCTTCTCGCTGAGCTGGGACAGCACCGAGCTGAGCAGTTCGGCGGCGGCGAAGTCGAAGTCCGTGCCGTCCTCGCTCCCGGCGGTCATGGGCACACTCCTGTGAAGGGCTGGCGGGGCGGGTGGAGGGCATCGGGTACGGCGGAGCAGGGACGGGCAGGAACGGGCACGGCGGGCCGGTCGGCACGGGTCTCACGCTCGCAGCACGGGCCAGGTCTCCTGGCCCACTTGCCCGTCGACGGACAGATGGTGGTCGCTCTGGAACTTCCTGACCACGGTCAGGGTGTCCTGGCCGAAGATGCCGTCCACCCCGCTCGGACCGATGTTGTAGCCGCGGGCCTTGAGGATGCACTGCACTTCCTTGACCCGGCCGCCGGTGTCGCCGGATTTGGTGATGGCGGTGCCGGAGTAGTAGGCGCACGCCTTCCAGGGCTTCGGCGAAGGGGTCGGCGTCGGGGCCGACTTCGGCGGGGCCGCTGTCATGGTCGGCCCGGGTCGTACCGTGACGGTGACGGTGACAGTGGCCGCCGGTGGCACCGCGGGCGGTGCCTGTCCCGCCGCGTCGTCGCCGGCCGGGGCGGGCGGCGCCGCCGTGACGGTTCGGACGGGGGCGTGCGGACGGGCCGTGCGCGGCTTCCCGGACGGCCGGGCGGAGCGCGCGGGCGGGGATACGGTGCCGGTGGCAGTCCGGGGCGCGGTGGGGGGTGACGCGGCGGTGGTCGCGGGCTCCTGCGCGCTGGCCCCGCCGCCTCCCGGCCCGCCGAAGGCGAAGACGGCGACCGCGGCGAGCGTGACCACCGCCGCGGCCGACGCCAGAACCAGCGGCAGCCGCCGTTTCGGCGTCCCCTGCTGCCGCGCGCGCTCCGGCGCCGTCCGCCGCAGCACCGTCAGCTGGTCCACGGGCGATACGGCCACCGCCCGCCCGGTCCAGCCGCCCCGGGCGCGGATCACCTCGGCGACCGGCGCCGGCCAGTCCTCCCCGGGCGCCGTCTCCCGCATGGCGGTGACCACGTCCTGCGGGCTCGGCCGCCGCCCCGGGTCCTTGTCCAGGCAGCGGCCGACGAGTTCGGCCAGCACCGGGTCGCGCTCGGCGAAAGCGGCCAGCACCTCCTCGCTCGGCGGCGAGTAGATGACCCGGTGGATGACGTCCCCGGTCGACGCGCCCCCGAAGGGCGTCGACCCGGTGGCGGCGAGCGCGAGCACCGACCCGAGGGAGAAGACGTCGGAGGCGGTGCCCACCTCGCGTCCGTCCGCCTGCTCGGGGGACATGAACGCCGGTGTCCCCAGGTGCTGGCCCGTCATCGTCAGCGCGCTGCCGTCGGTGGTGTGCGCGACCCCGAAGTCGATCACCCGCGCGCCGTCCGCGCCCAGCAGCACATTGGACGGCTTCAGGTCGCGGTGCACGATCCCCACGGCGGCGATCGCGGTGAGCGCCTGCCCGATCTCGTACGCCAGCCGCCGGACCAGCGGCGCGGGCAGCGGTCCGCAGCGTAGGACGGCGTCGGCCAGACTCAGCCCGGGGACGTACGAGGTGGCCATCCACAGCAGTTCCTCGTGATCGAGCCCGGACCCGAGCAGTTCCGCGGTGTACGCCCCGTGGACCCGCCGCACCGCCTCGATCTCCCGGCCGAAGCGGCGCCGGAACCGCTCGTCCTCGGCGTATTCGGACCGGATCACCTTGACCGCGACCAGTGACGAGCTCGCGTACGTCCCCTCCACGCACGCGTCCCGCCCCAGGTACAGCCGTCCCATGCCGCCCCCGCCCAGCCGGGCCAGCACCCGGTAGGGGCCGATGTCCGCCGGGTCGGAGCGGCGCGGCGGCTCGGCGCCGAGCAGCGCGAGGTCGTCCGCGGTCAGCTCGGCGGCCGGCGGCCCGCCGGATGCCGGGGCGCCGGGCTCGCCGCCGCCGGAGCGGGCCGCGTCCTTGTCGGGCATGGGATTCCTCGGCTCCTCGCTGTCTCGGTCCTCGGTCGCGCCGGTCGAGCCGGTCGAGCCGGTTACGCCCCGCCGGCCTGCGAGATGTTGCCGAGGATCTTCTGCACCTGCTGCTGGAGGTGCTCCAGGGAGGCCCGCATCTTGTCGAGGTCGCCCTTGGCCTGCGGCCACACCTCGCCGCGGAACTTCTGCGCCAGCGGGCCGTCCCAGTGGTTGGGGTCGCTCAGCGTCTGGCCGTGGCTGTTCAACTGCCCGATGAGGCCCGGGAGCTGATTGGTGATCAGGCTCATCATCTTCCCGGCTTCCTGGTGCGCCAGGTCGGTGGACTTTACGGTCGCCATGTGCCTCTCCTCGTGTTCCCCGCGGCGAGCCGGTGGCTCTCCTCCGGAATTCTCAAGTCGCCTCCCCACGTGTGTCATTGACCCCGGGCGCGTACTCCTTGACGCTCCGCGCAACGCGGTCGCGCCGCCCGTCACCGGGCCAGCTGGACGCCGCTCGCCACACCGTCGGTGACCAGATAGCCGCGGCCGGGCAGCGCAGCCATCCGGTCGTGGCGGGGGAGCGTGGCGCCCAGGAGGTCGCCGTCCAGGTCGTGGTCGGGGGCCAGCAGCACGCCGCAGCGGCTGTCGCGGGCCGGCTGCGTCCAGTGGCCGTAGAGCCGGCGCAGCGCCTCGCCGCGGCCCACCGCGATCAGATGGCGGCCGGGCACATGGGCGGCCAGCCAGGACTCCAGCAGGCCCCGCTCGTCGTCCACCGCGTCGGCGTCGTCGACGAGCAGCAGGGTCGGACCGGGCGGTTGGGCGAGGGCCCCGGCGAGCAAGCCGTAGTCGGTGACCAGGGCGGTCAAGCCCGGCACCTCGCGCAGCGGCGAGCGGCGCGGGGCGAACGCGACCACGGCGGGCGGGAGTCCGGCCGCCAGCACCAGCCGGGCGATCGTGCACAGCGCGGTGCTGCGGCCCGACCGCTGCGGCCCGGCGATCAGCGCGTGCTCGTGCTCGTACAGCCGCAGCGCCGCGCCGTCCAGAGTGTCCGCGTCCAGGCCGACCGGGATGCGCCAGGGCTCCTCGCCCACCGTGACCGGAGACCCGAGGGCGGACACAGGGACGTCGGCCGGCAGCAGTCCGATCCGCGGCGCCGCGCACACCCCCGCCGGCCACCGGGCCGCGGTGTCGGCGACGGCGGCCGCCAGATCCTCGCCGGGCCAGGCGATCTGGATCACCTGCCGGTTGGCGGCCACCAGGGCCCGGCCGGACACGGCGGCGGGAACCGCGCCGCGCGGCACGTCGAAGTAGCCGTACTCGCCCGGGTCGGCCATCCGCAGCAGCAGCTTCTGCTGGGTCAGGGCCGCCCAGGCGGACGGAACGGCGCCGGAGCGGTCCGCGCTGACCGCGAAGCGGATGCCGACGGCCGGGCCGTCCGCGTAGACCCGGGCCAGTTCGTCGATGAGGTTCATCCCGGCGAGGTCCTTGCCGAAGTCGGCCAGCAGCGCCCCGAGGTTGTCGAGCAGGACCAGCCAGTCCGGCGGCCGCCCGCCGGCCGCGCCATGGGCCTTGCGCGCGTCCAGTTCCCGGCGCAGCAGCCTGATCAGGCGGTTCTGCCGCTCGCGCTCGGCCGGCCCGATGTGGGCGCCGGTGTGCGGCAGCCCGGCCAGCGGTGCGAGGTCGCCCGCGCCGAGGTCGAGGACGTACAGGCAGCACCGCTCGGGGGGCCGCGATCCGGCCACCGCCAGGGCGAGCGAGGCCAGCGCCGTGGAGGTGCCCGAGCCGCCGCCTCCGTAGACCAGGACGTTGCCCGCGGCCGGGTCCCAGCCGACCGCGTACTGCCGCTGCCGCTCGGGGTCGTCGGCCAGGGCGAAGGAGGGCAGCCCCGACGCCTCGGTGTGCAGGCCGCGCTCGGCGGCCGGCGGCAGCTCGCCGCTCCGGACGACCGCGGGCAGCGGGTCCGGCCACGGCCGACGCGGCGCCGCGAAACCGGCCAGGACCGCCGCCTCGCGGGCCGCGTCGACCAGCCGCCGCAGGTCGGTGGGACCCTCCGGGCCGGCCCCGCCCGCCTCGATCGCGGGCCCGCCCAGCAGGAAGGGCACCGCGGTCACCGGCGCGGTCACGGCGGCCGGCGGGGTGGTCCCGGTGGACAGCGCGGTCTGCACCGGGACGACCTCCCGCGCGCTGAGCCGGTAGAAGGCCCGGCCCCACTGGCGGCTGCCGATCGCGGCGGCGGCCGGGCTGTCGATCACGTCCAGCGAGTCACCGCCGCTCTCCAGCCGCAGCGCGATCCGGAGTTTGACGTTGTTCTTGATGGCGTCGCTCACCGATCCGGCCGGCCGCTGGGTGGCCATGATCAGGTGGACGCCCAGGCTGCGGCCGCGCTGGGCGATGCCCACCAGGGCGTCCACGAAGTCCGGCAGCGCCTTGACCAGGGTGGCGAACTCGTCGATGACCACGGCCAGCCGGGGCATAGGCTCCAGCCGCACCCGCCCGTTGTCGCGCAGCCGCTGGTAGTCCCGTACGTGGCTCAGCCCGGTCTCGCGCAACAGCCGCTCCCGGTGGTGGAGTTCGGCTTCCAGGCAGCGCAGGGCGCGCTCGCCGAGCTGCTCGTCGAGGTCGGTGACCAGGCCCACGGTGTGCGGCAGCGCCGCGCACTCGTCCAGTGCGCCGCCGCCCTTGTAGTCCACCAGGGCGAAGGTGAGGTGCTCCGGGTCGGCGTCCACCGCCATGCTCGCGATGAGCGTGCGCAGCAGCTCGCTCTTGCCGGAACCGGTCGTCCCGGCGATCAGCGCGTGCGGGCCGTCGTCGTCGAGGTCGACGGTGAACAGGTCGCGCTCGGTGACCCCGAGGACCGCGCGCACCCGCAGTTCCGGAGCGCGCCTCTTCCAGTGCCCGGCCACCGCGGCGCCGCCGACCTCATCGAGGTCCAGCAGCGGCAGCAGGCCGATCCGGTCCGGCAACCCCGCGCCCTCGACCCGCAGTTCGGGGTCCTCGAAGCGGGCCAGCGCCCGCGCCGCCTCCCGCGCCTCGGGCGCCCCCACGCCGCTGAGCAGCACCTCCGTGACGACCTCCCCCGAGGCCACGTCGCACACCTGGCCGGTGCCCTCCGCCGCGGCGGTGACCACCGTCGTGCACAGCGCGGGCAGCCGGCCGGTCAGCACCAGCGCCCCGCAGCGCACCGACCCGCCCGCGATCAGATCGCGCAGCCGGTTCGGCCGGCCCTCCAGCAGGTTTTCCCCGTCCACCACGACCAGGAGTACGGGGCCCGGCACCCGGGCGCCGGAGGAGGCGCTCGCGCCCGGTGCGGTGGCCAGCAACTGCCGCGCCAGCGCCTCCGCCTGCTCGGGACCGGCCGCCACCAGACGCGTGGTGCCGGAGCGTATGTCCGAGGTGTGCGGCAGCCACTTCGTCCAGTCCCAGTCCGCCAGCCGCTCGGGGTCGGCGAACACCGCCACCGTCACATCGGCGGGTCCGCTGCCCACCACGGCCTGGCAGAGCAGGCCGCGCGCCACGGCCAGCGACGCCTTGCGGTCCCCCTCGAAGCCGACGGCCTCGCCGGCGCCGGCGCCGACCACGACCGGTACGTGTGGCAGCAGGCCCCTCGCCCGCAGGATCGCCGCGGGCTCCGGCGCCGCCTCGGAGAGGGACCCGCCGCCGGCCAGCGGCGGCGTCCAGGGCAGCGCCGCCGTGCCGGCCACCAGCCGCAGGAAGTCCTCGGCGGCCGGCCGCCGCTCCCACAGCGCGACGGCCGGGGCGGTGGCCCGGTGCAGCATGTCGGCCGGGTCGGGGTGGGCCGCCCGGCGGGTCCGTACCTCGGCGGCGTGCTGATCCGACACGGTCGTCTCGAACTCCGCGAGCGCGGCGGCGTATTCACGGCCCCCGCGCCGCCGCGACGACTTGCCGCGCACCCGCTCCTCGACGAAGTTGCCCACGAACATCAGCGGGGTGAGCGCCGCGATGGCGGCGTAGCGCGGGTCGCCGGTCAGCGCGACGGTGGCCCCGGCCAGCGCCAGCGGGCCGAGCAGGCCGGCCACGCTGAACGGGGCCTTGTGGGCACGGGAGGGCTGGACGGGCACGGCGATCGGCGGCCCGCCGGGCGGACGGCCGCCGCGCGGTGCCCGGTTGAACGGCAGGGTCCCGCCGGGCCCTGCCTCGCGGACCGGGTTGACCCGCCGCACCGGGCCGAGCCGGTCGGCCGGCAGCACCCGTACGAGCGCCTCGCCGCCCAGCGAGACCAGGTCGTCGGGGAGTACCGGGACGGCCTCGTACGTCCGGACGTCGTTGACGTCCGTGCCGTTGGCGGAGCCGAGGTCGGTGACGGTGACCCGCCCGTCCGGCGTGACGTCGAAGGCGGCGTGCAGTCGTGACACCCCCGTGGCCACGACGCGCACGTCCGCCTCCGCCCCCCGGCCGACGACAGTACGGCCGGCCGGCAGCGGCACCGTGCGGCCCGCCTCCAGCCCGCCGACCAGCCGCAGCGCGACCCCGTGCTCGCGGAGCCCCGGCGGCGGGGAGCCGCCCGCGGCGGTCACCCGCGAACCCTGCAGGAGGCCGGACTCGCCGATCACCGTCCGCGCGGGCAGCACCCGGCCGTCGATGCCCAGTGCGTCCCCCGGTATCCCCAGTGCCGCCCCCAGATCGGCGAGTGTGGCGTCCGGCCGGCCGATCCGCAGCTCGACGTCCCACTCGCGCCCACCGTCGACACAGACGATCCGCACCGCGCACTGCCTCCCACTCGACCCCCGCCCGCCGGGCCCGTCCAGCCTCCCGTCCCGGGGCGCCCGCGTCATCGGCAGCGGGTGCAATCCGGTTGACCCAGGACGCAATGCGGGACGCGATGACCGCCTGTGCCGGCCCGCCCCGTACCGCCCTGGCGGCGTGTCGCCTCTGCGGTCAGATGGGCATATCTACGCCGGATCACCTGATGAGGTGAAGCTTTCGGCTTGTTGCACCAGGATCTTCCCGCTCTGTCCATGATTGTGCGCACGGCCGACCGGCCGATGGAACGAGGAGAGTTCGGTGGACAAGCACGACGGGGGTGACCCGGCGGTGCTGCGGGTGGACGACCCCTGGCAGGACGCGGGGGCGGTCGGCCTGTGGGTGCCGGACCAGAGGGCCCCCGAGGCGACCGCGTGGGACCGTGACGAGCGCGGCGGGCCGGCGGCGACCGGTGACCGGTCGGCGGTCTATCTGGAAGTGCAGCACAGCGAGGAGTTCCAGGAAGTACGGGACCGGTACCGCAGATTCGTCTTCCCGGCGGTGGCCGGATTCGTCTGCTGGTATCTGCTGTACGTGGTGGCGGCGACGACCGCGCCCCGGCTGATGGCGCACCGGCTGACCGGTGACTTCAATGTGGCGCTGGCCGCCGGGCTGGCGCAGTTCGCCAGCACCTTCCTGCTGACCTGGGCCTACGCACGGCACGCCCGGTTGCGCAGGGACCGGGCGGCGCTCGATCTGCGGTGGACGCTGGCCACCAGGACCGGACAGGAGCGGGTGCGTTGACGGCGGCGGCACATCTGGCGGATTCGGCCGGAGAGCATCAGGGCCTGGCGATCGTGCTGTTCACCGTCTTCGTGTCGGTGACGCTGGCGATCACCGCGTGGGCGGGGCGGCGGCGCAGTTCCTCGGTGGAGTTCTTCGCCGGCGGCCGCCTGTTCTCCCCGGTGGAGAACGGACTGGCCATCGCCGGCGACTACATGTCGGCGGCGTCCTTCCTCGGCATCTCCGGGCTGATCGCCCTGTTCGGCTACGACGGGCTGCTGTATTCGGTGGGCTTCTTCGTGGCCTGGCTGGTCGTGCTGATGCTGGTCGCCGAGCTGGTGCGCAACTGCGGCCGGTACACCATGGCCGACGTGCTGTCCGCCCGCATGCGGCAGCGGCCGGTGCGGATCGCGGCGGGCACCGCCTCGGTGACGGTCTCGATCCTCTATCTGGTGGCCCAGATGGTCGGCGCCAGCAGCCTGGTGGGCCTGCTGCTCGGCGGCGAGGGGACGGGCGTGCGCACCGGGACGGTGATCGGCGTCGGCGCGCTGATGGTGTTCTACGTCTCCTTCGGCGGCATGCGGGCCACCACCTGGATCCAGATCGTGAAGACGGTGCTGCTGATCGGCGGCACCCTCACCCTGACCGTGATGGTGCTGGTCCGCTTCCACGGCGACATCGGCGGTCTGCTGCACTCGGCGGCGACCGGGAGCGGGCGCGGCGACGCGTTCCTGGCGCCCGGTCTGAAGTACGGGGCGGACGGGACCTCGCGGCTGGACTTCATCAGCCTCGGCGTCGCGCTGGTGCTCGGCACGGCGGGTCTGCCGCACATCCTGTCGCGCTTCTACACCGTGCCGACCGCGCGCTCGGCCCGGCGGTCGGTGGTGTGGGCGATCGGGCTGATCGGCACCTTCTATCTGATGACGATCGTGCTGGGCTTCGGCGCCGCGGCGCTGGTCGGCTCCGACACGGTGCGGGACTCCAACGAGGCCGGCAACACCGCCGTCCCGCTGCTCGCCGAGATCCTCGGCGGCGGCTCCGGGACCACCGGCGGCACCGTGCTGTTCGCGATGGTGGGCGCGGTGGCCTTCGCCACCATCCTCGCGGTGGTCGCGGGCATCACGCTGGCCTCCTCGGCCTCGGTCGCGCACGACCTCTATGCCAGCTGGCGCCGCCCGGCGGCCCCGGCCGGACCGGGACGCGGCCGCAGCGACCAGGAAACCGAGGGGGAGATGGAGGAGGACGAGGTGCGGGTCGCCCGGTTCGCGGCGGTCGGCATCGGGGCGGTGGCCATCGCGATCAGCCTCTTCGCCCAGGACCAGAACATCGCCTTCCTGGTCGGCCTGGCCTTCGCGGTGGCCGCGTCGGCGAATCTGCCCGCGCTGCTCTACTCGCTGTTCTGGCACCGCTTCACCACCCGCGGCGCGGTCTGGTCGATCTACGGCGGACTCGTACCGGCGCTGTTGCTGGTGGTGCTGTCGCCGGTGACCTCCGGGCGGCCCGACGCGCTCTTCCCCGGGATCGACTTCCATGTCTTCCCGCTGGAGAATCCCGGGCTGGTCTCCATCCCGCTGGGCTTCCTGGCCGGCTGGATCGGCACCGTGCTGTCTCCCGAGCCGGCCGACGAGGGCAAGTACGCCGAGACGGAGGTGCGTTCGCTCACCGGGGCCGGCGCCGCCTGACGGCGGTGTCACGCGTCAGATGACGGGGCCCTCGATGCCGGTGACCTCCATCACGGACGGTGTGCCGAGGGCCGCGTCACAGCTTTCCGGGCGCGGCGGCAGCGAGGCGCGCTCGGCCACCGCGACCTGCCAGCGGCGGCCGTCGATGTGCGCGACACGGACGGTCCAGCCGCCGGGGCCGCCGGCCTCGGTACGTTCCACGGTGAGCGTGTCGGCCGCCTCCTCGCCGGTCAGCCGCCGTATCGCCAACTCGGCCGCCTGCCCCGGGCGTTCCCAGGCCGACCGGCCCCGGCAGCCGTCCAGCACCATCCGGCCCGAGGCGGCCGCCGCCAGCACGTTCTTGGCGTGGTGGCCGTCCATCCGGCCATAGGTGTAGCCGTGCGGCAGGACGAGCATGGTCGGTGCGAAGCGGTGGCCGCCGAGGTGGGTGATCTCCCAGACCGCGTTGCCGCCGGAGGCCGCCAGCTCATCTGCCAGCGGGCGGCCGTACACCGCGCAGCAGCGGTCGCGCTTGCCGTTGGTGCACACCAGACCGAGCGGAGGCCCCTGGTAGGGCGCCCCGAAACCGCCGTGCGCGCCCGCACCCAGCGCGGCGAAGTCCAGCGCGGTCAGCTCACCCGGGTCGGTGAGCTCGGCGGCGCGCACCCAGGGGTCGCGCGGCGCGGTGTGCGCGATCAGCACCCGGTGCCGGGTCGGCCGGTGCGGGTCGGGATGCGGGCCCGGACGGCGGATCAGCGCGACCCGTACCCCGGTGCCCTCGGCCAGCCGGTCCAGCTCGCTGCCCACCGCCGGGTCCAGCCGGCTCGCCCGCAGCGCCTTAGCGCCCCAGGGCCCCGGCTGCTCGATCAGCAGCCACGTCCGGGCGACGGCCGAGGTGCCGCCCAGCGCCTCGCCCAGCTCGGCGGACGCCTTCGTACAGGTGATCACGCCGCCGAGCCTATCCGGGCCCGGCGGCGGGCGCTGATCCTTGGGGCGGGTGGCACAGGGAGGGGGCCCCGGTCCTAGACCGGGCCCGCCAGGACCGCCACCGGCTTGAGCAGCGGCACACCCGAGCCGTCGCGGCGCGGGTCCTTCGGGGGAAGCTCGGCGGGAGCGCCCGAGGTGGTCGCCGCGCGGACCGGGGTGGGGCCGGCCCAGGCCAGCGACAAGCCGTTCTCACCGCGCAGGAAGCGCTGGCAGCGCACCCCGCCGGTGGCCCGGCCCTTGCGCGGATACTGGTCGAAGGGAGTGAGCTTGGCGGTGCCCTGCGCCCCGGCCGCCACCCCGCCCAGGCCCTGGTCCGAGCCCTCGGCGGCGTCCTCCAGCGTGCCGTCGGCGCGGGCCACGGTGAACACCACCGCGTCGGCCGCCGGATCGACCGCGGTGAAGGAGATCACCTTGGCGCCGTCGGCCAGCTTGATGCCCGCCATACCGCCCGCCGGGCGCCCCTGCGGGCGCACCTGCCCGGCCGGATAGCGCAGCAGCTGGGCGTCGTCGGTGATGAAGACGAGGTCCTCCTCGCCGGTGCGCAGCTCGACCGCGCCCACCACCTGGTCGCCCTCCTTGAGGCCGATGACCTCCAGGTCGTCCTTGTTCGCCGGATAGTCCGGCACCACCCGCTTGACGACGCCCTGTTCGGTGCCGAGCGCGAGCCCGGGCGAGGACTCGTCCAGCGTGGTCAGACACAGCGCCCGCTCGCCGTCGTCCAGCGACACGAACTCGGTCAGCGGGGCGCCGCCGGCCAGCGCCGGCGGTCCTGCGGTGGGCGGCAGCATCGGCAGGTCGATGACGGTCAGCCGCAGCAGCCGCCCGGCGGACGTCACCACGCCGACATCGGCCCGGGCGGTCGTCGGCACCGCCGAGACGATCACATCGTGCTTGGCGCGCCTGCCGTCGTCGTCGCCCGGTTCGCCGCCGACCTCGGTACGGGCCACCAGACCCGTCGAGGACAGCAGCACCCGGCAGGGGTCGTCCGCGACCTCCAGCGGCACCGCGGCCAGCGGGGTGTCCGCCGACTCCAGCAGGACCGTGCGGCGCTCGGTGCCGTACTGCTTGGCCACTGCGCCCAGCTCGGCCGAGACCAGCTTGCGCAGCTCCGCGTCGGAGTCCAGGATCCGGGTCAGCTCGGCGATCTCGCCGTTCAGCCGGTCGCGCTCGGACTCCAGCTCGATCCGGTCGAAACGGGTCAGCCGGCGCAGCGGGGTGTCCAGGATGTACTGCGTCTGGATCTCCGACAGACCGAAGCGCTCGATCAGCCGCTCCTTGGCCTGCGCCGCGTTCTCACTCGCCCGGATGATCGCGATGACCTCGTCGATGTCGACCAGGGCGACCAGCAGACCGTCCACCAGGTGCAGCCGGTCGCGGCGCTTGGTGCGCCGGAACTCGCTGCGCCGCCGCACCACGGCGAAGCGGTGGTCGACATAGACCTGCAGCAGCTCCCGCAGGCCCAGGGTGAGCGGCTGACCGTCCACCAGGGCCACGTTGTTGATGCCGAAGGAGTCCTCCATCGGCGTCAGTTTGTAGAGCTGCTCCAGCACCGCCTCGGGGTTGAAGCCGTTCTTGATCTCGATGACCAGCCGCAGGCCGTGCTCGCGGTCGGTGAGGTCCTTGACGTCGGCGATGCCCTGCAGCCGCTTGGCGCCGACCATGTCCTTGATCTTGGCGATGACCTTCTCGGGTCCCACGTTGAACGGCAGTTCGGTGACGACCAGGCCCTTGCGGCGCGGTGTCACGTCCTCCACCGCCACGGTGGCGCGGATCTTGAAGGTGCCCCGCCCGTTCTCGTACGCGTCCCGGATGCCGGACAGGCCGATGATCCGGCCGCCGGTCGGCAGGTCCGGGCCCGGCACGTGCCGCATGAGCGCGTCCAGATCGGCGTTCGGATACCTGATCAGGTGGCGGGCGGCGGCGATGACCTCCACCAGATTGTGCGGCGGCATGTTCGTCGCCATCCCGACCGCGATGCCCGACGAGCCGTTGACCAGCAGATTCGGGTAGGCCGACGGCAGGACGCCGGGCTCCTGCTCCTGGCCGTCGTAGTTCGGCGCGAAGTCGACGGTGTCCTCGTCGATCGACTCGACCATCAGCTGGGCCGGGCCGGACATCCGGGCCTCGGTGTAGCGCATCGCGGCCGGCAGGTCGTCCAGCGAACCGAAGTTGCCATGGCCGTCCACCAGCGGCAGCCGCTGCGAGAAGGGCTGCGCCATCCGCACCATGGCGTCGTAGATCGACGAGTCGCCGTGCGGGTGCAGCTTGCCCATCACCTCGCCGACGACACGGGCGCACTTCACATAGCCGCGGTCCGGGCGCAGGCCCATCTCGTTCATCTGGTAGACGATGCGGCGGTGCACCGGCTTCATGCCGTCGCGGGCGTCGGGCAGCGCGCGCGAGTAGATCACCGAGTAGGCGTACTCAAGGAAGGAGCCCTGCATCTCGTCCACGACGTCGATGTCGAGGATGCGCTCCTCGAAACCGTCGTCGGGCGGCGGGGTCTTCGTCGTGCGGCGGGCCATCTCGGCGGCGCTCCTTCGTCTGGACCTGGGGACTGCTGCCGACCATTGTGGACCGCGCCACCGACAGCGCCGACCACCGCCCGGCCCGAGCGCGCGGCGTCAGCGGGGAACTTCGCGCCGCACCTGCTCGCTTCCCTAGAGTGGCAGCACTCTACGCAGTCACACGCACGCGATCGGAAGGACAGCCTGCCCATGGGTCACACGGCCACCCCGGAGGCATACTCCAGCGGCCTGACAGCCACCGAGCACCGCCTGGCGAACGGCCTGCGGGTGGTGCTCTCCGAGGACCACCTCACCCCGGTCGCGGCTGTCTGCCTCTGGTACGACGTCGGTTCACGGCACGAGGTCAAGGGCCGTACCGGCCTGGCCCACCTCTTCGAGCACCTGATGTTCCAGGGCTCCGCCAGCGTGAAGGGCAACGGCCACTTCGAGCTGGTGCAGGGCGCCGGCGGTTCGCTCAACGGCACCACCAGCTTCGAACGCACCAACTACTTCGAGACGATGCCGGCCCATCAGGTCGAGCTGGCGCTGTGGTTGGAAGCCGACCGGATGGGCAGCCTGCTCACCGCGCTGGACCAGGAGAGCCTGGACAACCAGCGGGACGTGGTGAAGAACGAGCGCCGCCAGCGGTACGACAATGTGCCCTACGGCACCGCTTTCGAGCGGCTCACCGCGCTGGCCTACCCCGAGGGCCACCCGTACCACCACACCCCGATCGGTTCGATGGCCGATCTGGACGCGGCCTCCCTGGAGGACGCCCGCGCGTTCTTCCGTACGTACTACGCGCCCGGCAACGCGGTGCTCGCGGTGGTCGGCGACATCGACCCGGAGCAGACACTGGCCTGGATCGAGAAGTACTTCGGCACCATCCCCGCGCACGACGGCAAGCCGGCGCCGCGCGACGGCTCGCTGCCCGACGTGGTGGGCGGCCAGCTCCGCGAGGTGATCGAGGAGGATGTGCCCTCGCGCGCCCTGATGGCCGCCTACCGGCTGCCCTCCGACGGCACCCGGGAGGGCGACGCGGCCGATCTGGCGCTGACCGTGCTGGGCGGCGGCGAGTCGTCCCGGCTGCACAACCGGCTGGTACGGCGCGACCGTACGGCGGTCACGGCCGGCTTCGGGCTGCTGCGGCTGGCGGGGGCGCCCTCGCTCGGCTGGCTGGACGTCAAGGCCTCCTCCGGGGTCGAACTCACCGACATCGAGAGCGCGGTGGACGAGGAGCTGGCCCGGTTCGCCGAACACGGCCCCACGCCCGAGGAGATGGAGCGGGCGCAGGCCCAGCTGGAGCGGGAGTGGCTGGACCGGCTGGCCACGGTGAACGGCCGGGCCGACGAACTGTGCCGGTTCGCCGTCCTCTTCGGCGACCCGCAGCTCGCGCTGACCGCGGTGCAGCGGGTGCTGTCCGTCACCCCCGAAGAGGTCAAGGCGGTGGCCGCGGCCCGGCTGCGCCCCGACAACCGCGCGGTGCTGGTCTACGAACCCACCGGCGGCGACCAGGCCGAGGCCGGCGCCGAGGGCGCCGCGGGTGACGGCGCCACCGACGCCGCCGAAGGCACCGAGCAGGAAGAGAGCGAAGCGTGAGCGACACCGCGGCCGTCATGACGTTCCACCCGCAGCCGCAGCCCGGCGAGCCCAAGCCGTGGGCGTTCCCGGCGCCGGAGCGGTCCACCCTGGACAACGGGCTGACCCTGCTGACCAGTCACCGGCCCGGCCGCCGCGTCATCGCGGTCGAGGTGCTGCTGTCCGCGCCGCTGGCCGCCGAGCCGGCCGCCCTGGAGGGCGTGGCCACCATCATGGCCAGGGCGCTGTCCGAGGGCACCGACGAGCACAGCGCCGAGGAGTTCGCCGCCGAGCTGGAGCGCTGCGGCGCCAGCCTGTCGGCGCACGCCGACCACGCGGCCGTCCGGGTCTCCCTCGAAGTGCCCGCCTCCCGGCTGGACCGGGCGCTGGCCCTGCTCGCCGAGGCACTGCGCGCGCCCGCCTTCGCCGAGCCCGAGGTCAAGCGGCTGGTCGCCAACCGGCTGGACGAGATCCCGCACGAGCTGGCCAACCCGGCCCGCCGCGCCGCCATGGCGCTGTCCAAGGAGCTCTACCCGGCCTCCCTGCGCTTCTCCCGGCCGCGCCAGGGCACCGAGGAGACCGTCCGCGGCATCGACGCGGCCGCGGTGCGGGCCTTCTACCAGGCCCATGTCCGGCCGTCGACGACCACCGCCGTCGTGGTCGGCGACTTCACCGGTATCGACCTGCCGGCGCTGCTCACCGGGACCCTGGGCCGCTGGACCGGTGACCGGGCCGAGCCGCGGCCCCGTGCGGCGATCACCTCGGACGACACCGCCCGGGTGGTGATCGTCGACCGGCCCGGCGCGGTGCAGACGCAGCTGCTGATCGGACGGACCGGCCCGGACCGCCAGGACCCGGTGTGGGCGGCCCAGGTGCTCGGCACCTACTGCCTCGGCGGCACCCTGACCTCGCGTCTCGACCGGGTGCTGCGCGAGGAGAAGGGCTACACCTACGGGGTGCGGGCCTTCGCCCAGGTGCTGCTCAGCTCCGCGGACGGCACCGGCGCCGCGCTGCTGGCGATCAGCGGCTCGGTGGCCACCGAGGTCACCGGTCCCGCGCTGGCCGACGCCCGCCAGGTGATCCGCACCCTCGCCGAGGGCGGCCTCACCGAGGAGGAGCGCGACGTCGCCGTCCAGAATCTGGTCGGGGTCGCGCCGCTGCGCTACGAGACCGCCGCGGCGGTCGCGGACACCTTCGCCGACCAGGTCGAGCAGGAGCTGCCCGACGACTACCAGGCGCGGCTGTACGCGCGGCTGGCGGCCACCGGCACGGTCGAGGCGACCGCAGCGGTGGTCAACGCCTTCCCGCTGGACCGCATGGTGGTGGTCCTGGTCGGCGACGCCGCCGCGATCGCCGACCCGGTCCGCGAGCTGGGCATCGGCCCGGTGAGCATCGTCAGCTGAGCCGGCCGGCTCGTTCGCGTCCGGCCCGACGCCCGGAACCCCGGTGCCCCGATGGGGCACCGGGGTTCCGGGCGTTTTGGGCGCTCGCGGGCGGTGTGTGGCGTCCGCTACATATCAGCCGATCCGGTTGTCGTACGAGCAAGGGCCCGGCTAGCGTCAGCCGACATTGCCCGCAAAGGGCGAAGCGTCCGGTTTCGCCGGGCGCACCCGTACATCGCCGAGTCCCCCGCGAGGGGGAGCCGGGGACCCGCCCTCGCGCCGCCCGACCCGGCGGCGGAGGTTCTGTCCCATGGGGTGAATCGGGGCCACCCGCCCGCCCGGGCGGATGCCCCGTAGGAGACCTTCCTGCTCCGAACCCGTCAGCTAACCCGGTAGGCGAGAAGGAAGGAAAGGAGCGACGCCTCCTCATGGCGTTCCACGTTCTGCCCGCGCCCCGCGGGAAGCACCGCCGCGTCCGTTCCGGACGCACCGCCGCCACTCTGGCCGGCGTCGCCGTACTCACCACCGCCGGAGCCCTCGGCGCCTCCGCGATGGCCGCTCCGGGGCAGGCCCCGGCTGCCGCCGCGCAGCCCACCGCGCTCACCCAGGCCCTCGATGTGAACGCCTCCCTGGCGGACGCCCTGGCCGGCCAGGCCGACGCCCAGCACAAGGCCGCCGACCTCGCGAAGGCGAAGGCGGCCAAGGCGGCCGCGGCCGAGGCGAGGGCGGCAGCGCTGGCGAAGGCCAGGGCCGCCAAGGTTCGCGCGGTCGCGGCGGCGAAGGCCGAGGCCCGGGCCGCTGCCGCCGCGAAAGCCGCTGCCGCCAAAGCCGCCGCGAAGGCCGCCGCCGCGGCCACCCCGGTCACCCCGGTCGCCGAGAGCACCCCGAGCACCCCGAGCACCGCGACACCGGTCGCGATGTCCGTGGCCGCCGGCTCCGGCTACATGAAGCCGGTCGGCGACGCGGCCATCGGCACCGGCTACAAGGTCGCCGGTCCGATGTGGTCCAGCGGCTACCACACCGGCGTGGACTTCCTGGTCGACTCCGGCACCCCGGTGCACGCGGTCGCGGCCGGCACGGTGTTCTCCGCGGGCGCCGACGGCTCCTACGGCAACGACGTGATCATCCAGCACGCCGACGGCAAGTACACGCTGTACGCCCACCTCACCGAACCGCTGGTCTCGGCCGGACAGACGGTGACCGAGGGCCAGGAGATCGGCATCTCCGGCGCCACCGGCAACGTCACCGGCCCGCACATGCACTTCGAGGTGCGCACCACGCCCTACTACGGGTCCGACATCGACCCGGTGGCGTACCTGGCCTCGCACGGCGTCACCATCTGAACCGCCCGCACAGCGCCAGACCCGAAGGCCCCGGTTCCCCCCGCCGGGGCCTTCGTCCGTCCCCGCGCGTCCCCCGCCCGCCCGCCGAGCGGCCGGCGACCGGCGGACAGGCGTCCGAAAGCGCCCCACCTGTCCAAAAACAATCAAAGAATTCCGGGGGTACTTTCCCATTTACGGGTGTGCTGGAATAGAGTCCCGCACCATACGGGGACAGAAATGGAGTCGGCGATGCGGAGCCGGATGTGAGCGGGGCGGACGGCGCGGGACGGCGTATCTCGGCCCAGGTGGTGTGTACGGCCATCCGGGACGACATCGTCGGCGGTTTCTTCCCGCCGGGCAGCCGGCTGACCGAGGAACTGCTCGCGCAGCGGTACGGCGTCTCCCGGGTGCCGGTGCGCGAGGCGCTGCGCACCTTGGAGTCCGAGGGGTTCGTCCGTACCCGCAGGCACGCCGGGGCCTCGGTCGCCGAGCCCACCGAGCAGGAGGCGGCCGACCTGCTGGAGATACGCGGCCTGTTGGAGCCGATGGGCGCCGCCCGGGCGGCCCAGCGCCGCACCGAGGCGCATCTGAAGGTGCTGCGCGGCCTGGTGCGGCTCGGCCAGGAGCGGGCCGTACAGGGACAGTTGTCCGACCTGCCCTCCTTGGACGGCTGGTTCCACGAGACGCTCGCGCAGGCGTCCGGCAGTCCCACGCTGGCCGCGCTGCTCACCCAGCTCCGGCACAAGATCGCCTGGGTGTACGGCGACGGCGGCTCGACCCGGGCGGTGGACTCCTGGGAGGAGCACGCGGCGATCGTGGACGCGGTCGCCCGCGGGGACGCGGAGCGGGCCCGGCGGCTGTCCGCGGTCCATGTGGAGCGGGCCGCCGCGGTGAGGATTCTGAAACATCCCGTAAACGCGGTGCGCCGCCGCGCTTAACAATCGCACCGTATACAAGGTCATAGAATTGTTGACCCCGTAAAAGCGTTGCAGCGGGACCGGACTATCCATGGGGGATTGTCCGGTCCCGCTGAATTGCGTGGAGCGCGATAAGGCGGCGGCCTGAAAAAGAGCGCCGGGCAGGTGCCTCAGACGGTATCCGGCAGCTCTTCCAGGCCTTCGGTGACGAGCTTCGCCAGCCGGTCGAGCGCGGCGTCGGCGCCCTCGGCGGTGGAGGTGAGCACGACCTCGTCGCCGCCCCGTACGCCCAGGCCGAGCACGGCGAGCACCGAGGCCGCGTTGACCGCCTTGCCGTCCGGCTTCCCGATGGTGACCGGCACACCGGCGGCCATCGTCGCGCGGACGAAGATGGACGCCGGGCGGGCATGCAGGCCCTCCGGCCATCCGACGTTGACACGGCGCTCAGCCATGGTTCTGCCCTTCGGATCAGTAGCGGATCAGTACGGGTCGTGCCATCGGCACAGGTCATGCCGGTCGCCGGGACCGTCTCGCGCCGCCGGGCCCCTGCTCGGGCCCGGCGGCGCGCCGCCCCCAGACTGCCCCTTGTGCGTCGGCGGCGCGAGTGGGGCGCGCCCGCTTACCCTGGGCCCATGACGGAGCAGTCGGCCCACCCGTACCCGGTGCACTGGGAGGCCGACGTCGTGCTGCGCGACGGCGGCATCGCCCAGATCCGGCCGATCGGCCCGGACGACGCGGTCCGGCTGGTCGACTTCTACGAGAAGGTCTCCGACGAGTCCAAGTACTACCGCTTCTTCGCGCCCTACCCGAGGCTGTCCGACCGCGACGTGCACCGCTTCACGCACCACGACTACGTCGACCGGGTGGGCCTGGCGGCCACCGTGGGCGGCGAGTTCATCGCCACCGTGCGCTACGACCGCATCGGGCCGGACGGCGGCCCCGCCCCGGGCCCGGCCGGCACCCGCGCCGAGGTGGCCTTCCTGGTCCAGGACGCCCACCAGGGCCGCGGTGTCGCCTCCGCGCTGCTGGAGCACATCGCGGCCGTCGCGACCGAGCGCGGCATCCTGCACTTCACCGCCGAGGTGCTGCCCGCCAACCGCAAGATGGTCAAGGTCTTCACCGACGCCGGCTACACCCAGCAGCGCAGCATCGCCGACGGGGTCGTCCATCTCGACCTGGACCTGGAACCCACCGAGGAGTCGGTCCGGGTCATGCGGGCCCGCGAGCACCGCGCCGAGGCCCGTTCGATACAGCGCCTGCTGCGGCCCGCCTCGGTCGCGGTGATCGGCGCCGGGCGCCGGCCCGGCGGCGTCGGCCGTACGGTGCTGCGCAACATCGCGGCCGGCGGCTTCACCGGCCGTCTGTACGCGGTCAACCACTCCTTCCCCGAGGACTCCCACCCGGACGCCCCCGGCACCCGGCTGGACGGAGTGCCGGGGCACCGCTCGGTCCGCGCCATCGGCGAAGCGGTGGACCTCGCGATCGTCGCCGTGCCCGCCGACCGGGTGCCCGCGGCGGTCGCCGACTGCGGGGAGGCCGGGGTACGCGGCCTGGTGGTGGTCGCGGCCGGCTACTCCGAGACGGGTCCTGAGGGGCGGGAGCGGCAGCGCGAACTCGTCCGGCAGGCCCGCCGCCACGGCATGCGGGTGATCGGCCCCAACGCGCTGGGCGTCATCAACACCGCCGCCGACACCGCCCTCAACGCCTCGCTGTCGCCCGAGATGCCGCGCCGCGGCCGGCTCGGGCTGTTCACCCAGTCCGGCTCCATCGGCATCGCCCTGCTGTCCGGGCTGCACCGTCGCGGCGCCGGCCCCTCCTCCTTCGTCTCGGCCGGCAACCGCGCGGACGTCTCGGGGAACGACCTGCTGCAGTTCTGGCAGGACGACCCGGAGACCGACGCCGTGCTGATGTACCTGGAGTCCTTCGGCAACCCGCGCAAGTTCACCCGGCTCGCCCGCCGTACCGCCGCCGCCAAGCCGGTGGTGGTCGTCAAGGGCGCCCTGCACTCCGGCTCGGTGCCGGCCGGGCACTCCGTACCGGTCACCCGGATCCCCGACGCCACCGTGTCGGCGCTGTTCCGGCAGGCCGGGGTGATCAGGGTGGAGACCGTCACCGAACTGCTGGACGCCGGGCTGTTCCTGGCCCTCCAGCCGCTTCCCCGGGGCGACCGGGTCGCCATCCTCGGCAACTCCGAGTCGATCGGCCTGCTCACCTACGACGCCGCCCTCACCGCCGGGCTGCGGCCCGCCGTCCCGCTCGACCTGGGGACCGCGGCCGGTCCCCGCGACATGGCCGCCGCGCTCAGCGCCGCCCTGGCCGACCCGGGCAGCGACGCGGTCCTGGTCACCGTGATCCCGCGGGTCGGCTCGGAGACCGCGCCGGACGTACCGGGCGCCGTGCCGCTCGAAGCCTCCGGCGGCGAGGCGGACGACGACCCGGCGCTGGCCGGGGCGCTGCGCCGCGCGGCTCAGGGGGCGGCCAAGCCCGTGGCCGTCGTCCACCTGGCGCTGGACGCGCTGGGCGACCGGCTCTGCTCGCCCGACGGCCCCGGCGCCCCGATCCCCGCCTATCAGGCCCCCGACCGGGCGGTGCGCTCCCTCGCCGAGGCCGCCGCCTACGCCGCCTGGCGCGCGGACTCCGCCGAGCCCGGACACGTACCGGAGTTCGACGACATCCAGCAGGCGGCGGCGGCCGAGGACGTACGCGGCCTGCTCCCCGCCGACGCGGCCCCGCAGACCGAGACTCTGCTGTCCGACGAGCAGGCCGCCACCCTGCTCGGCCGCTACGGCGTCCGGGTGCGGCGCACGCTGCCCGCCCCCGACCCGGAGGCGGCGGCCGCCGCGGCCGGCCGGCTCGGCTACCCGGTGGCGCTCAAGACCACCGCTCCGCACCTGCGGCACCGCGCCGACCTCGGCTGCGTCCGGCTCGACCTGGCCGGTGAGAGCGATCTGCGCCGCGCCTTCGACGAGCTGACCGCCGGGCTCGGCGACGCCGCCGAACTGCTGCTCGTGGTCCAGGCGATGGCGCCGCGCGGGGTGGACACGGTGGTCCGCGCCGGAGTGGACCCGGCGGCCGGCGCGCTGCTCTCCTTCGGGCTGGCCGGAGCGCCGTCCGAGCTGCTGGGGGACATCGCGCACCGGCTGGTTCCGGCCACCGACCGGGACGTGGCCGGGCTGATCCGCTCGATCAGGGCCGCGCCTCTCCTCTTCGGCTGGCGCGGCGCGCAGCCGGTGGACACCGGAGCCCTGGAAGAACTCCTGCTGAGGGTGTCGATGCTCGCCGACGACCTGCCGGAGGTGGTCGCGGTGGACCTGGAGCCGGTGGTGGTCTCCGCGCACGGCCTGACCGTCCTGGGCGCCTCGGTCCGGCTGGCCAGACCGCCCGTCCGCACCGATCTGGGACCGCGCGCGCTGTCCTCGTTCTGAGCCGGCCGGGCCGGCCGGGCGGGGGCCCGCCCTTTTGCCGCAGGGGTCCTGCCGCCCGCCACGCCCGAACGAGCCGCCACCGCCGCCCACGCCCTTAGGATGGTTCGCATGGCGAAGACCGGTATCACGTCCCAGGGCCTGCGCACGGCGATCGAGCGCAGCGGCTACTACCCGACCCTGGTGGCCGAGGCCGTCGAGGCGGCGGTCGGCCGCGAGGCCGTCTCCTCCTTCATGGTCCACCAGGAGACCACGTTCGACGCGAACGAGGTCCGCCGGCACGTCACCGTGCTGGTGCTCACCGCCAGCCGGTTCCTGGTCAGCCACACCGACGAGCAGGCCGCCGACGACACCTCGCCGAGCCCGTACGCCACCACGTCCACCGAATCGGTGAAGATCGGCCGGATCTCCTCGGTCGTGGTCAGCCGGGTCGTCGCCAACCCGGAGTCGTACACGCCGGGCACGCTGCCGCGCGAAGTGGTGCTCACCATCGGCTGGGGCGCGGTGTCCCGGCTGGATCTGGAGCCCGCCGCCTGCGGCGACCCCAACTGCGAGGCCGACCACGGCTACACCGGCTCCTCCACCGCCGACGACCTGTCGCTGCGGGTGAGCGAGGCCGGCGACGGCCCGGACGCGGTCCGCCAGACGCTGGCCTTCGCCCAGGCGCTCTCCGAGGCGACAGCGGCCACCGACTGATGGTCCACCCGCTCGCCGACGCGTACGGTGCCGCGCCCCTCGACCCGCGCACCGCCCCCGCACCCGACTACGGCACCGGTGCGCTCTGCGACGTCATCCCCGCCGCCGTGGCCGGTTTCGCCGTCCCCGGCATGCCCGCCACCAGGCTGGAGCTCGCGCCCGCCGACCGGGTGTGCGTCTTCCTGGTGGACGGCCTCGGCTGGGAGCTGATCCAGCGCCATCCGGACGAGGCGCCGTATCTGACCTCGCTGCTGCCGACCTCCCGCGGCGGCACCGGCCGGCCGCTGACGGCTGGCTTCCCGGCCACCACCGCCACCTCGCTGGCCTCGGTCGGGACCGGCCTGCCGCCCGGCGCGCACGGCCTGACCGGCTACACCACGCTCAATCCGGACACCGGCCGGCTGATGAACCAGCTGCGCTGGCAGCCGTGGACCGCGCCCGACGTCTGGCAGCCGCACCCCACCGTCTTCGAGCTGGCCGAGGCCGCCGGGATCGCCACCTGCCAGGTGTCCTCGCCCACCTTCGCCAACACCCCGCTGACCAAGGTCGCGCTGTCCGGCGGCACCTTCCACGGCAGGCTGACCGGCGAGGAGCGGATGGATCTGGCCGCCGACCGGCTGGCCGCCGCCGACCGCTCGCTGGTCTACACGTACTACAGCGAACTGGACGCCATGGGCCACCGGCACGGCGTGGACTCCGACGCCTGGCGCGGCCAGCTGATGATGGTCGACCGGCTCGTCCAGCGGCTCGCCGGGCAACTGCCCGCCCGCAGCGCGCTCTACGTCACCGCCGACCACGGCATGATCGATGTCGCCTTCGACGAGGAGAGCCGGATCGACTTCGACGAGGACTGGGAACTGCGGGCCGGCGTCGCGGTGCTGGGCGGCGAGGGCCGGGCCCGGCACGTCTACGCGGTGCCCGGCGCCGCCGGCGACGTGCTGGCGGTGTGGAGCGAGGTGCTGGGGGACCGGATGTGGGTGGCGAGCCGCGACGAGGCGGTCGCGATGGGCTGGTTCGGACCGCGGCCCGAGCCCCGGGTGCTGGGCCGGATCGGGGACGTGGTGGCCGCGGCCCGCGACGACATGGCGATCGTGGCGTACCGCACCGAGCCGAGGGAGTCGAAGATGATCGGACTGCACGGCTCGATGGCCCCCGTCGAACAACTGGTCCCGCTGCTCGAAGTACGCTCCTGAGGCGGTCCAGCCCCCGTCCCGATCCCGTCAGCACCGCCCGCACCGCACCAGTGGCGCACCCGTCCCGAGCCATGCCGCCGCGTCCCGGCGGCCGCACCGCAGCATGCCGTCCACCGAAAGGCCGTCGCCCATCCCATGCCCGAGCTGGTCTTCTTTTCCGGAACGATGGACTGCGGCAAGAGCACGCTGGCCCTGCAGATCGTCCACAACCGCACCGCCCGCGGGCTCCAGTCGGTGATCTTCACCCGGGACGACCGGGCCGGTGAGGGCAAGCTCTCCTCGCGGCTCGGCCTGGTCACCGACGCGGTGGAGGTCGCCGACGGCGCGGACCTCTACGGCTATGTGATCGAGAAGATCAGCCGGGGCGGCCGGGTGGACTATGTGGTCGTGGACGAGGCGCAGTTCCTCGCGCCGGGCCAGATCGACCAGTTGGCGCGGATCGTGGACGACCTGGACAAGGACGTCTACGCCTTCGGTATCACCGCCGACTTCCGCACCCGGCTCTTCCCCGGCTCGCAGCGGCTGATCGAACTCGCCGACCGGATCGAGGCGCTCCAGGTCGAGGCGCTGTGCTGGTGCGGCGCCCGGGCCACCCACAACGCCCGTACGGTGGGCGGGGTGATGGTGGTCGAGGGCGCACAGGTGGTGATCGGGGACGTGGACCGGGCCGAGGGCGATCCGGGTGACGCGGACCGCGCGCTGGGCGAGGTCGGCTACGAGGTGCTCTGCCGCCGGCACCACCGCCGCCGGATGACCAGTGCCACCGCCCGGGCGGGCACCCTGTCGCCCGATGTGCTGCCGGTCAACCACGGCTGAGCGCCGGCCCGTTCGGCGCGCCACGGCACGGCAGCGGGCCCGGGCGCCCCGCCTCGGCGGTGGCCCGGGCCCACTGGAACACCCGGCCCGTCAGCCCCCCGTCACCGGGCCGAACCGTGCGACGACGCTGCGGTCCGCGGTCACCGGGACGCTGATCGTGCGTCCGCCGTCCGGGAGTTCGGCGCCGTCGAGGGTCCAGCCGAGCAGCTGGTAGCCGCCGGCCGGGGTGGCGGTGACGGTCACCGTGCCGCCCTTCTCGTAGCGGCCCGGTGAGGTCTCGTTGCCGCTCACCCGCACCGTGCCGCCGGTGGCGGGCTGGGCGGTCGCGGTGACCGACTGCTCCACGATGTTGATCACCATTACGTTGTGGAGCACGGCCGGACCGGTGGAGGTCGCGCCGTTGTAGCGCAGCACGTTCACCGCGCCGACCCGGGCCGAGTCCCCCGCCTTGACGGTGAAGCCGCCGTCGCCGAGGTTGTCGGTGCCGAGGTTGAAGGCCCGCACATCACCGGAGTCCACCGCCAGACCGTCGTGCATGCCGTAGCCGAAGACGTCGGACACCGTGAGGCGCCGGGCGCCGTCCACATGCACCAGGTCGGTGTTCTTCCGGGTGTAGCCGTCGATGGTCTGGGCGAACACATCGCCGTCCAGGCCCCATCCGGGGATGCCGAAGCCGACCCGGTTCACCGAGTTGCCGTTGGTGAGCACCCCTTCGACCGAGCCGTCGTCGTTCCCGCCCACCGTGATGCCCCGGTTGAGGAAGGCGCCGCTGACCTTGCGGACCACGAAGCGGTCGTCGCGCGGCGAGGTCATGTCGATGCCGTTCCAGGCGTTGGTCAGGCCGACGTCGACCACGTAGGTGCCGCGGCCCAGCCCGCGGATGTCGTACGGGTAGGGCACGTAGCCGGTGGCCGGGTTGTTCTCCGGGTGGAAGACCCGCAGGCCCCGGACGCCCGCGCCGTCGCCGGCCAGGGTGACGGTGGCGGGCGCGGTGTCGGCGTCGGCGGCGGACCGGCCGGCGTAGGAGAACAGCACGGTGCCGCCGCTGGCCCCGCTGAGGTCGCGGTTCGGGGAGGCCGCGGCGCCGCGCAGCTCGACCCCGGCCGGGACCCGCAGCCGGCCCTCGACGCGGTACCAGCCCGCGGGCAGGTAGACGGTGCCGCCGCCCTGGTCGCCCGCCCGGTCCAGCGCCTTCTGGAGCGCGGCGGTCGCGTCGGCGGCCGGCTGGTAGCCGACGCCGTGCGGTGCGCCGCTCGCCACGTACAGCGCCTGCCGCCGGGGTTTCGGTGTGCCGGCCGGCCCCTCGTAGCGCGGGACGCTGCCGGTGAGCCGGAGCACGGTGCCGGAGGTCGGGCCGTCCAGGGCGGTGTCGGTGACCTTCACATAGCCGGCCGACGCGTTGCGGACCGAGGCCACGCTGCCCTGCAGGGTGCTGGAGCCGAGGGTCATGCCCCAGCGGCTGTCGATGTCGTCCACCTGGAGGGCGACATCGGTGCGGACCACCGAGGACTGGAGGAACGCGCCGACGAAGGAGGCCCGTTGACCCTTCACCACCTGGATGCCGGTGCGGTAGTCGGACAGCGCGATCTTCGAGAACTGGTCCCACTCCAGGTCGCCGAGGACCAGACCGGTGCCGTTGGCCCGGGTCCAGCGGTCCAGAGCGGCGCGCTGCGGCGGATGGTAGGCCGAAGGGGCCTTCGCCCAGTAGGAGTTGGAGAAGGTGATGTCCTCCCAGGTGCCGACGTCCGCGCCGTTGAAGGCCGTCGCCCCGTTGGCCAGCGCGGTGCCCTTGATGTCCTGGAGCGTCGCCGACTCGTGCACCTGCCCCTGCACGGCGGGGTCACCGCGGTCGCTGGGCATGGTGGACACCCCGACGCCCCGGTAGGAGTCGAGCATCGTGACGTGCGCGACGGTGCTCATCATGTAGTTCTGGTCGCCCTGCCAGGCGCGGCCCGGGATCTCGAAGGTGTAGTTGTACGGCACCGGGTCGGTGGCGCTCTGCCGCGGGTAGTAGGTGGTCAGCCCCTGGACGGAGGCGCTGCCGCCGACCCGGAACAGCACCGGGCCGTCGGCGCCGGCCGGCAGGTCGGCGCGGATCACGGTGCCGTAGGAACCCGAGCCGTGGTCCGGGTCGCGCCGGTCGCCGCGCAGCGAGCAGAAGGCCGGGATCTCCACGGTGGTGGTGATCCGGTAGGTGCCCGCGCCCATCCACACGGTGCCGCCGCCGGCGTCCTGGCAGTCGTAGAGCGCCGCCTGCACGGCCGCGGTGGCGTCGTCGCGGCCGGTGGCGTCGGCGCCGTAGTCCCGTACGTCGAAGTCGGCGACGACCGGGTCGTCGGTGGGGTAGCGGGTGTCGATCAGCTTCGGGTGCCCGGTGACCACCCGCTGGTCGTGGACCTCCAGTCCGGCCAGTGCCACGGTGTTCGCGCCGGCCGCGTAACCGCTGATCGCCAGCCGCACATAGCGAGCGGTGGTGGGCGGGAAGGCGGTGGTGAAGGCCGGGCCGGCGCCGGTGGCGCCGGTGCGGCCCGCGTCGCGGAAGTGCGTGCCGTCGGTGGAGACCTGGACGGTGTAGTCGGCGGCGAAGGGACTGCCCCAGGTCGCACGGACCTGGTCGAAGTGCCTGGCCGCGCCGAGGTCCAGGGTGAAGGTCTCCCCGTGGCCGCCGTCGCCGCTCACCCAGGCGCTGCCGCCGTCGCGGTCGATCGCCGCGCCCGGCGAGGAGCCGGCCGCGGTGGAGGAGGCGGTCGCGGTGCCCAGATGCGCCAGGTCGGTGTCGACGGCCAGCGCGTGGAAGGCGTCCAGCGCGGCGGTCAGGGCGTGGAAGGCGGTGCGCGCCTGCTCGTCGGTGACGCCGCCGCCGGTCGCGACCGCGCGGGCCGCGTCGGTGGCCTGCTTCAGCGCCTCCTTGGCGCCCGGCGGGTACTGCCCGTCGCGCGCGCCCTCGCGGGCCGCGCCGTAGGCGGTGTCGGCCTCGGCGACCAGCCGCTTGAGCCCGATCGTCGGGTCCAGCGCGGCGGGCAGCGCGGCGACCGTGACCCGGGCGACCTTCAGCTCGCCCGGGAGATCAGCGGTGTTGATCCGGAAGTCGGAGCCGTTGGAGCGGTTGGTGAGGATCGCGTCGTCCAGCAGGAAGGTGTGCGACTTCCAGGTGCCGGAGTCGCCGTAGGTGAAGGTCGGGGACCGCTTGAACATCTGCGGAATGGTGTCGCCGGGCGAGTCGTACTCCAGTTGCATCGAGCCGTCGCCCTGGTCGAAGTAGTCGATCGTGACCGCGACCGGGTCGTGGTTGTCGTAGAGCTGGCCGTCGTCCACGTTCATGTAGAAGAAGCCGGTCTCGGCGCCGGGCACGCTGCGGTCGGTCTGCCAGTAGCCGCGGCCGTCGACGGTGCCGGTCACCAGATGGCCGCCGTCGTCGCCGGCCCGCGGGGTGATGCCGTGCGTCGCCACATTCGGGCCGAGGTCCACCGAGTAGCCGGCCGCGATCCGCAGCGCGGACACGGTGATGTCGGTGGGGTCACCGGCGTCGGAGGCACCGGACAGGCGCAGTTGGCCGGTGGCCGCCCGCGCCGGGATCGTGAACGCCTCGGTGCGCCAGGCGCCGGTGCCGCCGAGCGGCACACTGCCGAGCACGTCGGCGCCGCCGGTGAGCCGCAGTTGGCCGGAGCCGGTGTCCAAGTACGCGACGGACGCGGTGAGCTGGCCGGCGCTCACCGACCCGGTGTACTCCGGGTCGAGGTCGAAGGCCAGGTAGGAGGCGCCGGCCGCGGTGTCGGTCCGCCAGTACGGCACGCCGTCCTGCTCACCGGTACGCAGCGCCGCGGCGTCGTCCCCGGCGGTCGCGGTCAGTCCGAGGGTGAACGGCTGGGGGCCCAGATCGGCGCCGACGCCCAGCGGATACAGCGTGGGCGCGGCGGCCGAGGCCGGCCGCGAGGCGGGCAGCAGCAGCGCGAGCACCAGCAGCACTAACGCCGCCGGGGCGCGCCAGGCGGTTGTGCGGGGAAAGCGTCTGGGGGGCACGGACATCCTCCGGGTCGTGGGGGCGGAAGGGTGCGGTCGGGCGATACCCCGCCGTCCGCTCCCCGCCGTGGCGG
>NZ_JBHSBB010000019.1:0-207443 GCF_042650325.1 Streptomyces polygonati | reverse complement strand
CGTGGCGGCGGGGCGCGGACGGCGGGGTCGGGCGGTACCGAACGGACGGCCGCGCTCAGGGCCGGCGCAGCCGCAGGGTGAGAATCTGGAAGGGCCGCAGCTCCAGCTCCAGCGCCCCGTCCCGCTCCGGGGAGAGCGGCTCGCCGGGCTCCTCCAGCAGATCGGTGATGTGCGCCGCGGTCAGCGCGAAGTCGGTGCGCAGCGCGCCGCGGGCCGACCCGCCGCGCGACTCGTAGAGCCGTACCACCACGTCCCCCGAGCGGTCGTCCGCCAGTTTCACCGTCTCGACCACGATGTCCGGGTTGTCGACGGTGACCAGCGCGGGTCCGCCCGCCGGGGCCGGACCGGCCGGCCGCAGCGGCAGGTTGAGCGCGTAGCCGGCGGCGATCGCGTCGCCGACGTCGGCGCCGACCACCAGACCGTAGGTGAAGCTGTGCCGGCCCCGGTCGGCCTGCGGGTCGGGGGAGTGCGGGGAGCGGAGCAGCGACAGTCGCAGCGTGGTCGTCACCCCGCCGTCCTCCCGGGTCAGCCGGGACACGTCATGGCCGTATGTCGAGTCGTTGACCACCGCCGCGCCCCAGCCGTGCTCGCCGACATGGACCCAGCGGTGCGCCCACAGCTCGAAACGGGCCGCGTCCCAGCTGGTGTTCTCGTGGGTGGGCCGCTGCACATGGCCGAACTGGATCTCGGCGCTCTCCCGTTCGGCGTGCACGTTCAGCGGCCAGGCGGCCTTGAGCAGGGTGTCGCGGTGCTGCCAGTCGATGTCGGTGCGGACCGTCAACCGGGCGCTTCCGGCGGCCAGTTCCAGGTGCTGGACCAGGTGCGAGGGGCCGAAGGAGCGCTCCACGCGGACCGAGGCGAGCAGCGGCCCGGCCTCGGCGACCGTGACCGAGTCGGCCTCGGTCAGGTCGCGCACGGTGTCCCGGTAGAAGCCGTCGATGTTCCAGGCGCTCCACAAGTTGGGGTCGTCCGGGTGCAGTTGCAGCAGATTGCCGGGCCGGTCCGGGGCCAGCGCCTCGCGGCGGGCCCGCAGGTCGTACACCGAGCGCACCAGGCCGGCGCTGTCGATGAGCACCCGCAGCACCCCGTTGTCGAGGATGACGCCGTCTTCGCCGTCCCGCACCTCGACCGGCGGCAGCTCGGACGCCACCGCGGCGCCGGTGCCCAGCGGCGGCGCCTCCACCAGGACGGCATGCCGCCCGTCCGACAGCCGCTGCCCCTCCTCGGTGGCGCCCTCCGCTACGACCACCACCTCGCGGCGCGCGTACGGCCCGGCGTTGTAGAAGGCCAGACCGCTGCCGCTGCCACTGCCGCCGCCGAGCGCGGCGCCGATCACCTCGGCCAACTCCGCCTGCAACTGGGCGTGTACGGCCTCCGCCTCCTGATGCACCCAGGCGATGGACGAGCCCGGCAGGATGTCGTGGAACTGGTGCAGCAGCACCCGCCGCCAGATCGACTCCAGCCTCTCGTAGGGATACGGCGACCCGCCGCGCACCGCCGCCGCCACCGACCACAGCTCGGCCTCCCGCAGCAGCGCCTCGGCCCGCCGGTTGCCGCGCTTGGTGCGGGCCTGGCTGGTGTAGGTGCCGCGGTGGTTCTCCAGATACAGCTCGCCGCGCCACACCGGCAGCCGCTCGTACTCGGCGCGGGCCGCGTCGAAGAAGGCGCTGGGGTCGCCGACCTCGACCTTCGGGGAGCCCTCCAGGTCGCGCAGCCGCCGGGCCTTCTCCAGCATCTCCCGGGTGGGACCGCCGCCGCCGTCACCGAAGCCGAACGGGGCCAGCGACCGGGTGGCGGCGCCCTTGTCGGCGAAATTCCGCTCGGCGTGGGCGAGTTCCGCGCCGGTCAGGCTGGCGTTGTAGGTGTCCACCGGCGGGAAGTGGGTGAAGATCCGGGTGCCGTCGATGCCCTCCCAGTCGAAGGTGTGGTGCGGCAGCCGGTTGGTCTCGTTCCACGACAGCTTCTGGGTGAGGAACCAGCTCGCCCCGGCGAGCTTCGCCAGCTGCGGGTAGGCGGCGGTGTAGCCGAAGGAGTCCGGCAGCCACACACCCTCCTGGTCGAGACCGAACTCCTCGGCGAAGAAGCGCCGTCCGAAGATCAGCTGCCGGGCCAGCGCCTCACCGCCGGGCAGATTGCCGTCGGCCTCCACCCACATGCCGCCGACCGGCGCCCAATTCCCCTCCGAGACGGCCTTCTTGATCCGCTCGAAGATCTCCGGCCGCTGCTCCTTCATCCAGGCGTACTGTTGGGCGGACGAGCAGGCGAAGACCAGCTCCGGGTACTCGGCGGCCAGCGTGGTCATATTGGTGAAGGTGCGGGCGCACTTGCGGACCGTCTCGCGGATCGGCCACAGCCAGGCCGAGTCGATGTGGGCGTGCCCCACGGCGGTCAGGGTGTGCGCCGAGGCGTGCGCCGGACGGGACAGCGCATCGGCCAGCCGGTCCCTGGCGGCCTGCGCGGTGCCGGGTACGTCGTCGACGTCCACCGCCTCGATCGCCCGCTGGAGGGCCCGCAGGATCTCGTGCCGCCGCGAACCGTCCGCCGGCAGCTGCCGCATCAGCTCGTCCAGCACCTCCACGTCGTGCAGCAGGTGCCACACCGCGTCCTCGCGGACCGCGATCCCGGCCGCCCGCAGCTGGTAGAGGTGCGCGGTGCCTGCCGTCTCCCGGGATCCCAGATGGGTGCCCACCCCGTGCGCGCCCTCGATCATCGGGTTGGCGGCCAGCTCCACCAGCAGGTCGACCGGCTCCCCGCCGGCCGCTGGCTCGGCCAGCAGCACGCTGCGGTGGTGCGGGTGCAGGCCCTGGACCGGTGACCCGGCCGCGTCGTGGACGAAGCCCTCGGCCTGTCCGCCCGGGCCCTGGGACGGGTCGAAGCCCAGGTCGAAGACGGCCTCGACCCGGCGCCCGGCCCAGCCGGCCGGGATCCGCCCGGTGGCCTTCAGCCAGCTGGTCGACCAGGGGCCGCCCCAGGTGTCGCCGATCGCGGCCGGCTCGTAGACGGCGGCCAGCGCTTCGGCCACCGGTACCGGCTCGCCGGGCACGTGCCAGATCGTGAGATCCAGGGGCAGCGGCTCGCCGTAGAGGGCCGGCCTGACCACATGGGAGAGGAACTTGGTGATCCGTTGCTCGACGATGTGCCGGTCGTCATGCACTGGTGTGCTCTCCTTCGAGGGCTTCGGGGACTTCGGGGGCTTCGGGGATCCGCCAGGTACGCCGGGGGACGAAGCCCAGCAGCTCGGTACAAGCGCTGGTGTCGAACAGCGTGGCGTGACCGGTCACTTCGGCGCGCGTCGCCACGCCCGGGTGGTGCCGGGCCATGAGCTCGGCGGACGGCACCGCCGAAGTGGTGTCGGCGGCGGTCACATTGAGCACATGGCTGCCCCGCAGCTCCGTCTCCAGGGCGAGCCGGACCGCGGTGGCCGCGTCCGCGGTGTGCAGCCAGCCCCACAGATCGTGCCGCTGCCCGGCCGGGTCCCGCGCGCAGGCCGCCAGGAAGTGGTCCAGGCGGTCACCGACCCCGGTGAAGGGGAAGCGCAGGGACACCGTGTCCAGGCCCCAGCGGCGGTGGGCGGCGGCGGCCACCTCCTCCAGCACCACCTTGGACAGCCCGTACGGGTCGCGGACCAGCGTCGGATGTTGCTCGTCGAGCGGCACGTAACAGGGGGACAGCGGCTCCGGCGACCAGGCCAGGCCCACCGCCGACATGCTGGAGGCGGCCACCACCCGGTGCGCCCCGGCCCGGCCCGTCTCCTCGAACACCCGGTGCGTGGTGAGGCAGTTGTGGGCGAACAGGGCGCTCGGATCGGGCACGTTCGGATGCGGGATCGCGCCCAGGTGCACCACGGCGTCCACTCCTTCGACCGCCGCGCGGACCAGGTCCGGGTCCTGGAGGTCGCCGGTGTGCACACGTTCGGCGCGCGGTTCGCCGACCGGCAGCAGATCGGTCAGCACCACCCGGTGGCCGGCCGCCAGCAGTTCGCGTGTCACATGGCCGCCGATGTGCCCGGCGGCTCCGGTGACCAGCACCAGCATCAGCCCTTCACCGCCCCGACCAGGCCGCCGACGAAATAGCGCTGCAGGCTGAGGAAGAGCAGCACCACGGGCACGACCACGATCAGCGCGCCGGCCATCAGGTCGTTGTAGTGCGGCACGTTCTCCGACGACAGGGTCTGCAGGCCCAGCGGAAGGGTGTACGTACCGGGGTTGTTGAGCGAGACCCGGGTCAGCAGGTACTCGTTCCAGGTGGGGATCGCGGTGAGCAGCCCCACCGTGATCAGCGCGGGGCGGGTCAGCGGCAGGTAGATCCGGGTGAAGACATGGAACTCGCCCGCGCCGTCCACCCGCGCCGACTCCCGCAGCTCCTTCGGGACCGCCGCGAAGGCGCCGGTCATCAGCAGCACCGACAGCGGGGCGCCGCCGTTGACGAACGGCAGCACCAGGCCGAGGTGCGACCCCAGGAGGCCCAGCTTGTTCTCCAGCAGCACGATCGGCAGCATCACGGTGATGCCCGGTACGAACAGCAGCGCCACGAACATCCTCTGCAGCGCGCGCCGGCCGGGGAAGTCCAGCACCGCGAAGGCGTAGCCGGCCGCCGCGTACACCACCAGCGTCAGCGCCACCGTCATCGCCGAGACCTCGACGCTGTTGACGAAGTAGCGGAAGAAGTGCAGCTGGCTCCAGGTGTGGCTGAGGGTGCTGAAGGTGGGGTGCTGCGGGATGAGATGGCCGCCCCTGACCACCTCGATCCGGTTCTTGAACGCGGCCGAGACCATCCACAGGAAGGGATAGACGCTCACCAGGCCGTACAGCGCGAGCAGTACGCCGACGGTGAGTCTCGCCGCGTTCCGGGAGATCGCCGAACTCCCCCGGCGGGCAGGGGCGGTGGCGGGCCGGGGGGTCAGGGCGTCAGAAGTGGTCCCAGGTGTGGTCGTCGTCATGTCTTGCTCCGCAGGACTCGCAGGTTGATCAGCGCGAGCACCAGGGCGGCCGCGAACAGCAGCCAGCCCAGTGCGCTGGCCAGGCCCAGGGTCGGCGCCAGATCCTTGAGGAAGGCCAGCCGGTAGGCCTCCAGGCCCAGCACATTGGTGTGGTCACCGGGACCGCCGTTGGTCATCACCAGGAAGGTCTGGAAGCCCTGCAAGGAATCGCGCAGGTTCAGCAGCACCACGATCGCGGTGATCGGCCGCAGCAGCGGCCACACCACCGAGGCGTTGGTGCGCCACCAGCCGGCCCCGTCCAGCTGGGCGGCCTCCAGCACGCTGCGGTCGATGGTCTGCAGTCCGGTCAGGTACAGCAGCATCGCCACCGGCACCGCGCCCCACACCGTCACCACGATCATGGTGGGCAGCGCGGTGTGCGGATTGCCGAGCCAGCCCTGCGGCTGCGCCAGCGAGCCCAACCCCACGGTGTTCAGAAGGGTGTTGACGGCGCCGTCCGGCTGGAGGATGTACTGCCAGGCGAAGAATACCGCGATGCCGCTGGTCACATAGGGCACGAAGTACACCGAACGCAGCAGCGCCTGGAGCCGTTTGGCGGAGTTGAGCAGCACCGCCAGCGGAAAGGACACCAGGACCGTCAGCAGCGGCACCGCGATCATCACGTACAGGGTGTGGGTGGCCGCGTGCCGCACCCGGGGCGCGTAGGCGGGGTTGGCCCACAGCAGGTCCTTGTAGTTCTGCACGCCGACCCAGCTCCAGTGCGGCGCGAAGCCGTTCCACTGGGCGAAGCTCAGCAGGAAGCCGTAGCCGACGGTGTACAGGCCCATGACCGCGAAGAGGATCACCGCCGGGGCGACGAACAGCCAGCCGGAGACCGCCTCGTAGCCGCGGCGGCTGCGCCGGCCGACGCGTGCGGGCCGGTCGCCGGCGGCCGGCCCGGCGGCCGGGCCGCGGCCGGCCCCGGCCGCCGGTGTGAGTGCGGGACGAGGCGCCGTGCTCACTTCGACGTCGCCCAGAAGGAGTTCTCCAGCTTGGCCATCGCCTTGCCGGTGGTCTGGACGCTCTTCTGGGCCAGCGGGTTCAGATCGGCCACTATGTCGGCCATCGAGTCCTGGTCGTAGCTGCCCGGCCGGAAATCGTTGAGGCTCGGGTCGTAGGTGTTCTCCGGCGTGCCGACGAAGGTCTTGGTCATGGCGGTGAGCGTCGGGCCCATGATCTGGGCCGCGTCGGCGCCGAGTTCGGTGGCCGGCACCTCGGTGGCGTCCTTGGCGAACTGCGAGGCGACCGACGGCTGCGCCAGGAACTTCATCCACTTCTCTGCGTTGTCGGCGTGCTTGCTGGTGGAGGCGATGGTCAGACCGGTGAGCGCCAGCGGGCCCAGCGCCGGCTTCGGCACCGCGCCGCCCTGCGGGCCCGGCAGGCCGAAGGCCAGCACGTCGTCGGGGTTCATGCCGTTCTGCTGGAGGAAGGCCAGCGTGAAGGTGCCGCCTATGTCCCAGGCGGACTTGCCCTGCGCGAAGGCCTGGTCGGCAGCGTCGATGTCCAGCGTCTGGGTGCCGGGCATCCAGTACGGCTGCATCTGGTCGTACAGACCGAGGACCGCGAGGCCGTCCGGCGAGGAGAAGTCGGCGGCGGGGTCCTGCCCGAACAGCGCCTGGTACTTCTCCTTGCCGAGCTGCCCGAAGGCCAGCGGCTGGAGCACCCAGGTCAGACCGGTCGCCCTGACCTTCAGGCCGAGGCTGACGCCGCCGTTCGTGCCGTCCTTGGCCTTGGTGGCCTTCAGGTCGGAGATGAACTCCTCCCAGCTGGAGGGGGGTTGGGTGATCCCGGCCGCGGCCAGCATCTTCTTGTTGCCCATCACGATGCCGAAGGTGCCGGAGGTGAAGGGCACGCTGAAGCGCTGGCCCTTCCGGACGCCGTGCGACTTGGAGTCCGCCGGCAGCGACTCCTTGTACGCGGCGTCGGTGATGCTGCCGGAGGCCTGGACGCCCTTCTGGTACAGGCCGCTCCAGTCGGCGCCGACATCGGAGGCGATGTCCTTGGCGATGCCGGTGGCGCCCAGCGCCCAGTCCTCCCCGTCGGAGTGCACTTCGAGCACGTCGGGCAGGTCGTGGGTCTTGGCGGCGGCCTGCACCTTGGTGGTGTACGCGTCGTCGGGCCCGTAGGCCTCGATCTTGACGGTGATACCGGTCTGCTTCTTGAACTGCGCGGCGGCGTTGCGCAGGGCCGTGACGTGGGACTGCTTGAAGGTCCACATGTCCAGCGACTTGCTGTCGCCCGAGCCGCCGGACGAGCCGCCGCAGGCGGTGACGGGTGCCAGCGAGACCACGGCCGCGACGGCCACCGCCACCAGCCGCTGCCGGGACACCGCGGTGGTCCGCGGCGCCTTCGGGACTCCCGGGGAATATCGTGCGAAAGGTATGTGAGACGCGCCAGATATACGCATGGCCCCTGCCTAGGGTTCGATCGTTCAGAAGACCGAATGACGTTGGAGTACCTGAACATAGGGTCGTGTTTGAGATAGCGTCAAGGCGCGCGCTGCGATTGGGTGTGCACCCAGGGGCCGTTGAGGCGTCGGCGCGGGGAGCGGAGGATCAGTGGAATCGGTGGCAGAGGCGGCGCGGGGGCGCAGGCCCGAGGAGGTCAAGTCCGCGGCGCGGGTGCTGGAGGTGCTGGAACTGCTCGGGGCGGACGGCGCCCGGCTCTCGCTGGCCGAGATGGCCGGCGCGATGGCCGTGCCCAAGAGCAGCCTGCACGCCATCCTGCGGACCATGGAGGCGCGCGGATGGGTCGACCTCGACCCGGCCGGCACCCGGTACAGCCTCGGGCTCAAGGCGCTGCTGACCGGCACCGCCTATCTGGAGGGCGACGACGTGACCAGCCTGGCGGGACCGGTGCTCGACGCGCTCGCCGACGAGACCGGCGAGGCCGTGCACCTGGGCAGGCTGGACGACACCCACGTCGTCTACCTGGCCAAACGCGAGTCCCGGCACGCCCTGCGGATGTACTCCGCGGTCGGCCGCCGGCTGCCGGCGCACGCCACCGCGCTGGGCAAGGCGGTGCTGGCGCAGTACGACCACGCCGAGGTGCAGCGCCGGCTGGACTGGCCGCTGGAGCGGCTGACCCCGAACACCGTGGTGGACCCGGACGCCTTCCTCGCCCAGCTCGCCGAGGCCCGGCTGCGCGGCTGGGCGGTGGACGACGGGGAGAACTCGGTCGACATCCGCTGTGTCGCGGTCGCCCTGGGCAGCGGCCAGGGCGCCGACGCGATCAGCTGCTCGGCGCCGGCCAGCCGGATGGACGACGCGCGGCTGGCGGAGGTCGCCCAGGCGGTCACCGAGGCCGCCCACTCGCTGAGCACCCTGCTCAAACGCCTCGGCGGCCACTGACACCCCGCCCCCGCCGCCCGCGCCAGGACCCCCGTCGCCCCCCTGCGAAACACCGCCCGGAGTTTGTCAAAGGGATTGACAAACTCCAACAGGCCTCCTTACGTTCGGAATCCGGTACGTCATTCTGCTACCCGTACGGATGGCGTTCGGCTATCCGTACGGACCCGCTGCAGCACCGATGGGAGCGTGCAACGCCCGTGACCACTGCGACCCGGCGGGCCCTTGTGGTCCGCGGCGGCTGGGAAGGCCACGCACCTGTGGCGATCACGGATCTCTTCCTGCCGTATCTGAAGGACCAGGGCTTCGCGGTCGAGACCTCGGACCGTCTCGACGTGTACACCGACGCCGGACTCCTCGCCGCGACCGACCTGATCGTCCAGTGCTGGACCATGGGCGAGATCAGCGCCGAACAGACCCGAGGGCTGGTCCGGGCCGTCGAGGCGGGCACCGGATTCGCCGGCTGGCACGGCGGGGTCCTCGACTCCTTCCGCGGCGACCTCGACTACACGCTGCTGACCGGCGGTCAGTTCCTCATGCACCCGCCCGGCTTCCACGACCACACCGTCCAGCCGCGGCCCGAGCGGGCCGAGCACCCGGTGATCGCCGGGCTCGGCGACTTCGGCGTCCACACCGAGCAGTACTGGGTGGCCACCGACCCGGACATCGACCTCCTCGCCACCACCACCTTCCCGGCCGGCCCCGACCGCGACCACCCGGTGGTGATGCCCGCCGTGTGGACCAGGACCCGCGGCGCCGGACGCGTCTTCGTCTCCGCGATCGGCCACAAGGCCGACGACTTCGACGTGCCCGAAGTCCGTACGCTGACCGAGAGGGGACTGCTGTGGGCCGCCCGCTGAGGATCGGCATGGTCGGCGCCGGCAAGATCAGCGGCGCCTATCTGGACTCCCTGGCCAAGCTCGACGGCCTGCGGCTGACCGCCGTCACCGACCTGGACACCGGCCGGGCCCGGGAAGCGGCCGGCCGCGGCGGCGCCGAAGTGGCCGCCGATGTGAGCGAACTCGTCGCCCGCGACGACGTGGACGCGGTGCTCAACCTGACCGTCCCCGCCGTGCACGCCGAAGTGGCGCTCGCCGCGATCGCGGCCGGCAAGCACGTCTACAGCGAGAAGCCGCTCGCCACCACCCGCGAGGAGGCCGCCGGCGTACTGGCCGCGGCGCGCGCCGCCGGAGTACGGGTCGGCAGCGCGCCCGACACCGTCCTCGGCACCGGCACCCAGACCGCCCGCAAGGCGGTCGACGACGGCCTGATCGGCGTCCCGGTCGCCGCCACCGCTTTCATGACCACCCCCGGGCACGAGGCGTGGCACCCCGACCCGGAGTTCTACTACCGGCCCGGCGGCGGGCCGCTGCTCGACATGGGCCCCTACTACCTGACCGCGCTGGTCCACCTGCTCGGGCCGGTCGTCACGGTCACCGGGGCCGCCGCCACTCCGCGCGCCGAACGCGCTATCGGCAGCGGCCCGCGCGCCGGGCAGCGCTTCCCGGTGGAGGTGGCCACCCATGTCACCGGGATCCTGGAACACGCCGGCGGCGCCCTGTCCACGCTGGTGATGAGCTTCGACATCCACGCCGCCCGGCTGCCGCGCATCGAGGTGCACGGCACCGAGGGCTCGCTGTCCGTACCCGACCCCAACGGCTTCGACGGACTCGTCGAGCTCTACACGGCGGGCGAGTGGCGTCACCTGCCGGTATCGGCCGGACACCCGGGCGCCGGGCGCGGCATCGGACTCGCCGACCTTGCCGACGCGCTGGCCACCGGCCGGCCGCACCTGGCCGCCGCCGAACTCGCCGAGCATGTACTGGATGTGATGCTCACCCTGCTGGACGCCGCGGAGCGCGGGACGGCGCTGCCGGTGACCAGCAGCTGCGAGCGGCCGGCGCCGGTTACGCCGCGATAAGCGGCGAACACCGGAAAAGGAGCGGCGAGAAGTCAAAGCGGCGGGAAGAGCCGGCAGCGGCCCGACCCGCCGCCTTTTGCCGTCCGCGATGTCAGGCGAATTACTTGACACTACTGACCCGTTGCGGCCCGAAACTATCCTGACACTTCTATTTCAGCAGGTCACGACCTGCGGGAAAGGGGAAGTTGTGACAAGCGTTGACTTGATAACACACATGGTTTTACATGGCGGTCACTGGCTGGACAGGAAGGGCTGCCCATGCATGACCGGATCAATTCCGGCGAAGAGCGCATAGCCGCATTCCTCGCCGAACGGCTGCGCCCCGCGCTCTATCCGCAACGGCTCCCGATGGACATCGGCGTCTGGCACCTGCCCGGCGAACCCGTCCCCGCCGAGATGGCGCTGCGCGCCGACTACGCCCCGTTCACGGCCGGCGAGGCCTGGGGAAGGCCCTGGGCCACCAGCTGGTTCCGCCTCCGGGCGACCGTCCCCGAACGCTGGGCCGGCCGCCGCGTCGAGGCGCTGATCGACCTCGGCGGCGAGGGGGAGGGCGGCCGGGCCGAAGGCCTCGTCCACGACGAGCGGGGCGTGCCCCTCCAGGGCCTGCACCCGCACCTCGACGCGGTGCTCGTCGCCGCGCAGGCCACCGGCGGCGCCCCGGTCGGGCTGCTCGTGGAGGCAGCCGCCAACCCGCACACCGGTAGCGGCTCGGCCGGTCCGCGCCACGCCGATCCGCTCACCGCGGCGCACACCGCGCTCCGGCTGCGCCGCGCCGACCTCGCACCGCGCGACGAGGACGTCTGGCAACTGCTGCACGACATCGAGACCCTCGACCAGCTGATGCGCTCGCTGCCGCCCGGACTGCCCCGCAGACACGAGATCCGGCGCGCCCTGGAACACGCCGCCGACACCGTGGACCCCCGGGCGGTCGCCCGTACCGCCGCCCTCGCGCGTACGGTCCTCGCCCCGGTGCTCGAACGGCACGCGTCCGACTCCGCGCACACCGTGGCCGCCGTCGGCCACGTCCGGCTGGACTCGCCGGGGCCGGGCCATGAGCCGGGGTCCGGGGCCGGACCGCTCCGTGAGAGCGTGCGCGGCTGCGCGCGCGCCTTCAGCACGATGGCCGCGCTGGCCGAGGAATACCCGGAGCTGATCGTCGCGGCCGGCGCCGCCCAGCACTACGCCTGGATGAAGGAGCACCAGCCGCACATCTTCGAGCGCATCCGCAAGGCCGTCGCCGACGGCAACTGGAGCCCGGTGGGCGGGATGTGGGTGGAGGCCGACATCGAGCTGGCGGGCGGGGAGGCGCTGGTACGGCAGTTCGGCTACGGGCGCCGCTTCTTCCGCGACGAACTGGGCGCGGACGGCGACGGGGTGTGGCTGCCCGGCGCCGCCGGCGCGTCCGCCGCCTTCCCGCAGCTGGCCGCGCTCGCCGGGGCCCGCTGGTTCCTGGGCCGCCGCCCCGATCCCGGCTTCGGCACCGCGCCGCCGCACCACACCTTCCGCTGGGAGGGCATCGACGGCACCCGGCTGTTCACCCACCTCGCGCCCGTCGCGACCGGTGGAGGCGCCATCGACGCCGCCGAACTGGCCTGCGACGTCGCGGACTTCACCGGCACGGGCGCCGCCGGCCGCTCCCTGCTGCCCTTCGGCCACCGCGGCCCGGACCGCGCCATGCTGGAACGCGCCCGCCGCTTGGCCGACCTCGAAGGCGCCCCCCGGGTCACCCCGCGGAGCCCGGCCCGCTTCTTCCGCGACGCCGAGCGGGAGTACGCCGAAGCGCCGGTCTGGCGCGGCGAGTTGGGGCTGGCCGACCACCGGGGCGCGTACACGGGCCAGGCCCGTACGAAGCGCGGCAACCGCGACTGCGAGGCGCTGCTGCACGAGGCGGAGCTGTGGTCGGCCACGGCGGCCGTACGGCACGGCATCCCGTACCCGTACGACGAGTTGGACAAGCTGTGGAAGACGGTGCTGCTCCAGCAGGGGCACGGCGTCCTGCCCGGCACGTCCACCGCCTGGGCGCATGAGGAGGCCGAGCACACCCACCGCGACGTGCGGCGCAGGCTGGAACGGCTGGTGCGGCGCGCGGCCGGTGAACCGGACGGCGCGACCGTGCTCAACGCGGCCCCGCACGCCCGCCGCGAGGTGGTCGTCCTCGGCCCCGAGACCCGCCCGGGCGCCGGGCAGCCGCTGCCCGACGGCGGGGTGGCGGTGCTCGCCGAGGTGCCCGCGCTCGGTTCCGGGGCCGCCGGGCTGCCGCTGGGCGCGACGGCCCCGGCGACCGTACGGGCGGCCGGCGGCGGACACGTGCTGGACAACGGGCTGTTGCGGGTACGCGTCGACGCGGACGGTCTGGTCAGGTCGGTGGTCGAGACGGCGACCGGGCGCGAGGCGATCGCCCCCGGCGGCGCCGGCAATCTGCTGCGGCTCCAGCGCGACGAGCCCGCCGCGTGGAGCGCCGCCCACCACGAACCCCGCGCCGGGCGCGACCTGGACACCGCCGAACGCGTGGAGATCCGCGCCGAGGGCCCCCTGCTGGCGTCCCTGCGGGTGATCCGCGGCACCGGACGCTCCACGGTGGTGCAGGAGCTGGCCCTCCGGGCGGGCAGCAGGGCGCTCAGCGTGGACACCGAGATCGACTGGCGTGAACGCGAGTGCGCGCTGAAGGCCGCCTGGCAGCTGGATGTGCACGCCGAACACAGCGCCGGGGGAGTCCAGTTCGGGCATGTCACCCGGCCCACCCACCACGGCGCCGAGCACGCGGCGCACCGCTGGATCCACGTCGGCGAGCACGGCTGGGGCGTCGCGCTCGCCTCCGACGCGGCCTACGGCTATGACGTCACCCGGCACACCCGCGAGGACGGCGGCACCACCACGGTCCTGCGCAGCACCCTGCTGCGCGCCCCGTACGGCGCCGACCCGCACGCCGACCGCGGCCTCCAGCGCTTCCGGCACACCCTGCGGCCGGGCGCCGCCATCGGTGACGCGATCCACGAGGGCTACGCCCTCGGCCTCCCGCTGCGCCCCGGCCCCGACGCCCCGCCCCGGCCGCCGCTGGTCGCGGTCGACCACCCCGACGTCCTGATCGAAACGGTCAAGCTCGCCGACGACCGCTGCGGCGACGTCGTCGTCCGCCTCTACGAGTCCCGCGGCGGCCGCGCCCGCACCACCCTCACCACCGCTTTCCCGCTGGCCGCCGCGGAGGAGACCGACCTCCTGGAGGACCGCCTGACCGACCACCCCCACACCCCCGACGGCGCCATCACCCTCACCTTGCGCCCCTTCCAGATCCTCACGCTCCGGCTCCGCCGCGCCGAGGGGAACGGCGAGGTGCCCGGTGCGTGAGCCCTGCGGGCCGGCTCGCCCGGCGGAATCGCCCCGGCCGCGCGGTCCCCGCGCGTGGAAGGCGGGCCGCCCGGCCCCCGGGCGACCCCGCCCGGCCGCTCCGGCCGGGGCCGACCAGGTCCGACTGCGCCGCGCCGTGCGACGCGTGGGCCGGCCGGCGGCTTGCCTGCCGGTCGGGTCTGCTTCGCCCCAGGTCGGCCGCGCGCAGCCGTGCGACGCGAGTACGCCGGTCGCTCCGGCACGGGCCGCCTCTTCGGCCTCCTGCGGCGCGGTGCGACGGGTGGCGGGACGTCCCGCGTCGTCCCGTGCGGCAGGCCCCATGGCCTGCGTACCGGTCGTTCCGGCCCCGGCCGGGTCGGCGCGGCCCTGCGGCGCGAGCTGGGCCGGCCCGGCGGTTCTCGCGGGGGGAGCGGCGGCTCGTCAGGCGGTTGGCGGGGGGCGGAGGGGGGCCGTTGGGTGGTGCTTGTCGGTGGAGGGCCGGAGGGGCGGTGGGTGAGGTGATGGGTGGGCCGGGGGTGTCGGAGGACGCGATGGTGGTGTTGCGGGGGTGGGCCGGGGGCGGGGGGCCGTTGGCGGTGAGGGCGCGGGTGGTGCTGCTCGCGGCGGACGGGTTGCGGGACGCCGAGATATCGCGGCGGCTCGGGGTGTCCCGGCAGACCGTGGGGACCTGGCGGCACCGCTGGCAGAGCGCCGGGCTGACCGGGCTCGAACAGCGGCCGAGGACCGGGCGGCCCGCCACCGTGGACGAGGCGGAGGTGGTCGCCCGCGCGCTGCTGGCACCCGGCGGGAGCGGTGCCAGCCGGGCCGTCGCCCGTGAACTGGGCCTGTCGCACGCCACGGTGGCCGCCATCCGCCGCCGCTGGGGGCTCGGGGCGGCCGGCGCCGTACCGACCCGGCCACCGCTGCCCGGCGCCGACGTGTGGGTGATGGGGCTGTACGCCGACGGCCGGCGGGCCGTGCTGCTGGCCGGCACCCGCCCGGTGTCCGCCCCGCCCGCGGCCGTGGCGACCGTGATCGGCGAGGACGTACTGACCGGGCTGGCCGACGGGCTGGAGGCGGTCCGTACCGCCGCCGCGCCGGCCGCCCCGCCGCCCGCCGCCCCCGACCTGGCCGCGTACCTCGCCGAGGCCGCCGCCCACCACCCCGATATCGCCCTGCACGCCATCACCTTGTGGGACACCGCGCCCCAACCGCCGTCCACCGCCCGGGTGACCGAGCACCGGCTGCCCGCCAACGCGACCTGGCGCAGCTTCCTGCGGGCCGTGATCGCGCTGGACAGCACCAGCCACCCCGAGTCGTCCCGCCGGGTCTACCTCGATCTGATCGCCGCGCTGGGCCGGGGCGCCCGCCCCGTGCGCTGGCTGCGGGAGAGCGTCGCCGGGCATCTGCGACCGCCGCACCGGGCGGAGCCGCCCGCGCCCAGCAGCAGCGGGGTCAACCAGATCGACCTCGGCTCCTTCAACGAGTGCGTGGTCATCGAGTCGGTACGGCTGTCCGGCACCATCACCCGCGGCGAGATTGCCCACCGCACCGGCCTGACCCAGCAGTCCGTCTCCCGGATCGCCCGCTCGCTGCTCGACCGCGGCGTGCTGGTCGAGGAGTCGCAGCGCCGGGCCACCTCCGGCAAGCCCCGTACCCCGGTGCGGCTGTGCGGCGCCGCCGCGCACGCGCTCGGCCTGCACATCGACCCGGAGGTGCTGACCGCCGTGGTCATCGACCTGGACGGGGCGATCGTCTGCACCCGCACCCGGCCGGTCAGCGCGGACATCGACCCGGGGGAGTTCGTGGCCCAGGTGGTGGCGCTGGGCCGGGAGGCGCTGGACAGGGCGCGCGGCGCGGTCCGCGAGGACGGCTTCCTCGGCATCGGCGTCGCGGTGCCGGGCCCGGTGGACATCGCCTCCGGTACGGTGCTGGGCCCGCCACTGCTGTCCGCGTGGAACGACCTGCCGCTGCTGTACCTGCTCAAGGACCACTTCCCCTGCCCGGTGATCATCGAGAAGGACTCACTGGCCGCCGCGGCCGGCGAGCGGTGGATCGGCCGCGACCGCAGGGCCCGGGACTTCGCCTATCTCTACCTCGGTACGGGGGTCGGCTCCGGGCTCTACCTGAACGGCGACCTCTACCGGGGGGTCAGCGCCAACGCCGGCGAGTTCGGCCAGCTCTGCGCGATCACCCTGGGCCGCACCGGCCCCGACGGCCGCCCCGAGATGGTGCCGGAGTGCAATCCGCCGGTGTCCGTACCGGAGTTCGCCGCCCGCCGGGGTCTGCGTACCGGCGCCGGCTCCCGGACCATCACCGGCACCGGCAGCACCGCCGCCTACCGGGCGGTGGGCCGGGCGGCGGCGGCCGGGGACCCGGCGGCGGTCGCCGCGATCCGCGCGGTCGCCGAGGCGGTCGGGCGCGGCGCGCTCGGCCTGGTGGACCTGCTGGACATCGATCTGATCGTGCTCGGCGGCCCGTTCTTCACCGACGACACGGCCGGCTACTACCTGGACGAGATCGGCCGGGTCGTCAACGAGTTCCCGACCGCGCGCCGGCTCCGCCGGGTGGAGGTGGAGCGCTCGGTGCTCAGCGCCGAGGCCGCCGCCGTCGGCGCCGCTTCCACCATCTTCCACGCCACGTTCACCCCCCGGCTGCGCGGCCGGGACCGCCGCTGAGCCCATCCCCCGCGCCGACCCCGCTGGCTTCGACGACTTCGGGAGGTTTTGTCGGCATCAGTCAAAACGCCTGCGGAGAAGTCGCGTTGGATCTCTTGACGGTCGGTCAAAACAGGCAACAAACTGCCCCATTGATAACGCAAGCCCCCGACTTTCTTCGGACTTGCACGTAACTCCGAAGCGAACCGGGTTCCCTGCTCGATGACGACGGAGGCAGGATGCACAAGCGAAAGCGCCGCCGCGCCGGACTGGCCGCGGTCTGCGCCATGGCGTGCGCGGTCGGACTCAGCGCCGGCTACGGCGGTACGGCGCTGGCCCAGGCACCGAGCGCGACGGCGAGCACCACGCCGGTCTATCTGGACACGAGCTACTCATTCCAGGAGCGGGCCGCCGACCTGGTGTCCCGGATGACACTCCAGGAGAAGGTGCAGCAGCTCAGCACCAACAGCGGCCCGGCCATTCCCCGGCTCGGCGTCCAGCAGTACACGTACTGGAGCGAGGGCCAGCACGGCATCAACCAGCTCGGCGCCGACCAGAACAACGGCGGGGTCCAGGGCGGAGTGCACTCCACCAGCTTCCCGACCAACTTCGCCTCGTCCATGTCCTGGGACAAGACCCTGATGTACCAGGAGAGCACCGCCATATCCGACGAGGCGCGCGGCTTCCTCGACAAGTCCCTCTTCGGCACCGGGCAGAACAACCTCGGCCCGTCCGCCGACGACTACGGCGACCTGACGTACTGGGCGCCCACCGTCAACCTCGACCGCGACCCCCGCTGGGGCCGCACCGACGAGGCGTTCGGCGAGGACCCGTACTTCGTCGGGCAGATGGCCGGTCAGTTCATCGACGGCTACGAGGGCAACAACCCCGACGGCACCTCGCAGACCGGCTACCTCAAGGTCGCCGCGACCGCCAAGCACTACGCGCTGAACAACGTCGAGGACAACCGCACCGGCATCAGCTCCGACGTCAACGACACAAACCTGCGGGACTACTACACCGCCCAGTTCCGCAGCCTGATCGAGGACGCGCACGTCGCGGGGCTGATGACGTCGTACAACGCGATCAACGGCACGCCTTCGACGTCCGACACGTACACCACCAACGAACTCGCCCAGCGGACCTACGGGTTCGACGGCTACATCACCTCCGACTGCGGCGCCGTCGGCACCAACTGGCGGCAGTTCCCCGGCGGTCACGACTGGGCGCCGCCCGGCTGGACCACCGACCACAAGGACAACCCGACCTGGACCGAGACCGCCACCGGAAAGACGATGTCGGGCCAGGCCGGTGGTCAGGCGTACTCGCTGCGGGCCGGCACCGACCTCAACTGCACCGGCGACGAGGCCACCACGGCCAACATCGAGGACGCCATCCAGGCGGGCGCGCTCAGCGAGGGCGTCATCGACACCGCGCTGGTGAAGGTCTTCACCGTCCGGATGGCCACCGGCGAGTTCGACCCGGCGAGCAAGGTGTCCTACACCGCCATCACCAAGGACCAGGTGGAAAGCCCCTCCCACCAGGCGCTGGCCACCAAGGTCGCCGACAACTCGCTGGTGCTGCTCAAGAACGACGCGCCGGCCGCCGGCGCGGCGGCGCTGCTGCCCGCCGACGTGACCAGGACCAAGAAGGTGGTGATCCTCGGCGACCTCGCCAACACCACCTCGCTGGGCCTGTATTCGGGCGACCCCACCCACAAGACCAGCCCGGCGCAGGGCATAAAGAACGCGATCTTCGCGGTCACCCCCACCGCCTCCGTGGTCTACGACGCGGCCGGCACCTCGTCCACGGCCACCACCGACGCGGTGCTGTCCGACAAGACCAAGGCCGACATCCAGGCCGCCGACCTCGTCGTGGTCTTCGTCGGCACCACCCAGGCCAACGGTGACGAGGGCAACGACCGGGACAACCTCAAGATGCCCGGCAACTACGACTCGCTGATCAGCCAGACCGCGGCGCTCGGCAACAAGAAGCTCGCCCTGGTGATCCAGTCCGACGGCCCGGTGGACATCCAGGCCGAGCAGGCCGCCGACTCCGGTGTCTCCTCGATCCTGTTCAGCGGCTACAACGGCCAGGACCAGGGCACCGCGCTCGCCGATGTGCTGTTCGGCCGGCAGAATCCCTCCGCGCACCTCAACTTCACCTGGTACAAGGACGATTCGCAGCTGCCCGACAAGCAGAACTACGGTCTGACCCCGGCCGAGACCGGCGGCCTCGGCCGTACGTACCAGTACTTCACCGGCACGCCGACCTACCCCTTCGGCTACGGCCTGAGCTACAGCAAGTTCTCCTTCACCGGTGTCACGGCCAACAAGAGCCAGATCGACCCGGACGGCTCGGTGAAGATCGGCGTGGACGTCACCAACACCGGCAAGGTGGCGGGCGCCACCGTCGCCCAGCTGTACGCAGCCACGCCGTTCACCGTCCCCGGCGTCCAGCTGCCGCAGAAGCGGCTGGTCGGCTTCGCCAAGACCAAGGAACTCAAGCCCGGCAAGAGCCAGCACCTGAACATCACCGTCAAGGCCGCCGACCTGTCCTTCTGGGACGCGTCGAACTCCCGGCAGACGGTCTACAACGGCACCTACAAGTTCCAGCTCGGCGGGGACTCGGCGCACATCGCCGGAACCGCCAGCGTCAAGATCAGCGGCACCCTCACCCCCAAGGTGCAGACCGTCACCGTGCAGCCGGAGAGCGTCGTCTACAACGCCGGCGACACCTTCAGCCTGACGGCCAAGAACAAGTGGATCAAGGACGACACGGACCCGACCCTCGAACAGCGCGACCTGTCCATCACCGCGGACAACGTCGTCGAGGCGGTCAACAACGACCAGTCGTTCGTGGACCTGAGCAAGAAGAAGCCCACCTACAGCAGCAGTGACCCCGCGGTCGCCACCGTCGACAAGAACGGTCTGGTGCACGCGGTGGCCGACGGAGTGGCCACCATCTCGGCCACGGTCGGCGGCGTCACCGGCTCCACGCCCGTCGTGGTGCACAACACGCTGACCCTGGCCACCCTGCCGATCGCCAAGGCCGGCAGCACGCTGACCGCCACCACGGCGTACACCAACGGCAGTACGGCCGCCGCCACCAATGTGACCGTCGCGCTGAACGTGCCCGACGGCTGGACCGCCACCGCGACCACCCCGGCGACCTTCCCGCAGGTCGCCCCGGGCCAGAAGGTCACCACCACCTGGCAGGTGACCGTCCCGGCGGGCACCGACCCGGCCGCCTTCACCCTGAACGCCAGTGTCACCGCACCCGGCGGTGAGATCGACGCCCAGGCCCCGGTGACCGTGCCGTACGCCTCGCTGACCGACGCCTACAACAACCCCGGCATCAGCGACGACGACAACACCACCGCCGGCAACCTCGACGGCGAGGGCGCCAGCTTCTCGCTCCAGGCGCTGGCGGCGGCGGGCTGGAACGCGGGCCAGAGCACCGTCCACGACGGAGTCTCCTTCCCGTGGCCCGCCACCGCGGGCACCGGCAAGCCGGACAACGCGGTGGCCGGCGGCCAGGCCATCGAGATCACCGGTACCGGAAGCAAGCTGGGCTTCGTCGGCACCAGCGCCTTCGGTGCCACCTCCGGCAGCGGCACCATCGTCTACACCGACGGGACCACCCAGACGTACGCGCTGGCACTCGCCGACTGGTGGTCCGGTTCCGCGGCGCAGGGCAGCGACATCGCCGCCAGCACGCCGTACCTCAACAACGGCGGCGGTCACCAGAACCAGACCGTGCACATCTACGCCTCCACCGTGGATCTGCTGCCGGGCAAGACCGTCGAGGCCATCACCCTGCCGAACGTCAGCAAGACCCAGGTCGACCACCAAGTGGCCATGCACCTGTGGTCGGTGGCGATCGGCGGCTGACCCCCCACCGCGTCCCGGTCCGGCCCACCGGCCCGGGACGCGGTCCGGTCGGCGCCCGACCCAGGCGGGACCCGGGCCCCGCGCCGACCCCTCCGGGCCGACAGCGGGCCCGGCGGCACCGCAGGGGCCGGTCTCCCGTCACGGAGGCCGGCCCCGCGCCATGTCCCCACCCCGGAAGGCAGCACGTCATGAACGAGCCGACCCCCGAGACCCCCATCGGCAGCGCACTGGTCCCCACCCGGCGCCGCTTCCTCACCCTCGGCGCCGCCACCGCGGCCGCCCTCACCCTGTCGCCGCTCCGCGCGACGGCCGCCGCTCCCGTACCCCGGGCCGGCGGCGAGCGGGTGCTCCAATCCCTCAACGGCACCTGGGACTTCCAGCCCGCGGCGGCCGGCGCCGCCTGGCCGCCGCCCGCCGACGGCTGGGCCGCGATCCCGGTGCCCGCCGAATGGAACATGACGGCCGGCCCCTTCGCCACCCCCTGGGACGCCTACGACCTGTTCGGCACCCCCGCCGCCTGGAACGACGCCGACACCGCGTGGTACCGCCGCACCTTCACCGTGCCCGCCGAACGGGCGGGCCAGCGGATCGTGCTGCGCTTCGAAGCCGTGAACTTCGAGGCCACCGTGTACGTGGGCGGCGTGCCGGTCGCCCACCACACCGACGGGCTGCTGCCGTTCGAGGCCGACATCACCGACCAGGTGACGGCCGGCGGCGCCAACACCGTCCATCTGCTGGTGCGTTCGCCATCGGCCGCGGCGCGGCAGGCGGACGGCTTCCACCACCCGGCCGGCTCCTGGTGGGGCCAGAGCGCGGCCGGCGTCTGGCAGGACGTCTGGCTGCTGGCCCGCGCCCCCGTCTCGGTGGCCGACACCGCGATCACCACCTCGGTCACCGCGGGCACCCTCACCGCCGTCACCTCCCTGCGCAACGACGGACCGGCCGCCGCCACCGTCCGCGTCGACCACACCGTCTGGGACGGCCCCCGGCAGGTGCTGCGCCGCACCGCGCGGGTCACCGTCCCGGCGGGCGGCGCCGCCCCCGTCACCGCGTCCACCGAGTGGCAGGACCCCCGGCTGTGGGGCCCCGACGACCCGCACCTGTACGAGCTGCGGGTGGACGTACGCCCCGACCGCCAGGGCCCGGTGCTGGACTCCACCACCACCCGGTTCGGCTTCCGCGAGGTCACCGTCGAGGGCCCGGCGCTGCTGCTCAACGGCGAACCGCTGATGCTGCGCGGCGACTCCTGGCACTACATGGGCTCGATCCAGAACAGTCGCGCCTACGCCGAGCTGTGGCTGACGATGGCGAAGGCAGCGGGCGTCAACTACATGCGGCTGCACGCCATGCCGTACCCGCCGGTCTACTACGACGTCGCCGACGAACTCGGCATGCTGATCATCGGCGAGTCCGGCATCTATGGCTCCTCGGGCAACTACGCCCTGAACGCCGACGACTTCTGGGCCAACTGCCGCACCCACCTGACCGAGCGCACGGTCCGCGACCGCAACCACCCCTCGATCATCGCCTGGAGCGCGGAGAACGAGATGCTCGCCGCCTTCGGCCAGAGCTGGGCGCCGCAGGTCGCGGCCCTCAAGTCGGCCGTCCTGGCGGAGGACACCAGCCGGCCGGTCTACTTCGAGGGCGACGGCGACCCGCAGGGCGCGGGCGATCTGCGCAGCACCCACTACCCGCTGGAGATCACCACCGGGAGCACCGCGATCCCCGAGTCGGCCAGGGCGCTGGCGCCCGGCCAGCCGCGCGGCACCGAATGGGACCGCACCAAGCCCTTCCTGATCAGCGAGTTCAGCTCGATGTACTACGCGGCGCCGGCCGATGTCAGCGCGCTCGGCGGCCCGGACGCGTACGCGAGCCTCGACGGACTGTGGGCCGCGCACGCCCTGACCCTCCGGGCCCAGATCGAGGGCTTCCGCTACGCGGGCATCACCGCGATCTCCCCCTGGAACACCGTCTGGTACGGCAACCGGCCGCTGCCCTTCGACGGCGCCTCGGTGCCCGCGCCCGACCCCGGCGGCCGCGGCCCCCGGCTGAAGCGCGTCGGCCGGTTCGCCGCCACCCTCAACCCCGGCTTCCAGCACGGCCTGCCCGCCTGGGACCCCAACCCCATCCACCCCGCGGTCACCCGCGTCTTCCAGCCGATCGCCGCCCTGGCCCTGGACTACCGCACCCACTTCCGCGGCGGCGCCCGGCTCAGCCGGGACCTGCTGCTGTGCAACGACACCGGCCGACCCGCCGAGCTGACCGTCGCCTGGTCGGTGCGCGGCAAGGGACTGCCCACCCGCGGCGGAACCGCCACCGTGACCGTACCGGCCGCCGGCCGCGCCACCGTGCCGACCGCCCTCACCCTGCCGGCGGTGGCCGAGGACACCGGCGCCGTCTGGCAGGTCACCGTGGAGCAGCACGGCAGGCGGGCGTTCGGCGACGAGGCCGCCATCACCCTCTACGCCGCCGACCCGGTGGCGCTCGGCCTGCCGCTGAAGGCCGCGGTGCTGGAGGGCGCGGCGGGCGCGGCCACCACCGCCGCGCTCACCGCGCTCGGCGTCACCTGCCGGACGCTGCCCGGCCTCGGCGCGCTGCCGGACCCGGCGGCGGGCGAGGTGCTGGTGATCGCCGAGGCGGCCGACGCGCCCGCCACCACCGAAGACCGCGCCCGCGTGGTGGAGTTCACCGCCTCCGGCGGTCAGGTGCTCGTCCTGGCGCAGACCAGGCTGCCGCAGATCCTGCCCTGGCCGCAGTTCACCACCGGCAGCCCGCAGACCGTCAGTCATCCCGCCGCCCCGCACCACCCGGTGCTGGCCGGCATCGGCGGTCAGGACCTGCGCTGGTGGCACACCGCCGACGAACGCGTCGTGTCCACGCTGCTGGTCAAACCCCGCTTCGGCAGCCTGCTGGCGCTGGCCGACGCGGGCCCCGGCCTGACCGGCGCCACGCTGGCCGAATCCCGCTACGGCAAGGGCCGTTATCTGCTCTGCCAGTATCCGGTGATCGCGGCGGCGGCCGAGGAGCCGGTCGCCGCACGGCTGTTGCGCAATCTGCTGCGCTATGTCGCGGCGCCGCCCACGCCCACCCGCCGCACCGGAGTCCTCGCCGCGGACGAACACGGCCCGGTGACCGTCACCTTGAAGGCGGCCGGAGTCCGACTCAGCAGCCTCCAGGCGCTGGACGCGGGGGCACTGGACGCCCTGGACCTCCTGGTGGTGGACGCCGCCCCCGGCAACGACACGGCGCTGGCCTCCCTCCAGTCGGCCGCCGCCGAGGTCACCGCGTGGACCGCGGCCGGCGGCGCCCTGTGGATCAACGGCGCCACGCCCGACACGCTGCCCCGGCTGACCGCCTTCCTTCCCGCGGGCACCACGCTGACCGCCGTGGACGCCGCCCACCAGCACGGCGCCGTCACCTCCGAGGACTCCGCGGCGACCACCGGGCTGCGCAACTCCGACCTGGACTGGGCCGGCGCGGGCGCCGCCCTGGTCTCCTGGACGGTCCGGGCGGCCGGCGGCGAGAGCGCGGTGACCACCCGCGCGGTCAGCTGGAGCGACTTCGCCGCGGGCAACGAGCAGACCAAATACGGGCGGGCCGCCCAGAGCGCGCTCGGCTTCACCCCGGGCGCGGTCTGGTGGCGCGGCACGACCGGCAGCGGCTCGGTGACCGTGGACCAGCTGCGCTGGCCCTCACCGAGCGGGCTGCCCGCCCAGGTCGGGCTGGCCGCGCTGCTGGCGGCGGGCGCGGGCGCCGCCTTCGCGGCGGGGTCCGGCTCCGGCGAACTGCCCACCGACGGCTGGAAGGGCTTCACCAACCCGGCCACCGGCGATCCGTCGGCGGCCTTCGACCGCGACCCCGGCACCCGCTGGAGCAGCGACGCGCTCCAGCTGCCCGGCATGTACTACGGCCTGGACCTGGGGGCGGCGCACTCCGTCACCCGGATCGTCTGGGACACCTCCGCCTCCAGCGGCGACGCCCCGCGCGGTGTGGACGTGCAGGTCTCCACCGACGACACCGCTTGGACCACGGTGCTCAGCCTGCCCGACACCGGCCCGTACATCACCGGGGGAGTGCTCGCCCTCGGCTTCGACCCGGTGGACGCCCGCTATCTGAAGATCGTGGACACCCAGTCCGCCGGCACCTATCTGTCGGTGCACGAGCTGTACGTCTACACGCCGGTCTCCTGACCCCGTCCCTGTCGGCCCGGTGGACGCCGGGCCGACAGGGACGCCGGTGGTCCTGACCGGCAGGGGCGCCGACCGCGGGCCCCCCGGTCAGGAGGAGGAGCTGAAGGCGGAGTCGAAGGAGGCGGCCGGCGGTTCGATCGCGGCCAGCGCCCGTACGTGCGCGAGCGCGGCGGGCGCGCCCAGCATCCGGTCCATGCCGGCGTCCTCCCACTCCACCGAGATCGGGCCCTCGTAGCCGATGCTGTTGAGCATCCGGAACACCGGCTCCCACGGCACGTCGCCGTGCCCGGTGGACACGAAGTCCCAGCCGCGCCGCGGGTCGCCCCAGGGCAGATGCGAGCCGAGCCGGCCGTTTCGCCCGTTCAGCTGCTTGACGGACTCCTTGCAGTCCACGTGGTAAATACGGTCCCTGAAGTCGTAGAGGAAACCGACCGGGTCCAGGTCCTGCCACACGAAGTGGCTCGGGTCGAAGTTGAGACCGAAGGCCGGGCGGTGGCCGATCGCCTCCAGCGCCCGCACCGTCGTCCAGTAGTCGTAGGCGATCTCGCTGGGGTGCACCTCGTGCGCGAAGCGCACGCCCACCTCGTCGAAGACGTCCAGGATCGGGTTCCAGCGGTCGGCGAAGTCGGCGAAACCGCGGTCGATCATGGCCGGCGGCACCGGCGGGAACATCGCGACTGTGTGCCAGATCGAGGAGCCGGTGAAGCCCACCACCGTCTTCACCCCGAAGGCCGCCGCGGCCCGCGCGGTGTTCTTGATCTCCTCGGCGGCCCGCTGCCGCACCCCCTCGGGCTCGCCGTCGCCCCAGATCCGGGCCGGCAGGATGCCCTGGTGCCGCTCGTCGATCGGATGGTCGCAGACCGCCTGCCCGGTCAGATGGCAGGAGATCGTCCAGCAGCGCAGTCCGTGCTTGTCCAGCGTGTCGCGCAGCCGGGGCAGATAGGCGTCGTCGGACAGCGCGGCCTCGACGTCGAAGTGGTCGCCCCAGCAGGCGATCTCCAGGCCGTCGTAGCCCCACTCGGCGGCCAGCCGGCACACCTCGGTGAACGGCAGATCCGCGAACTGGCCGGTGAACAGGGTGACGGGGCGGGCCATGAGCATCCTCCAGGGGTCGTCAGGACGGGACGGGGATGTGCACGCCGAGCGCGGCCGCGCTGGACTCGACGGCCGCCAGCACCCGTTGCACCCGCAGGCCCTCGGCGAAGGACGGCCGCGGATCGGCGCCGTCGGCGACCGCCGTCACGAAGTCGCGCACCTGATGGGTGAAGGTGTGCTCGTAGCCGAGGAGATGGCCCGGCGGCCACCAGGCGTCGAGATACGGATGGGTGGACTCGGTCACCAGGATGCGCCGGAAGCCGGCCGTCCCGGCGTCCTCCGCGCGGTCGTAGAAGCCCAGTTCGTTGAGCGACTCGGCGTCGAAGGAGAGGCCGCCGGCCGAGCCGCTCACCTCGATCCGCATCGCGTTCTTGTGCCCGGTGGCGAAGCGGGTCGCCTCGAAGACCCCGATCGCGCCGCCGTCGAAGCGGGCGGTGAACAGCGCGGCGTCGTCCACCGTCACCTGGCCGCGCTCCGAACCCGCCGTCCCCGACAGGCCGCTGGCCTCGGCCGGCAGCGGGCGTTCGGTGACGAAGGTCTCCAGCAGCGCCCCGACCGAGGCGATCCGCTGCCCGGTCAGGAACTGCGCCGCGTCGATGCTGTGCGCGCCGAGGTCGCCGAGCGCCCCCGACCCGGCACGCTCCTTGCGCAGCCGCCAGGCCAGCGGGAACTCCGGGTCGACCAGCCAGTCCTGGAGGTAACTCGCCCGCACTTGGCGGACGGTGCCGATCCGGCCCTGCCGGATCAGCTCGCGGGCCAGCGCCAGGGCCGGCACCCGGCGGTAGTTGAAGGCGACCATGGACCGTACGCCGTCCGCCCGGGCCCGCTCGGCCGCCGCGGTCATCTCCTCGGCCTCGGCGACGGAGTTGGCGAGCGGCTTCTCGCACAGCACGTGCTTGCCGGCCGCCAGCGCCGCCAGCGCGATCGGCGCGTGCGTGTCACCGGGCGTGCAGATGTCCACCACGTCGATGTCGGGGCGCTCGACCAGCTTGCGCCAGTCGGTCTCGTAGGACTCCCAGCCGTAGCGCTCGGCGGCCGCCCGGACCGCGGGCTCCGACCGGCCGCAGACGGCGGTGAGTTCGAGGCGGCGCGGCAGATCGAAGAAGCGGCCTGCGGTGCGCCATGCGTGGGAGTGCGCGGCGCCCATGAAAGCATGGCCCACCATGCCGATCCGCAGGCGCGGGGGTGGGGTCGTCGTCGTCACGTACGTCCTCCTGGCGAGGCGAATCGTTATTCTTCCGGAATCGACTCAAAGTCATGGCGCCGGATAGAACAGTTTGCGAGTTTCTGCCTGAACTCCTGCATAAGTCAAGGCTCTTGACGGAAGGAACGGCGAGAAGGCACCGTGCGAGCAGCTCCACCGTACGTATACATCCCGGGGGTCATGATCGACACGCCAGTGAACCTGCGCGAGGTGGGCCGGCTGCGGGTCCTGGAGGCTCTGCACACCACCCCGCGCAGCAGCCGTCCCGAACTCGTCCGGGTCACCGGCCTGTCCCGGGCCACCGTCTCCTCCCTGATCGCCGATCTGATCGCGACCGGCCTGGTCACCGAGGACGAGGGCCCCGAGGATCCCGAGCCCCGGCGGACCGGGCGGCCCGCGCAGTCCCTCTCGCTGGTCCCCGGCGCGGGCTACGCGATCGGGGCGGACATCGGCCACCAGCACGTCCGGGTCATCCTCTGCGACCTGTTCGGCGCGGTGCTCTGGGAGCACTGGGTGGCCAAGGAGGTGGACCGGGCGCCCGAGGAGACCCTCGACCTGGTGGCCGTGCTGGTCGCCCGCGCCCTCCAGGAGACCGGCGTGGCGCGGGCCCGGGTGCTCGGCATCGGCGCCGGCATCGCCTCCCCGGTGGAGAAGAACAGCGGCGCGCTCGGCGCCGAGGGCATCATGCCCGGCTGGGTCGGCATGCACCTGACCGACGAACTGCGCCGCCGCACCTCGCTCCCGGTCCGCGTCACCAACGACGCCAACGCCGGGGCACTGGCCGAGCGGATGTACGGCGCGGGCCGGCACTCCGGCGACATGGTCTACGTGCGGCTGTCGGCCGGCATCGGCGCCGGCATCGTCAGCAACGGGCGGCTGCTGCTGGGAGCGCGCGGGCTGGCCGGCGAGATCGGCCATCTGCCGCTGATCACCGACGGCCTGATCTGCCGCTGCGGCAACCGCGGCTGCCTGGAGACGGTGGCCAGCCCGGTCGCCATCGCCCGGCTGCTGTCGGACAGCTGGGGCCAGCAGGTCGCCGCCCGCGACCTGCCCGAACTCATCCGCCGCCGCAACACCGGGGCGCTGCGGGCGATCCGCGACGCCGGCGACGCGGTGGGCCGAGCGCTGTCCACCCTGGTCACGCTGCTCAACCCCAGCCTCATCGTGGTCGGCGGCGATCTGGCCGGCGCCGGCGACGACATCCTCGAACCCATGCGCGCGGGCGTACGGCGCCACACCCTGCCGTCGGCGGCCGAAAGCGTCGAGATCGTCACCGGCGGCCTCGGCGACGGCGCCGAAGTGCGCGGCGCGGCGGGCCTGGTACTCGCCGACGCGCCCCAACTCCTCTCCGCGACGACGGCCGGCCCACCGGCCACGACGGCGGAACCGGCCTGACGGCCGGGGGGGCGGCGCGCCGCGGCTCAGGAGGCCGCGGGTTTCGGCGGGGCCCGGCAGGGCGTGCCCGGCGCTCGCGGCGCCGGTGCCCGGGCATGCGGACGCGGTCCTCCCGGGTCCGCCCGGCGGCGCACCCGGCGCACCGGGGTCGATGCCTGCCGACCGGGTCGGCGCCGCGAGGCGCGGGCCGTGGTGTCCGGGCGGGGCCGCCACAATGGGCGTATGGAACCCATCATCTCCGCGGCCGAACTCGCGGACGTGCTCGACGGGACGGCGATCCTCGACGTCCGCTACCAGCAGGGCGGCCCTCCCGGGCGCGAGGCGTACGCCGAGGGGCATCTGCCCGGCGCCCGTTATGTCGACCTGGACGCCGATCTGGCCGGCCGCCCCGGGCCGAACGGCCGGCATCCGCTGCCCGATCCCGGGGACTTCGCCGCGGCGATGCGGCGGGCCGGGGTCGACCGGGACCGCGACGTGGTCGTGTACGACGACTGGAACGGCTGGGGCGCGGCCCGTGCCTGGTGGCTGCTGCGCTGGGCGGGCCACGAGCGGGTGAGGGTGCTGGACGGCGGGCTCGCCGCCTGGAAGGCCGCGGGGGAGCCGCTGAGCACCGAGGAACCCGCCCCGGGCGGCGGGGACTTCACGGCGGCGCCGGGCGCTATGCCGACGCTGGACGCCGATCAGGCGGCCGGACTGGCCCGTCGCGGGGTGCTGCTCGACGCCCGGGCGGGTGAGCGCTACCGCGGCGAGACCGAGCCGATCGACGCGGTCGCCGGCCACATCCCCGGCGCGCTCAACGCGCCGACCACCGCCAATGTCGCCGCCGACGGCCGGCTGCTGGCCCCGGCCGACCTCTCCGCCCGCTTCGGCGCCCTGGGCGCCCACTCCGGGGCCGAGGTCGGCGTCTACTGCGGCTCCGGCGTCTCGGCCGCCCACGAGATCCTTGCGCTGGCCTCGGCCGGCATCCCGGCGTCCCTCTACGTCGGCTCCTGGAGCGCCTGGATCTCCGACCCGGCCCGCCCGGTGGCCACGGGGGACACCCCGGACCGAGCCGCCCGCAGCGACGGCTGACCGGCCGTCACCCCACCGGCCGGGACCGGCTGACGGCCGCCGACTCCGGCCGACGCCCGGCAAGGCCGTGAGGGGACAGCCGCCTGAGCGGCTGCCCCCCATGGCCTTCACGCCTCCCGGTCGCCGGACGCCGGGCCCGCACGGGCCCTAGTCCTGCTTCTTGCGCCGGCTGCCGAAGACGATCTCGTCCCAGCTCGGCACGGTGGCCCGCCGGCCCGGGCGGACGCCGTCCGCCTCGGCCTGGCGGTCGGTGGAGCCCTTGAGGCGGTCGCGGTGGCCGGCCACCGCGCGGGGCATCAGCACGTCGGCGTAGGCGGAGCCCGCGCTGGCGGCCGGGGCCGTCTCCTCCGCCTCCTCGGCCGGGTCCTCCGCCGCCGGGACGGCGTCGGGCACCGGCGGCGCCGAGGGCACCACCATGTCGCCCCGGAAGCTCGGCACCGCTTCCAGCAGGCTGGTCAGCGAGTCCCGCTCCTCGGCGGCCTCGGCGCGTTCCTCCCCGCGCGGCTCGGTCTGCCGGTCCAGGGCGCGGTCCAGCGGACGGTCCCTGGGCAGCCTGGCGATCCGCGGTACGAACGGGAAGCTCGGCTCCTGCTGCGCCGCCTGGCTCTGGGTGGTCTCGCCGATCAGCGACCTGGCCTCGTCGTCCACCGCCTGCACCAGCCGGCGCGGCGGGTCGTAGGTCCAGCTCGCCGAGTGCGGCTCACCGGCCACCCGGTAGACCAGCAGCACCTCCCAGGTGCCGTCGTCCCGCCGCCAGGAGTCCCACAGCACGTGGTCCTTCTCGGCGCCGCGCAGCAGCAGTCGCTCCGCCACCGCCTCGCCCAGCTGCGGCCCGGTGCTCTCGCCCTGCCGGCGGACCGGCGTCTTCCTGGCCCGCTCGGCCATGAAGGCGCGCTCGGCCAGCACCGGTCCCTCGAAGCGGCGGACCCGCTCCACCGGGATGCCGGCCATCTGCGCGACCTCCTCGGCGGAGGCACCGGAGCGTATCCGCGCCTGGATGTCACGGGGCCGCAGATGGCTCTCGACCTCGATCTCGATCTGGCCCAGCCGGGCCCGGTCGTTGCGCACCGCGGCACGCAGCCGCTCGTCGATGGGGAGCGTGTATTCCGTGCTGTCGGCAGCTTTGAGCACCAGTCGTGTGCCGTCGTTACTGACGGCCACGACGCGCAGTTCGGGCACGATTACCTCCCGGGTGGTGCCTGCCGACGTCCGTTGCGTCGCTGCTCCCGTTGGACACGAGTGTGGCCTGCCCGGGTGCAGCGTGCCACAACCTTGCACAGTTACCCGGCGTGTCGGGTGTACATGGTGACACGCCGTTATGGGACGGTGGTCATTTGGCCACGGAGCGTGACCAAAAGGCGACCGTACGGGCACCGGGCGCCGGGATTCGCCACGGTACTCCATTTGGACCACCGCAGGGTGGCTGCCGCGCCGTCGAATGTCTTCCGTACGGCGGGAGTTGAGTGATGCGACTCACATGTGCGCCGGGTGCGCGCCGGGCAAAAGGGGGCGAAGGACTACGAACCGAGCACCCTCCGCAGGTAGTCATTGCCGAACAGCCGTCCCGGGTCCAACCGCTCGCGCAACCGGGTGAATTCTTCGAACCGGGGATACACCGAACCGAGGTAATCCGCATCCCGGGTATGCATCTTGCCCCAGTGCGGCCGACCGCCCAAACCGATCATCATCTTCTCGACCGCGGCGAAGTACTCCTGATAGCGGCTGCCCCGGAACATGTGCACCGCGATGTAGGCGGTGTCCCGTCCGCAGGCGGTGGACAGCGGGATGTCGTCGGCCGGCACCACCCGCACCTCCACCGGGAAGCTGATCCGGAAGTCGGACCGCTCCACCATCGCCCGCAGCTCGCGGACCGCGTCCACCGCCGCCTCCCGCGGCACCGCGTACTCCATCTCCATGAACCGCACCCGGCGCGGGCTGGTGAACACCTTGTAGGGGATGTCGGTGTACGTCCGGGCGCCCAGCGCGCGGCTGGAGACGCGGGCGATGCCGGGGATCGCGGCGGGTACCGCCCGGCCGACCTCGCAGGCGGCCCGGAAGACGCCGTTGGACAGCAACTCGTCGTCGATCCAGCCGCGTACGGCCGGCACCGGGGCGGCCGGGCCCGGAGCGCGGTTGTTCCGCTTGGTGGTGCAGTTCGCGGTGTGCGGGAACCAGTAGAACTCGAAGTGCTCGTTCTCGGTGGTCAGCCGGTCGAAGTCGGCCAGCACGCGGTCGAGCGGCATCGGCTCCTCCCTGGCGGTCAGCAGGAAGACCGGCTCCACCGCGAAGGTGACCGCGCTGACCACCCCGAGGGCGCCCAGGCCGATCCGGCCCGCCGTGAACACCTCGGGATTCTCCGCGGCCGAGCAGGTCAGCACCGAGCCGTCCGCCGTCACCAGTTCCAGCGCGGTGATCTGGGCCGCGATCGACCCCGAGTCCCGGCCGGTGCCGTGCGTGCCGGTACCGGTCGCCCCCGCGACCGTCTGCTCCATGATGTCGCCCATGTTGGTCAGCGACAGGCCCCGCTCGGCCAGCACCGCGTTCAGCCGGCTCAACCGCACCCCGGCCTCGGCGGTGACGGTGCCGGCGACCGGGTCGACGGAGCGGATCGCGGCCAGCCCCTCGGGACGGATCAGCACCCCGTCGGTGGCCGCGGCGGGGGTGAAGGAGTGCCCGGAGCCGACCGCCTTGGCGGTCAGCCCTTCGGCCGCGGCCCGGCGTACCACCTCGGCCAGTTCCGGCACCGAGGCGGGCGTCTCGGTGCGGACCGGCCTGGCCGTCACATTGCCGGCCCAGTTACGCCACACCTTCCCGGCTGTGCCGGTCGATACGGCCATCGCCGTACTCCTCCCGCTCCGGCACCGGCAGCAGCCGGCGCTTACCGAAGAACGCCACCGCCACGGCGACCGCCGCCGCGCCGACCGGTACCGCGAAGGCCGCCGAGGCGCCGTGCGCGTCGATCACCCGACCGGCGAGCGCGGCCCCGGCGGCGACGCCGATCGCGAGCCCCGTGGAGGTCCACGTGATGCCCTCGGTCAACCGCGCCCGCGGAACCAGCTGTTCCACCAGGCCCATCGCGGTCACCATCGTCGGTGCGATGGTCATACCGGACAGGAACAGCGCACCGGCCAGCAACCACAAGTTTCCGACCAGTAGTGGCGGGATCATACTCACCGCCATGAGGGTTATCCCCAGCAGGAACCGGCCGGACCGGGTGCCGCGCGGGGTGAGCAGCCCGAAGACCAGCCCCGCCAGGCACGATCCGAGGGCGTAACTGGCCAGCACCAGGCTGGCCAGCGCCTTGTGCCCGTGCTCGTCGGCGAAGGCCACCGCGGTCACGTCCACCGCGCCGAACATCGTGCCGGTGCCGATGAACACCCCGGCCAGTACCGGCATTCCGGGGGAGCGCAGCGCCGAGCGGCCGGTCGACTGGTCGCGGGGGACGGGCGCCGGCTCGGTGCGGCGCTGCGCGGTCAGCAGCAGCACGCCCAGCCCCAGGAAGACCGCCGCCAGCAGCGGACCGGCCTCGGCGAACGCCACCGTGCACAGCCCGATGGACAGGATCGGGCCGACGATGAAGACGATCTCGTCCACCACCGACTCCAACGAGTAGGCGGTGTGCAGGAGTTCGGGCGAACCGCGATGGATCGCCGACCACCTCGCCCGTACCATCGCGCCCATACTCGGGGTGAGGCCCGCGCCCAGCACACACACGAAGTAGACCCAGTCCGGCGCCCCCGCCCGCACCGCGACCAGCAGCGCCGCCACCGAGCCCACCGTGACCGCGCTGGCCGGGCGCAGCACCCGCCGCTGGCCGTAGCGGTCCACCAGCCGGGAGACCTGCGGTCCGCAGACCGCGGCGGACAGCGCCAGCGCCGCCGAGAGCGAGCCGGCCAGTCCGTAGCGCCCGGTGATCTGGGAGATCATCGTCACGATGCCGATGCCCAGCATCGACAGCGGCATCCGTCCGACCAGGCCGGCCGCCGAGAACGCCCAACTGCCGGGGACCGTGAAGATCGCGCGGTACGGGCTGCTCACGGAAGGCTCCCCGGGTAAGGTGCGTGGCTGGCCCATACAGCTTACGTAGTGGGGCAACCGGATTTCCGCTGGGTATTTCCGGGGCGGGCGGGCGGCCCGGGGGCCGGGAGCGGGGTCCGTGCGGCCGGCCGGCGGGCCGGGGCATCCCCGGGGCGGCCCCGGTGGGGAGGCGGTCGCCGGGCCCGTCACCGGCGGGTGGCAGGATCGGAGGCATGTCCGATCAGCCACCTCAGCCCGCCCCCGGGACCCGGCCCGACGCCGGTCCCTACGACGCCCTGCTGCTGCTCTCCTTCGGCGGTCCCGAAGGCCCCGACGACGTGGTGCCCTTCCTGGAGAACGTCACCCGGGGCCGCGGCATCCCCCGCGAGCGGCTCAAGGAGGTCGGCAAGCACTACTTCCTGTTCGGCGGCGTCAGCCCGATCAACGCCCAGAACCGGGCGCTGCTCGACGCCATCCGGGAGGACTTCGCCGGCGGCGGCCTCGACCTGCCGGTGTACTGGGGCAACCGCAACTGGGCGCCCTATCTCACCGACACCCTGCGGGAGATGACGGACGCCGGCCACCGCCGCGTCCTGGTGCTGGCCACCAGCGCGTACGCCTCCTACTCCGGGTGCCGCCAGTACCGGGAGAATCTGGCCGCCTCGCTGGCGGTGCTGGCCGAGGAGGGCCGCGAGCCGCCCCGGCTCGACAAGCTGCGGCACTACTTCAACCACCCCGGCTTCGTGGAGCCGATGACCGAGGCGACCCTGACCGCGCTGGCGGCCCTGCCGCCGGAGGTGCGCGACGGCGCCCGGCTGGCCTTCACCACCCACTCGATCCCGACCGCCGCCGCCGACACCTCGGGGCCGGTGCCCGGCCACGGCGACGGCGGTGCCTATGTCGCCCAGCACCTGGACACCGCCCGGGTGATCGCCGACGCCGTGCGCGAGGCCACCGGTGTGGAGCGCCCCTGGCAGCTCGTCTACCAGTCGCGCAGCGGCTCCCCGCACATCCCGTGGCTGGAGCCGGACATCTGCGACCACCTGGAAGAGGCGCACGCGGCGGGCGCGCCCGCCGTGGTCATGGTGCCGATCGGCTTTGTCTCCGACCACATGGAGGTCAAGTACGACCTCGACACCGAGGCGGCCGCCAAGGCCGCCGAGCTGGGTCTGCCGGTCACCCGCGCGGCCACTGTCGGCGCCGACCCCCGCTTCGCCGCCGCCGTACGCGAGCTGGTGCTGGAGCGGGCCGCCACCGAGCGCGGCCTGGGCCCCCGGCGCTGCGCCCTGGGCGCCCTGGGCCCGAGCCACGACATCTGCCCCGCGGGCTGCTGCCCGGCCAGGACCCCGCTGCCGGCCGCCGCCGGAACCGACTGAGCGCTTAACCGGCCGGGCGCGAACCGGCCGGGCGGGCACCCGTCGAGCGGTACGGAAACAGCCGGCCGGCCCGCGCATGACCCGGGAGGCACGAACTGAGGAGCCACGAGATGACCACACCGGCGAGCCCGGACCCCACCGAACTGCTGGAGATCGCGCTGGAGGCGGCCCGCAGGGCCGGCGCCCTGCTGCGCGACGGCCGGCCCGCCGACCTCGGCGTGGCGGCCACCAAGAGCAGCCCGATCGACGTCGTGACCGAGATGGACATCGCCGCCGAGAAGCTGATCACCTCCTACATCGGCGGGCAGCGGCCCGGCGACGGCTTCCTCGGTGAGGAGGGCGCCAGCAGCGAGGGCACCAGCGGGGTGCGCTGGGTGATCGATCCGCTGGACGGCACCGTGAACTACCTCTACGGCCTGCCGGGCTGGGCGGTCAGCATCGCCGCGGAGTACGAGGGGCGGGTGCTGGCCGGTGTCGTGGAGGCGCCGATGCGCCGCGAGACCTACCAGGCGGTGCTGGGCGGCGGCGCTTTCGTCAACGGGACGCCGGCCCGCTGCCGGCCGGCCGCCGAGTTCTCGCACGCGCTGATCGGCACCGGTTTCGGCTACCTCGCCGAGCGCCGGGTCGCGCAGGCCGAGGTGGTCCGCGCGCTGGTGCCGCGGGTCCGGGACATCCGCCGGGCCGGGGCCGCCGCGATCGACCTGGCCGACGTCGGCTGCGGACGGCTGGACGGATACTTCGAGCGCGGTCTGCATCCGTGGGACATGGCGGCCGGGGCGCTGTTCGCCCGGGAGGCGGGCGCGCTGACCGGTGGACGGCCCGGGGAGCCCGCCTCGGGCGAGCTGACCATCGCTGCGCCTCCCGGGCTCTTCGAGCCGCTCCAGGAGCTGCTGGAGGGCCTGGGCGCCTGGCACGACTGAGGCGCGGTCCCCCACGCGGCCCGTCCGGCGCTGTCCCGGCCGCCCCAGGCCGGTGACGGCCGGCTCCCGCGCTGTTCGCCGCGCGTAGACATGCGAACGCCCCGGCACCTTCCTGGTGGCCGGGGCGTGCGGCTTTTGGGTCGACCGCGGAATCAGTGGATCAGGCGACCTTGGGCCGTACGTCCACCCCGTGTTCCGCGGCGAGTCGCTGGAGGTCCTCCAGCTCGCTCTGCTCGACCTCGGCGAGGAATTCGTCGCCCGTCTCCCGCGCTTTGCGCAGGTCGGACTCGGTGGTGTGTATGCGCTGCAGGATTCCGGTTGTGAACGCGTTCATGTGCGCCCCCTCGTCGACTCCGTTGACACGAGGTGTGTCAAGCCCGGCGCCACGCGATGGGAAACGCGTGGCGAGGCATGGTGGGTGGGTGTACGCCTGTCCTCCCCACCCGTTTCGGGGCGGAAACCTCCCGGCAACCGGAAAATTGCGCGGGCATGTGCCAGGTGGCTCCCTTATCGCCGATTTACGGCCTCCCGGTGCACCATGGGGGTGCATTCCCACAGCTCATGGAAGGGACAAGCGCCTTGCGCGTACTGGTCGTGGAGGACGAGCAACTGCTCGCCGATGCGGTGGGCACCGGCCTGCGCCGGGAGGCCATGGCCGTCGATGTCGTCTACGACGGCGGTGCCGCTCTGGAGCGGATCGGGGTCAATGACTACGACGTCGTCGTCCTCGACCGGGACCTGCCGGTGGTGCACGGTGACGAGGTGTGCCGGCAGATCATCGGCCTCGGCATGCCCACCCGGGTGCTGATGCTCACCGCGGCCGGCGACGTCAGTGACCGGGTCGAGGGGCTGGAGCTGGGCGCCGACGACTATCTGCCCAAGCCGTTCGCGTTCACCGAGCTGACCGCCCGGGTCCGCGCACTGGGCCGCCGCACCACCGCGGCCCTGCCGCCGGTGCTGGAGCGCTCCGGCATCCGGCTGGACCCCAACCGCCGCGAGGTGTTCCGGGACGGCGCCGAGGTGCACCTGGCGCCCAAGGAGTTCGCCGTCCTGGAGGTGCTGATGCGCAGCGAGGGCTCGGTGGTCTCCGCCGAGCAACTGCTGGAGAAGGCCTGGGACGAGAACACCGACCCGTTCACCAATGTGGTGCGGGTCACCGTGATGACCCTGCGGCGCAAGCTCGGCGAACCCGCGGTGATCGTCACCGTGCCCGGTTCCGGCTACCGGATCTGATCGCCCATGGCCTCCGTGTCGTCCCAGACTCCCGCGCCCCCGCCACCCGCCGGTCCTCCGGTCCCGCCGCGGCCCTCGTGGGACCCGCCGTCCTCCGCCGAGAGCGGGCCGCCCTGGCTGCGGCCCACCATCCGTATCCGGCTGACCGTGCTCTACGGTGGCATGTTCCTGATCGCCGGGGTGGTGCTGCTGTGGATCATCTACCTGCTGGCGGCGCAGGCCATCAACCAGGGCAGCGCGCTGCCGGTCACCTTCATCGACGCCCACATCCGTTCGACCAACTGCTCCGCGCTGTCGACCGACGGCACGCTCACCCAGGACCAGTTCACCCAGGCGCTGGGCGTCTGTATGCGGCACCAGCGGGACCTGGCACTGAACACCCTGCTCAAGCGTTCGCTGATCGCCCTGATAGGGCTGGCCGTGGTCGCCTTCGCCTTCGGTTATGTCATGGCTGGCCGGGTGCTGGCGCCGCTCGGCCGGATCACCAGGACCGCCCGCGGCGTGGTCAGCTCCGACCTCAAGCGGCGGATCGAGCTGGACGGCCCGGACGACGAGCTGAAGGAGCTGGCCGACACCTTCGACGGCATGCTGGACCGGCTGGAGCGCTCGTTCGACGCCCAGCGCCGCTTCGTCGCCAACGCCTCGCACGAGCTGCGCACCCCGCTGGCGATCAACCGCACCCTGCTGGAGGTCCAGCTCTCCGACCCGGAGGCGTCCCCCGACCTCCAGCAGCTCGGCAAAACCCTGCTGGCCACCAATGAGCGCAGCGAGCAGCTGGTGGAAGGCCTGCTGCTGCTGGCCCGCAGTGAGAACGAGATCGTGGACCGCAAACCGGTGGACCTGGCCGAGGTCGCGTCCCAGGCGCTGGACCAGGCGCGGGGCGAGGCGCAGAGCAAGGCCGTGGAACTGCGCGGTGAGCTGAGCGCCGCCGTCGTACAGGGCAACGGTGTGCTGCTGGAGCGCATCGCGCTGAACCTGGTGCAGAACGCGGTGCGCTACAACGTGCCCGAGGACGGCTGGGTGCAGGTGAGTACGGTCGTGCAGAACGGGCATGCGGTTCTGGTGGTAGCCAATACCGGGCCGGTTGTGCCGGCCTACGAAATCGACAATCTTTTCGAGCCGTTCCGGCGGCTGCGTACCGAGCGGACCCGCAGCGACAAGGGTGTCGGGCTGGGCCTGTCCATCGCGCGCTCGGTCGCCAGGGCCCACGGCGGCGTGATCGCCGCGGAGCCCCGCGAGGGAGGCGGCCTGGTCATGCGGGTCGCGATCCCGCTGTAAGGTCTCCCACGGTCTTCCACCGGACCTGCGGAATCAGCCCCTTCAGCGCTGTGAACCGCGTCACTTCCGACTCGTGTGTCACAGCGGGCGGAATCGGCTCGTGTTCGCTTTGCGAGTAATTTCAGGGTCTGTTCTCAGCCGGTACAGATGGTGATCGGCCGGACACGGACGTCGTACAACGGGTACTCTCGGTGATCGCCAGACCTGGGAAAAGGACCGGAAAATCCATGTTTCCCCAGGTCATGATCACGGGAAGTACACGTGGAGGCGCCCGTGGCGGACGATTCGGAAACCGTCACGGATCATGATCGGCCACCCTGGTCATCACCTCTTCGGGGGCGTCAGTGGGTGTCGATCGAGTAACAGGCCTTGATGTGAGGCAAAATCTCCGCCTCAGGTCGGGCACAAGTCCGGCCTCCCGCGCGTTACGTGCGCTGGAGACACCACAGACACCCACAGGGGGAGAGCGAAAATGGCTACTGATTACGACACCCCACGCAAGACCGACGACGACGTCAACGAAGACAGCATCGAGGAGCTGAAGGCCCGGCGGAACGAGAAGTCGACCTCCGCGGTCGACGTCGACGAGTTCGACCAGGCCGAGTCCCTGGAGCTGCCCGGCGCCGACCTCTCCAATGAGGAGCTGTCGGTCCGCGTGCTGCCCCGGCAGGCGGACGAGTTCACCTGCATGAGCTGCTTCCTCGTTCACCACCGGAGCCAGCTGGCCTCGGAGAAGAACGGGAACCCGATCTGCCGCGACTGCGCGGCCTGATCCGCGGGCGCCCGTGACCGGCTCGCCGGAAGGACACGAGGGCGACGAGCGGGGCCGTGCGGCCTCGCTCGCGGCCACCACAGCGCGCTCGGCCTCGTTCGCGGCCACCGCAGCGCGCTCCATCGGCCGCGGCGTGGCGGGCGGCGCCCGCTGGGGCGGCAGGTTCGCCAAGGTCGGCGTCGGCTCGGTCGCCGAGCGGCTGGTCGACACCGCACCGCGGATCCCGATCCGCGATCTGGCGACCCTGCGCGGGCAGTTCCCCGGGCTCGGCCCGGAGGACATCGCCGACCGGCTGACGTCAGCGGCGGTCAGGGGCACCATGACGGTCGGCGCCGGAGTCGGCGCCGCCGCGATGCTACCCGCGCCGCCCGCGATACCGGCCGAACTGGCCACCGAGACGCTCGGCGTCGCCGCCGTCGAGTACAAACTGATCGCCGAACTGCACGAGGTCTACGGACTGCGCGTCCCCGGCACCGCCCGGGAGCGCGCCACCGCCTATCTCTGGTCCTGGACCGAGCAGCGCGGTATCGACGTGCTCAAGCCGACCACCGTCAATGTGGCACTCGGCAGCAGCATGAAGCGGGAGCTGCGCCAGCGGCTGCTGCGCCGCTCACTGCGGCACACCCCTTCGCTGACCCCGTTCATGGTCGGCGCCGCCGTCGGCGCCCTGATGAACCGGCGCGACACCCGCAAGCTCGCCGAGCGCGTCCGCCGGGACCTGCGGGCCCATCAACTCCCTTGGCCGGACCTGGAACCGCCGGCCCTGCCCGCCGGGCCGAGACCCCGCCCGGAGCTGCCGGGGCCCGGCAGCGGCACTGGCTGAGACCCCGTCACCCCGGCCCGCTCCCGTCAACCGGTCGTCGTCCTGACCGCCGCCAGCGCGTCCGCCAGCCGCTGCGGGAAGCGCGTGGACAGGTAGAGATACGGCGTCGGGTCGGACGGATCGATGATCTCGACCCTCAGCGCGGTCGGCACATACGAGCGCAGCAGCATGAACGCCCGCGGGTCGGCCTTGTGCGACCGCCAGGCAACCGTCTCGGCCGGGTCCAGCACCATGGCCTCGCCCAGCGCCTCCAGCGGGATCCGCGCCTTGCCCGCCATCAGCGAGCCGGCCACCACCCGGATCCGCGCCGAGCCGTAGGAACTGACCCCCATCATGGCCAGCGCGGTGCCGCCCACCAGACCGGCCAGGATCGCCAGTGGCCCGAAGGGGAACACGATCAGCGCCATCGCGACGCCGACCCCGAAGGCGAGCGCCCACCAGGAGCGGGGGACGGTCAGGCGTTCGTCATAAGGCTGCGGGGCACCAGGCATGGGACAAGGGTGCCATGGGCACCTGTGCCGTCCGCCGCGCGGGCACGCCAGCAGCCGGGTGACACCGGAGCCCGGCGGCGGCCTCCCACAGGTATCCGACAGGCTTCCGAAAGCCGGTGGGCTCCGGAAGGGAAAGGATCGCGCAGGAGGGTAGGGTCTCCGGCGTGAGTTCAGCCACGACATCCGCCAGCGGCGGCCGGCCGGTTCTGGCCCCGCCGCCCGACGCCACCGAGCCCGTGCGGCATCCGGACGCCCCCGCCCCCGGGACGCCGCTCGGCCCGCACTACGACCAGTGCTTCGGCTGCGGCGACGACCAGCCGTACGGACTGCACCTGGCGGTCAGGGCCGGCGAAGGCGTCGGTGTCACCGCCGAGTTCACCGTCCGGCCCGCCCACCAGGGCGCCCCGGGTCTGGCCCACGGCGGCGTGCTGGCCTCGGCGCTGGACGAGACGCTCGGCTCGCTGAACTGGCTGCGCCGGGTGATCGCGGTCACCGGCCGGCTGGAGTCCGACTTCCTGCGCCCGGTGCCGGTCGGCGCCACCCTGCACCTGTCGGCCCGCTGCACCGCGGTGGCCGGCCGCAAGATGTACGCCAGCGCGGAAGGCCGGATCGGCGGCCCCCAGGGGCCGGTCGCGGTCCGCGCCCAGGCACTGTTCGTCGAGGTCGGCGTGAGCCACTTCACCAGCAACGGCCGGCCCGAGGAGATCAGGGCCGCGATGTCCGATCCCGACCAGGTGAAGGTCGTGCGCGCCTTCGAGGTGGGCCCATGAGCGCCGTACGACCACCGGTGGACGTGCTGCTGCGGCGGCTGGACGAGTCCGTCCCGGTGCCCGGCTACGCCCACCCCGGCGACGCCGGCCTCGATCTGATCACCACCGAGGCCGCGGAACTCGCGCCCGGCGAGCGTACGGTGCTGCCCACCGGCATCTCGATCGCGCTGCCGGACGGCTACGCAGCCTTCGTGCACCCCCGTTCGGGCCTCGCGGCCCGCTGCGGAGTGGCGATGGTGAATGCTCCGGGAACGGTCGATGCCGGGTACCGTGGGGAGATCAAGGTGATCGTGGTCAATCTCGACCCGCGCGAGACCGTCCGGTTCGAGCGGGGCGACCGGGTCGCACAATTGGTCGTCCAGCAGGTCGAGCGGGTTCGCTTCCACGAAGTGGCGGAGCTGCCCGGCTCTGCCCGGGCCGCGGGGGGCTTCGGTTCCACGGGGGGTCACGCCGCGGTGGAGCCGCCGTCGGCCGACACGTCCAGCAACGGATACGCATCGGTCCTCAGCGACCGGGAAGGACAGTGACCGTGTTCCGTCGTCGCAAGGAGCGCGAAGACGCCATCGACGAGCTCGACGAGGCCGAGGGCCTGGACGGGCCGGCGGAGGACGCCGAGGATGCCGAGGAGGAGTCGGGCGGCTCCGGGGAGTCGGTCCGGTACAACCTCCCGTCCGCCCCGCGGCCCGACGGCCCCTGGGACGCGTCGGAGATCCAGGAGCCCGGCGAGGGCCGGGTGGACCTCGGCGGTCTGTTCGTCCCCGGGGTCGACGGCATGGAGCTGCGGGTCGAGGTGGCCGGCGAGTCCATCGTGGCCGCCACCGTGGTGCTGCGGGACAGCGCCGTGCAGCTCCAGGGCTTCGCCGCCCCCAAGTCCGAGGGCATCTGGGGCGAGGTCCGGGACGAGATCGCCTCCGGCATCACCCAGCAGGGCGGCATCGTCGACGAGATCGAGGGCCCGCTGGGGTGGGAGCTGCGTGCCCAGGTCCCGGTCCGGCTGCCGGACGGTACCAACGGCGTGCAGCTGGTCCGTTTCATCGGCTGCGACGGCCCGCGCTGGTTCCTGCGCGGTGTGATCTCCGGCCAGGGCGCGGTCCAGCCGGCCGCGGCCGGCGTACTGGAGTCGATCTTCCGTGACACCGTGGTGGTACGCGGTGACGCTCCGATGGCGCCGCGCGACCCGATCGTGCTCAAGCTCCCCAACGACGCGCAGATGGTGCCGGACGGCGCCGCCCCCGCGGAGCCGGCCGAGCCCTCCAAGTTCGGCGACGGCATCGACCCGCTGCGCCGCGGCCCGGAGATCACCGAACTCCACTGATCCGCATCCGCCCGGCCCCACCGGCCGACCCGCACACCTCAGCCACCCGGCCGCCGATCCGTTCGGCGACCGGGTGAGGTGTTTTCCGGCCCGCATCCCGGCTGAGCCCTGCCCGAACGCGCCGCGGCCCGCCCCGGTCTCCCGGGGCGGGCCGCAGCGCCGTGGGCATCAGAACAGCTGGGCTCCGCCAGCTATGCCCGACGGGATGCAGATCAGAGCGATCGCCGCGAAAGTGGTCATCATGCTCACAACGCCCACGAATTTGGCGGCAAAGGACAGCTTCATAGGGTCTTGTTCCTCAATCTGACAGGAGGGCTTTACGGAAGCAAATTCTGCCGGAAAGTGGATCTACAACACAAGCGCGGGCGAGAGATGATGATCTAGACATATATGCCAAACGCATACGCGTTTTGTGAATGCTGCTGGCATATGACAAAATCGCCGGAAGAGTGGGCCCGCAACGTCAACTGCCCCTACCGGGCACGGTGTTGTCCGGGAGCGTTATTGGCTGTTTCTGTTGCCCAACTGGGCAGGAGTGATATAGCCCATGGCGCACCGCCGTGCCATGCTCGCAAATGAGACAGGGTGACCATCGGCCGGAGGGGCAACGATGGAGGTTCATCTCCTGGGCGCGGTCGAATTATCGGCCCACGGCTCGCTCGTGCGGCTCCGGTCGGATCGGGAACGCTGCCTGCTCGCGTCACTCGCCCTCGATGTCGGCCGCCCCGTCACCCAGGAACTGCTCGTCGCACGACTGTGGGACGACGAGCCTCCCGACACCGCCCGCGCCAACCTGCATACGTACATCTCCCGGCTCCGGCACGCCCTGCGGACGGTCGGCGGCCCGGCGGGACAGCGCCCGAAACCGCCTCCGGTGATCAGCCTGCGAGCCCACACCTACAGCCTGGAAGCGGACCCGGAGAGTGTCGACTGGCACCGTTTCCTGCGGCTGTCCCGCGAGGCGGGGTCCGCAGTCCGCGCCGGGGACGACCACAGGGCGCTGGCCGCGCTGGACACGGCCGAGGGCCTGTGGATCGGCGAGGCGCTGGCCGGTCTGCCCGGCAACTGGGCGCGCTCGGCGCGGGGCATGATGGCCGAACGCCAACTCGCCACCGCTCACACCCGGTTGGATCTGCGGCTGCGCCTCGCACACTTCGCCGACGCCATCTCCGAGGCGTCCGAACTGACCGAACGGCACCCCCTCGACGAGACCTTGGCCCGGCAGCTGATGGTGGCCCTCTACGCCGACGGCCGCCACGCCGAGGCACTGCAGGTCTACCTGCGGGCCCGCCGCCTCTTCCGTGACCGGCTCGGCAGCGAGCCCGGCGAGCCGCTGGCCCGCGTCCACGGCCTGATCCTGCGGCAGGCTCCGCTCACCGACCTCATCCCGGGCCTGCGCCCGCCGCCCCCGCCACCCGTGGCCGCCCCGCCTCCTCCTTCGCTCGTGCCGGCCGCACCACCGCGCCGACTGCCCGGCCGCCACCAGCAGCTGGTCGGACGGGAACGCGAACTCACCCGCATTCTGCGGACCGGACGCCGGGCGCGGGACGCCGACGCGGTCATCGCCATCGAAGCCATCTCCGGCATGGCGGGAGTCGGCAAGAGCACCCTGGCGGTGCACGCCGCCCACCAGCTCGGCGAGAGCTTTCCGGACGGGTCCTTCTTCGTGGACCTGCGCGGCCACGCCGTCGCCCAGCCGCCGCTGACCACCGAAGCCGCCCTGGCCGCGCTGCTGCGCGATTTCGGGGTGCCGCCGCGGGAGATCCCGCTGGACCTGCGGGAGCGGACCGCGCTGTGGCGGACGCTGGTGGCCGGGAAGCGCGCGATCATCGTGCTGGACGACGCGGCCGGCACCCAGCAGGTGCTCCCGCTGCTGCCGGACGGCTCCCCCTCGCTGGTCCTGATCACCAGCAGGCACCGGCTCGCCGAACTGCCGGGCGCACGGCCGCTGTTCATCGACGTGCTGCCCCTGGACGACGCCGTCGGCCTGTTCCGGCGGCTGGTCGGGCCGGAACGCGCGGCGGAGACCGACAAGATCGCCGACATCGTGACCCGCTGCGGTCTGCTCCCGCTGGCCATCGAGATCACCGCCAGCAGGTTCAAGACCCGGCCCACCTGGGACCTTCACCATCTGATCGAGCGGCTGTCCCGCAGCCCCGGCCGGTTGCAGGAACTGCGGGACGGCTACCGGGAGGTGGCCGTCGCCTTCGAGATGTCCTACCAGGCGCTCACCGCCGACCAGCGCTCCGCCTTCCGCCGGCTCAGCCTGCACCCGGGCCCCGACTTCGGCACACACGCCGCCGCGGCCGTCATCGGCGAACCGCTGGACCGCACCGAGCGCCTCATCGAGAATCTGCTCGAGTACTGCCTGCTCCAGGAGTCGCGGCCGGAACGCTACCGATTCCACGACCTGCTCGGCGAGTTCGCCTCCACCCTGGCGGAATGGGAGGAATCGGCGGAGGACCGGGACGCCGCGTTACGGCGGCTCGGCGGCTACGCGCTGCGTGCCGCCGACCGGGCCGACCGGCTGCTGCATCCGCGTCGCTCCCGGCTGGAGCAGACCGCCTCGCCCGGGTCCGGAGCCGAAGCTGTCCCGGTGGCCGTGCCGCGCTTGGCGGACGCCGCCGCGGCCCGCGCCTGGCTCGCCGCCGATCTGGAAGGCCTGCTGGCGGTCGAACGCCGGGTCCGCCAGTACGGCGACGCCGGACAGGCCGCCCAATTAGCCAAAGTCCTGGGTGAGTTCGCCGACGCCGAGGGCTACTGGCGGGAGGCCGTGGCCATGCACGAGGCAGCTGCCGCGCACTGGCGGGCGGCCGGTGACCGTCGCGCGGAGGGCCGCGCCCTGCTCGACCTGGCCACGGCGCACGCCCGTGTCAGCCGCTACCCCCAGTCCTCCGAGGCGGCCGAACAGGCGCTGGTGCTGGCCCGGGGCTGCGGGGACGACGCCGGGACAGCCGAAGCACTCGGCCAACTCGGCGTGCTGCAGTGGCACGTGGGCGCGTACGACGCCGGTCTGAGGCTGCACCAGGAGTGCCTGGAACTGCGCAAGCGCATCGGCGACACCCGTGACTACGGCAGGAGCCTCAACAACGTCGGCATCACCCACCTCTACATGGGCGACTACCGCGGCGCGCTGGAGAACTTCACCGCCGCGCTCCGGGCGGTGCGCGAGGCCGGCGATGTCGAACTCCAGGCGACCTTCCTCAACAACCTGGCCGAGTTCCATATGCGGACCGGTGACGCAGACTCCGCCCGCGCCGCGTTCAAGGAGGCACTGGCGATCGGCGCCATCGCGCTGAGCGAGACCAACCGCGCCGTCATCCGGATGAATCTGGCCGCGGCGGTGGCCGAGTCGGGCGAGCCCGAGACGGCTCTCGAACTGTGCCGGACCGCCCTCGGCACCTTCCGTCGCACCGGCGACATCCGGCACGAGGCCCACGCGCTCAACGGACTCGGCAAGGTGCTGCTGGGCGCGGGGCGCTGGCGCGAGGCGAAGAGCCACCATGAGGACGCGCTGCGGCTGACCCGGCGGATCGGCGCCAGTCACGACGAGGCCACCGCTCTGCGCGGGATCGGCACCGCGGAGCGCGCCCTGGGCCGGCTCGCGCAGGCGCGCCACCACTTGGAGGCGGCCGCCGAGCTGGCCCGGCGTATTCAGGCCCCGGAGGAGGAGGCACTGTCCACCGACATGCTGGCCAAGCTGCTGTCCGACGAGGGACACGCGCAGGAGGCAGCGGGGCTGTGGCGCCGGGCGCTGGCCCTGTTCGAGCCGCTGAACCCGCTGGAGTCCGAGCGGATCAGGCACTCCCTGGCGGAGCACGGGCAGGGCGGCTCCGGCTGGTGGCCGAAAGAGGCGTGAGGTTCGTCCGGGAAGCCGGCGGACGCGGAGCGAGGGGGAGGCGACCGTGGACGCGATCAGTCATGAGGCCGTCGAGGGGGCGCTGCGACGGGCGGACGCCGCCGGGCGGGCCACGGCGCGGGCGCTGCTGCGGCGGGCGGCCGGGGTGCTGGCGCCCGGGTCCGCCGAAGCGGCCGACCCGGCCGAGGTGTTGTGCCGGGCGGCGGCCGTCAGCGAGGAGCTGAGGGCGGAGCTGGCGCGCTGGATCGGCGCGGCCGCCGGCGCCGGGTCGCACGGCAATACGATCGTCGGCGGCGATCACCACGCCGGTATCGTGCAGGCCCATACAGTCGGGGAGATCCACTGGCACACCGCGGCGCCCCCTTCCATGGCACTGCCCACACCCCGGCAGCTGATCGCCGCGCCGCGGCGACTGTCCGGCCGGACCAGGGAGCTGGCGGAGCTCGACACCATGTGGCAGGGCGGCGGCCAGCGGGAAGGCCCGCTGGTCGCGGTGGTCAACGGACCGGCCGGGGTGGGGAAGACGGCGCTGGCCGCGCACTGGCTGCGCAGCGTGGCGGCCGATTTCCCCGACGGCCAGCTCTTCGCGGATCTGCGCGGGCACGCCCCCGAGGGGCCTGTCGGACCACCGGAGTCCCTCGCCATGTTCCTGCGGGCTTTCGGCCTGACCGCCATCCCGCCGGATCCGGCAGAGCGGGCCGCGCTGTGGCGGTCGGTCACCGCGGGGCGCCGGCTGCTGGTCATGCTCGACAACGCGCTGTCCGCCGCGCAGGTCCGGCCGCTGCTGCCGGGCTCCGGGCAGAGCATCGTGGTGATCACCAGCCGGCGGCGGCTGACCGGACTCGGCCTGGAGGGCGCGGTCTTCCACCCGCTGGGTGTGCTGGACGCCGAGGCGTCGGCGGAGATCCTCGCCCAGCGGGTCGGGGCGTCACGCACCGCCGCCGAACCGGCCGCCGTGCGCCGGGTGGTCGACCGCTGCGGCGGCCTGGCGCTGGCCGTCTGCGTGGCCGCGGCCAGGATGGCCGCCCGGCCGGGGCAGCCGCTGGCGGCCACCGCTGAGGCTCTCGACCACGGGGCGCACCGCCTGGCCGAGCTACGGATCGGAGAAGAGGCCGCCGTGCGCAGTGCCCTCGACGCGTCCTACCGCCAGCTGCCGCCGGACGCCGCCGCCTTGTACCGGCTGCTGGGCGTACTCCCCTTCGTCGAACTGACACTGCCGGTGGTCGCCGCCGCGACCGGACGCGACGAGGCCGCCGCCGACCGGCTGATCGAGGTGCTCGCCGAGGCCAGCCTGCTGGAGGAGCCGGCCGCCGGCCGTCACCGCTTCCACGACCTGATCCGGCTGCACGCCCGCGGCCTCGCCGAGGTCCACGACCCCGACGCGATCCGTACCGCCGCCGTACGCCGGGCGCTGGAGTGGTATCTGGCGACCGCCACCGCCGCTGAGGCCCTGGTCAGCCCCAACCACCGCGTCCTCGACCGCGACTACGAGGAGCTGTCCCCGGACGCCGGGCTGAGGTTCCCCGACCAGCGGGGGGCGCTCGCCTGGCTGGCGGCCGAGCAGCACCACCTGATGACGGCGCTGCGCACCGCGGCCGCTCTCGGCTGGAACGGGCTGTGCTGGCAGCTCGCCGACGCGATGTGGCCGCTGTGGCTGCGCCTGCGGCCGTACGACCTGTGGGTGGAGGCCCACCGGCTCGGGCTGGCCGCCGCGCGCCGGGACAGCTCCCTCCCCGGCGAGTTGCGGATGCTGACCGACGGCGGCGCGGGCCTGCGCAACGGGGGCCGGCCGGACGAGGCCGTCAAGTCGTTCGGCGAGGCGCTGGAACTGGCGCGGACGGTCGGCGACCGGCGCGTCGAGGCGCAGGCACTGCACGGGCTGGGCCAGTCCCACTACCTCGCCGGCCGGCCGGACGAGGCCGCGGGCTTCTTCCGCCGCGCGCTGCGGCTGCGGGAGGAGATCGGCTACGCCCGCGGCGCCGCCCTGTCGCGGATCTCGCTCGGCGACACCATGCGCTCGGTCGGGCGGCCCGAGGAGGCCGCCGAGGAGCTGCGCCGGGCGCGGACCGAGCTGCTGGCCCTGCCCGACCCGTACGAGGCGAGCCGGGCGCTGGCACTGCTGGGGCGGGCGCTCGGCGAGGCCGGCCGGACCGGCCCCGCCGAACGCTGCTTGCGGGAGGCCGCCGAGGAGTTCAGGACCGGCGGCTCGGCGCACTGGGAGGCGTACAGCCTGGAGATGCTCGGCGTGGTCCTCCAGCGCGCCGGCCGCCCGGACGACGCCCGGCGCGCCTTCGAGCGCTCGCTCGCCCTCTACGAGGGAGCCGGAGCCCCCGACGCGGCCCGGCTGGCGGCCCGCCTCGCGCCACCGGCCCCGGGCACCGAATCGGGCACGGCCCCCGCCCCGGGCTCCGGTCCCGGCCGGGCTCCCGGCGCCGGAACGAGCTGAACGTCCCAGCGCCGGTCGCCGCCCGGCCCCCGGTGGACGAGCACGGCCCGCAGCGGCCGGTCCACCGGCAATCCGGCCGTCACGCAGGCGTGCAGCAGCGATCCGACGGCCGCCGCCGCGTCCGCCCCGCCCCCGGTGACGTACCCGGTCACCGGGGGCGCCCCGGCGCGGACGGCGAGGCAGCGTGCGTACCCGTAGCCGTAGCCGTATCCGTGCCCGGTCCGGTACCGCGTGCAGACCACCAGCGCCCCCGGGTGCCGGCGGACCGCCTCCCGGCACCAGTCGAGCGCGGCCGACCGGGAAGGAGCGGGGGAGCCCCGCCACAGCACGTCGGCGCTGTCCCGCCACGGTCCCCCGCCGCCGTCCCAGCGGACGCTCAGGTGCTCGTCGGTGAAGGGAGCAGGGAGGGCGGAGGCGCCGGCGTCCACCGGCAGCGGCGGGCCCGCGCACACCGCCAGCCGGACCACGACCTCGCGGACACCGGCCGGACTCACGACGCCTCCCCCTTCCCGAAGAGTCCGTTCCCGAAGAGCCCGCCGGGCGACGGCGGCGCGAGCGGCAGCGGACCGGGCAGCGGCAGCGGTTCGGTCTCCGGCTCGTGGGCCGGCTCGCCCAGCTCCAGCAGCCGGTACATCAGCCGCCGCATCCGGCTGTTGAAATGCCCGGGTTCGGAGGAGATCCGCGCCGCGATCGCCCGATAGGCGTCCGGGTCGTAGTGCTCCCTCGCGTAGTCGAGCTGCCGGGACAGCGGATGGGTGAGGGACAGCGCCGGCGCGAGGGCCGCCAGCGCCGCTCCCGGCGAGTGCCGGTTGACGTCCTGCCCGGGAAAGCGGGCCATGACGATGGGGACGCCGCACATGGCGGCGTACAGCGTCAGCGAGCCGTGGTCGCCGATGACCGCGTCCGCCGCGATCATCAGCGGGCGCCAGTCGGCGGCCGGGGAGACGACGGGCAGCTCTCTGCGGCCGGCCCCCGACAGCCAGGCCCGCACCTGCCAGCCGCCGTGGCCGGAGAAGACATTGGGATGCAGCAGCAGCGCCGGGCGGAAACCGTCCGCCGGGTCGAGGTCGGCCAGCACCCGGGGCAGCAGCGCCTCCAGCCGGTTGAAGCTCGATCCGCGTCCCCAGGTGGAGCAGATCAGCACCAGCCGCTCCCCCTCCTCCAGGCGCAGCGCCCGCCGGTAGTCCTCCCGCAGCGCCAGACTGCGCGCGATCCGGTCGTAGGTGGCGTCCCCGACCACCTCGGCGATCGGCAGCGCCTCGGGGCAGGACTCGGCCAGCAGCGCCAGGTCCTCCCGGTGCGCGAGGGCGAAAGCCGCCGGCACCACCCGGTCCCCCCACATCAGATAGTCCCGGCCCAGCCCGCCGACGCTGCGCCGGACCACGTCACCCGGCCGGGACAGCTTCATGTGCCCGGCGCCGTGCGGGAGGCGGACCAGCGGCCCGCGCAGTTGTTCCTGGCCCTGCGAGCCCGCGGCCAGGATCAGGTCGTAGTCGCCGGACACCGCCTGCGCCCAGGGGATCACCTGGGCGTCCAGTGCTTCCAGGAAGGCGCGGACCCCGGAGTTGAAGGCGTGCGGCGCGACGGTGAAGCGCACATGGATCCGCAGATCGGAGCGGAGCAGTTCGAAAACGTCCTGGAGCCGCTGTCCGTACACCACCGTGTGCACCACGACCAGGACTTCCTTGCAATCGGACCGTGTGGACCACTGCCCGGGATCGCGTATGACCGGGCCGGTCGGCCCGTTTACCGCTGACATGGGTGAAACCCCCCGACATGAGTCGTCTGCCGCGGCCGGCGTTCGGCCGCGTGTCCTCGGCTTTCCCGGGCCTTCTGACGGAAGGCGTGCCAAAGCCTTGCCGAAACCTTGCGCGGCGGACCGGTGGCCGGGCGGTCGGGGGACCCGAGGGGAGCGAACCGGGCCGCAGGGCGTGAAGTGCGCGCCCCGCGCGCCGGCCCGGGCGCCCCGGCGGGTGAAGGTCCCGCCGTCGGGGGCCGGGCACACCCCGCATCAAGACACCGTCAAGGTCGGGCCGCCGACCATCGGAATGACGGTACGACCGGTGCGCCCGATCTAGGGTCGTGATGAGCGCGCGGCCGGAACGCCCGGGTGAAGGGCGCGCACCGGCGGGACGATGGAGTCATGGCACGCGGCACACTGCGCATCTACCTCGGAGCCGCCCCCGGCGTCGGCAAGACCTACGCCATGCTCTCCGAGGCCCACCGACGCGCCGAACGCGGCACGGACGTGGTGGTGGCCTATGTCGAGCGGCACCGGCGGCCACGCACCGAGGTGATGACGGCCGGCCTGGAGACGGTCCGGCGCAAGGAGCTGGAGTACCGCGGCACCGTCTTCAGCGAGATGGACGTCGACGCCGTGCTGGCCCGCGCCCCCGAAGTCGCCCTGGTGGACGAACTGGCCCACACCAATGTGCCGGGCTCCCGCAACGCCAAGCGCTGGCAGGACGTCGAGGAACTGCTGCGGGCCGGCATCGACGTCGTGTCCAACCTCAACATCCAGCACCTGGAGTCGCTGGCCGACGTGGTGGAGTCCATCACCGGGGTGCGGCAGCGCGAGACGGTGCCCGACGAGGTGGTGCGCAGGTCCGACCAGATCGAGCTGGTCGACATGTCGCCGCAGGCGCTGCGCCGCCGGATGGCGCACGGCAACATCTACGCGCCCGACAAGGTGGACGCGGCGCTGTCCAACTACTTCCGGCCCGGCAATCTCACCGCGCTGCGCGAGCTGGCGCTGCTGTGGACCGCCGACCGGGCGGACGAGTATCTGCAGCAGTACCGCGCCGAGCACCGGATCTCCGCGGCCTGGCAGGCCCGCGAGCGGATCGTGGTCGGCCTGACCGGCGGACCCGAGGGCCGCACCCTGATCCGCCGGGCCGCCCGGATGGCCGCCAAGGGCTCCGGCAGCGAGATCCTCGCCGTGCACATCGTGCGCAGCGACGGACTCGCCTCGGCCTCCGCCGAGGAGCTGGCGGTGCAGCGCACCCTGGTCGAGGATCTCGGCGGTACGTTCCACCACGTCATCGGCGACGACGTGGTGGACGCGCTGCTGGACTTCGCCCGCGGTGTCAACGCCACCCAGATCGTGCTCGGCACCAGCCGCCGCAAGGCCTGGCAGTACGCCCTCGGACCCGGCGTCGGCGCCACCGTCGCCCGCGAGTCCGGCGACATCGACGTGCACATCGTCACCCACGAGCAGGCCGCCAAGGGCCGCGGGCTGCCCGCCACCCGGGGCGCGAAGCTCGGCCGGCCCCGGGTGGTGGCCGGCTGGCTGACCGGGATCGCCGGACCGCTCCTGCTCACCCTGCTGCTCACCCACTGGCACCCCGGGATGAGCCAGGCCACCGAACTGCTGCTCTTCCTCACCCTGACGGTCGCCGCCGCCCTGGTCGGCGGCCTGCTGCCCGCGCTGGTCTCGGCGGTGGGCGGCTCGCTGCTGCTCAACTACTACTTCACCCCGCCCAAGCACTCCTTCACCGTGGCGCAGCCCGAGAACGTCATCGCCATCGCGATCTTCGTCGTGGTCGGCGCCGCGGTCGCCTCGGTGGTGGACCTCGCGGCCCGCCGCACCCAGCAGGCGGCCCGGCTGCGGGCCGAGGCGGAGATCCTGTCGCATCTGGCGGGCAGCGTGCTGCGCGGCGAGAGCAGCGTCCAGGCGCTGCTGGAGCGGGTCAGGGAGTCCTTCGGCATGGAGTCCGTGGTGCTGCTGGAGTGGGACGACGACAACGACCGCTGGCACTGCGTGGCCGGCGTCGGCGGCGCCCCCTGCGTACGCCCGGAGGACGCCGACGTGGAGGTCCCGGTCAACGACCGGCTGGCGCTGGCGCTGACCGGGAGGATGCTGCCCGCCTCCGACCGCCGGGTGCTGTCCGCGTTCGCCGCGCAGGCCGCGGTGGCGCTGGACCGCGAGCGGCTCGCCGACGAGGCTGGCCGGTCCAGGGAACTGGCCGAGGGCAACCGAATACGCACCGCGCTGCTCGCCGCCGTCTCGCACGACCTGCGCACCCCGCTGGCCGGCATCAAGGCCTCGGTCTCCTCGCTGCGCTCCGACGACGTGGCCTGGTCGCCGGAGGACGAGGCGGAACTGCTGGCCGGCATCGAGGACGGCGCCGACCGGCTGGACCACCTGGTCGGCAACCTGCTCGACATGTCCCGGCTGCAGACCGGCACCGTGGTCCCGCTGATCCGCGAGGTCGACCTGGACGAGGTGGTGCCGATGGCGCTGGGCGGGGTGCCCGAGCAGAGCGTCTCCCTCGACATCCCCGAGACGCTGCCGATGGTCGCCGTCGACCCCGGGCTGCTGGAGCGGGCGGTGGCCAATGTGGTGGAGAACGCGGTCAAGTACAGCCCGCACGACCAGAAGGTCCTGGTGGCCGCGAGCGCGCTCGGCGAGCGGGTGGAGGTGCGGGTGGTCGACCGCGGGCCCGGTGTGCCCGAGGACGCCAAGGAGCACATCTTCGAGCCCTTCCAGCGCTACGGCGACGCGCCGCGCGGCAACGGCGTCGGTCTCGGCCTGGCGGTCGCCCGCGGCTTCGCGGAGGCCATGGGCGGCACCCTCGTCGCCGAGGACACCCCGGGCGGCGGCCTGACCATGATGTTCACCCTGCGGGCCGCGACCGGCGGCGCCCCGGCCCGCCCGAGCCTGCCGGCCTCGGCCACCACATGATCGACCACATGATCCGCCGCATGACCGCCGCATGACCGCCACACTGTCACCGAGGGTGATCAAGGAGAGGACACAGATGTACCGGGTGCTCGTGGTCGACGACGAACCGCAGCTCGTACGCGCGCTGGCCATCAATCTGCGGGCGCGGGCCTACGAGGTGGACGCCGCCCACGACGGTGCCACCGCGCTGCGGGTGGCCGCCGCCCGTCATCCCGACGTGGTGGTCCTCGACCTCGGCCTGCCCGACATGGACGGCGTGGAGGTGATCCGCGGCCTGCGCGGCTGGACCCGGGTGCCGATCATCGTGCTGTCCGCCCGGCAGGCGTCCGACGAGAAGGTCGAGGCACTGGACGCGGGCGCCGACGACTACGTCACCAAACCGTTCGGCATGGACGAACTGCTGGCCAGGCTGCGCGCCGCGGTCCGCCGGGCTGCCCCCAGCGGACCCGAGGACGACACCGCCACCATCGAGACCGAGACCTTCACCGTGGACCTGGCCGCCAAAAAGGTGCAGCGGGCCGGCACCGACGTACGGCTCACGCCCACCGAGTGGCATCTGCTGGAGGTGCTGGTGCGCAACCCCGGCCGGCTGGTCAGCCAGAAGCAGCTGCTCCAGGAGGTCTGGGGCCCCGCCTACGGCACCGAGAGCAACTATCTGCGGGTCTACATGGCGCAGCTGCGCCGCAAGCTGGAGAGCGACCCGGCCAGACCCCGGCATTTCATCACCGAACCGGGCATGGGATACCGCTTCGAGCAGTGAGGCCGCCGGGCCCGGTCGTGCCGGGCCCGGCCGGTACCCTGGACGCATGAGTGGTTCACTCCGTTCCGAGCGGCCCACGGGCCGCTTCCGCCGCATGTTCGACCGCCTGTCCTCCTCCCAGGAGGAGCTCCATTCCGAGGAACTGCAGCAGGACGCGCTGGCCACCGGGTGTACACGGATCAGCGACTGCTCCGACCGCCAGATCGTGTCCGTCACCGGTACGCTGCGTACGGTCACGCTCCGTCCTCGGGCGGGTGTGCCCGCGCTGGAGGCAGAACTCTTCGACGGATCGGCCGCGCTCGACGTGGTGTGGCTGGGCCGTCGCAGCATCACGGGCATAGAGCCCGGCCGCAGGATCATCGCCTCCGGCCGGATCTCGATGAACCGCGGCCGTCCGGTGCTGTTCAATCCCAAGTACGAGCTGCGTCCGGTCGGACAGGAGTAACAGGTGGCGTCACCAGACAACGCGGGTTCCGCACGGCACACGGGTGCCACCCGGGGCCCGGACCCGGAGGCCGGCCCGGACGACGAGGCACGGGCGGTCACCGAGGCCGCGCTGTTCCAGGCGTTCGGCGGCGTGCGCGGCATGGTGGAGACCACGGTCCCCGGCCTGGTGTTCGTCGCGATCTACACGATCGACCACGACATCAAGTCCTCCGGGATCGCCGCGCTGGCACTGTCGGTGCTGCTGGGCGTGGCCCGCCTGGTCCAGCGCGACACCCTCAAGCACGCCTTCAGCGGGATCTTCGGCGTCGCCTTCGGCGTGGTCTTCGCGATGATGTCCGGCAACGCCAAGAACTTCTATCTGCCCGGCATGCTCTACACGCTGGGCCTGGCGATCGCCTACATCATCTCGGCCGCGGCCGGCTTCCCGCTGCTCGGCCTGATCCTCGGGCCGATCTTCAAGGAGAACCTGTCCTGGCGGAAGCGCAATCCGGGCCGCCTGCGCGCCTACACCAAGGCGAGCTGGGCCTGGGGCCTGATCCTGCTGGCCAAGTCCGCGATCCTCTTCCCGCTCTACTGGTGGGGAAACGCCACCCAGCTGGGCTGGGTGAAGGTCGCACTCGGCATCCCGCCGTTCCTGCTGTCGGTCTACCTCACCTGGATCTTCCTGGTGCGGGCGCCGGCGCCGATCGACGTGATCGCGGAGATGGAGGCGGCGGAGAAGGCCGACAAGGAGAAGTCGCTCACCTGACGGCAGCTCGCCGACAGCGGTGGTGGGGGCCCGAGTCCGGGCCCCCACCACGTGCCGGCGTCCTTCGTCTATTCCCCTGCGGCGTCCCCCCGCAGGGACAGCAGGTCCTCCAGCTGCTCCTCCCGGTGCGGAGCCGCCACGAACAGCAGCTCGTCACCGGCCTCCAGGGCGTCGTCCTTGGACGGGGTGAGCACCCTGTTGCCGCGGATGATGGTGACCAGCGACGTATCGGTGGGCCACTCCACCTCCCCGACCCTGGTGCCGACCAGCGCCGCCTCCTCGGGCAGCGTCAACTCGACCAGATTGGCGTCACCCTGGCTGAAGCGCAGCAGCCGGACCAGATCGCCGACGCTCACCGCCTCCTCGACCAGCGCCGACATCAGCCGCGGTGTGGACACGGCGACGTCCACCCCCCAGGACTCGTTGAACAGCCACTCGTTCTTGGGGTTGTTCACCCGGGCCACCACCCGCGGCACCCCGTACTCGGTCTTGGCCAGCAGCGACACGACCAGATTGACCTTGTCGTCACCGGTCGCCGCGATCACCACGTTGCAGCGCTGCAACGCGGCCTCGTCCAGCGAGGTGATCTCGCAGGCGTCGGCCAGCAGCCACTCCGCCTGCGGTACCCGCTCCACCGAGATCGAGGAGGGGTTCTTGTCGACGAGCAGCACCTCGTGCCCGTTCTCCAGCAGCTCGGCGGCGATGGAACGCCCCACCGCGCCGGCTCCGGCGATCGCGACCCTCATGAGTGGCCCTGCCCCTCGGGGCCCTTGGCGAACGCCGCTTCGACCGCGGCGACCCCGTCGGTGCGCATCATCACGTGCACCAGATCGCCTTCCTGAATCACGGTCTGCGACGTCGGCAGCATCGCCTCGCCGAGCCGGGTGATAAATGCCACACGGACCCCGGTCTCCTCCTGGAGCAGACTCACCTTGTGCCCGATCCAGGACGCCGGGGTGTGCACCTCGGCGAGCTGCACCCCGCCGCTGGGGTCGCGCCACAGCGGCTCCGCGCCCGAGGGCAGCAGCCGGCGCAGCATCTGGTCGGCGGTCCACCGCACGGTGGCCACCGTCGGGATGCCGAGCCGCTGGTAGACCTCGGCGCGGCGCGGGTCGTAGATCCGCGCCACCACGTTCTCGATGCCGAACATCTCGCGGGCCGCCCGTGCCGCGATGATGTTGGAGTTGTCGCCGCTGCTGACGGCCGCGAAGGCGCCCGCCTCCTCGATTCCGGCTTCGCGCAGCGTGTCCTGGTCGAACCCGACTCCGGTCACCCGGCGCCCGGCGAACCCGGAGCCCAGCCGGCGGAACGCCGTCTGGTCCTGGTCCACCACCGCGACCGTATGACCTTGCTGTTCGAGGGAGTGCGCGAGAGTGGATCCCACTCGCCCGCATCCCATAATCACGACGTGCACGACCGTCCTTCCGGCTGCCAACGTATGCGCCTGTGCCTTGCGGTTGCCTGCGGCTGCAGGTCCGAGCCGTCGGCGTACCTCAAGCGGCACGCCAAGCGTCTCAGACCGCGGCCAAAGCTACACACGTGTGCGCCGCTGCTAAAGGTTGCGCCATGGCGGGGTCACAAGTTCGCCACACTCCATAAGTCGCCCGGGCACCCGCGCATCTTGGCGATCCCTTAACATCGCGGGGTGTCCAAACTGACCGACCTGCCGAAACGGATCCTGATCGGCCGGGCGCTGCGCAGTGACAAGTTGGGGGAAACACTGCTCCCCAAACGTCTCGCGCTGCCCGTCTTCGCCTCGGACCCGCTGTCCTCCGTGGCATACGCACCGGGCGAGGTGCTGCTGGTCCTTTCCATCGCGGGAGCGTCGGCCTACCACTTCAGCCCCTGGATCGCGGGCGCGGTGGTCATCTTGATGTTCACCGTGGTCGCCTCCTACCGGCAGAACGTGCACGCCTACCCCTCGGGTGGTGGCGACTACGAGGTCGCCACCACCAACCTGGGGCCCAAGGCGGGCCTCACCGTCGCCAGCGCCCTGCTGGTGGACTACGTGCTCACCGTGGCGGTGTCGGTCGCCTCGGGCATCGAGAACCTCGGCTCCGCGGTGCCGTTCTTCGTCACGCACAAGGTGCTGGGCGCGATCGGCATGATCGTGATCCTGATGCTGATGAATCTGCGCGGGGTGCGCGAGTCCGGCAGCATCTTCGCCATCCCGACCTACGCCTTCGTGCTCGGCGTCTTCTGCATGATCGCCTGGGGGATCTTCAGGATCTCCACTGGACATGTCATGCACGCGCCTACCGCGGGCTTCACCGTCCACGCGGAGTCCTCCGGACTCGGCGGCTTCGCCCTGCTCTTCCTGCTGCTGCGGGCCTTCTCCTCCGGCTGCGCGGCGCTCACCGGGGTCGAGGCGATCAGCAACGGCGTACCGGCCTTCCGCAAGCCCAAGTCCAAGAACGCCGCCACCACGCTGGCGGCGATGGGCCTGCTGGCCGTCACCATGTTCGTCGGCATCATCGCGCTCGCGATAAACACCAAGGTCCGGATGGCCTCCGACCCCGCGACCGACCTGCTCGACCACGGCCGGCCGGTCGGTCCCGGCTACACCCAGGACCCGGTGATCGCCCAGGTCGCCGAGGCGGTCTTCGGGCACAACTCGATCCCGTTCATCTTCCTGGCCGCGGTCACCGCGCTCGTCCTCTTCCTGGCCGCCAACACCGCCTACAACGGCTTCCCGGTGCTCGGCTCGATCCTCGCCCAGGACCGCTACCTGCCGCGCCAGCTGCACACCCGCGGCGACCGGCTGGCCTTCTCCAACGGCATCGTGCTGCTGGCCGGCTTCGCCTGCGTGCTCGTCTATATCTACGGCGCCGACTCCACCCGGCTGATCCAGCTCTACATCGTCGGCGTCTTCGTCTCCTTCACGCTGAGCCAGATCGGCATGGTCCGGCACTGGAACCGTCATCTGCTGACCGAGACCGACCCCGGCAAGCGCCGCCACATGCACCGCTCCCGGGCGATCAACGCCTTCGGCGCCTTCCTGACCGGCCTGGTGCTGGTGATCGTGCTGCTCACCAAATTCACCCACGGCGCCTGGGTCGCGGTGCTCGGCATGGTGGTCTTCTACGGCGTGATGACCGCGATCCGCCGCCACTACACCCGGGTCGCCGAGGAGATCGCCGCCGAGGACGAGCCGGGCGACGACTACGTACGGCCCTCCCGGGTGCACTCCATCGTGCTGGTCTCCAAGCTGCACAAGCCCACCCTGCGGGCGCTGTCGTACGCCAAGCTGATGCGCTCCGACAGCCTGGAGGCGCTCAGTATCAACGTCGACCCCGAGGACACCAAGCTCCTCCAGGCGGAGTGGCAGCGGCACGGCATGGACGTACCGCTGAAGATCCTCGACTCGCCCTACCGCGAGATCACCCGCCCGATCATCGACTACGTCAAGGGGCTGCGCCGCGACAGCCCGCGCGACGTGGTCAGCGTCTACATCCCCGAGTACGTCGTCGGCCACTGGTACGAGCACCTGCTGCACAACCAGAGCGCGCTGCGGCTCAAGGGCCGGCTGCTGTTCACCCCCGGGGTGATGGTCACCTCGGTGCCGTGGCAGCTGGAGTCCTCCGAGCTGGCCCGGATCAGGGCCAGGCGGCGGGCCAACTGGAACGCGCCCGGGTCGATCCGCCGCGGTCCGGTGGGGACGCCGGCGCTGCCGCGCAGCCGGGAGCACAGCGAGCCCGGGGGCACGGCCGGGGCGGCGGGGGCGGCGGAGGGCAAGTAGCCGGCGGCCGCCGGGGACCGGCCCCCGGCGGCGGGTGGCGGGGCCCCGCAGCCGGAGAACGGGGTCGGCCCGGGGACGTAGACTGGTCGGCTGGCGCCGCCGGACCGTCGTGTCCGCGCGCATCCCGTCACCAGCCCAGGAGCAGCCCCGTATGCAGACCGAATCCGCCGCCTCGCTCGTCGGCCGCGAGTACGAGGTCGAGGTCGGCCCGGTGGCACACGGCGGCCACTGCGTGGCCCGCACCGAAGCCGGCCAGGTGCTCTTCGTCCGGCACGCGCTGCCCGGCGAGCGGGTGGTGGCCCGGGTCACCGAGGGCGAGGAGGGTGCCCGCTTCCTGCGGGCCGACGCCGTACGGGTGCTGACCGCGTCCAAGGACCGGGTGGCGGCGCCCTGCCCGTACTCCGGCCCGGGGCGCTGCGGCGGCTGCGACTGGCAGCACGCCGGTCCGGGCGCCCAGCGCCGCCTGAAGGCCGCGGTGATCGCCGAGCAACTGGCCCGGCTGGCCGGGCTCACCCCGCAGCAGGCCGGCTGGGACGGCACCGTCGCACCCGCGCCCGGGGACAAGGTCGCCAAGGGCGAGGTGCCCGCCTGGCGCACCCGGGTGCAGTACGCGGTGGACGCCGAGGGCCGGGCCGGACTGCGCCGACACCGCTCGCACGAGGTCGAGGTGATCGACCACTGCCTGATCGCGTCGCCCGAGGTCGAGGAGCTCGGCGTCGAGGCCCGCGCGTGGCCGCAGATCGCCTCGGTGGAGGCCATCGCCGCCACCGGCTCGCACGACCGGCAGGTCATCCTCACCCCGAGCCCGGGCGGGCGGCTGCCGATCGTGGAGCTGGACCGGCCGGTCTCGGTGCAGCGGATCGGCGAGCGCGACCAGGCCGTGCACCGCGTCCACGGCCGTCCCTTCGTGCGCGAGCGCGCCGTCGGCCGCACCTGGCGGGTCGGTGAGGGCGGCTTCTGGCAGGTCCACCCGAAGGCCCCCGACCTGCTGGTCGAAGCGGTGATGCAGGGCCTGATGCCGCGCAAGGGCGACATGGCCCTCGATCTGTACTGCGGGGTCGGCCTGTTCGCCGGCGCCCTGGCCGAACGGGTCGGTGAACGCGGCGCCGTGCTCGGCATCGAATCCGGCAAGCGCGCGGTCGAGGACGCCCGGCACAACCTCCAGGACCTGGAGCGGGTGCGCATCGAGGAGGGCAAGGTCGAGCAGGTGCTGCCCCGCACCGGCATCAGCGAGGTCGACCTGATCGTCCTCGACCCGCCCCGCTCCGGCGCCGGCCACCCCACCGTCCGCCATCTGGCCTCCCTCGCCCCCCGCCGCATCGCCTACGTCGCCTGCGACCCGGCCGCCCTGGCCCGCGACCTCGCCTGGTTCGCCGAAGAGGGCTACCGCCCCGTCACCCTGCGCGCGTTCGACCTCTTCCCTTTCACCCACCATGTGGAGTGCGTGGCGATCCTGACGCCGGCCGCGAAGCACGCCTGATCCGAGGTATCGGTCGGGCGCGTCGTCGCGCGCCGGAACAGCCTTGAATTCCTCCGCCGTGGATCCCGGGAGCGGACTCGGCGAGAATGGGCATATTGGTTTGCACCGTTGGTAATGCGCCGGACCGTGTATCGGCCGCACTGCCGGGGTCGGTGGACTCCCCTTGTGAACACACCTGGAACGGGGCTGAGTTGGGCGCTGTCGTGATAGAGTCATGATTAATTCATGGGACGCCGCGAAAAAGGGGAATGGCGTGAATACCGAGAAGGTCACGGCTCGACGTCTTACGGCCGATGAAGTTTCAGAGTTGGGTCGCCAGGACGGCATCTTCGTCTCCGCACAGACCGAAGGCCTTCCTCTCGACTGCTACGCCCCGGCCAGCCTTACGAAGCCGGGCAAGAATTTTGAGGGAGGGTCCTTCACCGCGAGGACGATATTCGGCGACGAAATCCAACTTCTCCCGGACAATGCCGAAGAGCCCGGGGTCTGGGCGGCCGACCCGGCGGGGGAGGAGATAGAGGTCCTCCAGAGCGCCGGTGTCCTGCTGAACCTCGCCCTCTTCGTTCCCGGCGGGAACAAGGAATCCCTGGAGGCGCTCTACGCCGCCGCGCGGGACGCGTTCGGCGCGGGGATCGTCCAGCGCTGGAACGAGGAAGTCGTCGCGGTACCGGAGGTCAAGGTCGATCTGTTCGAGGAGCCGATCCGGGGGCGGAAGAGCGCGGCCGGCCAGAACCGTGACCGGCGCGCCCTGGACATCTACCCGACCCGGGTGCGGTTCCTGGAGCCCAGCGACGGCTGGAGGTTCATCGTCGAACCGCACCAGGAGGTCGTCGATGAGACACCGACGATCTGACGCACCGGCGGCTTGACCGGAAGACGCCCGGCCGGGATCTCCCGGCCGGGCGTTTCGCGTCGGCGGCCGTCAGCGCGTCGGCGGCAGCTCGTCGAGGACGCGCGCGGCGCGGCCGACATCGTGCAGGAGCTCGGACGGCGGGACGGCCAGTACGGGACACCGCGCATGCGCCAGGCAGTAGCGGCTGACGTCACCGTGGAACAGCCGCAGCAGACTCCCTCGCCTGCCGGTACCGATCACCAGCAGATCCTCCGGTTCCCGCGCGATCCGGGCGAGGACCGGTCCGGGTCCGCCCCGTACGACGGTCAGCCGGCATCGCACCCCGCTCGGACAGCCGCCGAAGGCATCCCGGAACGACTGCTCCAGACGCTCGCATGCCGCGTTCTCCAGTGCCTCCAGCAGCGGCGGCCAGCTGTTCCGCCGGGAAGCCACCTCACCACCGGGCGGTGTCCAGGTCATCACGCCGACCAGTTCGCTGTCCCGGTGCCGGGCCTCGGCGACGGCCCGATGCAGGGCGGTCAGGCCGCGCAACGATCCGCTGATCCCGACGACGACCCGCCCGTACTCCGCCATGCCGCTCCGCTTCCTTTCGCGTGCCCGCTCGGAAGGACCCCGCTGCCTCCGACTCACCTCCAGGGAAACGCCGGCTCCCGGCGAGGAATCCATTCCTGACGCCGTCGATACGCGCCGCGACCCCGCTCTGACGCCTCATTGACGGTGACGGGAAAGGGCCGCCGCCATTCAGGCGAAAGCTGTGTCCTCCCTCCCCCTGTTCCGCGCATACGGCATCGGCCTGTCACCTCTTTGCGGGCGACAAGCACGGGGCGCTGGTCGAGACTCGTTCGGGAAGGTGTTTCCATTTCTCACCACTGTCCCGCTACTGCCGGCGTGAGGGGCTGCCAGGTGGCCGATGTCCCGTTCTGGCTGTGGGCGGTGTTCGTCGTCCTCGTGCTGGTGTCGCTGGCGGTGGACCTGGTGGCCCACCGGGACGCCCATGTCATCGGGTTCAGGGAAGCCGCGGTGTGGAGTGCGGCGTGGGTCGGTCTCGCCCTCGGCTTCGGCGCGGTCGTCTTCGCCGTCCTCGGCTCGACCGCCGGGGTCGACTACACCACCGCGTGGCTGCTGGAGAAGAGCCTGTCCGTCGACAATCTGTTCGTCTTCGCGCTGATCTTCGCCTATTTCAAAGTGCCGCGCGCCTATCAGCACCGTGTGCTCTTCTTCGGGGTCCTGGGCGCCCTGCTGTTCCGCGGGATCTTCCTGGCCGCCGGCGTGGCCGTGGTCAACCGCTTCACGGCGGTGCTTTTCGTCTTCGCGGCGATCCTCTTCTACAGCACCTACAAGATCCTCACGGGCGACGAGGAGAGCTTCGACCCGGGCCGGAGCCTCGCGGTGCGACTGCTGCGCAAGGTCGTCCCGGTCCGGGACGAGTACGCGGGGACGAAGTTCTTCCTCAAGGAGGCCGGCCGGCGTGTCGCCACTCCGCTGCTCGCGGTCGTCGTCGCGATCGAGGCCGCCGACCTGGTCTTCGCCGTGGACAGCGTGCCGGCCGTCCTCGCGGTCAGCGACAACGCCTTCATCGTCTACACCAGCAACGCGTTCGCCATCCTCGGCCTGCGCGCGCTGTACTTCCTCCTCGCGGGTCTGCTGGACCGGTTCCACTATCTGAGCAAGGGACTCGCGCTCATTCTCGCCTTCATCGGCGTCAAGCTGATCCTGCAGGCCTGCCACAAGCTGATCAGCAAGAGCATTCCGGAGATCCCCTCGCTGGTGAGCCTGGCGGTGATCGTCGTGGTCCTGGCCCTCGCCGTCGTGTTGAGCCTGCTCCGCCCCGTGGCACGTGAAGGGAAAGGGCCCGAAAGGGAGGGATGAGGACGCGGTCGGGGTCATATCACCTGGAAAGAACGGTCCGTATACTTCGTCATATGACCGAGAACAGGACGGGAAGCGCCGCGGCGGGGACCAGGCGGCCGTCGGCGGCGCGGGCGCGTCTGCTAGCCACGGCGAGCAGGCTGTTCTACACGGAGGGAATCCGTGCGGTCGGCGTCGACCGCGTGATGGCCGAGGCGGATGTGGCGCGGGGAACTTTCTACCGCCATTTCGAGGGCAAGGACGACCTGGTGCGGGGCTATCTGGAGGCCACCGACCTGAATATCCGGGCTCAGGTGGATTCCGCGGCCGCGGCGACGGGCGGCGGGGCCGCGCTGCTCCAGGGTGTCGCCCGGGCCATCGGGCAGGACGTGTGCGGTCCGGGGTTCCGCGGCTGTCCTTTCATCAACGCCGCCGCGGAATACCCGGATCCGCAGAGCCCGGTGCACCAGGCCGTGCTGACCCATCGCGCGTGGTTCCGCCAGATGCTGGAGGACGCCTTCCGGGCGATCGGCGCCACGCGTCCCGGGCAGTCGGCCGACACGATGTTCGCCCTGCGGGACGGAGCGATGGTGGCGGGCTACCTCAGCGACGCGGAGACGGCCGCCCGCACCCTGGAGCACGGGACGGGCCTGCTCATCGCGCGGGGCTGACGGCGGCAGGAGCCGGCGGCGGTGCGGGGCGAGGCCCTCCGGCCGCCCGGCCGCGTGACGTGGGTCACCCACCCCCCATCTGTTGCCGGGGTCGAGGCAGGTCTATCTTCTGCATAGAACGTTCTATCCACTTAGACGTTCTCGCCAGGGCGACCGCGCGCCGGCAAGCCGTTCGGCGCGCAACGCCCCGCTCACACCAGGAGAGTCCCGTGCTCAACCGCCGCATCTTCCGTATCTCGCTGGTCGGCACGACCGCCGTCGCCCTCGCCGCCGGTGTGGCGACCCTCGCGTCCGCCGCGCCCTCGCACCACACCTCTTCGGCCCCGAAGCCGACCGTCGTCCTCGTCAACGGCGCGTGGTCCGACTCGGCCAGCTGGAGCGGTGTGATCAAGCGCCTCCAGGCCGAGGGCTACCCGGTCACCGCGCCCCCCACGGCCCTGCGCGGCCTGGCCGGCGACTCGGCGTACCTGGCTTCCTACCTGAAGACCGTCCAGGGCCCGATCGTGCTGGTCGGCCAGTCGTACGGCGGGTCCGTCATCACCGACGCCGCCACGGGCGACACCAGTGTCAAGGCACTGGTGTACATCTCCGCCTTCGCGCCGGACACGGGGGAGAGCGCCGTCGGACTGGCCACGAAGTTCCCCGGCAGTCACATCTCCGACGACCCCGACGCCCAGATCCCGACCGCCCTCGACGCCGTGCCGTACACCCTGCCCGGCGGGACCGGCGGCGTCGACCTCTACGCCAAGGCGGACCAGTACCGCGACCTCTTCCTCAGCGGCCGCCTGGACGACAAGGCCGCCGCCGAACTGGCGGCCACCCAGAGCCCCATCGACTCCCAGGCCCTGGGCGAGCCGTCCGGCGCGCCGGCCTGGAAGACCATCCCGTCCTGGTACCTCGTCTCCAAGGACGACCACCTGATCCCCCCGGCGGCCGAACGGTTCATGGCCGCCCGCGCGCACGCCCACACCGTCGAGGCCAATACCCCGCACGCCGCACAGGTGACCGACCCGAAGATCGTCACCGACCTCATCGAGCAGGCGGCCAGGACCGTTCGCTGACAAACTCCGGGGGCCCTCTCCGGCGGGTCGCGCTCCTGCCGGAATTCGGTAAGCCGTACCTTCTCGATCTGCGGCCCCGCACCCGCCCGGCCGGGACCGCCGCACCGTCCTCGGACGGGTCCGAGGTCAGCGTGATGTGACACGCCACCCGCACCGGGGGCGTCCGTAACCATGGAGGCTGTCAGCGCCACCGGTCCCGGCCCAGGCCGGTGCCGCAGGCGTCCGGCCTCCCGGAATCAAGGAACGATCAGCCATGAGTGGACAGTTCGAAGCAGTCACCGAGATCGACCGGCCCATCGAGGAGGTCTTCGCGTATCTGGCACAGGGTACGAACGACCCGAAGTTCAGCCCCCGGGTGCAGCGGATCGACAAGGAGCCGGCCGGGGCCACCGTGATCGGCACGGTGTTCCGGAGCACGGTGAAGGACGCGGGGATGACCTCGCAGCGCGAGATCCGGATCACCGAGCTGGAAGTGCCGCGGAAGATCCGCTGGACGGAGACGTCGAAGAACTCGGTGACGTCCTCCGAGGGCGGTTACGACCTGGACGCGATCTCGGACGGGACGACACGGGTACGGCTGTTCAACGTGCTGGAGGGGCACGGCATCGGCAAGCTGCTGGTGAGCTTCGCCCTCGGCGCGGCCCGCAAGGACGCACCCGCGTTCGGCGAGCGGATCAAGAAGGCGATCGAGGCTTCCTGACCGGATCGGCAACCGGATCGACGACCGGGTCGACGCCGAGGACAGTTCTCCCGACGGGCGTTCGTGGTGCCCGTCGGGCGGCGGCGGCCCAGACGAACACCAGGGAGCCGGTACGGGCCGCCAGCGCCCCGGTGGCGGTGACGGACCGCCGCGCCCTGCCCGTACGGATCGGGCAGCGCGTCCGGCACCACCGCGGCCAGCGCACCCAGGCCCGTCACGGCCTGGCCCAGCGCCCCCAGGCCGATCCACACCGTGGGCACCGACGCACCGGTGGGCGCGTCATGGTGCACCAGACGGCTGTAGACCATGGCCGGCACCAGCAGTACGGCCAGCAGGCCGAGCCCGAACATCGCGTTGCAACCCAGCAGCAGAGCCAGCGGCGGCTGCCCGGCCGGCGTGTGCGGGACGAGCAGCGCGCCCGTCGAAGCCGAGACCAGCGGCGGCACCACCGGCATCAGCCAGCCGCCGAACGCCGCGTCGGGGGCGAAGCGGTGCCGGGTCACCATCAGATACGGCACCGCGCGGGCCGTGGCCAGACCGAGCGCGGTGCCGAGCGACCACAGCGTCCAGTCCACCTCCAGCGCCGCCCGCGCATCGATCACCCGCCGGCCGAGTTCCAGCGCCCCGGCGCCCACTGTCAGGAGCGCCACGGCCGGCGCGCCGAAGAACTGCGCCTGGACCGGATCGGCGGCGTGCAGCCGCAGCGCCCGCTGCCGGACGTAGCCGGCCGCCCGGACGGCGGGGAAACGCAGACCTCGTTGCCGTCGGCCGACACCAGGATCAGTCGGTAGCGGCCGCCGAATTCGTTCGCCGAGGTGAACACCCCGATCGGACCGGCCACATCCAGCAGCCGGACTCCGGGGAAGCCGAAGACCGTCACGAGGAGCGAGCCGGTCGCCCCGTCTTCGCCGTTCATCGCATGCCTCCGGACCTGCCGTGCGGGCCCCGCCGATGCTAAGCGCAGTCAGTTGGTAGGACGAACCGACCGGAGTCGCGTCATGTCCGATCCGCGGGCCCCGTCGGCGCGGGAAATGCCCGCGGACCGACGGGTCGATGACGTCGAGTACCTGTTCGTCCGATGTGTGCGCCCGCGCCGACGGGGCATCCGGATGCGTGCGCCGTCGTGCCGGGTCAAGGTGGTGGCGTGTATCGGGCGGTCGCGGGCAAGGAGCACGACGCATGTACAGCGCAACAGACCAGCAGGAAGCATTTCCGGTCGCGCAGGGGGCGTCGGACGGGGAGCCGGAGGGCTTTTCCGCCCGGCGGGCCCGGCGGGAGGCCGCCGCCCGCTTCCATGACCACGTCGCCGAGCTGTGGTCCGGCGGCGCGGAGAGTCCGCTCCCCGGATCGGGCCGGACCGCGGAGCGTTTCGCTGCCCTGGCCTCGGTCGCGGCCGAGGACCTGAGCGCGGCGCGTCTGGTGGAGGGCCATGTGGACGCGGTCGCGATCCTGGCCGAGCTCGGCGGACCGGAGCCCGCGGTCGGGCAGTTGTGGGGGGTATGGGCCGCCGAGCCGCCGGGGGAGGGGCTGAAGGCCGTGCGCACCCAGGACGGCTGGTCGCTCAGCGGTCTCAAGCGCTACTGCTCCGGGGCGCACAGCTGCACGCACGCCCTGGTCACCGCCCGGGCGGGGGACGGCCGCCGGCTCTTCGCGGTCAGCACCGGGGTCGGGGAGGGGGGAGCCACCGGATACCGGCCGGTCGCGGGCAGCTGGCAGGCGATCGGGATGGCCGGCAGCGACACGCCCGATGTGGGGTTCGAGGACGTGGCGGCCGTACCGGTCGGCGGGGTCGACGCCTATGTGACGAGGGCCGGCTTCCAGCACGGCGGCATCGGCGTGGCGGCCTGCTGGCTGGGCGGCGCCCGCGCGGTCGGCGGCGAGCTGCTGCGCGCGGCCGCGCGGCGCGGGCCCGATCCCATCACCGACGCCCACCTGGGCGCCGTCGACATGCGACTGCACGCCGCCGAGGCCGTGCTGCGCCAGGCCGCCGCCGAGATCGACGACGACCCCTTCGACAAGGGCGGCACCGCCCGCGTGCGGAGTCTGCGCGTCCGGGCCTTCGTGGAGTCGGTCTGCGCCGACGTCCTGACCCATGTGGGACGTGCCACCGGTGCGGGACCGCTGTGCCACGACGAACGCCACGCCCGCGCCGCCACCGACCTCGCCGTCTACATCCGGCAGCACCACGCCGAACGCAATCTGGCAGAGCTGGGCGCGCTCGTCGCCGGCCAGGAGCGGTCGTGACCGCGCGACCGGGGCACGGTCCCGGAGCGGACCGCGCGCCCCGGGTCCCCGCCGACGCCATCCAGGCCCCCGGCACCGACGAGAGCCGCTGGCGGGCCTGGGACGGCTGGGACAGGCTGCCGGAGCTGCGGCTCCCCACCGACGGCCGCGTCGTGGTGGTGGCCGCCCATCCGGACGACGAGGTACTCGGCGCCGGCGGCATGATGACGCTGCTCGCCGGCTCCGGTGTGGACCTGACGGTCGTGTCGGTCACCGACGGGGAGCGGTCCCACCCCGGCAGCGCGGTCGTCACGGCCCGGCAGCTCGCCGGGATCCGGGCGGGCGAACTCCGCGCCTCGCTTTCCGAACTCGGGGCGGGCACGGCGGAGGTCGTCCGGCTGGCCGTGCCCGACACGGAGGTCGCCCGCCACGAGGAGATGGTGGCCGCGGCCCTCGCTCCTGTCCTGCGGGGCGCGCGGATGTGCCTGGCACCGTGGACGGGGGATGTCCACAGCGACCACGAGGCCGCCGGCCGGGCGGCGCTCACCGCGTCCGGCGCGGCGTCCGTCCGCTGCCTGCTGTACCCGGTGTGGATGTGGCACTGGGCGGAGCCGGACGATCCCCGCGTGCCCTGGTCGTCCGCGCTGGCCGTGCGCCTGCCGCGGGAGGTGGTGCGACGCAAGAGCGCCGCCGTCGACCGGTTCACCAGCCAGATCCGGCCGCTCGGGCCCGCCCCGCAGGACGCCGCGGTGCTGCCCCCCGGGGAGATCGCCCACCATCTCCGCGACGTCGAGGTGGTCTTCGGATGACGAGCGCCGACCCGATGGGCGACCCGGGCCGTCCCCGCCCGGCGGCAGCGGCCGACCGAAGTACCCCCGACACGTACTTCGAGGAGCAGTACCGGCGCGCCGAGGACCCCTGGGCACTGGCCGAGCGCTGGTACGAGCGGCGCAAGTACGACCTCACGGTGGCGGCCCTGCCGCTGCCGCGCTACCGCAGGGCGTTCGAACCCGGATGCTCGGTCGGCGAACTGACCCGGCGGCTGGCCGGCCGCTGCGACTCGCTGCTGGCCGCCGACCGCGTCGAGCCGGCGGTGCGGACCGCCCGGCAGCGCACCGCCGGACTCGCCGGAGTGACCGTTCGCCGCCTTGTCCTGCCGGACCAGTGGCCGGAGGGCGGCTTCGACCTGATCGTGCTCTCCGAGCTGCTCTACTACTTCGAGGCCGCGACGCTGGACCGGCTGGTGGAACGCGCGGTCGCCTCCCTGGAGCCCGGCGGCACCCTGGTGACCGCGCACTGGAACCACCCGGTGCCCGAGCACCTGTTCACCGGTGACGACATCGCGGCGAGGCTGGCGGCGGTGCCGGGGCTCGGCCTGCTGGCCGACCACCGTGAGGACGACTTCGTCCTGCAGGTCCACTCGCGCGCCTTCCCCGACGGCCGGCTGCCGGCCGGCCCGGCCGAGCGGGAGGGGCTGGTGTGAACATCGGGGCCGTCGCCGTCGTGATCCCCGCCCACGACGAGGAAGTCCTGCTGCCCGCGGCCCTCGACGCGGTGGCTGTCGCCGCCCGGCATCCGGACCTCGCGGCGGTGCGGGTGGTCACGGTGCTCGTCGCCGACTCCTGCCAGGACCGGACCGCGGAGGTGGCCCGCCGGTCGGGGGCCGTGGTCGTACGGGCGGACTGCCGCAACCCGGGTCGCGCCCGCGCCCTGGGCGTCGAGCGGGCGCTGCGGGAACTCGCCTCCCCGGCGGCGACCACCTGGATCGCCGTCACGGACGCCGACAGCGTCGTCCCCTCCGACTGGCTGGCGCACCACAGCGCCCGGGCCCGCGAGGGCTGGCAGGCCGTCGTCGGGACCGTCGCCCTGCCCGCGACCACGGCTGCCTCCCTCGTCGCGAGCCACACGCTCGGCTACGAGGCCACCCGCCCGACGGACGGCTCCGCCTGGCGCCACCCGCACATCCACGGCGCCAACCTCGGCCTGACCGCCGGCGCCTACCGGGCGGTCGGCGGCTTCCCGCCCCTCGATGTGGGTGAGGACCGCGCCCTGGTCAGAGCCCTGGAGGCGTCCGGTCACCGCGTGCTCCGTACGGCGGACTGCCCCGTCCTGACCTCCTCCCGGCTGCGGGCGCGGGCGCGAGGGGGCTTCGGTGATCACCTGGCCGCGCTCGACCCGGTCATGGCCGAAGGGGAAATCCGGAGTCCGGGGCCGAGCGGACTCCTGGTCCGCCGCCCGGGATGACGACCGGCGAGGCGATCGTCCCGCGGCGGCACTGGCGACGCGCGCGTCGACGGCCCGGCGGGCCGTGCCCGGGCCCGGATCGGGGTGGGGCCGGGGCGGGGGTCGCCGCCTACGCGGTTTCGCGGTCGAGCGCCTCGGTCAGCGCCAGGAGCTTGGTGACCGTGTTCCAGTTGCGGAACGAGGCGGTCAGTCCGAGCTTGCGGTCGGTGAAGAGGGCGGCGAGCCTGGAGTCGCGGATCGAGTCGGGGAAGTGGGCGTAGATCTCCGTCTCGCCGGGGCTGAACTCGTCGGGAGCGTACGCCGCCGGGTCGATCGCGGCCAGCCGGTCGAGCGGGACCGGTCCGGACAGGAAGACGACGACGAAGCGGGAGCCGTTCACCTTCTCCATGGGGAAAGGGTTGGCGTCCACGACCCGGCGCAGATCGGCCCCGGAGCGGACCAGTACGGCGATGGTCAGGCCCAGTTCGCTGGAAAGGGCCTGCTCCAGATCGGCCGCCAGGCGCGGTGGGTCCCGCCGTTCATGGGTGAACACGGCGTTGCCGCTCTGGAGATGGGTACGCACCCGTGCGCCGCCGATGCCCTCGATGAGTTCGCGCAGCTTCGGCATGGGCACCCTGTTGTTGGGCCCGACGTTGATGCCGCGCAGCAGTGCGACGTAGCTGGTGCTGGTCGTGGTCACCCGCGCCACGCTACCGGGAGCGGACGGCGGCGGGGTGTGCACAGGTGTCGGGGGCGGGGTGTGCACAGGTGTCGGGGGCGGGCGGGGCAGGACAGTGTCGGCTGTCCGGTTTCCTATGGTTGGCCGGAATTCCCGGGTTGACCTCAATCATGCGTGATGTCCCTCGTTCGAGGGACGATGGGCCCGCTTGAACGGTTCGGCACCCCAACAGGTCGTTACCTTCGCCGCCATGAGCACCAGGCAGCACCGCCCCGTCGTCACCGAACTCCGGCTGTCGGCCTTCAAATCGCACCGGGGAGCGACCTTCGGGTTCGGTCCGCTCACTCTGCTCACCGGGGGCAGCGGCACCGGCAAGTCCAGTGTGCTCGAAGGGCTCGCCGCACTCGGCCGACTGGCCTGCGGCGACGGGCTGCACGAGGTGTTCGACACCGTCGTACGCGGGGGCGCCGCAGCCTGCGTCCCCCAGGGCGCCCGGCCCGACGCGCAGGGCCGCCGCGGCTTCCGCATCGGCTGTACGGTCACCGGTCCGGTCGGGCCGGTGCGGCTCGATGTCGCCGTGCAAGTGGAGCCGACCTTGCGGATCGTCGGCGAACGCCTCACCGGCGCCGGCGAGACACTGCTTACGACCGCGCTGCGCGACCCGTCCCGGCCCACCGTCCAGGCGGCCTGGCACACCGCCGGCGTGGTCGCCGTGACCCGCGCTCCGCTGCCGGACGACCTGCTGGCCACCGCGCTGCTGCCGCTGCGCGTCGCGGGCCGTACCGACGGGCAGCGGCTGGTGCTGGCCGCGGCCGAGCAGGTGGTGGTCGCGCTGCGCGGGGTCTTCCCGGTCGCGCCGCGGCCGGAGCTGATGCGTGCCCCGGCGGCGCTCGGCGACGGCCGGTTGCGGATGGCCTGCGACAACCTCTCCGCGGTGCTCGCCAGGACCGAGGGCGAATGCGTCACCCGCCACGCCGCACTGGTGAACGCGGTGCGCGCGGTGTGCAGCCCGCCCGTCGAGGGCCTGACGACACTGCCCGCGCTGCTGGCCGGCGACGGCCGCGGCCCCGCGCTCGACGCCACGATCGCCGCGGTGGACCGGGGTCCGCTCGGCCTGGTGCCGATCGACCGCCTCGGCGACGGCGAACTCCGCTTCCTCGCCTTGGCGCTGGTCCTGCTCACCGGCCCCGGCGTGCTGGATGTCGACACCAGTACGGAGTTGCTTCCGGCCGGTCAGGTGCTGACCGTGATGGCCGACGGGCTCGACCTCGGGCTGGACCGGCAGCAGGCACGCGAACTGCTGCGCCTGGCCGGGCGGGCCGCCGCCCACGGGCACATCCGGCTGCTCGGGACCGTGCAGGACCCGGCCTGTCTGGACGGGGTGGGCGGACTGTCCGTGACGACGTTCGCCGCCGGGATGGTGCCGAGACAAGCGGGTGAGGGGGGCGTGGTCGGAGCGGTGAAAGCGGGTGAGGACGGGGCCGCCGGCCGGCTGAGGGCATCGGGGGCGGGCCAGGTCGACGCGCGTGAAGTCGTGGAACTCGGCGCCGGCACCGAGGAGTCGGTGGAGGGCGCGGGCGGCGACCGGGAAGATGGGGTAGACCAGTCCGGGTGACCGAACAACAGGATCCGGACCTCGCGGCCCTGCAGCGCCGCCTCGTCGACTTCGCGGCGGCCCGCGACTGGGCGCCCTTCCACACCCCGAAGAACCTCGCCGCGGCGCTCAGCGTCGAGGCGTCAGAACTGCTGGAGATCTTCCAGTGGTTGACGCCCGAGCAGGCGGCCGCGGTGATGGAGGACGCCGACAGCGCCCATCGGGTCAGGGACGAGGTGGCGGATGTGCTGGCGTATCTGCTGCAGTTCTGCGCCTCGCTGGGCGTCGATCCGCTGACCGCGCTCGACGCGAAGATCGACCGCAATGAGCTGCGCTTTCCCCGTCCGGACCGGTCGGCCGCCCGGTCGACCGGATCGGCTCACTCGCAGGAGTGAGCGAGTTGTCCACAATGCGCCGCTCGTCCACAGATTCGCGGCTCGCCCCTTCCGTGCCGTCCCCGGTCTGTCACGCTGAGTGACATCAGACGGCGGCACGGAGACCGCCGCGGACGACGAAGGGTGCGGACGATGGACGCGGCACGACTGGTGGCGGAGGCGGAACGCGCTCTGAGGGGCAGCCCGCAGCCCGAGCACGTCATCGCGGAGGCCTGGCAGGCGTACGAACTGACCGAGGCGGTGGGGCGGCTGCTGGGCGACGACGGTGGACGGCCGGGGGTGAGGGCGGGGCCCGCCCCGGTGGTCGCGGCCGGGGGCGCGGGACCGCTGCGGGCGGTACGGCTGACCGGGGTGCGCGATCCGGCCGGCACCTTGCGGGCGCTGGGCGTCCTGCTCGGCGAGATCGGGCTGACCCTGGTGGGCATCACCTGCGCGGCCGAGGACGAGGCGGGCTACTGGCAGTGCATCGAGGCGCTGGACGCGGTGGACGAGGCCAAGGACCGGGTCGGTGAGCTGGCGGGCGGCGGCGGAGGCGGTGATTGACGGACAGCGCCGTGGTGGGGGCAGGATGGAGCAATGGATCTGCGAATCTTCACCGAGCCCCAGCAAGGGGCGAGCTACGACACACTGCTGGCCGTCGCCAAGGCGTCGGAGGACCTCGGCTTCGACGCCTTCTTCCGCTCCGACCATTTCCTGAGGATGGGGGAGGGCGACGGGCTGCCGGGGCCCACGGACGCGTGGATCACCCTGGCGGGCCTCGCCCGGGAGACCAGCCGGATCAAGCTGGGCACCCTGATGACGGCGGCCACCTTCCGGCTCCCCGGCGTACTGGCCATCCAGGTGGCACAGGTCGACCTGATGTCGGGCGGACGGATCGAGATGGGGCTCGGCGCGGGGTGGTTCGAGGCGGAGCACACCGCGTACGGCATCCCGTTCCCGAAGGAGAAGATCGCCCGGCTCGAGGAGCAGCTGGCGATCGTCACCGGGCTCTGGGAGACGCCGGTGGGCGAGACCTACGACTTCGACGGGAAGTTCTATCAGCTGAAGGACTGCCCGGCGCTGCCGAAGCCCGCCCAGGCGAAGGTCCCGGTGATCATCGGGGGGCTGGGCGCCAAGCGCACGCCGGAGCTGGCGGCCCGCTACGCCGACGAGTTCAATGTGCCCTTCGCCTCGCTGGAGGACACCGGCCGGCAGTTCGAGCGGGTGCGGGAGGCGGCGCGGGCGGCCGGCCGCGATGCGGACGACCTGGTCTACTCCAACGCCCTGGTCGCGGCGGTCGGCAAGGACGACGCGGAGGTGGCCCGGCGGGCGGCGGCGATCGGCCGGGAGGTCGAGGAGCTGCGGGCCAACGGGCTGGCGGGATCGCCCGCGCAGGTCGTCGACACGATCGGCCGGTACGCGGAAAAGGGCTCCACCCGCTTCTACCTCCAGATCCTCGACCCGTACGACCTGGACCACCTGGAGCTGATCTCCTCCCAGGTGCTGTCCCAGGTGGGCTGAGCCGGCGATGAGTTCACCCGCGCCTCCGCCTCCGCCCGGCCCGCCCGGGGTGCCTCCGTCCGGCGCTCCGCCGGGACCGGCTGCCACCGGGTCGTTCCTGGGCGCCGACGGCACGCTGGTGCTGGACGGCGGGCTGTCCAACCAGCTCGCCGCCCAGGGGTGCGACCTGTCCGACGCGCTTTGGTCCGCCCGGCTGCTCGCCGACGACCCGGAGCAGATCCAGGCCGCCCATACCGCGTATCTGCGGGCGGGGGCGCGGGTGCTGATCACCGCCAGCTACCAGGCGACGTACGAGGGTTTCGCGCGGCGCGGGATCGGGCGGGAGGAGGCGTCGGGGCTGCTGCGCCGCAGTGTCGAGCTGGCCCGGCGGGCGGCGGCGGGGCGACCAGGGGTGCGGGTGGCCGCCTCGGTCGGACCGTACGGCGCGATGCTCGCGGACGGCAGCGAGTACCGCGGCCGCTACGGCAGGTCGGTGCGGGAGCTGGAGCGTTTCCACCGCCCCCGGATCGAGACGCTGGCGGCGGCCGGACCGGACGTGCTCGCCCTGGAGACGGTGCCGGACGCGGCCGAGGCCGAGGCGATGCTGCGGGCGGCCGAGGGCACGGGCGTGCCGGTGTGGCTGTCCTACACCGTCGCCGGGGACCGCACCCGGGCCGGCCAGCCGCTGCGGGAGGCCTTCGCGCTGGCGGCGGGCCGGGACCAGGTGGTCGCGGTGGGCGTCAACTGCTGCGCTCCCGAGGACGCCGAGCACGCCGTGCGGCTGGCGGCGGAGGCCACCGGCAAGCCGGTGGTGGTCTACCCCAACAGCGGTGAGCGGTGGGACGCCGACGGGCGCCGCTGGGAGGGGAGTCCGGCCTTCGACCCGGAGCTGGCCGTGGCCTGGCAGGCCGCCGGGGCGCGGTTGATCGGGGGCTGCTGCCGGGTCGGACCGGCCGGGATCGCCGGCATCGCGGCCGCGCTGCGCGGGTGAGCCGAAGGGCGCGGGCGGCCGGTGAGCCGGACCCGTCGGCCCCGGGGCGGTTGAGCCGGGCGGGCGGTGAGCCGGCCGGGCGGGCGGCCGGGGAAAACCGTTGTCGGGGGTGAAGTCGGGCAGGGAATACTCACTCGGGTGTTCCTGACGATATCCACCACCGCATCCACCGGCGCGAACTCCGCCGGTCCGGCAACGGACCTCGGCTTCCTGCTGCACAAGCACCCGGACAAGGCGCAGGTCTTCTCGACCTCCTACGGCGACGCTCATGTCTTCTACCCCGAGGCGGGCGCCGAGCGCACCACGGCCGCGCTGCTGCTGGAGGTCGATCCACCGGCGCTGGTGCGGCGCGGGCGGGGGAAGGGCCGGGGCGGGGCGCCCGACGCGGCGCTGGCGGCGTATGTGAACGACCGGCCGTATGCCGCGTCGTCACTGCTGGCGGTGGCGCTGCGGACGGTGTTCGGCAGCGCGATGCGCGGCGAGTGCCGCAGCCATCCCGAGCGGGCCGCGGCGCCGATGCCGTTGCGGATCGAGGTGCCCGCGCTGCCGGCACGGGGCGGCGCCGCGCTGGTGGCCCGGCTGTTCGAGCCGCTCGGCTGGCAGGTGAGCGCCCGACCGGTGGCGCTGGACGAGCGCTTCCCGGAGTGGGGGGAGTCCCGGTATGTGACGCTCACGCTCCAGGGGGAGATGCGGCTGTCCGAGGCGCTGTGCCACCTGTATGTGCTGCTGCCGGTGCTGGACGACGCCAAGCACTACTGGGTGTCCGCGGACGAGGTGGACAAGCTGCTGCGTTTCGGAGCGGGCTGGCTGCCCCGGCACCCGGAGCAGAAGCTGATCACCAGCCGCTATCTGGCGCGTCGTTGGTCGCTGACCAGGGAGGCGATGGAGCGGCTGGAGCTGGCCCGGCTCGCCGACGCGGACGACGTGGAGGTCGAGGAGATCGACAACGCGGTCGCCGCCGAGGCGCCGGAGGAGGCCGAGGAGCCGCCGACCCCGCTCGCCGTGCGGCGCCGCGTGGCGATCCTGGCCGCGCTGCGCGCCTCGGGCGCCAGCCGGGTGCTCGACCTGGGCTGCGGGCAGGGCCAGTTGGTGGCGGCGCTGCTCAAGGAGCCGCGGTTCACCGAGATCGTCGGCATGGACGTGTCGGTCCGGGCACTGGACATCGCCGCCCGCCGACTCCGGCTGGACCGGATGGGCGAGCGGCAGTCCGGCCGGATCACCCTCCTCCAGGGCTCGCTCGCCTACACCGACACCCGGCTGAAGGGCTATGACGCCGCCGTGCTGAGCGAGGTGATCGAGCATCTGGACCTGCCGCGGCTGCCCGCCCTGGAGTACGCGGTGTTCGGTGCCGCCCGGCCCGCCACCGTGGTCGTGACCACACCGAACGCCGAGTACAACGTGCGCTGGGAGAGCCTGCCCGCCGGGCACGTCCGGCACGCCGACCACCGTTTCGAGTGGACCCGGGCCGAGTTCGCCGACTGGGCCGGCGCGGTGGCCGGCCGGTACGGCTACCAGGTGACCTTCGCCCCGGTCGGCCCCGAGGACCCCGAGGTCGGCCCGCCCACCCAGCTGGCCGTCTTCACCCTGGCCGCACCGGAACCCGGCGCGCGGACCCCGACCGCCCACCCCGACAGGAACAAGGAGGCAGCCGCATGACCGACGAGACCGAGTCCACCGGGCCGACCGCGCACACCGGCGCCGCCGCCCCCCGCGCCCTGGCCGTCACCGACCTGTCCCTGGTCGTGCTGATCGGCGCCAGCGGTTCCGGCAAGTCCACCTTCGCCGCCCGCCACTTCAAGCCGACCGAGGTGATCTCCTCCGACTTCTGCCGCGGCCTGGTGAGCGACGACACCAACGACCAGAGCGCCACCTCGGACGCCTTCGACGTCCTGCACTACATCGCCGGCAAGCGCCTCGCGGCCGGCCGCCGGACGGTGGTGGACGCCACCAGTGTGCAGCCGGAGAGCCGCAAGCAGCTGATCGCCCTGGCCCGCGAGTACGACGTGCTGCCCATCGCCATCGTGCTCGACGTGCCCGAGCAGGTCTGCGTCGCGCGCAACGCCGGGCGCCCCGACCGCGCCACGCTGCCCCGCCACGTCGTGCAGCGCCACCAGCGCGAACTGCGCCGTTCGTTGAGGGGCCTGGAACGCGAGGGCTTCCGCAAGGTGCACATCCTGCGCGGCGCCGCCGAGATCGACGCCGCCGAGATCGTCACCGAGCGCCGCTACAACGACCTGACCCACCTCACCGGCCCCTTCGACATCATCGGCGACGTCCACGGCTGCGCCTCCGAGCTGGAGACGCTGCTGTCCGAACTCGGCTACCGGGACGGCGCGCACCCGCAGGGCCGTACCGCGGTGTTCGTCGGCGACCTGGTGGACCGCGGCCCGGACAGCCCCGGCGTGCTGCGCCGGGTGATGGGCATGGTCGAGGCCGGCACCGCGCTGTGCGTGCCGGGCAACCACGAGAACAAGCTGGGCCGCTATCTGAAGGGCCGCCAGGTCCAGCACACCCACGGCCTCGCCGAAACCGTCGAGCAGCTGGAGAAGGAGGACGAGCGCGATCCGCTGTTCCGCGAGCGGGTGCGGCGGTTCATCGAGGGGCTGGTCAGCCACTACGTCCTCGACGGCGGCAAGCTGGTGGTCTGCCACGCCGGGCTGCCGGAGAAGTACCACGGCCGCACCTCGGGCCGGGTCCGCTCGCACGCCCTGTACGGCGACACCACCGGCGAGACCGACGAGTTCGGCCTGCCGGTCCGCTACCCGTGGGCCGAGGACTACCGAGGGCGCGCCGCCGTCGTCTACGGCCACACCCCGGTCCCCACCACCTCCTGGATCAACAACACCATCTGTCTCGACACCGGCGCGGTGTTCGGCGGCAGGATGACCGCGCTGCGCTGGCCGGAGCGCGAGATCGTCGACGTGCCCGCCGAGCGCGTCTGGTACGAGCCGGTCAAGCCGCTGGCCGGCGAGGCCCCCGGCGGCCTGGACGGCCGCCCACTGGACCTCGGCGACGTGGCGGGCCGCCGGACCGTCGAGACCGGCGCGATGGGACGGCTCGCGATACGCGAGGAGAACGCCGCCGCGGCTCTCGAAGTGATGAGCCGCTTCGCCGTCGACCCCCGGCTGCTCGCCTACCTGCCGCCCACCATGTCGCCGTGCGCCACCTCGACCAGGGACGGCTACCTCGAACACCCCGAGGAGGCGTTCGCCGCCTTCCGGGACGACGGAGTACGCCAGGTCGTGTGCGAGGAGAAGCACATGGGCTCGCGCGCCGTCGCCCTGGTGTGCCGCGACGAGGCCGCCGCCCTGGCCCGCTTCGGCGTCCCGGGGGTGAGCGGCGCCCTGCACACCCGTACCGGCCGGCCGTTCTTCGACGACCCGGCCGTCACCGAGCAGGTGCTGGCCCGGCTGCGCGACGCCGTGTCCGGAGCCGGGCTGTGGGACGAACTCGGCACCGACTGGCTGCTGCTCGACGCCGAGCTGCTGCCCTGGTCGCTCAAGGCGTCCGGCCTGCTGCGCAAACAGTACGCGGCGGTGGGCGCGGCGGCCGGCGCCGCCTTCCCGCCCGCCCTGGCCGCGCTGGAGGCCGCCGCCGCCCGCGGCGCCGACGTGTCCGCCACGCTGGCCCGGCAGCGGGAACGGGCCGCGGACGCCGGGGCGTTCACCGACGCCTACCGGCGCTACTGCTGGACCACCGACGGCCTGGACGGGGTGCGGCTGGCACCCTTCCAGCTGCTCGCCGTCCAGGACCGCAGTCTCGCCGCCCTCCCGCACGACCGGCAGCTGGAGCTGATCGACCGCCTCGCCGCGGCCGACAGCAGCGGCCTGCTGCACACCACCCGCCGGCTCGTGGTGGACACCGGGGACGAGGCGTCCGTCGCCGAGGGCGTGCGCTGGTGGCTGGAGCTGACCGAGGCCGGCGGCGAGGGCATGGTCGTCAAACCGCTGGCCGCGCTCGTACGCACCGGGGCCGGCCGGCTGGCGCAGCCCGGGGTCAAGTGCCGCGGCCGGGAGTATCTGCGGATCATCTACGGCCCGGAGTACACCCGCCCGGAACACCTGAAGCGGCTGCGCGACCGGGCGCTCGGCCACAAGCGGTCCCTCGCGCTGCGGGAGTACGCCCTCGGCCTGGAATCCCTGGACCGGCTCGCGGCCGGCGAGCCGCTGTGGCGGGTCCACGAGGCGGTGTTCGCGGTGCTGGCCCTGGAGTCGGAACCGGTCGACCCGCGGTTGTAGGCGCGCGGGCCCGATCCCGGGGGCAGCGGAACGTGCCGTGCGGCCCCCGTCGTGGGAGGGTCTCCTACCATGGGATTCCACGTGGACTCCGAGACCGGGCGGCTGCGCAGCGTCATCCTGCACCGCCCGGATCTCGAACTGAAGCGACTGACCCCGACCAATATGGACGCGCTGCTCTTCGACGACCTGCTGTGGGTCCGCAGGGCCCGCGCCGAACACGACGGGTTCGCCGACGTGCTGCGCGACCGCGGTGTGCGGGTGCACCTCTTCGGCGATCTGCTGACCGAGACGCTGCGGCTGGCCGAGGCGAAGCGGCTCGTCCTGGACCGGGTCTTCAACGAGAAGGAGTACGGCCCGCTGGCCACCGGCCATCTGCGGGCCGCCTTCGAGAAGCTGGACGTCGCCGAGCTGGCCGAGGCGCTGATCGGCGGCATGACCAAGCGGGAGTTCCTGGACGGCTTCCCCGAGCCGGTCTCGGTGCGCTTCCACGCCATGGGACTGGACGAATTCCTGCTCAGCCCGCTGCCCAACCACCTGTTCACCCGCGACACCTCGGCCTGGGTCTACGACGGGGTGAGCATCAACGCGATGCGCTGGCCGGCCCGGCAGCGCGAGACCGTGCACTTCGAGGCGATCTACCGCCACCACCCGCTGTTCGCGGACGGCGGTTTCCATGTGTGGTCCGAGGGCCAGGTCGCCTACCCCTCCACCATCGAGGGCGGCGACGTGCTGGTCATCGGCCGGGGCGCGGTGCTGATCGGGATGAGCGAGCGCACCACCCCGCAGGCGGTGGAGATGCTGGCGCGCGGGCTGTTCGCGGCGGGTTCGGCGCGGACCATCGTGGCTCTGGACATGCCCAAGACGCGGACCTTCATGCACCTGGACACGGTGATGACGATGGTCGACGGCGACACCTTCACCCAGTACGCGGGGCTGGGCATGCTGCCCTCCTACACCATCGAACCCGGCTCGGACGAGGGCGGGCTGAAGGTCACCGACCATCCGCCGGAGCAGATGCACCGGGCCATCGCGGCGGCTCTCGGCCTGGACTCGATCACCGTGCTCACCGCCACCCAGGACGTGCACGCCGCCGAACGCGAGCAGTGGGACGACGGCTGCAACGTCCTGGCCGTCGAGCCGGGCGTGGTGATCGCCTACGAGCGCAACGCCACCACCAACACCTTCCTGCGCAAGCGAGGTATCGAGGTCATCGAGATCCCGGGCAGTGAACTGGGCCGCGGGCGGGGCGGTCCGCGCTGCATGAGCTGCCCGATCGAGCGGGACGCGGTGTGAGGCGGACCACGGGTCCACCGGAGCACGGGTCTGTATAAGAATGCTGACTATCGTATAGAGTTCCGGTGTTGGCAGCGACGCACCGACCTAGGAGTCCCCGCATGGCCGTCGACCTCAAGGGCCGGCACTTCCTCAAGGAGCTGGACTTCACCCCGGAGGAGTTCCGCCACCTCGTGGAGCTGGCCGCGGAGCTGAAGGCGGCCAAGAAGGCGGGTGCCGAGCAGCGCCGGCTGCGTGGCAAGAACATCGCGCTGATCTTCGAGAAGACCTCCACCCGCACCCGCTGCTCCTTCGAGGTCGCCGCCGCCGACCAGGGTGCCTCCACCACCTATCTCGACCCCTCCGGCTCGCAGATGGGGCACAAGGAGTCGGTCAAGGACACCGCCCGGGTGCTCGGCCGGATGTTCGACGGCATCCAGTACCGGGGCTACGGCCAGCAGGTCGTCGAGGAGCTGGCGGCGCACGCGGGTGTGCCGGTCTGGAACGGTCTCACCGACGAGTGGCACCCCACCCAGATGCTCGCCGACGTCCTCACCATGGCCGAGCACAACACCAAGCCGCTCGGCGAGATCTCCTACGCCTATCTCGGCGACGCCCGCTCCAACATGGGCCACTCGCTGCTGGTCACCGGCGCGCTGCTCGGCATGGACGTCCGGATCGCCGCGCCCGAGAGCCTGTGGCCGGACGACGGGGTGACCGCCGAGGCCCACCGGCTGGCCGAGGTCAGCGGCGCCCGGATCACCCTCACCGAGGACGTCGACGAAGCGGTACGGGGAGCTGACCATGTGCACACCGACGTATGGGTGTCCATGGGCGAGCCGAAGGAGGTCTGGGACGAGCGGATCGCGCTGCTCAGGCCGTACGCCGTCACCGCCGGGGTGATGCGGGCGACCGGCAACCCGCGGGCCACCTTCCTGCACTGCCTGCCCTCCTTCCACGACCTGGGCACCGCGGTCGGCCGGGAGGTGCACGCGCGGCACGGGCTGGAGTTCATGGAGGTCTCCGACGAGGTCTTCGAATCCGAGCGGTCGGTCGTCTTCGACCAGGCGGAGAACCGTATGCACACCATCAAAGCGGTCCTGGTGGCGACCCTCGGCTGAGGCCGAGCGGCCGCGCTTCCCGCGGCCGGGCTCGCCGGGCCTACAGGCCGGCCGCGGCTCAGGACAGGATGAACCAGACCGCCTTCCCGCTGCCGGTCAGCCGGCATCCCGACGACGCGCTCAGCATCCGGATCAGCAGCAGCCCGCGCCCGCCCTCGGCCAGCGCCTCCACCGGCACCTCGTCCGGCGCCACCGCCTGGGCCGGGATCAGCCGGGCGAAGCCGTCCGGCACCTCGCGCCCCGGGTCGTGCACCTCCACCTGGCAGCCGTGCGCCAGCAGCGCCACGATGAGCTCGATGGGGCCGCCCGGCGTGTGCTCGACGGCGTTGGTCACCACCTCGGCGGTGAGCAGTTCGGCGGTGTCGGCGTCGAGCGCCTCGTCCCGTCCCGGCTCGGCGAGCAGGTCCCGGATCACCGCCCGGGCCAGCGGGACCGCCTGGGGGGAGTGCCTTTTCGTTGTTCCGGCAACCGGTGGAAGCCACACCGAGCACGGACTCGCGGCGAGGACGCCACCGAGGACAGGACCCGGCAGGCCTGCGCCCCGGATGTCTACGAACGGCTGCGGACGGTCAAGGCGGCCTACGACCCCCGCAACAGATTCCGGCTCAACCGCGACATCCCGCCCCGGGCGGCGTAAGGGCGACCGGGCCTCAGCGGGTAGGCCTTCCTGCCGTCCAGCACTTGTGCGCGCGGCAGGAGACCTGGTGACCCGACTGGCCCATTGGTGCTTCGAGCACCGCACGAGAGTCGTCGTCTTCTGGCTGCTGGCGCTGCTGGTCACTCTCGGGCTCAGCCGGTCGATCGGCAGCCACTACAACGAGAGCGTGAGCCTGCCGAGCACTGACTCCCAGCAGGCGGTGAGACTGCTGACCGACAATTTCCCCGCGGCGTCGGGTGAGGGCGACCAGGTCGTCTTCCAGGCCGAGGGCGGGGCCACCGTGCGCTCCCCCTCGGTCCGGGGACCGGTGACCGCGGCGCTCGCCAGGGTGGCGGCGGTCCCGGGGGTGGCATCCGTGGTCAGCCCGTACAGCGGACAGGCGGCGGCGCAGATCAGCGGCGACGGCTCGGTGGCGTTCGCCCGGGTGACCTGGGAGCAGAAGGCCGCGAAGGTCACCAAGGCCGACGCCAAGCGCCTGATCGACGCCGCGAAGACCGCGGACGGGCCGCATGTCCATGTCTCGCTCGGCGGGCAGTCCATCTCCAACGAGGAGAGCACCGGCCCGGGTGTGTCCGTCGCGGTCGGCGTGGTGGCCGCCCTGATCATCCTGCTGATCGTCTTCGGCGGAGCCCTGTTCTCCTCCCTGATGCCGCTGCTGACCGCCGCCGTCGCCCTGGTGATCGGGACCTCGGTCATCGGCCTGCTCTCCCACGCCATGGACACCCCGAGCGTGTCCACCGACCTCGCCGTCCTCATCGGGCTCGGCGTCGGCGTGGACTACGGCCTGTTCATCATCAGCCGGCACCGCACCGCGGTGAGAGCCGGATCGCCCTATCCGGCCGCCTCCGACGAGGCGGTGAACACCTCCGGACGTACGGTGCTGTTCGCCGGGATCACGGTGTGCATCGCGCTGCTCGGCCAGTTCGCGCTCGGCGTCAACTTCCTCTACGGGCTGTCGGCCTCCTCGGCCATCACCGTCGCGCTGACGATGGCCACCTCGCTGACCTTCCTGCCCGCCATGCTCGGCTTCCTCGGCCCGAAGGTGCTGTCCCGGCGGGAGCGGGCCGCGCTGGCCGTCCACGGCCCGGCCTCCACCGACGCCGCCGGCTTCTGGCTGCGCTGGGCGCGGGCGATCGAGGCCCACCGGGCCTTCGTCGCGGCGGCCTCACTGGCGGTGGTCGTGGTGGTCGCCCTGCCCACGGTCAGCCTGCGCCTCGGGTCCGCCGGCGCGGGCAACGACCCCTCCTCGTCCACCACCCACCAGGCGTTCGCCGCCCTGGCCAAGGGCTTCGGCCCCGGTTTCAACGGGCCCTTCCAACTCGTCGGCCGGGTGTCGGCGCCGGCCGACGTCAAGGCGTTCGCCGGCTTGCTGGCCGCCGCCGCCCGCACCCCCGGAGTGGCGTCGGTGACGCCCCCGGTGACCTCGCCGAACCGCGAGGTCGAGCTGGCGATCCTGTATCCGACCACCGATCCGGGATCGAAGCAGACCGTCACCCTGGTCTCCACCCTTCGCCACCACCTCGTCCCCCGCGCGGAAGCCGGGACCTCCCTGGCCGTCCATGTCGGCGGTGTCACCCCCACCAACATCGACTTCTCCCGGGTGCTGAGCGACAAGCTGCCGCTGTTCGTCGCGGTGGTGGTGATCCTGGCGTTCCTGCTGCTGATGGCGGTCTTCCGCAGCCTGCTGATCCCGCTGGTGGCCGCGGTGATGAACCTGCTGTCCGTCGGCGCGGCGCTCGGCGCGCTCAACGCGGTGTTCACCTGGGGGTGGGGCAGTTCGGTGCTCGGGCTGACGGGCACCGGCCCGGTCGACGCCTTCATCCCGGTGCTGCTGTTCTCGGTGCTCTTCGGACTCTCCATGGACTACGAGGTCTATCTGGTCAGCCGTATGCAGGAGGAATGGCGCCACCGCGGGGACGGCGGCGGGAATGGCGGCGGCGGTCCCGGTGCCGCCGTCCGGCGCAACCACCGGGCGGTGACCGTCGGCCAGGCGAAGAGCGGGCGGATCATCGCCGCGGCGGCCGGGATCATGATCCTGGTCTTCGGCTCCTTCCTCATCGGCGACCAGCGTGTCCTCAAGGAATTCGGCTTCGGCCTGGCTTTCGCGGTCCTCGTCGACGCGCTGGTGATCCGCGGCCTGCTCGTCCCGGCCCTCATGCACCTCATTGGCCCTGCCAACTGGGCGCTGCCGGCCTGGCTGGAACGCGTGGTCCCCAACCTGTCGATCGAGGCCCCGGAGCACGGGGCGGCGGACCGCGACGAGCACTGAATTCCGCCCAACTGGCAGGCCGCAGCGGGTGATTGGCGACAATAGCGGACAGGTCGCAGTGGTTTGATTTTTCGACGCCCCGCGTTAACGAAGGTGTCACCTTTCCACGACCGCAGCGGTTCAACGGTGCTCCTACGATGATCACGACAGCGAGATCCCGAAAGGGAAATGCTCGGTCCTGCCGCATCTGTGTGCCGGCTGTGGACCGTGCTGTTTTTCGGCTCTTTGAATTGTTGGTACGGAACGGCGACCCGCACGAAGCGTATGAGCTCGTACCTTTTTATCCGTCGGCGGCTGTGGGCTACCGTAAAAGTTGACAGGGCCTCAATGAAAAGACGTAGTTGGTCCATTCGCCGCAAATTCACGGCATTGCTGCTGCTTCCGCTGCTGTCGCTGGCCGCCTTGTGGGCCTATGCCGCCGACCTGTCCCTCGGAAACGCGCTCACCCTCGAGCACGAGAACACCATCGGCAATCACCTGGCGGCTCCCCTCGGGCACGCCATCGTCGCGCTGCAGGGTGAACGGCGCGGCTCGGTGGTGGCCGCCGCGTCGCCGACCGCCGATCCCTCGGGGCTGCGCCGGGCCAGGGGCGTGGTGGACGCCGCCGTGGCGGACTTCCTCAAGCAGGCGCACGACGGCAGCGTCAGGTCCGACGAGAACCCGGCGGTGCGCAAGGGCGTCGACGCCGCCGAACACGCGCTGGGCACCGTCCCGGCGATACGCCAGGGGGTCGACGCCGGCAAGCTGCCCGGCGACAAGGTCCTCGCGGCCTACACCGCCGTCGACAACAGCATCTCCGAGGCGCTGCGCGCCATGACGATCCTGCCGGACCAGGACGCCCAGGACTTCGGCCAGGCGCTGTACACGCTGGTGCCGGCGGGCGACGTGCTGTCCCAGGAGGACGCGCTCATCTCGGCCGCCGCCGCGAGCCCCGCCCACCGGCTCGACCCGGCCGCCTACAGCGCGGTCGTCCAGGACATCGGGACCCAGCGGACGCTCACCCAGCAGGCCGTGGCCCGCTTTCCGGCGCCCCAGCGCGTCCCCTTCCTGAAACTCGCCGGGCCGGACGGCGCGTTGGGCCGGGTCACCGCCATGGAGAACCAGCTCATCGACGCGGGGCCGCGCGCGGCCGGCCTGCCTTTCCCCATCGGGCAGTGGCGCGCCGCCTACGACGCCGAGGACCAGGTGGCGTCCAGCACGGCGCTCGACGACATCTCACTGGTCTTCACCCGCACCGGCCCGCCCGCCCGCCGCGCCTTCGTGGAACTGATCCTGGCCGGTCTGCTGGGCCTGATCGCGCTGATCGTCTCGGTGGTGATGTCGATCCGGATGGCCCGCTCGCTGATCGGCGACGTGGGCCGCCTGCACAGCTCCGCGCGCAACCTCACGGACAAGCAACTGCGCGACGTGGTCGGCAGGTTGCGCCGGGGGGAGAGCGTCGACGTACGCGGCGACATGACCCGCCCGGTCTTCGTCAACCGTGAGATGGCCGAACTCGGCGCGGCGTTCGACGCGCTCCAGCTCACCGCCGTGGAACTCGCCCACGAGGACATCCGGTTGCACCGCGGCATCAGCGATGTCTTCGTGAACCTCGCCCGCCGCAGCCAGACCCTGGTCCACCGCCAGCTCAGCATGCTCGACGCCATGGAGCGGCACGAGGAGGACCCGCGCACCCTGGAGGAGCTCTTCCGGCTCGACCAGCTCGCCACGCGTATGCGCCGCTACGCGGAGGGACTGATCATCGTCTCCGGCGCCCCTCCCGGACGCTTCTGGCGGCATCCGGTGCCCGCCGTGGACGTGGTGCGCGGCGCGATCGCCGAGACCGAGGACTACGCCCGGGTGGTGGTGCTGCCGGTGCCTTCGGTCGGCATCCGGGGCCGGGCCGCCGCCGACGTCATCCACCTGCTGGCCGAACTCATCGAGAACGCCGAGGTGTTCTCGCCGTCCGACAGCGAGGTCCGGGTCAGCCTCGGCACGGCGGCGGGGGGTCTGATCATCGAGATCGACGACCGCGGGCTCGGGATGCCGAGCGAGGAACTGGCCGCCGCCAACGAGCGCATCAGCTCCTCGCTCGACGTGAGCACGCTGGACAGCACCCGGCTCGGCCTGGTGACGGTCGGCCGGCTGGCCCAACGGCACGACATCAGCGTGTCGTTGCGGCAGTCGCCGTACGGCGGGGTCAACGCGGTCGTGCTGATCCCGCAGGACCTGCTGGAGTGGGAGCCGGCCGCGATACCGGCGCCCGGCCCCGCCCGCCCGGCCGCCGTTCCGGGCCAGCGCCATCCCTGGATGCGGCCCGGCGGCGAGGGCGAAGTGCTCGGCGAACCCGGCGAGCAGATGTCCGTCGCGGGCCCGGGACCCGGTGCCCCCCTCCCGACCGCGCCCGCGCCCGCCGCTGCCGCCCGTGCGTACACCGCCCCGGACCCCGCCTGGACGAACTCCCCGCCGCCGGGGGCCGGTTACGCGTCGGCCGCGCATTTCGCGCCGGTCGCCGACCAGGAGCAGCCGGACATGATCGACGGCCTGCCCCGCCGGGTGCCGCAGGCCAGTCTGGCCCGCGAACTGCTCAACGAGTCCGAGGAGTTGGAGGCCGGGCGGCTGATGGACTGGGGCGGCTCCGCTCCCGGCCCGTACCCCGGTGGTCCCGCGCCGCGCCCCGACACCGCCGCCGCGCAGCGGACAGCCGGATTCCCCTCGCCGTGGGGAGCGTACGAGGAGAACGGACCGGCCCTGGGCGGCAGCGCGTACCGGGACACCGGCCCGTACGGCGCCACCCCGTGGCCGGGCGGGCAGGGCCCGGAGCAAGCGGGCCCCGGCGGTCCCTTCCGCGATGCCGCGGCGGGCCGGCCCGAGCAGGTCCGTTCGATCATGTCGGCCCTCCAGGCGGGAGCCGCCCGCGCCCGCGTCGGCCACGGCGCCGCGTCCGGCGGCGGCCCCGCGTCCGGCGGCGGCCCCGCCGGCGCCCAGGTCCCGGCGGGCGGTCAGCAGGCCGGCGTCACCGGCCGGGCTCCGTTCCCCCCGTACACCCAGTACCCCGACCAAGGAAGGCACGGCGAGCGATGACGCAGTCCAACGTCTCCGAGATGAACTCCAATCTCGACTGGCTCCTGAGCGACATGGTGCGGCACGTGCCGGAGATCGGCCATGCGGTCCTGCTGTCCACGGACGGCCTGCTGCTCGGTGCCTCCGGCGAGATGAACCGCGATCAGGCCGAGCGGCTGTCGGCGGTCGCGTCCGGATTCCACAGCCTGGCCAAGGGGGCCGGGCGCCACTTCGGCGGCGGCGCGGTGCGCCAGACGATGGTGGAGATGGAGGCCGGGTTCCTCTTCGTGTGCGCCGCGGGGGAGAACGCCTGCCTGACCGCACTCACCCCCGAGGGGGCCGACATCGGTGTGGTGGCCTACGAGATGGCCATGCTGGTCAAGCGGCTCGGCCACCACCTGTCCGTGGAGTCCCGCCCCGATCAGGCCGAAGGCCCCAGGATGGTGATGTGACACCGGCGGAATGGGTGGACGACGCGGCCGGTCCCGTCGTCCGCCCCTACGCCATGGTGCGGGGAAGGACGCGCAGCGAGCGGTATCTGTTCGACCTGGTGGCCTTCGTCGTCACCGTCGTGGACACCCTGCACCACTGGGTGGAGATGCAGCCCGAGCACCAGGCCATCCTCACGATGTGTCGCCGTCCCCGGTCGGTGACCGAGGTGGCGGCCCGGATGAACCTGCCGGTGGGGGTGGTCCGGGTGCTGCTCAGCGACCTCCTGGACGCGCGGGCCATCCGGGTGCGCGAACCGGCCGATCCGGTCGGACGGCCCAGTGTGCAGGTCATCAGAGAGGTGCTCGAGGGACTCCGCGCGCTGTGAGGCCGGCCGCGCGCGGACCCGACCGGGAACACCGAAGAAGCGGTCGTGCGGCTCTCCGAGCCGGGGCCGAAGGCACAGGACCAAGGGTTGAAAGGCGAGTTCGCGATGTCAAAGGTGCTACGGGACGGTGGCCCCGCCACACCCGGTGACGACATGCCGGAGGCGGTGAAGATCCTGGTGGCCGGCGGCTTCGGCGCGGGGAAGAGCACGCTCGTGGCGGCGGTGAGCGAGATCGCCCCCTTCCACACCGAGGAGACCCTCACCCGTTCCGGCATCGGCATCGACGACCTGGCCGGGGTCGAGCGGAAGGGGACCACGACCGTCGCCATGGACTTCGGCCGGGTCACCATCCACAACCGGCTCGCGCTGTTCCTCTTCGGGACGCCGGGGCAGGACCGCTTCTGGTTCATGTGGGACGAACTCGCGGCCGGCGCGCTCTGCGCGGTCGTGCTGGCCGACACCCGCCGACTGGCCTCGTCGTTCCCCGCCGTCGACTACTTCGAGCGGCGCGGACTCCCCTTCGTCGTCGCCGTCAACTGCTTCGAGGGCGCGCGCACCTACCCGACCGAGACGGTGCGCGCCGCGCTGAGCCTCGGGCCGCAGGTGCCGGTCCTGCTGTGCGACGCCCGGGTCCGCGAATCCGCCAAGGAGATCCTGATCCACGCGGTCGAGCACGTGCTGACCATCGAGACCCGCCGCGCCGCCCGCACCTGAGCCCTTGCCGGCCGGCGGGGCCGGCGGGTGGCCGACGCGTGGCCCGGCGCTCAGCGGCGTCGCGCGCGGATGACCACCAGCTCCTCTTTCTCCTGCCCGTCGTCCATCAGCCCCTGACCGCGCAGCCAGGACCGGCGGGAGCGCAGCACCGGACCGATGGGGACGAGTTCGCGGTCGCTGACCTCGGCGTCCAGGCCCGCCAGCGCGAGGGCGTCGATGGTGGCTTCGACCCCGCACATCTCCGAATGGACCATGAGGAGGGTCCCGCCGGGCCGCAGCACCGATCCGGCGGCCGCGCAGACCCGGTCGACGACCGCCCGGCCGTCCCGGCCGCCGTCCCACGCCCGGGCCCTGCCGCGCAGCGGCGGCAGCGCGGCGGGCGCCGGTACGTACGGCGGGTTGCTGAGCAGCATGTCGTATCTCCCCGCGCCGAGGGCGGACAGGTCGCAGCGCACGACGGTGACGCGGCTGCGGTGGAGCGCGGCGTTCACCCGGGCGCACAGGACCGCGCGCCGGGAGACGTCGACAGCCGTGACCCTGGCCCCCAGCCGGGCGGCGTGCACCGCCAGGGCTCCGCTTCCGGTGCCGAGCTCCAGCACATGCGTCCCCGGGCCGATGTCCCGCCGGCCGACGGCCCGCATCAGCAGGTGGGTGTCGTGCTGGGGGGCGTAGACGCCGGGCAGCGTCAGCATGCGCCTCGGTCCGGCAAGGGGTGCTGTCGCCATGGCCGCCTCTCGTCCTCGTGCCGACGCCGAACGTGCCCGCCCCTCGTTCAGGGTGGGCCGCGCGCGGGCGGGGCGCCACTTCAGCGGTGCCCGGGTGTACCGGTCGCCGCCGTCTCCGGTTGGCAGTGGGGGCACCAGACGGTCCCGCGACCGCCGACCCTGCCGCGGCGCAGCGGCGTGCCGCAGCGCGGGCACCGCGGCGCCGCCCCGTCACGGTGCCCGGTGAGCCAGGAGGGCCGGCCCGGGACCTCTCCCGCCCGCACGGACAGCGTGAGGACGCGCCGCATGGCGGAGTGCAGCCGGCGGATGTCCTCCTCGGTGAGGCGGTTCGCGGGCCGCGTCGGGTGGAGGCGGGCACGCCACAGGATCTCGTCGACCAGCAGATTGCCCAGGCCGGCCAGCACGGACTGGTCCATCAGCAGGGGCTTGAGCCCGGCCCGGCGTCCGCCGAGCAGTTCCCGGAACTCCCGGCGGCCCACGGACAGCGCGTCCGGCCCCTGACCGGCCAGGGCCCGGCCCACCTCCGCCGCGGAGCCCGCGAGCCGCAGGCCCTGCAATTTGCGCTGGTCGCGGTAGCGCAGCTCATGCCCGCCGCCGAGGCCGATCCGCACCCGGTCGTGGGGGTGCGGGGGGTCGTCCGGGGAACAGCACAGCAGGCGTCCGGTCATCCCGAAGTGCAGCAGCAGCGCGGGGCCGTCGTCGGTCCGGGCGATCAGCCATTTGCCGTGCCGGTGGGGCGCGCTCAGCCTGCGGCCTTCCAGCCCCCGGCGCAGCCGGCCCGTGCTCACCCCGCGCAGCACTCCGGCATCGGCCACCGCGACCCGCTGGATCCGCCGCCCCTGCCCGCACGACGACAGCACCCGGCGGAAACCCTCGACATCGGGCAGTTCCGGCATACGACGCGCTCCTTCCCCGGGGCACGGTCTCGGGCCTGGGCGGCAGCGGGCGGCCCGGTTCCGCATGGGCGGCGGCGGGCGGCCAGGTTCGGTCGGCTCATCGACCGCCGGCGCGGCGGCGCGGGAGCGTCACTGCCGGGTACCCGACGACCACACCCGCGGCCACCGCGGAGCGCACCCCATTCAGTTCTTGGGCCCGAACCCGTCGCCGACGAGCCAGGCGCCCCGCGCCTCGCCACGTGACGGATGGCTGATCGCGGGGGCGGCGGCCGCGGGCCGGGACCAAACGGCGCCCCCTAGATGTCCCGGAAGATCTCGATCTGCGCGCCGATCGTGTTCAGCCGCTCCGCCAGGTCCTCGTAGCCCCGGTTGATGACGTACACATTGCGCAGCACCGACGTGCCCTCGGCCGCCATCATCGCCAGCAGGATGACGACCGCCGGGCGCAGCGCCGGGGGGCACATCATCTCGGCGGCGCGCCAGCGGGTGGGGCCCTCGACCAGGACCCGGTGCGGGTCGAGCAGTTTGACCTGGGCGCCCAGCCGGGTGAGTTCGGTCAGGTAGATCGCCCGGTTGTCGTAGACCCAGTCGTGGATCAGCGTGGAGCCCTGGGCGGTGGCCGCGATGGCCGCGAAGAACGGCACGTTGTCGATGTTGAGGCCCGGGAAGGGCATCGGGTGGATCTTGTCGATGGGGGAGCGGAGCTTGGACGGCCGGACGGTCAGGTCGACCAGCCGGGTGCGGCCGTTGTCGGCCCGGTATTCCGGGGTCAGTTCGTGGTCGAGGCCCATCTCCTCCAGCACCGCGAGTTCGATCTCCATGAACTCGATCGGCACCCGGCGGATGGTCAGCTCCGACTCGGTGACCACGGCGGCGGCCAGCAGGCTCATCGCCTCGACCGGGTCCTCCGAGGGCGCGTAGTCGACGTCGCGGTCGATGTCGGCCACGCCGTGGACGGTCAGCGTGGTGGTGCCGATGCCCTCGACCCGCACACCCAGCTCCTCCAGGAAGAAGCACAGGTCCTGGACCATGTAGTTGGAGCTGGCGTTGCGGATGACGGTGGCGCCCGCGTAGCGGGCGGCGGCCAGCAGCGCGTTCTCGGTCACGGTGTCGCCGCGCTCGGTCAGCACGATCGCGCGGTGCGGGGTGACCTCGCGGTCCACCTCGGCGTGGTAGGAGCCGTCGGTGGCGGTGATGTCGAGGCCGAAGTGCCGCAGCGCGTTCATATGCGGCTGGACCGTCCGGGTGCCCAGGTCGCAGCCGCCGGCGTACGGGATCTGGAAGCGGTCGGCGCGGTGCAGCAGCGGGCCGAGGAACATGATCACACTGCGGGTACGGCGGGCCGCGTCGGTGTCCATCGCGGCCAGGTCCAGCTCGGCGGGCGGTACGACCTCCAGGTCGTTGCCGTCGTTGATCCACCGGGTGCGGACCCCGATGCTGCCGAGCACCTCCAGGATCCGGTAGACCTCTTCGATCCGGGCGACCCGGCGCAGCGTGGTGCGGCCGGCGTTCAGCAGCGTCGCGCACAGCAGCGCCACACACGCGTTCTTGCTCGTCTTGACGTCTATGGCACCGGACAGCCGGCGCCCGCCGACCACCCGCAGGTGCATCGGGCCCGCGTAGCCCAGGGAGACGATCTCGCTGTCCAGCGCCTCGCCGATCCGGGCGATCATCTCAAGGCTGATGTTCTGATTGCCACGCTCAATACGGTTCACCGCACTCTGGCTGGTACCGAGCGCTTCGGCGAGCTGGGCCTGTGTCCAGCCACGATGCTGCCGCGCGTCCCGAATCAGCCTGCCGATACGTACCAGGTAGTCGTCGGTCATGTGATCGAGGCTATCTCTTATATGAGATGCGGCAACTCGGGACCCGCCATCAGTGACACAACCCGTACATTGCCCGACCGGTCGGTACATCGCATCTTCCCCGGCGGGCAGGCGCCACACCTGGAGACTACCGGGCCGGGGCATGACCCGGGCGCGGTGGTGTACTAGAGTTATCTCGACATCGAGATATCTGCCGAGGCGTACCGTCAGGTCGGCGGCAATGCGGGCAACGCGGTGGTACGCGCGAAATCATGCATGAAGGAGACTGTCGTGTCGGCGAACAGCTTCGACTCCCGCGGCACCCTGCGGGTGGGCGACGAGTCGTACGAGATCTTCCGGCTGGACAAGGTGGCCGGCTCCGCCCGACTGCCGTACAGCCTGAAGGTGCTGCTGGAGAATCTGCTCCGCACCGAGGACGGCGCGAACATCACCGCCGACCACATCCGGGCCGTCGGCGGCTGGGACTCGCAGGCCCAGCCAAGCCAGGAGATCCAGTTCACGCCGGCCCGGGTGATCATGCAGGACTTCACCGGCGTGCCCTGTGTGGTGGACCTGGCGACCATGCGCGAGGCGGTCAAGGAACTGGGCGGCGACGCGGCCAGGATCAACCCGCTGGCCCCCGCCGAGCTGGTCATCGACCACTCGGTCATCGCCGACCGCTTCGGCACCCCCGACTCCTTCGCGCAGAACGTGGAGTTGGAGTACGGCCGCAACAAGGAGCGCTACCAGTTCCTGCGCTGGGGCCAGACCGCCTTCGACGAGTTCAAGGTGGTCCCGCCCGGCACCGGCATCGTGCACCAGGTGAACATCGAGCACCTGGCCCGTACCGTGATGGTCCGCGGCGGCCAGGCCTACCCCGACACCCTCGTCGGCACCGACTCGCACACCACCATGGTCAACGGCCTCGGTGTGCTCGGCTGGGGCGTCGGCGGCATCGAGGCCGAGGCCGCGATGCTCGGCCAGCCGGTGTCCATGCTCATCCCGCGGGTGGTCGGCTTCAAGCTGACCGGTGAGCTGCCGGCCGGCACCACCGCCACCGACCTGGTGCTGACCATCACCGAGATGCTGCGCAAGCACGGTGTGGTCGGCAAGTTCGTGGAGTTCTACGGCGAGGGCGTCGGCGCCACCTCGCTGGCCAACCGCGCCACCATCGGCAACATGTCGCCGGAGTTCGGCTCCACCGCGGCGATCTTCCCGATCGACGCCGAGACGATCAGCTACCTGACGCTGACCGGCCGCTCCGCGCAGCAGGTCGCGCTGGTCGAGGCCTACGCCAAGGAGCAGGGCCTGTGGCTGGACCCGGCCGCCGAGCCGGACTACTCCGAGAAGCTGGAGCTGGACCTCTCCACCGTCGTCCCGTCCATCGCGGGGCCCAAGCGCCCGCAGGACCGTATCGTGCTGGCGAACGCCTCCCGGCAGTTCGCCCGCGACGTGCGCAACTACGTCACCGACGACGAGGAGGCGGGCAAGGAGTCCTTCCCGGCCTCGGACTCGCCCGCGACGACCAACGGAGTGCCGACCAAGCCCACCCTGGTGACGGCCCCCGACGGGACCAGCTACGAACTCGACCACGGCGCGGTCACCGTCGCCGCGATCACCTCGTGCACCAACACCTCGAACCCGTATGTGATGGTCGCCGCCGCGCTGGTGGCCAAGAAGGCGGTCGAGAACGGCCTGACCAGCAAGCCGTGGGTGAAGACCACGCTCGCCCCGGGCTCCAAGGTGGTCACCGACTACTTCGACAAGTCCGGCCTGACCCCGTACCTGAACAAGCTCGGCTTCAACCTGGTCGGCTACGGCTGCACCACCTGCATCGGCAACTCGGGCCCGCTGCCCGAGGAGGTGTCCAAGGCGGTCAACTCCGCGGACCTCGCGGTCACTTCGGTGCTGTCGGGCAACCGCAACTTCGAGGGCCGGATCAACCCCGACGTGAAGATGAACTACCTGGCGTCCCCGCCGCTGGTGGTCGCCTACGCCATCGCCGGCTCGATGAAGGTGGACATCACCCGGGACCCGCTGGGCACCGACCCGCAGGGCAAGCCGGTCTTCCTGGCCGACATCTGGCCGTCCGAGGCCGAGGTCAACGACGTGGTGGCCGCCTCCATCGGCCAGGACATGTTCAACCAGTCCTACCGGGACGTCTTCGCCGGCGACGAGCAGTGGCAGGCGCTGTCGATCCCGACCGGTGACACCTTCGAGTGGGACCCGCAGTCCACCTACGTCCGCAAGCCCCCGTACTTCGACGGGATGCGGATGGACCCGGAGCCGGTCGCCGACATCACCGGCGCCCGGGTGCTGGCCAAGCTGGGCGACTCGGTCACCACCGACCACATCTCCCCGGCCGGCGCCATCAAGGCCGACACACCGGCCGGACAGTACCTCACCGAGCACGACGTGGCGCGCCGCGACTTCAACAGCTACGGCTCGCGCCGCGGCAACCACGAGGTCATGATCCGCGGCACCTTCGCCAACATCCGGCTGCGCAACCAGATCGCCCCCGGCACCGAGGGCGGCTTCACCCGCGACTTCACCCAGCCGGACGGCCCGGTGGCGTTCATCTACGACGCCTCGCGCAACTACATCGAACAGGGGGTCCCGCTGGTCGTGCTGGCCGGCAAGGAGTACGGCTCCGGGTCGTCGCGCGACTGGGCGGCCAAGGGCACCGCGCTGCTCGGCGTCAAGGCGGTCGTCGCGGAGTCCTACGAGCGCATCCACCGCTCCAACCTGATCGGCATGGGTGTCCTGCCGCTGCAGTTCCCTGAGGGCGCGTCAGCGGCCACCCTGGGCCTCACCGGCGAGGAGGCCTTCACCATCACCGGTGTCACCGAGCTCAACGAGGGACGCACCCCGCGCACCGTCAAGGTCAGCACCGACACCGGCACCGAGTTCGACGCCGTGGTGCGCATCGACACCCCCGGCGAGGCGGACTACTACCGCAACGGCGGGATCATGCAGTACGTGCTTCGGTCGTTGATCCGCAAGTAACCAGCACGTAGCATCCGGTCCGTGCGACGGGCCGCATCCCTGTCAGCAGGGATGCGGCCCGTCCGTCTTTGTCCGGACGTGACCCCCCACCGGCCCTTCACTACTTGAACGCATGCCGCAGAAGGACTCGTTGACGATTGAATCCAAGATCCGGCCGATCCTTCGACGGCGAGTCATCCCACGTTTCGGACAGGTCTCAACTCGGGAAAGCTTACTGTCCAAACCGGCAATGGATCTTGCCCTCCCGGAGAGAAGTGGACTATACCTGTCGCGTCCAAGGAACCCGCCTCGCAGCGGGGCGGGGCGGGGGGAACGGCGGGCTCGGCAGCCAGCCGATACGGTGACGTACCCCTCCCCGATGGATGCACGGCATCACTTCACGCTTCATCTGTTCGCGGTCGTCGGCGGATTCCGCTGCACCGCATGAGTCCTGTTAGAAGGCGAGGACTTGAGCATGGGATCCGAATTCAACCGTCGGGATCTGGTCAAGCGTTCCGCGGCGCTCGGCCTGGTCGCCATCCCGTCGGCCGGCCTGCTGAGCGCTTGCGCGTCCGATGGTGGCGACAGCAGTTCCAGCACGCCCACCACCACCGCCCCGGCGGCCGGTGCCACGGTCGACCCGAAGAACCCGTTCGGCGTCAAGGACGCCGACCCGCTGGACATCGTCATCTTCGACGGCGGTTACGGCCACGACTACGCCACCGCGCTGGGCAAGCTCTACGAGCAGCAGCACAGCGGATCCAAGGCGAGCGTCCTGGCCACCCAGGACATCATCGGCAAGCTCCAGCCCCGCTTCAACGGCGGTACCCCGCCGGACGTCATCGACGACTCGGGCGCCCAGCAGATCAAGCTGGACACCCTGCAGAGCAGCGGCCAGCTGGCGGACCTCACCCCGCTGCTGGACGCGCCGTACCTGGACGACCCGACCAAGAAGGTCCGCGACGTGCTGCAGCCCGGCACGATCGAGAGCGGCACGCTGGCCGGGAAGATGTACTCGCTGAGCTACATCTACACCGTCAGCGGACTGTGGTACTCGGGCAAGCTGTTCAAGCAGCACGGCTGGACCCCGCCGAAGACCTGGAAGGACTTCATCTCGCTCTGCGGCGAGATCAAGAAGGCCGGCATCGCGCCGTTCTGCTACCAGGGCAAGTACCCGTACTACATGAACACGCCGATCCTGGACCTGGCCGCCAAGAACGGCGGTCTGGACATCCAGAAGCGTGTCGACGCGATGGACCCGACGGTCTGGGACGAGCCGGCGATCAAGAACGCCGTCGAGGCCGCCTACCAGATCGTGTCCAACAACTACCTGCTCCCCGGCACCAACGGTCTGACCCACATCGAGTCGCAGACCGCGTGGAACCAGTACAAGGCCGCCTTCATCCCGTGCGGCTCCTGGCTGGAGAACGAGCAGATGAAGGCCACCCCGGCCGACTTCGACATGAAGTTCCTGCCGATGCCCTCGCTCGACGGCGACAAGCTGCCGTGGGAGTCCATCCGGGCGGGCGCCGGTGAGCCGTTCATCGTGCCGGAGAAGGCCAAGAACAAGGCCGGCGGCCTTGAGTTCCTGCGCATGATGCTGACCAAGGAGGGCTCCGGCCGGTTCGCCGCCGCAGCCAACTCGCTCACCGTGCTGCAGAACGGTGTCGGCTCCGACGTCAAGCTGCGTCCGGGCACCGCCTCCACCGTGGTGGCGATCGACGCTGCCGGCAACAACACGTTCAACTTCAACTACCCCAACACCAACAGCGTGTTCGACGTCGCGCTGCAGGGTGCCACCGCCGAGCTGATGGCGAAGCGCTCCACCCCCACCCAGTGGATCGCCAAGGCCAAGGCGGCCGCGTCGAAGGAAAAGAAGGCCTGACCTAACGACGTCGTGCGAGCCGCGGGGGCCGGAGGTGTTCCGGTCCCCGCGGCGGCGCAGCCCCTCGATCAGGAGCAGGATCCATGCAGCATCGCAAATACCCCTTTATTGTGGGTTTCCTCATCGTTCCGCTCGTCCTGTACATCGTCTTCGTGATCTGGCCGTATCTCCAGACCTTCGGATATTCGATGACGGACTGGAAGGGCGAGTCCCAGAGCTTCAAGTTCATCGGGTTCGACAACTACACGGCGCTGTTCCACGACGGCGTGTTCAGAACCGCGCTGTGGCACAACATCCTGCTGCTGATCTTCCTGCCGATAATCACCATCCTGCTGGCGCTCTTCTTCGCCTTCATGGTGAACGTGGGCGGCCGTGAGCGGGCTGGCGGCGTCGAGGGCGTGCGCGGAGCCGGCTTCTACAAGATCGTCTACTTCTTCCCGCAGGTGCTGTCGGTCGCCATCCTGATCGTGCTGTTCGGCGCGGTCTACCGCAGCGACTCCTCGGGTCTGCTCAACGGCGTCCTGGTCAAGGTGCACCTGGAGGACGCCAACAACCCGATCGAGTGGCTCAACGACCCCAAGCTGGTGCTCTGGTGCCTGCTGGCCATCCAGATCTGGGCCGGCGTCGGCTTCTACCTGGTGCTGTTCTCCGCCGCCATGCAGTCCATCCCCAAGGACATCTACGAGGCCGCGCTGCTGGACGGCGCCGGGCGCTCGCAGACCTTCTTCAAGGTGACGCTGCCGTTGCTGTGGGACAGCGTGCAGACCTCGTGGGTGTACATCTCGATCTTCGCCATGGACTTCTTCGCCCTGGTCTCGGGTCTGACCCCGGGCACCGGCTACGGCGGCGGCCCCGACCACCACAGCGAGGTGATGGCCACCTATCTGATGCGCAACTTCCAGTTCTTCGGCAAGAGCGGCTACGCCTGCGCACAAGGCGTGATCATCATGCTGGTGACCTTGATCGTATCCGCCGTCACGCTCCGGGCCTCCCGGCGCGACCGTATCGAGTTCTGAGCGGGGAAAGCACCATGACCTCACCCATCACCGAGTCGCAGGCCGGTCTGATCGACCAGGTCCCCGTCCCGGGTGATCTCCGCAAGCGGAAGACGACCGACGGCGAAGGTTACGACGGGGCCGGCGGCCGGGTGCTGAACGTCTTCTCGCACGGCTTCCTGGCGCTGTGGGCGATCATGATCGTCCTGCCGCTGGGCTGGATCATCCTCAGCGCGTTCAAGAACAACGCCGAGATCGGCGCCAGCGCCTGGTCCTGGCCCTCGCACTGGAGCTTCGGCGCCTTCGGCCGGGCCTGGGACAAGGGCATCGGCGACTTCTTCCTGAACACCGTGATCGTGATGATCTTCTCGGTGCCGCTGACCATGCTGCTCGGCGCGATGGTCGCCTATGTGCTGGCCCGGTACGAGTTCCCCGGCAACAGGTTCTTCTACTACCTGTTCGTCAGCGGCGCGATGTTCCCGTACTTCCTCGCCCTGGTGCCGCTGTTCTTCATGGTGAAGAACCTGCACATGCTGAACACCTACCAGGGCCTGATCCTGGTGTACATCGCCTACTCGCTGCCGTTCACCACCTTCTTCATGCACTCGTTCTTCAAGACGCTGCCGACCGCGGTGCACGAGGCGGCGGTGCTGGACGGGGCCTCGCACACCCGGACGTTCTTCCAGATCATGCTGCCGATGGCCAAGCCCGGGCTGCTGAGCGTCGGCATCTTCAACGTGCTCGGCCAGTGGAACCAGTACATCCTGCCGGTCACCCTCATGCAGCAGCAGAGCAGCACCGACAAGGACCACTCCATGCTGGCCCAGGGCCTGGTGAACCTGGCGCTGTCGCAGGGCTACTCCGGCGACTACCCGGCGCTCTTCGCCGGCATGGTGATCGCCATGCTGCCGGTGCTGGTGGTGTACCTCTCCTTCCAGCGGCAGGTTCAGGCCGGCCTCACGGCGGGCACCTTGAAGTAGACCGCGCAGCCGCACCCGGGGCAGTCACCGGGCCGGCCCGAGCGGCTCCGCGCACCCGCGGAGCCGCTGCTCGGCGTTCCCGGTCGTTTCGCATAACGGTGTGGTTCTCCCCCTTGACGGGACATCACCCCAAACACTCAACTTAGAGTTCACATGTTGTAGACGACGGGGTCTCGCTGGTGTGATGCCGGTGTGGTGCCGTCCGTGCGGGCAGCCGGAGGCGCTCCGACTGCCGGGCAGGAGTGGATGTCGTGGAGACTCCGGGATCGCAGTCATCACTGCACCGGGCCAACCTGGAACGCGTCGTGCGCGCCGTACGGCTCGCCGGTTCGCTGACCCAGGCCGAGATCGCCCGGAGCACGGGGCTGTCGGCCGCAACGGTGTCCAACATCGTCCGGGAACTGCGGGACAACGGAACGGTGCAGGTCACGCCGACCTCCTCAGGGGGTCGGCGGGCGCGCAGCGTGTCGCTGTCCGGGGACGCCGGGATCGTGGTGGGAGTCGATTTCGGCCACTCGCACCTGCGGGTCGCGGTCGGCAATCTGGCCCACCAGGTGCTGGCCGAGCAGTCCGAGCCGATCGACGTGGACGCCTCCGCGTCGCAGGGCTTCGACCGGGCCGAGCAACTCGTTGCCCGGCTGGTGGAGTCCACCGGCATCAGCCCGGAGAAGGTGCTGGGGGTCGGACTCGGTGTGCCGGGCCCGATCGACGTGGAGTCCGGGACCCTCGGCTCGACCGCGATCCTGCCCGGCTGGAGCGGCATCAACCCCCGCCAGGAGCTCACCGACCGGCTGGGCGTCCCGGTCCAGGTGGACAACGACGCCAACCTCGGCGCGCTCGGCGAGCTGGTGTGGGGCGGCGGCCGCGGGGTCAAGGACCTGGCGTACATCAAGGTGGCCAGCGGTGTCGGCGCCGGCCTGGTGATAGACGGCCGGATCTACCGCGGACCGGGCGGCACCGCGGGTGAGATCGGCCACATCACGCTCGACGAGTCCGGTCCGGTCTGCCGCTGCGGCAATCGCGGCTGTCTGGAAACCTTCACCGCCGCGCGCTATGTGCTCGAACTGCTCAGGGGCAGCCACGGCGACGGACTGACCGTGCCGAAGATGGTGCAGCTGGCCCGTGAGGGCGATCCGGGGTGCCGCCGGGTGATCGGGGATGTCGGACGTCACATCGGCATGGGTGTCGCCAGCCTCTGCAACATCTTGAACCCCAGCAGGATCGTGCTGGGCGGCGATCTGGCCGAGGCGGGGGAGCTGGTGCTCGGCCCGATAAGGGAGTCCGTGTCGCGCTACGCCATCCCCAGCGCGGCCCAGCGGCTGTCGGTGATGCCCGGGGCGCTCGGCGCTCGCGCGGAGGTTCTGGGGGCACTTGCCCTGGTGTTGAGCGAGATGGGCGATTCAACACTTTTGGACGGAAATGCTGCGGTTGATGAGCCCGCCTTTTCAGCATAACTGAGCGTTCACACTGCTAACGAAACGCGCCGTTGCCATCTCGTTAAGTGTTTACTTCTTGACGACACGGTGTCAGCCGGAGTTGACTCACGAGCACCTCGGCCGCGGTGTTGCGGCCCTGTCAGGGAGGCAACCTCACATGAACGCAATGACGCGTCGCTTCGCTGTCGGAACGGTAGCCGTTTCGATCGCGCTCACCATGGCCGCATGCGGCAAGGCGGGTGACAGCAAGGGGTCGAGCAGCGCCAGCGCCAGCAGTAGCAGCAGCGGCGCCTCGGCCAAGTCCATCGGCCTGCTGCTGCCCGAGAACGCGACCACGCGCTACGAGAAGTTCGACAAGCCGCTGATCGAGGCGAAGATCAAGGAGCTTTGTCCTGACTGCACGGTCAGCTACGACAACGCCGCCGCTGACCCCGCCAAGCAGGCGCAGCAGGTCAACACCATGATCACCAAGGGCGTCAAGGTCCTCATCCTCGACCCGCAGGACTCGGTCGGCATCAAGTCCTCCGTCGAGGCCGCGGTCGCCGCCGGCATCAAGGTCGTCGCCTACGACCGCCTCGCCGAGGGCCCCATCTCCGCCTACGTCAGCTACGACAACGAGAAGGTCGGCGAGCTGCAGGGCCAGGCGCTGCTGGACGCGATGGGCCCCGCCGCCACCCCGAAGTCGAAGATCGTCATGATCGACGGCGACCCGGCCGACCCGAACGCCGCCCAGTTCAAGGCCGGTGCCCACAAGATCCTCGACGGCAAGGTGGACATCGCCTACGAGCAGAGCGGTCTGTGGAAGGACACCGTCGCCAACCAGAAGGTCACCGCGGCGATCACCCAGCTCGGCAAGGCCAACATCAAGGGCGTCTACTCCGCCAATGACGGTATGGCCGGTGGTATCGCCACCGCACTGAAGGGCGCGGGCATCAAGGTGCCGCTGACCGGACAGGACGCCGAACTCGCGGGTCTGCAGCGGATCCTGGTCGGCACCCAGACCAGCACGATCTACAAGGCCTACAAGCCCGAGGCGGACGCCACCGCCGAGATCGCGGTGGACCTGCTGCAGGGCAAGGACTTCAAGTCCGTCGCCACCACCACGGCCACCAGCCTCTCCGGCCAGACCGTCCCGGCCCTGCTCATCGGCGCCACCTCGGTCACCAAGGCGAACATCAAGAGCACGGTCATCGCCGACGGTCTGTACACCACCAGCCAGCTGTGCACCGCCGAGTTCGCGTCGGCCTGCAAGGCCGCGGGTATCTCGTAGTCGTAGTCTTCGGTAGCAACACCCTCCCGAAATAAGCCTGTCCGGCACCTCGCCTCAACCAAACCACCCCGCTGCGAGGCGGGGTGCCGGACGGAAACGCTTACGTCGGGGGATCGCGGTACAGGGGAACGGGATTACCCCTTCCCCGTTCCCCGTTCACTTGTAATCCTGTGCTTCTGGCACTCCCTCCGCGGCTGTATCCAGCACGCGGCATCCCCGCCGGTCAGGCGGCGAAGGAGATGGTTCACGTGTCCGCTACGCCCGTGCTGGCGTTGCGCGGAGTCTCCAAGCGATTCGGTGCGGTCCAAGCCCTCACCGAAGTCGAGTTGGAGGTTCAGTCCGGAGAGGTCGTCGCCCTGGTGGGTGACAACGGTGCCGGCAAGTCGACGCTGGTCAAGACCATTGCCGGCGTCCACCCCATCGATGAAGGCGTCATCGAGTGGGAGGGCCGGCCGGTCACGATCAACCGGCCGCAGGACGCCCAGCACCTCGGTATCGCCACCGTCTACCAGGACCTCGCCCTGTGCGACAACCTGGACGTGGTGGGAAACCTCTACCTCGGACGGGAGCTGCTCCGCTTCGGCAGCCTCGACGAGGTCACGATGGAAAAGCGCGCCCGCGAACTCCTCAGCACCCTCTCGATCCGCATCCCCAGTGTGCGGATACCGATCGCCAGCCTCTCCGGTGGTCAGCGCCAGGTGGTGGCCATCGCCCGCGCCCTGATCGGTGAGCCCAAGGTCGTCATCCTCGACGAGCCCACCGCCGCCCTCGGCGTCGAGCAGACCGCCCAGGTCCTCGACCTGGTCGAGCGGCTGCGCGAGCGGGGTCTCGGGGTGATCCTCATCAGCCACAACATGGCCGACGTCAACGCGGTCGCGGACACCGTCCACGTACTGCGGCTGGGCAAGAACAACGGTTCCTTCGACGTGAAGGGCACCACGAACGAAGAGATCATCGCCGCGATCACCGGTGCCACGGACAATGCCGTGACCCGTCGGCAGGCGCGCAACGCGGAGGCGGCCAAGTGAGCAGCGACAAGGGCACCCTGGACACGTCGACGCAGGCCGAAGAGATGCCGCCGCCCGCGGTACAGGCCATCGACCCCCGGCTGCTGATACGCGAAGAGGGCTTCAAGGGCTACCTCACCGAGTTCAAGCGCAAGCTCAAGGGCGGTGAACTCGGCTCGCTGCCGGTCGTCGTCGGCCTGATCATCATCTGGACGATCTTCCAGGTGAAGGACAGCCTGTTCCTGAGCTCGAACAACCTGGTGAACGTCAGTTACTTCCTGGCGGCCACCGGCATGATAGCCATCGGCCTGGTCTTCGTGCTGCTGCTGGGCGAGATCGACCTGTCGGTCGCCTCGGTCAGTGGTCTGTCGGCCGCCATCTTCGCGATCTTCGCCACCACGCACGGGATGAATCCCTGGCTGGCGGTGCTGCTGACCGTGCTGACCGGTATCGGGATCGGCGCCATCCACGGCTTCTTCTTCGCCAAGATCGGCGTACCGGCGTTCGTCGTCACCCTGGCGGGCAACCTGGGCTGGAACGGCCTGATGCTGTGGCTGCTCGGCTCGACCGGCAGCCTCTCGATCCAGGACACCGGCCCCATGCACCTGCTGGGCCAGCGGTCGTACTTCATGAACCAGTCGATCGCCGGCGCCTATGTGCTGGCGACGGTCGGCGTCCTCGCCCTGCTCGCCAGCTCGCTGGTCGAGCAGGTCCGCCGCCGCAAGGCCGGCGTCCCGTTCCGTCCCACCAGTGAGATCATCCTGCGCGTCGTCGCGCTCGCGGTGGTCTCCTACGTGGCCGCGTACGTGCTCAACAAGTCCACCGGTGTGCCCAACGCGCTGGTGATCTTCCTGGTCGCGCTGGTCATCTGCGACTTCGTGCTGCGCCGTACCACCTTCGGCCGCAAGGTCTTCGCGGTCGGCGGCGGCATCGAGGCCGCCCGCCGCGCCGGTATCAACGTGGCCATGGTCCGGATCGCGGTCTTCGCCATCTCCGGCGGCTTCGCGGCGCTGGGCGGCCTGTTCCTGGCCGGCCAGACCTACACCGCGACCCTGCAGGCCGGACAGGGCAACCTGCTGATGCTCGCCATCGCGGCGGCCGTCATCGGCGGCACCAGCCTGTTCGGCGGTCGCGGCAACGTCTGGTCCGCGCTGCTGGGCATGCTGGTCATCCAGTCCATCCAGACCGGTCTGGACCTGCTCAACATGAACACCTCCATCCAGTACATGATCACCGGCGCGGTGCTGCTGGCCGCGGTGGTCATCGACTCGGTGTCCCGCCAGACCCAGAAGACCTCGGGCCGGGCGTAACCCGAACGGCGGCCCCGCCGGTATTCCGGACGGGACCCGCACCGCGCACCACCGGCATCATCGGCACCCACCCGGACCGCCGGGCGGACCTGGACTTCCAGGACCGCCCGGCGGTTTCGTACATACGCTCGAACAGGGGCCATCAGGCCCACTCGTGACATTCATCGCACGGGTCGGCCGACGAGCCGCTAAGCGGAACATTAGACTCGTCCGAAAGCCGGACCGGCCGAAGGCACCGGCGGACGCGACGCAAGGAGGAACGGGTGGCAGTGCTGACCCGTATCAACGGACCCCGTGACCTCGACCGGCTCGGCCAGCCCGAGCTGGTGGAACTGGCCGGGGAGATCCGGGCCTTCCTCGTCGACGCGGTGTCCAAGACCGGCGGGCACCTCGGCCCCAACCTCGGCGTGGTCGAACTGACCATCGCACTGCACCGGGTGTTCCACTCGCCGAAGGACCGCGTGCTGTTCGACACCGGGCACCAGGCCTATGTGCACAAGCTGCTCACCGGCCGTCAGGACTTCACCGGGCTCAAGAGCAAGGGCGGCCTGTCCGGCTACCCCTCGCGCGCCGAGTCCGAGCACGACGTGATCGAGAACAGCCACGCCTCCACCGTGCTCGGCTGGGCCGACGGCCTGGCCAAGGCCAATGAGCTGCTCGGCCGCGACGACCACGTGGCCGCCGTGATCGGCGACGGCGCGCTCACCGGCGGCATGGCCTGGGAGGCGCTGAACAACATCGCCGCCGCCAAGGACCGGCCGCTGGTCATCGTGGTCAACGACAACGAATGGTCGTACTCCCCGACCATCGGCGGCCTGGCCAACCACCTGGCCACCTTGCGCACCACCGACGGCTACGAGCAGTTCCTGGCCCGCACCCGCGAAGTGCTGGAGCGCACCCCGCTGATCGGCCGGCCGCTCTACGAGACGCTGCACGGCGCCAAGAAGGGCCTGAAGGACTTCATCACCCCGCAGGGCATGTTCGAGGACCTGGGCCTGAAGTACCTCGGCCCGATCGACGGCCACGACATCGAGGCGGTCGAGTCCGCCCTGCAGCGCGCCAAGCGCTTCCGCGGCCCGGTCATCGTGCACTGCATCACCGAGAAGGGCCGCGGCTACCGCCCCGCCGAGCGCGACGAGACCGACCGCTTCCACGGCATCGGCCCGATCCACCCCGACACCGGCCTGCCCATCGCCGCGGCCGGCGCCGACTGGACCTCGGTCTTCGGCGACGAGATGCTCGAACTCGGCAAGGAACGCGCCGACATCGTGGCCATCACCGCCGCCATGCTGCACCCGGTCGGCCTCACCAAGTTCGCCGCGGCCTTCCCGCACCGGGTCTTCGACGTCGGCATCGCCGAGCAGCATGCCGCCACCTCGGCGGCGGGCCTGGCCACCGGCGGTCTGCACCCGGTGGTGGCGGTCTACGCGACCTTCCTCAACCGGGCCTTCGACCAGGTGCTGATGGATGTCGCCCTGCACAAGTGCGGCGTCACCTTCGTACTGGACCGGGCTGGCGTCACCGGCAGCGACGGCGCCTCGCACAACGGCATGTGGGACATGTCCATCCTCCAGGTCGTCCCCGGGCTGCGGATCGCCGCCCCGCGCGACGCCGACCAGGTGCGCGCCCAGCTGCGCGAGGCGGTGGCGGTCGAGGACGCGCCGACCGTGGTGCGCTACTCCAAGGGCGCGGTCGGCCCCGCCGTCGCCGCGCTCGGCCGGATCGGCGGCATGGACGTGCTGCGCGCGCCCGCCGCCGGCACCGACCGCCCCGACGTCCTGCTGGTCTCGGTCGGCGCGCTGGCCCCGATGTGCCTGGAGATCGCCGGCCTGCTGGACGCCCAGGGCATCACCAGCACCGTGGTGGACCCCCGCTGGGTCAAGCCGGTCGACCCGGAGCTGCCCGGGCTGGCCGCCCGGCACCGCGTGGTGGTCACGGTGGAGGACAACAGCCGGGTCGGCGGTGTCGGCGCCGGCATCGCCCAGGCGCTGCGCGACGCCGAAGTGGACGTACCCCTGCGGGACTTCGGCATCCCGCCGGAATTCCTCGGGCACGGCTCCCGCAAGGACGTGATGGCCGGCATCGGCCTGACCGCCCCGGACATCGCCCGCCAGGTGACCGGCGTGGTCGCCACCATCGACGGCCGGTTCGTCGACGAGGCGGGACCGCTGGCCGGCGCGGTGACCCCGGTCCCCGCCGTCCCCGGGCAGACCGCGGAAGCGGCCGAACCCGCCGACGGCACCGGGCGCAGCGACTCCGCCGCGGAGAGCACCCGCGACTGAGCACCGAGCCTGCCGAGCGCTGAATCGACCGAGCGCCGAATCGACCGAGCGCCGAGCCGGCCGAGCGCTCCATCGATGTGAACGGCCGGGCGTCAGCACGGCGCAGAAGGGGTCCACCCGAACGGGTGGACCCCTTTCGCCTGAGGCGTACGCGTAGGCGCGCCTGGACGGGTGAGGCGACCCACCGGAGTGGAGTAACGACTGCCGCCTCGAAACCGGAGTCGGCGCAGCGATCCGGAGGTGCCCCCATGGTGGACGTCGACACACACGAAGACGACAGACACGAGGAATGGACGGCGCCGCCGTCGCGCGGCCTGTTCCGCACCAAGAGCATCGAGCAGTCCATCGCGGACACCGAGGACCCCGAGCACGGGCTGCGCAAGTCGCTGTCCACGGTGGACCTGGTGGTCTACGGCGTCGGCGTCATCGTCGGCACCGGCATCTTCGTGGTCACCGGCGCCGTCGCCAAGCAGTACGCCGGCCCGGCCGTCGCGCTCGCCTTCATCGCCTCCGCGGTCGTCTGCGGGCTGGCGGCGCTGTGCTACGCAGAGTTCGCCTCCACCGTGCCGGTGGCCGGCTCCGCCTACACCTTCGGCTACGCCTCCATCGGAGAGCTGCCCGCCTGGATCATCGGCTGGGACCTGGTGCTCGAACTCGCCCTCGGCGCGGGCGTGGTGTCCGGCGGCTGGTCCGGTTACGTGGCCGAGCTGCTCTCGCACTTCGGCATCGACGTGCCCGCCCGGCTGAGTCACCGCGGCGGGCACTTCGGCTTCGACATCCTGGCCGCCGGGCTGGTGCTGGTGCTCACCGGCGTGGTGATGGCCGGCATGAAGCTGTCCGCGCGGGTCACCGGAGTGGTGGTGGCCGTCAAGGTCACCGTGGTGCTGGTCGTCATCTTCGCCGGGCTGTTCTTCATCACCGGCAGCAACTACCACCCGTTCCTGCCGCCGTCCCGGCCCAATCCGGGCGGCGGCTCGCACCTGCACGCGCCCCTGGTGCAGGTGCTGTTCGGTTTCACACCGACGTCGTTCGGGGTGATGGGCGTCTTCTCGGCCGCCGCGGTGGTCTTCTTCGCCTTCATCGGCTTCGACATCGTGGCCACCGCCGCCGAGGAGACCCGCAACCCGCAGCGGGACATGCCGCGCGGCATCATCGGCTCGCTGGTGGTGTGCACCGTGCTGTACGTGGCGGTCTCGCTGGTGGTCACCGGGATGCAGAAATACTCCCGGCTGGACACCGCCGCCCCGCTCGCCTCGGCCTTCAAGTCCGTCGGCGCCCCGTTCTGGTCCGGGCTGATCAGCTTCGGCGCCGCGGTCGGCCTCACCTCGGTGGTGATGATCCTGCTGCTCGGCCAGACCAGGGTGTTCTTCGCGATGAGCCGCGACGGGCTGCTGCCGCGGGCCTTCTCGCAGGTGCACCCGAAGTTCGGCACGCCGTACCGGACCACGGTGCTGCTGGGTGTGGTCGTGGCGGCGATCTCCGGGTTCTTCTCGGTCGGCGCGCTGGAGGAGATGGTGAACATCGGCACCCTCTTCGCGTTCGTCGTGGTCGCCGTCGGCGTCGTCGTCCTGCGCCGCACCCGGCCGGATCTGCCCCGCGCCTTCCGGGCGCCCTGGGTGCCGGTGCTGCCGGTCCTGTCGGTGTGCGCCTCGCTGTGGCTGATGCTCAATCTGAGCGTCGAGACCTGGCTCCGGTTCGCGGTCTGGATGCTGCTGGGCCTGGCCGTCTACTTCGGCTACGGCCGCTCGCACAGCAGGCTGGGCCTGGGCCCCGGCCGGTGACCTCGGCGGCACTGCCGGAGGAGGGCGGCACCGCGCCGGTCGCGCTCGCCCCGGTCAGCCGGCTCCGTTTCTGGCTGGGCCTGGCACCGGCGCTGGCGGCGGTGACGGCGCTGGTGCACCTGCCCTCCTTCCTGCGCCCGGTGTGGAACCCCGACGAGGGCTTCCTGGCCATCCAGGCCCGGCTGCTGGCTCACGGCGGGGTCGTCTACCAGACGGTGGTGGACCGCAAGCCGCCGCTGCTGCCCTGGCTCTACGAAGGTGCGTTCGCCGCCTTCGGCGACACCTCGCTGTGGCCGCTGCGGACCGCCGCGCTCCTGGCCCATCTGGCCACCGCGCTGCTGACCGCCTCGCTGGCCCGCCGCCGCTGGGGCGACCGCCCGGGGCTGGCGGCCGGCTTCGGCGTGGCGCTGCTCTCGGTGGGCCTGGCCCCGGAGGACACCCAGGCCGCCAGCTTCGAGGTCTTCATACTGCCGTGGACGGTGGCCGCCCTGTGGTGCGCCGACCGGACCCGCTTCGGCTGGGCGGGCGCCGCGCTGGCGGTCGCCGCGCTCACCAAGCAGACCGGGCTGGCGGCGCTGGTCCCGGTGCTCTGGCTGGCCTGGCGCGCGCCCGGCGCCGGGTTCGGCCGCCGGGCGCCGTCGCCCGGCCGCCGGGGCGCGAAGCCCGATCAGCGGGCGGCCGCCTTCCGCTCCGGTCCGGCACTGGACGGCGAGCCGTGGCCAGGGCCGGACGGGCTCGCCGTACCCGCCGCCGCGCAGGAGGTGCCCGTGGCGGCGCGCGGGCCGCTGGCGCCCCGCTGCTGGGCCCTGCTGCGGGTCGCCGGCGGCTTCGCGGTGCCGGTCGCGCTCGTCGCGGCGGCCTCCGGGCCCGGCCGCTTCGTGTTCTGGACGCTGACCGGCTCCGCCGCCTACGCCTCACCGAGCGGGGCCTGGCTGATCGCGCTGGCCCGGGCCTACGCGAGCCTGACCCTGCTCGGGGTGGCGGCCGGCGGCCTGCTGGTGGTGGCCTGCGCCGGGCTGGTGCTGTGGCCGGCCGCGGTCCCGGCCGATCTGTGGCTGTGGCTCGGCGCCTCGACGGCCGCGGTGGCCACCGGGTTCCAGTTCTACGGCCACTACTTCCTGCAGCTCGTGCCGCCGCTGGTGCTGACCGGGGTGGCGGCGGCACGGCGGCTGCCGCGCTGCTGGCCGGCGGTGACCGCCTGGACGGTGCTGACCTGCGCCGCCTTCGTCAGCTGGGGTCTGACCGCGCCGCGGCCCGAACTCGACCACGCCCGCACCGTCGCCTCCGCCGTACGGGCCCACACGGACCCCCGGCAGCCGGTCCTGGTGTGGGGCATGCACCCCGAGGACTACTGGCTGGCCGACCGCACCCCGTCGAGCCGCTTCCTGACGGCCGGCTTCCTCACCAACTTCAGCGGCGGCCGGCGCGGCGTGCGGGTGGGGGAGCGGTACGCCGTCCCCGGGGCCTGGCGGATCTTCCGCGCCGAGTTCGCCGCGCACCCGCCGTCCCTGGTGGTGGACGACTCCCGGGGCGCCCCGTACGCGACGGACCGTACGCCCACGCTGCGCCGGCTGCTGCTCGACCGGTACCGTCGGGTGGCCGTGGTGGACGGCGCCGTGATGTACGCCCGGGGCCCGGCTTCGTGGAACGGGCGGGACCGGTGGTAGAAATGCGCGGAGAGCAGTGCGGGATGATCGAGGTGGCGTAGTCATGACGGAGTCCAAGGGACCCGACAACCAGGACGGTACGGCGGTCCCTGGCAAGAAGAAGCGCGGCAGCCGGATAAGGCGGCTGCGGCCGTACGCGTTCGGCGTGGTGGCGATGGCCGTGGTGTTCGGCATCTCCGCGGTGATCGGCGCGCACGTCCGGGCCGGCAAGGACGACAAGGTGAGCGCGCCGGCCGGCGAGGTCGGTCCGGCGATCGTGCCCACCGGCACGGCCGGCCCGACCGACTCGCCGACCCCCACCGTCAGCGGCGGCGGCAACCTCAACATGCCGGTCCGCCCGTCGGTCCCGGTGACCGTGACCATCTACGAGGATCTGCGCAGCCCGGTGTCCAAGGCCTTCGCCGCCGAGTACCAGCCGGTGCTGAACCAGCTGCTGACCACCGGTCAGATGCAGATCCACTACCGCCTGGTCACCGCCTCCGACCAGAAGTACGGCGGCGACGGCTCGCTGCTGGCGGCCAACGCGGCGGCCTGCGCGCAGGACCAGGGGCGCTTCACCCAGTTCGTCGACCAGGTCTTCAAGCACCAGCCGGACCCGCAGGACGACAGCCTGGCCAAGGTGAGCGTGCTCAAGAAGCTGGCCGTGAAGGCCCACAAGATCCCGATGGGCAAGTTCGACCCCTGCCTGGAGCAGAAGGACCACCTCGGCTGGGCGAAGAAGTCGCAGGCCGACTACGCCGCCAGCGGCTTCGGTGACGTCCCGGTGGTGCAGATCAACGACACCACGCTCAAGGACGTGACGTCCACGCTGACCCCGCAGAAGCTGCACAGCATGGTCCTGGCCGAGGCCAGGCGGGTGATCGCGATCCAGCTGAAGCCGACCGCCTCTCCCTCCGCCAGCCCGTCCGCCTCTCCCTCGGCCTCCCCGTCCGCCAGCCCCTCCGACACGTCCACGACGAGCGGCTGACCCCGGCGACTGACATGGGTGTGGCCCCGGCGCGTGCGCCGGGGCCACACCCATGTCCGGGGACGGAGGGCGAGCGGGGGAGCTAGACGGGCACGCTCGCCACGCCCGGTGCCAGGAAACGCTTGCCGTTGACGCGCTCGGAGACGCCCTCGCGGTCCAGATAGGGCGTGATGCCGCCGAGGTGGAAGGGCCAGCCCGCGCCGGTGATCAGGCACAGGTCGATGTCCTGCGCCTCGGCCACGACGCCCTCGTCCAGCATCAGGCCGATCTCCTGGGCCACCGCCGCCAGCACCCTGGCCCGTACCTGCTCCTCGGTGAGCACCCGGTCGCCCTGCTTCAGCAGCGCCGCCACCTCCGGGTCCAGCTCCGGCGTGCCGGAGTCGTACACGTAGAAGCCGCGCTTGCCCGCCTTGACGACCGCGGCCAGATTCTCCGAGACGGTGAACCGGTCGGGGAAGGCGCCGTGCAGGGTCTGCGACACATGCAGCCCGATGGCCGGGCCGACCAGCTCCAGCAGCACCAGCGGGGACATCGGCAGGCCCAGCGGCTCGATCGCCTTCTCCGCGACCGGGACCGGGGTGCCCTCGTCGATGATGTTCTGGATCTCGCCCATGAAGCGGGTCAGCACCCGGTTGACCACGAACGCCGGGGCGTCCTTGACCAGCACCGCGGTCTTCTTCAGCTTCTTGGCGACCGCGAAGGCGGTGGCCAGCGACGCGTCGTCGGTGCCGCTGCCGCGGACGATCTCCAGCAGCGGCAGCACCGCGACCGGGTTGAAGAAGTGGAAGCCGACCACCCGCTCCGGGTGCTCCAGCTTCCCGGCCATCTCGGAGACCGACAGCGAGGAGGTGTTGGTGGCCAGGATCGTGTCCGGGCGCACCACCGCCTCCAGCTCGGCGAAGACCTGCTGCTTGACGCCCAGTTCCTCGAAGACCGCCTCGATCACGAAGTCCGCGTCACCGAACGCGGTGGCCTTGTCCAGGTGGCCGGTGACCAGCGCCTTGAGCCGGTTGGCCTGGTCCTGGCCGACCCGGCCCTTGGCGAGCAGCTTGTCGATCTCGCCGTGGACGTAGCCGACGCCCTTGTCGATCCGCGCCTGGTCGATGTCGGTGAGCACCACCGGCACCTCCAGCCGGCGGGCGAACAGCAGCGCCAGCTGCGAGGCCATCAGACCCGCGCCGACCACGCCGACCTTGGACACCGGGCGGGCCAGCGAGGCCTCCGGCGCCCCGGCCGGGCGCTTGCCGCGCTTCTGCACCAGGTTGAAGGCGTAGACGCCGCTGCGCATCTCGCCGCCCATGACGAGGTCGGCCAGCGCCGCGTTCTCCAGATCGAAGAGCGGGTCGGCGTCCAGTCCCCGGCTGAGGTCGACGTCCTTGGCGGCGGCGATGATGTCCAGCGCGCGGTAGGCGGCGGGAGCCGCGCCGTGCACCTTGCCGTCGGCGATCAGGCGGCCTCGGGCCACCGCCCGGTCCCAGGCCTCGCCGCGCTCCACCTCCGGGCGGATCACCTCGATCTCGCCCTTGAGGACGGCCGCGGTCCAGGCCAGCGACTGCTCCAGGAAGTCGGCGGCCTCGAACAGCGCGTCGGCGATGCCGAGTTCGTGGGCCTGGGCGCCCTTCAGCTGCCGGTTCTGGTTGAGCGAGTTCTCGATGATGACGGTGACCGCGCGGTCGGCGCCGATCAGGTTGGGCAGCAGGGTGCAGCCGCCCCAGCCGGGCACCAGGCCGAGGAAGACCTCGGGCAGCGAGAAGGCCGGTACGGACGAGGAGACCGTGCGGTAGGAGCAGTGCAGGCCGATCTCGACACCGCCGCCCATCGCGGCGCCGTTGTAGTAGGCGAAGGTCGGCACCGCCAGTGACCGCAGCCGCTTGAAGACGTCGTGGCCGCCCTTGCCGATGGCCAGCGCGTCCTGGTGCTCCTTGAGCTTCTCCATGCCCTTGAGGTCGGCGCCCACCGCGAAGATGAACGGTTTGCCGGTGATGCCGACACCGGTGATCTCGCCGGCCGCGGCCTCTTTCTCCACCTGGTCGACGGCGGCGTCGAGCCCGGCCAGCGACTGGGGGCCGAAGGTGGTCGGCTTGGTGTGGTCCAGGCCGTTGTCCAGGGTGATCAGGGCGAAGCGGCCAGCGCCCGGCAGGTCCAGATGGCGTACCAGCGCGCTGGTGACGACCTCGCCGGGGAACAGCCCGGCCGCGCGCTTCAGCAGTTCCGCGGTGCTCACTTGGTGCCTCCGTCGCTGTGCCGGGTGGCCGGCTCGGTGCTCGCCCCGCTCCAGTGCGGGTTCTCCCAGACGACCGTGCCGCCCATGCCGAAGCCGACGCACATGGTGGTGATGCCGTAGCGCACCTGCGGGTGGTCCTCGAACTGCCGGGCCAGCTGGGTCATCAGCCGCACCCCGGAGGAGGCCAGCGGGTGGCCGTAGGCGATGGCGCCGCCGTACTGGTTGACCCGCGGGTCGTCGTCGGCGATGCCGTAGTGGTCCAGCAGGGACAGCACCTGGACGGCGAACGCCTCGTTGATCTCGAACAGGCCGATGTCACCGATGCCCAGGCCCGCTTTGGCGAGCGCCTTCTCGGTGGCCGGGATCGGGCCGATGCCCATCACCTCCGGCTCGACACCGGCGAAGGCGTAGGAGACCAGGCGCATCCTGACCGGCAGGCCCAGTTCCTCGGCCACGTCCTCGGCGGCCAGCAGGGAGGCGGTGGCGCCGTCGTTGAGGCCGGCCGCGTTGCCCGCGGTGACCCGGCCGTGCGGGCGGAAGGGCGTCTTGAGCCCGGCGAGCTGCTCCATCGTGGTGCCCGGCCGCATCGGCTCGTCGGCGGTCGCCAGGCCCCAGCCGGCCTCCCCGCCGGAGCCGGCCTCGGACGCGGCGGTACGGCGGACCGCGATCGGCACCAGGTCGCGCTGGATCAGACCGTTCGCGTACGCCTTGGCGGCCTTCTCCTGGCTGCGCACGGCGAACTCGTCGGCGCGCCGCCGGGTGAGCCGCGGGAAGCGGTCGTGCAGATTCTCCGCGGTCATGCCCATGAACATCGCGGACTCGTCCACCAGCTTCTCGGAGACGAACCGCGGGTTGGGGTCGACCCCCTCGCCCATCGGGTGCCGCCCCATGTGCTCGACACCGCCGGCCACCACCACGTCGTACGCGCCGAAGGCGATACCGCCGGCCGTGGTCGTCACCGCCGTCATCGCGCCCGCGCACATCCGGTCGACGGAGAAGCCGGGCACGGTGGTCGGCAGCCCGGCGAGGATGGCGGCGGTACGGCCCAGGGTCAGTCCCTGGTCGCCGATCTGCGTGGTGGCGGCGATCGCGACCTCGTCGATACGCCCGGGGTCCAGGCCCGGGCTCCTGCGCAGCAGCTCCCGGATGCACTTGATCACCAGATCGTCGGCGCGGGTCTCGTGGTAGATGCCCTTCGGGCCCGCCTTGCCGAACGGGGTGCGGACGCCGTCGACAAAGACGACGTCCCTCGCGGTACGAGGCACGATGGCTCTCCCTCTCAAGATGTGGAACCCGGCTCGTCCTTATGCTACTCACGGGTAACCCGAGGCGACAGACCCACGCGCGTAAGCGGTACAGCTCACACCGGGACGGAGGGGCTCCCGGCGCCGCCGCGGACCGCTCGGGCCCAGGCCGGCGCTACTCGGCGGCGGTCGGGGCGGGCGGCGCCGCCGGTGCCGGGCGGGCGGTGAGGGCCTCCGGGAGGAGCGGGGCGACCAGCGCGGTCTGCCAGGGCCGGGCGCCCAGCGAGGCCAGGGTGGAGGTGAGCACCTCGGCGGACAGGTCGGTCGGCGGCGCCCAGCAGACCCGGCGGACGGTGTCCGGCGAGATCAGGTTCTCCTGCGGCAGGCCCAGCTCCTCGGCCAGGGCCGAGACGGCGGCGCGGGCCGCGGACAGCCGCGCCGCGGCGGCCGGGTCCTTGTCGGCCCAGGCGCGCGGCGGCGGGGGACCGGTGTACGCGGCGGTCGGCTGCGGCAGCTCCCGCTCGGGCAGCGCCCGCGCCCGGTCGATGGCCGCCTGCCACTGCTCCAGCTGACGGCGGCCCATCCGGTGCCCGAATCCGGGCAGCGCGGCCAGCGCGTGCACATTCGGCGGGCTCTCCAGCGCCGCCGCGACGATCGCCGCGTCGGTGAGCACCCGGCCCGGCGAGACATCGCGCTCCCTGGCCGCCCGGTCACGCGTCAGCCACAGCTCGCGCACCACCCCGATCTGCCGCCGCCTGCGCACCTTGTGCATGCCCGAGGTGCGGCGCCAGGGATCGACCCGGGGCGGGGGCGGCGGCGCGGCGGCGATGGCCGCGAACTCCTCCATCGCCCACTCCAGCTTGCCCTGGACGCGCAGTTCCTCCTCCAGCGCGTCCCGCAGGTCGATCAGCAGCTCGACGTCGAGCGCCGCGTAGCGCAGCCAGGGCTCGGGCAGCGGGCGGGTGGACCAGTCCACCGCCGAGTGCCCCTTCTCCAGCGCGAAGCCGAGCACGTTCTCCACCATCGCGCCCAGGCCGACCCGGGGGAAGCCGGCCAGCCGGCCGGCCAGTTCGGTGTCGAACAGCGAGGTGGGCCGCATGCCCAGCTCGTCCAGGCACGGCAGGTCCTGGGTGGCGGCGTGCAGCACCCACTCGGTGTCCGCCAGGGCGTCGCCCAGGGTGGTCAGGTCGGGGCATCCGACGGGGTCGATCAGCGCGGTCCCTGCTCCGGCGCGGCGCAGCTGGACCAGATAGGCCCGCTGCCCGTAGCGGTAGCCGGAGGCGCGCTCGGCATCGACGGCGACCGGACCCGAGCCCGCGGCGAAGGCGGCGACAACGCTGCTCAGAGCCTCGGGGCTGGCGGTCACCGGCGGGATTCCCTCGCGCGGGTCCAGCAGCGGGACCGGCGCCGCGGTGGTCGGGGTTGCGGTCTCTCTGGCGTCGGTCACCTGTCAAGGGTAGCCGGGCGGGGCTTTGCCGGTGCTTCTACGCCGCGACGCCGCGTAGAACCAACGGCCCACGCATCACCGGAACGCCCGCCGGCGGAACGTTCCGCCGACGGGCGCTCGCCGACCCGGCGGGTCGGTGGGTCCGGTGGGTCGTATGAGGAGGCTCGCGGAACACGGCGGACGGGGCGTCATCGGCGGCGGTCGCCGACCCGGCCGGCCGTCAGTGGATGATGCCGGTGCGCAAGGCGACCGCCACCATCCCGGCCCGGTCACCCGTGCCCAGCTTGCGGGCGATCCGGGCCAGATGGCTTTTGACGGTCAGCGCCGAAAGGCCCATGGACACGCCGATCGCCTTGTTCGACTGGCCTTCCGCGACCAGCCGCAGCACCTCGACCTCGCGGCCGGACAGTTCGCGGTAGCCGCCCGGGTGGCCGGGGGCTCCCGGCGGGCGGCGCTGCATCCGGGCCGCGGTGGCACCCAGCGGGGCCAGCCCCGGTCGCCCGGCCAGCGAGCCGGGGCTGTTGCGGGTACCGGTCACGACATAGCCCTTGACGCCGCCGGCCAGCGCGTTGCGTACCGCGCCGATGTCGTCGGCGGCGGACAGCGCCAGGCCGTTGGGCCAGCCGGCGGCGCGGGTCTCGGCGAGCAGGGTCAGGCCCGATCCGTCGGGCAGATGGACATCGGCGACGCAGATGTCGCGGGGATTACCGACCCGGGGACGGGCCTCGGCGATCGACGAGGCCTCGATCACATCGCGGACCCCGAGCGCCCACAGGTGTCGGGTGACAGTGGAGCGGACGCGGGGGTCGGCCACGACGACCATGGCCGTCGGCTTGCTGGGACGGTAGGCGACCAGGCTCGTGGGCTGCTCGAGAAGAACGGACACCGGGCCTCCTGTGGCAAAGGGGACTGAAACGGTCACTGTCTCCTTCGGCAGCAATTGCCCCGGGCTTTAGCTAAAGATCACGATTTATTGAGTATCAATTCCGGCAAATCGGACGGCCGATCGAACGGACGGACTGCCGGGGCACGTGTGTGCGCCACGGGCGCGCCGTGCCGGCCGGCAGGTGCCGGGCCGGGCCGCGCCGCCAAGTGCCGTGCGGTGGATCGAGTGCCGGGGCCCGCGCCGGTGCTCGCGGCGCCAGGGCGCGTGCCCCGGGTCGTACCGTCGCTCAGGTGCGCCGCTTGGGCAGCGGGAGCACTCCGGCCCCGCCGCGTACCGCCTGCTCCGGACCGTCGGCCGGCGGCAGCCCGGCGCACGCGCACAGCAGATCGCACCAGGCCGCCAGATGCGCGGCCGTGTCGGGGCCGGCGCCGCCCGGCCCCTCCCGCGGCGTCCAGGACGCCCGGATCTCCATCTGCGTGTCGTCCACCCGGTCCCCGATCGCACCGAAGTAGTGCGACGAGGCGCGCGAGACCGTCCCGCTGGGCTCCTGGTACGCCGCCCCCCGGGCGTCCAGCGCGCCGGTCAGCCACGACCAGCTGACCTCGGGCAGCAGCGGATCGCCGGCCATCTCCGGTTCGAGCTCGGCCCGCACCAGTGTGACCAGCCGGAAGTCGCCGTGCCAGGAGTCGTGGCCGGCCGGCTCGTGCAGCAGGACCAGCCGCCCGTCGGCCAGCTCCTCGCCGTCGGCGAGCACCGTGGCCTCCAGCGCGTACGCGTACGCGGCGAGGCGGCGCGGCGCCGCGGCCTCCTCGATCCGGACCTCGGGCCGGACCCGCGCCGAGCGCAAGCCCTCCACCGCGTGCCGGAAAAGGAAGGGGGCCTCGTCGCCCAAGTGCCCGGTAACCGCTGCCATGCCCGGAAGACTAGGACGCAACGGCCCCGCGCGCCCGCAGCAACACCCGCCCGGGCACGACGGGTCCGAGCGCCGTGCGAAGATTCGAGGCGTGAGTGCGCACCAGCAGACCGCTGCTTCCCCGTTCATCCGCGCCTGCCGGCGCGAGTCCGTGCCGCACACCCCGGTGTGGTTCATGCGCCAGGCCGGGCGTTCGCTGCCCGAGTACCTGAAGCTGCGCGAGGGCATCCCCATGCTGGAGTCCTGCACACGGCCCGAACTCATCACCGAGATCACCCTCCAGCCGGTGCGCCGGCACAAGGTGGACGCCGCTGTCTACTTCAGCGACATCGTGGTGCCGCTCAAGGCGATCGGGTTGGACCTGGACATCAAGCCGGGCGTCGGCCCGGTGGTCGCCGCCCCGCTCCGCCGCCGGGAGGATCTGGACCGGCTGCGCCCCCTGGAGCCCGACGACGTCCCGTATGTCACCGAGGCCATCGGCCTGCTCACCGCCGAACTCGGCCCGACCCCGCTGATCGGCTTCGCGGGGGCGCCCTTCACCCTCGCCAGCTATCTGGTCGAAGGCGGTCCGTCGCGCAACCACGAGCGCACCAAGGCCCTGATGTACGGGGAACCGGAGCTGTGGCGCGACCTGCTCGACCGGCTCGCCGACATCACCGTGGCCTTCCTCAAGGTGCAGATCGAGGCGGGCGCCAGCGCGATCCAGCTCTTCGACTCCTGGGTCGGCGCGCTGGCCCCCGCCGACTACCGGCGCTACGTCATGCCGTCCTCGGTCAAGGTCTTCGACGCGGTCGCGGGCTACGGCGTACCGCGGATCCACTTCGGCGTCGGCACCGGGGAACTGCTCGGTCTCATGGGCGAGGCCGGCGCGGACGTGGTCGGCGTCGACTGGCGGGTACCGCTGGACGAGGCGGCCCGCCGGGTCGGACCCGGCAAGGCGCTGCAGGGCAATCTCGACCCGGCGGTGCTCTTCGCCCCCACCGGGGTCGTGGAGGCCAAGACCCGGGAGGTGCTGGACGCCGCCGCGGCCAGCGGCACCGGCCACATCTTCAACCTCGGCCACGGCGTGCTGCCCAGCACCGACCCGGACGCGCTCACCCGCCTCGTCGACTTCGTCCACCGGTCGACGCGGGCCTGAGCCGCCCGCCCGACCGGCCCGGCGCGCCCGCCGCTCGTCACTCGTCCGCCGGCGGCTCCTCCGGCTGCGGGACCCGCTCCCGCCCGGACTCCGCCGGGTGCCGCGGCAGCGGGAAGGCGAGGGGCGTCTCGGCGTGTTCCCCGGCCCGGTCCGGCCCGCCGCCCGGAGGCCGCAGGGACGGCCGGGTGAGCGGACCCGGCCGCCGGCGCCGCACGACCCGGTAGCCGAACCAGCCGAGCCCCAGCACCGCCAGGAACGGCAGCGCCGCCGACAGCACCACCAGCGCCACCCGCAGGGTCACGAAGAACGCGTGCCAGCCGTTGCCCAGCGCGTGGCCCACCGACCCCCAGAAGCCGTCGTGCCTCGCCCGCTCCGGCGGCGCGGGCCTCGGCTGCGGCTCGCTCAGCCGCAGCGTGACGGTGGCCAGCGCCGTCTGCGACCTCAGCGACGCCTGCTGGGCCTCCAGCGCCTCCAGATCGCTCTCACGGGTGGTCAGCTCGCTCTCCAGCGAGACGATGGCGCTGAGTTGCTGGGCCCGGTCCATCAGAGCGCGCAGCCGGACGAGGCTCGCCTGCTGCGACTTGATCCGGCTGCCGACGTCGACCACCTGACCGGTGACGTCCTCGACCCTCACCGTGCGCGCGGTCAGCGTGCCGAGCCCGGCCAGCTCGGTCAGTACGCGGTCGTAGCCGGCGGGCGGCACGCGCAGCTGGACGGTGGAGGAGGTGCGGCCGGCGGCGTCCACCGAGGTGGTCTCGTCGCCCGCGTAGCCGCCGGCCTCGGCGACGTAGGAGCGGGCCCGGTCCAGTTGCCGCTCCACGTGCGGGGTGCGGACACTCAGGTCCGCGGTGCGCGCCAGGTAGGCGGGGGAGGCCGGGACGGTTCCGGGACCGGCGGTGCTCGCGCCGGTGCCGGTGCCCGGCGCGCCGCCGGGGCCCGCCGCGGTGGTCCCGGCGTCGTCGCGGGCGGCGGCCGGCGCCTTGGCCGCCGAGCCGGCGCTGGAGTCCGCGTGGTCGGACGCGCCACACCCCGCCACGGTCAGCGCGGCGGCCAGCAGGACGGCGCAGACCGCCGCCGGCCGCCCCCGTCTGCGCCGCCGGTGGTCGCGCCGACCTGCGGGCAGCGCGGGCGAACCGGAAAACTCTGACATCAAATCCCCCCGGGATCAGGGCCGTTGGAACACCGACGCCGTTTGGACGGATGGCCCGCCCGGCCGGTTGCCGGTCCGCGGTCCCGAAGGGGTCACGTTCGGAACTCGATCCGGAGTCTGCGACAGTGGACGGATGAGCCAGAAGCGCACCGAGCCCGCCGCCCGTCCCCCGGCCGGAAGCGCCGCCACCCCGGCGCACACGGTGGTCGTCGGCGGCGGGATCTCCGGGCTCGCCGCCGCCTACGACCTGGCGCGCGCCGGGGTCCGGGTGACGCTGCTGGAGGCCACCGGGCGGCTCGGCGGCAAGCTCTGGGCGGACGAGATCGCCGGAGTGCCGGTCGACCTGGGCGCCGAATCGCTGCTCGCCCGCCGGCCCGAGGCGGTCGGCCTGGCCCGCGAGGTCGGGCTCGCCGACGACCTGGAGCCGCCCGCCGTCCTCGGCGCCACGCTGTGGACCCGGGGCCGGCTGCGGCCGATGCCCCAGGGCCATGTGATGGGTGTACCGGGCGATCTGGGACCGCTGGCCGCCTCCGGAGTGCTGTCCGCCGCCGGACTGGCCCGGCTGCCGCTCGACCACGTCCTGCCGCGTACCGAGGTCGGCGACGACATCGCGGTCGGCGCCTTCGTGGCCGCCCGGCTCGGCCGCGAGGTGGTGGACCGGCTGGTGGAGCCGCTGCTCGGCGGTGTCTACGCCGGCGACGCCTACCAGCTCTCGCTGCGGGCCACCGTCCCGCAGCTCTATCCGGCGGCGCGCGACGGCCGCTCGCTCATCGAGGCCACCCGCGCGATCCAGCGCGGCGCCGCCGCCCGCGGCGCCACCGGACCGGTCTTCAACGGCATCCGCGGCGGGGTCGGCCGGCTGCCGCTCGCGGTCGCCGACGCCTGCCGGGCGGCCGGCGTCACCATCGAGACCGGCGCCCCCGTCCGCGAACTGCGCCGCACCGGGACGCGCGGCTGGCAGATCGTGCTGGCCGACCGGACGCTGCGGGCCGACGCGGTGGTCATAGCCGCGCCGGCGCCCGCCGCCGCCCGGCTGCTGACCGCCGAGTCCCCGGCGGCCGCGGCCGACCTGAGCGGTGTCGAGTACGCCGGCATGGCTCTGGTCACCATGGCCTTCCGCCGCCGCGACCTGCTCCAACTGCCGGTCAGCAGCGGCTTCCTGGTCCCGCCGGTGGACGGCCGGACGATCAAGGCGTCCACCTTCTCCAGCCACAAGTGGGGCTGGCTCGCCGAGGCGGGCGCCGACACCTTCGTGCTGCGCACCTCGGTCGGCCGCCACGGCAGCGAGGCGGACCTGGCCTGGGACGACACCGACCTGGTCCGGCTGTCCCGCGAGGACCTGACCGAGGCGGTCGGTCTGCGGGCCGCCCCCATCGCGGCCCGCGTCACCCGCTGGGACGCAGGACTGCCGCAGTACGCGGTCGGGCACCTGGACCGGGTGGCACGGATCAGGGAGCACGTCGGCAAGCTGCCGGGGCTGGCGGTGTGCGGCGCGCTCTACGACGGGGTGGGCGTCCCCGCCTGCGTCGCCGGCGGGCGCCGGGCGGCGGCCGACGTCCTGGCCACCCTGGTGCCGGAGGCCGGCGGCGGCGCGGGAGAATAGCGGCATGACCGACGCGAATCCCGCCCACGCCCACGCTCACGACCCGGCCGCCGAGGGCGCCGCCGAAACCGGCAAGGCGCCGAACGCCGGGAAGAAGGCCAAGGACCTCAACGACGTCATCCGCTACACGCTCTGGTCGGTGTTCCGGCTGCGCGAGCTGCTCCCGGCGGACCGCGCGGGCTACGCGGAAGAGGTCGAGGAGCTGTTCGGCCAGCTCGCCGCGAAGGACGTCACCGTACGCGGCACCTACGACGTCTCCGGGCTGCGGGCCGACGCCGATCTGATGATCTGGTGGCACGCCGAGACCGCCGACGCGCTCCAGGAGGCCTACAACCTCTTCCGCCGCACCCGGCTCGGCCGCGCCCTCGAACCGGTCTGGTCCAACATGGCGCTGCACCGCCCGGCGGAGTTCAACAAGTCGCATGTGCCGGCGTTCCTGGCGGACGAGACCCCGCGCTCGTATGTGAGCGTCTACCCCTTCGTACGCTCCTACGACTGGTATCTGCTGCCCGACGAGGACCGCCGCCGGATGCTCGCCGACCACGGCAAGATGGCGCGCGGCTACCCGGACGTCCGGGCCAACACCGTCGCCTCCTTCACGCTCGGCGACTACGAGTGGATCCTCGCCTTCGAGGCCGACGAGCTGCACCGGATCGTGGACCTGATGCGGCACCTGCGCGGGTCCGAGGCGCGGCTGTACGTCCGCGAAGAGGTGCCGTTCTACACCGGTCGCCGCCGCTCGGTCGGCGAACTGGTGGCCGGACTGGCCTGAGCCGGCCGCCGGCCCCCCTCAGCCACCCGCCCGGGGCGCCTGGAGCGCGCCGGGCAGTCCCCGGCCGGGCCGCAGGTCCGGGTGGTCGGCGACCACCGTGCAGGAGCCCGGGGCGATCTCGGTGAAGCCGGCGTCCCGGACCACCGGCAGGCCGGCGGAGATCAGCCGGCCCCAGTCGGCGGTGGTGGCAGTGCGGACCGACAGCGGGAAGCCGGCCGCGCGCCAGGCGTCGCGCCGCGCCTCGGACAGCTCCCACCAGGCGAGCTGGGCGCCGTGCCCGGCCTGCGCCATCGCCTTGCCCGCCGACATGGCGACCTCCGGGCTCATCCACAGCACCGGCAGCGCCGGGTCGGCGGGCGGCGGCGGGACCGGGTCGTCCAGTTCGGTGCCGGAGACCTGGAGGCGTGCCAGGTCCTTGGGCCAGCCGTCCAGCGGCACCGGCGGGAAGACCCGCACCTCGGCGGCGGCGCCGGTCACGGTGATGCCCGGCAGGGCCTCGGCGCGCCGCCACTCGGTGCCCCGGGCCCGCCGCACCACCTTCCTGATCCGCGCGTCCTGCCAGTCCCGTACCGCCTCGGCCCACTCCCCGCCGGGGGCGGTCGCCCGCTCGTCGGTCAGCAGGGTCAGCACCGCCCGGGCGGCCGTCTCCAGCGCGTCGGTACGGGCCGGGGGTGTATCGCGCTCGATCCGCACCACGAGCGGAAGGACGTACTGCGGTCTGGCGTCCCGGTCGGCGGCTTCGTGCCGGAAAGGGCCGGGCTCGGCGGGACCGGGAAGCTGCGGCCGGTCGGCGGGGGTGTCGCTCACGGGGCCAGTCTGCCACCGGGCCCGCGGGGTGAACCCGGTGGCCGACCGGTCCCGGGAACGCGGCCGGCGGCCCGGACCTGGTGGAGGTCCGGGCCGCCGGGGCGGTGACGAAGGGTGACAACCGCATGACCGCGGTCGGCGTGATCAGCTGGTGGGAGCCATCCGCAGCGAGATCGAGTTGATGCAGTAGCGCTGGTCGGTCGGGGTGTCGTACCCCTCGCCCTCGAAGACGTGGCCGAGGTGGGAGCCGCAGCGGGCGCAGCGCACCTCGACGCGGGCCATCCCCATCGAGCGGTCCTCGATCAGCTCCACCGCGTCGGACTTGGCCGGGTCGTAGAAGGACGGCCAGCCGCAGTGGGACTCGAACTTGGTGTCGGAGCGGAACAGCTCCGCCCCGCAGGCGCGACAGGAGTACACACCCTCGGTCGTGGTGTCGGTGTACTCACCGACGAAGGGACGCTCGGTGCCGGCCTGGCGCAGGACCGCGTACTCCTGCGGGGACAGCTCCGCACGCCACTGCTCGTCGGTCTTCTTCACTTCATACGACATGGAGGTCCTCTCAGCTTTCGAGGCGGGCGAGAATCTGGGGGCCGAGGTCGGTCACATCGCCCGCACCCATGGTGATAACGAGATCACCCGCCTTCGCCATTCCTGCCACGAGCGCGGGGACCGCCGTCTTGTCGTGTTCCGCGGTCACGTCGCCGCCGGCCGCCCGGGCGGCCTCGATCACGACGTCGCTGCTGACCCCCGGAATCGGGTCCTCGCGGGCCGGATAGATGTCCAGCACCACCGAAGCGTCCGCGAGCGCCAGCGCGGCGCCCATCTCCGCGCCCAGCTCCCGGGTCCGGCTGAAGAGATGCGGCTGGAAGACGACCAGCACCCGCGAGTCGCCCGCCGAGCCGCGGATCGCCTCCAGGTCGGCGGCCATCTCGGTCGGGTGGTGGGCATAGGAGTCGATCACCTGGACACCCGCCGCCTCGCCCTTGAGCTGGAGGCGCCGGGCGACGCCGGTGTACTTCGCCAGCGCGGCGGCCAGATTGCCGGCCGGGGCGCCGATCGCCACCCCGGCGGCGAGCGCGGCCACCGCGTTGTGCGCGTAGTGCCGGCCCGGCACGGAGACGGTGAAGGTCGTCAACCGGCCGTCCAGCAGGACGGTGACCTCACTGGTCAGGCCGCGCGGGTTGATCCGGGTGATCCGCACGTCGGCGTGCTCCGACTCGCCGACGGTCACGATCCGCAGCGTCCCGATGCCCCGGACCCTGGAGGTCAGCTCGACGGCGCCCGGCTGATCGGCCGAGACCACCAGGGTGCCGCCGGGCCTGATCTTGCCGACGAACGTCTCGAAGGACTGGTAGATCTCTTCCAGCGACGCGTAGTTGGCGTGGTGGTCCAGCTCCACATTGAGGACGACCGCGACCTCGGGGGAGTAGACGTGGAAACTGCGGTCGCTCTCGTCGGCCTCGGCCACGAAGACCTCGCCGTCGCCGTGCCGGGCGTTGGAGCCGGGGGCGTCCAGCTCGCCGCCGATCGCGTAGGACGGGTCGAGTCCGAGGGCGGTGAGCGCGACCGCCAGCATCGAGGTGGTGGTCGTCTTGCCGTGCGTACCGGCCACCGCGATCGGGCGGGCGTCGCTCATCAGTGCGGCCAGCGCGTCGCTGCGGTGCACCACCGGGACACCGCGCTTCCCGGCCGCCGCCAGCTCCACGTTGTGCGGGCGGATGGCGCTGGAGACGACCACCGCGGTGGTGTCCGGCGCGAGGTTCGCGGCGTCGTGCCCGATGTGCACGGTGACGCCCAGCGCGCGCAGCGCGTCGACGGTCTCGGATTCCCGGTGGTCGCTGCCGGCCACCCGCGCCCCGCGCTGGGCCAGGATCTTCGCGATGCCCGACATTCCGGCGCCGCCGATGCCGATGAAGTGCGGTCGGTCCAGGGCGGGGGGAACGGACGGGCTCATGCGAGGCTCTCCCGGGGGTGGTGGTCCAGTACGTGTCGGGGCACCGATTCTCGCACTTCCGCGAGGCGAAGCCGTACGGCACCGCGAGGGCGTCAGCGCGGTGCGCGGGTCCCGCCGCCCGAAGCCGCGCCGGCGGCTGCCCCGCCGCGCGCGGACTGGCTCAGTCTTGCTCCGCGAACAGCTTGAGCACCGGGACGCCCACCTTGTGCCGGGCCCGGGAGGTCCAGTCGCGGTGGAAGAACTCCTCCACGAAGTGCGGCGCGGTCAGCACGATCACCTCGTCGGCCCCGGTCCGGTCGACGACGGTACGCAGCGCGTCCAGCGGGTGCGTCTCGACGACCTCGCCGACCGCCTCGGCGCCGGCCTTCCGCAGCGACTCCAGCGAATAGGCCAGGGCCCGCTCGGCCGGCGGAAAGGCCTCCTGGCCCTCCGGTACGGCGTTCTCCCGGGCCGCGTCCTCCAGATGGCCCAGCGCCACATCGTCCACGGCCCGCAGCAGCCGGTCCTGGTCGCCGCGCGGCTGCATGAGGACGACGAAGGAGACCTGCTCGTCACCGTGCAGTGTGGTGACCATCTCCACATCGGCAGGGGCGAGTGGCTTCTCGATCATGAGTACGGTCGTGAACACGGACGCGTCCTTCTTTCTCATGGAGCTCATGGGCCACCGGCCTTATTCGGCCAACGGGCCGCCACAGGGACCATCCTGCCCCGAACTTCACCGGACACCGCAATCAGTGTTCCCGTGCCGGGCGAAACGGAACAGCGGAATCCGTTTTTTCGCCGGGATCTTCGGGAATCTTCCGGGCGTCTTCCAGCTGGCCGAGCGTCACCGGCGGACGTAGCGGGTGAAGAGGAAGCCGTCCTCCTCCAGCACCGACACCGGCCCGAAGCGGGCCGGCGGCAGGACCCCGGGACCGCTCATGATCCGGGGCGCGTCGCCGCCGGTGAGCACCGGGGAGACCGTCAGGCACAGCTCGTCGAGCACGTCGGCCGCGGCGAACTGCGCCAGCACGCGCGGACCGCCCTCGTGCAGCAGCCGGGTGAAGCCCAGGGCGGCGACCTCGCGGACGGCCCGCGCCGGGTCCACGCCGTCGCCCTCGCCGGCCACCACCACCCGGGCACCGGCCGCGCGGGCCGCGTTCAGGGCGCTGCCGGGAGCGCCGGCGCCGGTCAGCACCAGGGTCGGGGTGAGCGGGGCGGTGAACAGCGGCGCGCCGAAGTCCAGATCGAGGCGGCGGGAGATCACCGCGACCGCCGCGGCCGGCGGCTGTCCGGCGGCGGCCCGCCGGGCGGCGAAGACCTCGCGGGCCTTGGCCGGGCGGTAGCTCTCCTGCCGTACGGTCTCGGCGCCGACCAGGATCAGGTCGGCCAGTGCCCGCAGCGTGCCGAACACGCGCATGTCGGCCGGCGACGACAGCGGTGCGGACTTGCCCTCGGCCCGCGCCGCGCCGTCCACGGAGGAGACCATGTTCGCCCGCAGATACGGCGTGCCGGCCGGCCGGTCCGACGGGTAGGCGTAGGCGTCGGCCAGCCCGAGGACACCGTCCAGGTCCCGGTCGTCGGTCGCTTCGGGCCCCGGACGGGGAAACAGCCGCTGCATGGCGGAAGTCTCGCACGGACGTTTTCCGCCCGCCCGCCGCCGCGGCCCGCCCGACCTGGGCGGCTGCCCGGCTGCGGGGCCCCGGCGAAGCATTAAGCTCGACACCCGTGTCCCCTTCCGCGATGACCACGCAGGGCCCCGGGTCCGCCGGTCCCGTAGCCCTCAGCACGCGCCGGCCCGAGGTCGAGGTGTCCCGGCTGGTCGCGGACATGGTGCCGCCGCCCCGCTTCGACGGCGTGCGCTTCGAGACCTATGTGCCGGACCCCGGTCAGCCGAGCCAGACGGCGGCGGTGAAGCGGCTGACCGAGTTCGCCGCTTCGCTGGACGCCGGGCGGGACGAGAGCCCCAAGCGGTGGTTCCGGCGCGAGCCGCGGACCGCCCCCGCGCCCGGCGGGGTCTATCTGGACGGCGGCTACGGCGTCGGCAAGACCCATCTGCTGGCCTCGCTGTGGCACGCCACCCCGGCGCCGCGCGAGCGGAAGGCGTTCGGCACCTTCGTGGAGCTGACGAATCTGGTGGGGGCGCTCGGATTCCAGCGGGCCGTGCAGGCGCTGCAAGGGCACCGGCTGGTGTGCATCGACGAGTTCGAGCTGGACGACCCGGGCGACACCGTGCTGGTCTCCTCCCTGCTGGGCAAGCTCGCGGACGCCGGGGTGCGGCTGGCCGCGACCTCCAACACGCTGCCGGGCAGGCTCGGGGAGGGCAGGTTCGCCGCCGCCGACTTCATGCGCGAGATCCAGGGGCTGTCCGCCCGCTTCACCTCCCTGCGGATCGACGGCGAGGACTACCGCCACCGCGGCATGCCCCAGGCCCCGCGCCCCCACACCGACGAGCAGGTCACCGCGACGGCGCTGCGCACCCGGGGCGCGTCGCTCGACGATTTCGGGGCGCTGACCGCGCACCTGGCCACCGTCCACCCGAGCCGCTACGGAGCGCTGTGCGACGGGATCAGCGCGGTGTTCCTGCGCGGCGTCGGGCAGATCACCGACCAGGCCACCGCGCTGCGTCTGGTGGTGCTCGCCGACCGGCTCTACGACCGCGAGGTGCCGGTGATGACCTCGGGGACGCCCTTCGACCGGCTGTTCAGCGAGGAGATGCTGGCCGGCGGCTACCGCAAGAAGTACTTCCGCGCGGTGTCACGGCTGACCGCGCTGGCGCGCGACGCCGAACGGCTGAGCCCGTCGCTCTGAGCCTGTCGGTCCGAGCCCGGTGGCTCGCCGGGGCCTCCGTCCGGACCGGGCGGCTGGCGGCGCGGGCCGAACCGGCGCACGATCGTGTGCATGGCCACGTCGAAGTCCCCCTCGAAAGCCGGACCCGCGTCCGGGTCGGACGCCGGGCACGGGCTGCGCGGCGCGCAGTTGCGGTCCCTGCTGCGGATCGCTCCCCACAGCGGCCCGGTCGACCTCGCGGCGTACGACGCCGGTGCCACCCCCGGCGGCCCGAAGGGCAAGAAGCAGGGCGTCGCCGAGACCGAGCGGATGCGGGTGCGGCTGGCCGGGCTCCAGGAGAAGCTGTTCGCCCAGAGCACCGCCGGTGACCGGCGGCGGCTGCTGGTGGTCCTCCAGGGCATGGACACCTCCGGCAAGGGCGGCACCGTCAAGCATGTCGCCTCCGGCCTCAATCCCGGGGGCCTGCGGGTGCGCGCCTTCAAGACGCCCACCGACGAGGAACGCGCCCACAATTTCCTGTGGCGCATCCGCAAGGCGCTGCCCCTGCCCGGTGAGATCGGTGTGTTCGACCGCTCGCACTACGAGGACGTGCTCATCGTCCGGGTGCAGAATCTGGTGTCGGCCGCCACCTGGAACCGCCGCTACGCCGAGATCAACCGCTTCGAGCGGTCCCTCGCCGACGACGGCGTGACCGTGATCAAGCTCTTCCTGCACATCAGCTACGACGAGCAGCTCGACCGGCTGCTGTCCCGGCTGGACAACCCGGCCAAGCACTGGAAGTTCACCCCGGGCGACATCGAGGACCGCGAGCGGTGGCCCGCCTACCAGGAGGCGTACCAGACGGCCCTGGAGCGCTGCTCGACCGAGAACGCACCCTGGTATCTCGTCCCGGCCGACCACAAGTGGTATCGCAACTGGGCGGTGAGCCGGCTGCTGCTCGAACACCTGGAGGAGATCGACCCGGCCTATCCCAAGGCGGACTTCGATGTGGCCGAGAACCGCCGCTCGCTGCTGGCGACCTGACGTCGTGGCGCCGGGCCGGGCCCGATCAGCCGGAGCAGGCCGTGCGCTGGGCCTCCTGCCACGCACAGACCGGGCACAGCGTGGCACCCCGGGTGCTCGCCGGGTGCTCGGTCGGCTCCCCGCACAGCACGCAGTCGGCGACCGCTCCGGCCTCCCCGATGTCCCCGACGTCTCCGGCAGCCCCGGCCGCTCCGGCTCCGTCGACCCTTCCGACCTGCTCCACCCGCTCCACCCGCCCGACCTCCTCGGCAGCCACCGCTTCCGGCTCCGTCCACATCACCCCTTCACCGTAACGTCCCCGGTCCGCAGTACGGCCGCGCCCCGGGCGGGCAGGGACACCAGCGGGCCGGGCAGCAGCGCGCACCGCGGCCGGGACAGCACCACCTCGCAGGGGGCGTCCAGCGGCACCCGGGCGGCGGTGTCGGAGAAGTTGACGACGATACGGAACGGGCCGCGGGCGATCAGCAGTGTCCGGCCGCCCGCGGTCGCCGTCACCGTGTCCAGCCTCGGGTCGGTCAGCGCGGGCTCGCTCCGGCGCAGCGCGATCAGCGCCCGGTACCAGTCCAGCAGCTCCCGGTGCTCCGCCTTGGCCGGCTCGGCCCAGTCCAGGCAGGAGCGGTTCCTGGTGGCGGGGTCCTGCGGGTCGGGCACATCCTGCTCGGCCCAGCCGTGGGCGGCGAACTCCCGCCGCCTGCCCCGGGTGATGGCCGCGGCCAGCTCGGGGTCGTCGTGGTCGGTGAAGAACTGCCAGGGGGTGCTCGCGCCCCACTCCTCGCCCATGAACAGCATCGGGGTGAACGGCGAGGTGAGGACGAGCGCGGCGGCGGCGCCGAGCTGATCGGCGGTCAGCCGGTCGCCGACGGCGCGGTTGCCGATCTGGTCGTGGGTCTGGGCGTAGCCGAGCAGCCGGTGGGCGGACACCTCGGCGGTGTCCAGCGGGCGGCCGTGGTGGCGGCCGCGGAAGGACGACCAGGTGCCGTCGTGGAAGAAGCCGTGGGTGAGCACCCTGGCGACGGCGCCCGGACCGGCCGCGGCGAAGTCGGCGTAGTAGGCCTGCGCCTCGCCGGTGACCGCGGTGTGCACCGCGTGGTGGAAGTCGTCGTTCCACTGGGCGTGCAGGCCCAGGCCGCCGGCCTCGCGGGGCGCGGTGGTGCGCGGGTCGTTCAGATCGGACTCGCCGATCAGGAACAGCGGGCGGCCCAGCGCCGCGGAGAGACCGTCGACCGCGGTGGACAGCTCCTCCAGGAAGTGCAGCGCCCGGGTGTCGACCAGCGCGTGCACCGCGTCCAGCCGCAGGCCGTCCAGCCGGAAGTCCCGCAGCCAGGACAGCGCGCTGCCGATCAGGAAGTCCCGCACCTCGTCGGAGCCGGGAGCGTCGAGATTGACCGCGTCGCCCCACGGGGTGTGGTGCCGGTCGGTGAAGTACGGCCCGAACGGCGGCAGATGGTTGCCGGAGGGCCCGAGGTGGTTGTGCACCACGTCGAGCACCACGCCGAGGGAGTGCTGGTGCGCCGCGTCGACGAACCGCTTCATCGCCGCCGGGCCGCCGTACGGCTCGTGCACCGCCCACAGGGACACGCCCTCGTATCCCCAGCCGTTGGTGCCGGGGAACGGGCAGACCGGCATCAGCTCGATGTGCGTGATGCCCAGCCGGGCCAGGTGGGGGAGCCGTTCGGCGGCCGCGTCGAAGGTGCCTTCGGGAGTGAAGGTGCCGACATGCAGCTCGTAGAGGACCGCTCCCGGCAGGGCCCGGCCGGGCCAGGGGGCCTGCCAGGCGAACGCGTCCTGCTCGACCACCGCGCTGGGGCCGTCCGGGCCGTCCGGCTGGCGGCGGGAACGCGGATCGGGCAGCGCTTCCCCGCCGTCGAGCGCGTACGCGTACCGGGTGCCGTCCGCGGCCGGCAGCTCGGCCTGCCACCAGCCGGTGCGGGACGGGTCGGGGCCGAGCGCGTCGCGCCGGTCCTCGATCAGGATCTCCACCTGCTGGGCGTTCGGCGCCCACACCTCGAACAGCACGTACGGCTCCCGTCTGATGCGTTGTGACCGATGCTGTCCTGCCGGACGTACCGGGCCCTGCTGGATTGTGCCGGGTCGTGGCGGGCCGCGTCGCGGCTCCCCGCAGATGCATGCCCGCGCCCCCGGCGGGTCCATGCCCGGGGCCGGCCGATTCGGACGAAGCTCACACCGGCGTGGACGGCCGGGCGGCTGCCTGCTTCCGCGATGTGCCGCGACCGGTCAGCTGGATCCGGCCGGATCAGCCCAGCGGTATGTACACGCCGCCGTTCGCACCCAGCGGGAGGTAGTCGGGCACGCTGCGGCCCACGCAGGCGTGCAGCCGGCGGACCAGGTCCCGGGCCGGCGGCCGGTCCAGCCCGAGCAACCCGGCCACCCGGTCCCGGCGTTCGTCCAGGTCGTGGAAGGTCGAACGGTACTCGGCCTCCAGGCCCGGCAGCGGGAAGCCGCGTCCCGGCAGGCAGTCCTGCCAGTAGGGCAGCCCGATCAGCAGCTCCAGCGCCTCCCGCAGCGACTCGGCGATCAGACCCCCCTCGCCCTCCGATCCGGCGTACAGCACCGGCCGGTCGGCGTCGCTTCCCACGCCCACCTGGTAGTAGGTGCCACCCCCGCCGTCACCGGCGATGGCTTGCAGCGGCACGCCCGACGGCAGGCGTATCTCCTCGCCGTGCCCGGCCCTGCACGGCTCGAAGTCACCGGGCCAGGCGAGGAACTCCTCGGCTTCCGGGATGCCCAGGAGCAGCCCCAGCAGTGAATCCGTATCGGTGGTCGTCATGGCACCGAACGTAACAGCGGGGTCCGACAATCGGCCGCCCGGCCGGAGAACGCCCGGCCGGCAGGGCGCCTGACGGCCGATCAGGCCTGGTGGCGCGCGCGGTAGGCCGCGACGTTGGTGCGGTTGCCGCAGAACTCGTAGGAGTGCCAGCGGCGGGTGCGGCTGCGGGAGGTGTCGTAGAACGCCTCGCGGCACTCGTCGTTGGCGCACAGCCGCATCCGGGACCAGTCGCCGGCCGCCACCAGGGCCGCGACCGCCTCGACGATCCCGCCGACCACGAGGTCGCCGCCGACCTGGCGCAGCCGCACCCGGCCCGGCGCGGCGAACTCCTGCCGGAAGGTGACGGACGAGGCGCGGCCGGACAGCGCGGACCACTTCCCGGCGTGGTCCTCGGGGTCGGCGGCGGTCACCAGGTCCAGCAGGTCGGCGCGGACCGCGCGGACGAGGTCGAGCCGGGCGGCCGAAGGGGCGGCGCCGTCCTCCTGGCCGAAGGGGCGCAGCACCGCGGCGGCCGGCCCCGGGGAGTCCAGTTTGTCGCCGAGGTCGGCGTAGGCCCGGGAGTTGAGCAGGTCCGCCACCGCCACCGCGCCGGCCGGCACGGCCGCCTCGCGCTCCGCGGGTGTCGTGGTCTTCACCATGGGCACAGCGTACGTCAACATGGTCTATTCATCGAAGACCTTTACAAAACTTCCGGTCTCCGCGTAGCGTGTAATGGTCTTCACGGAGAAGGCGCTGTTCGACGCAAAAGAGGCATGACCATGAACGAGTTGCTGACCCAGGTGATCGACACCTACGGCGGCCTCGACCGCTGGAACGGCTTCAGCCGGCTGACCGCCCGGGTGAAGGGCGGCGGGGCCCTGTGGGTGGTCAAGGGGCAGGAGGGCGTGCTGGACGACTACACCACCCGGATCGACCTGCACCGGCAGTACGCCTCGCACGCCTTCGGCGGACGCGGGCTGCGCAGCGTCTACACCCCCGACCGGGTGGCCGTGGAGACCGAGGCGGGCGCGGTGGTCGAGGAGCGGACCGACCCGCGATCCGCCTTCGCCGGGCACGACTTCACCATGCCCTGGGACCGGCTGCACCTGGCCTACTTCACCGGCTACGCCATGTGGACGTATCTGACCGAGCCCTTCTCGCTGGCGGCCCCCGGCTCCGTCACCGAGGAGCTGGAGCCCTGGCGGGAGGAGGACGAGACCTGGCGCCGGCTGAAGGTGGTCCTCCCCGCCGGGGTCGTCGGCCACGGCAGGGAGAACGTCTACTACATCGATGAGGGCGGCCTGATCCGCCGGCACGACTATGTGGCCGAGGTGCTGGGCAAGGGCGCCGGCCTCGCGGCGCACCTGATCTCGGGGCACCGCGAGTTCGACGGGATCGTGGTGCCGACCGAGCGCCGTGTCTGGCGGGTCGGCCAGGACGGCCGGCCGGACAAGAGCCTGCTCAGCGTGTCCATCGACGTCAGCGAGGTCAGCTTCGCGTGACCTCGGTGAGCAGCGCCACGGGGGAGTCCGCCAGCAGTTCGGCCAGCGGCACCAGCCCCTCGTAGCTGCCCCCGCCCAGCAGGTCCTGCCAGCGGCCCGGCGGCAGCGGGAGGACGGTGTCCCGCCAGCCGCCGGCCTCCTCCAGCCGGCGCGACAGCCGGGTGACGGCGGTCAGCGCGCCGCCGCCGCGCAGATAGGCCGTGCAGTGGTCGGCCGCCGGGCCCCGCGCCGCCAGCGCCTCGTAGGAGGCGGCCGGCCCGTACCACTCGGGGTGCTCCCGGCGCAGCCGCAGGGCGGTGGTGGTCAGCCGCAGCTTGGCCTCGTCGAAGGAGTCCGGCGCCGCGCCCTCCAGCAGGCGGCGCAAGGTGCCGTGGGCGGCGTCCAGCACGCTCCCGCGCGCGGCCTCCCCCGGCGCGCCGACCGCCGGGCCGTTCATGGGCGCGCGGTTGTCGGGGTCCACGAGGGTGCGCACCGGCCACTCGGTGCCCTGGTAGACGTCCGGCACGCCCGGCATGGTCAGATGCAGCAGCGCCGCACCGAGGACGTTCGCCTCCTCGTAGGGGCGCAGGGTGGCCACGAAGGCGCCGACGTCGTCGTTCTGGACCCCGCACGGCCCCTGGTCGGTGAAGTCCGCCACCGCCTTCTCGTAGGCCTCGTCCTGCTCGGTCCAGGTGGTGTGCAGTCCCGCCTCCCGGACCGCCTTCAGCGCGGCCGGGACCAGCCGCTCGGGACGGCAGGAGCCGAGGCCCACACCGGTCTGGAAGACGGTGTACTCGGTGTGCCGGTCGGGACCCGGCGGGCAGCCGAGCGCCGCGCCCCGCTGCGGGCGGGCCGCGAGCCACTCCCGCCAGGCGCCGGGCAGCTCGGACAGCACCGCCAGCCGCAGCCGCAGGTCGGCGCTGTGCTTGGTGTCGTGGGTGGACAGCGCGGTGCCGGTCGCGGGCCGCTCCCGCCGCACCCGCTCGCAGTAGGCGTGGAACTCCTCCGGTGTGGTGGCCGGCTCCCCCGGGTCGCGCCCCACCTCGCACAGCGGGAGCAGCGGCACATAGCGGTAGAAGGCGGCGTCCTCGACGGACTTGGCGTGCAGGGCGGAGGCGACCTGGGCGAAGCGGGCCACGAAGTCGGCGGCGTCCGCCGAGCCGCCCACGGTGTCGTCGGCCGGCCCGCCGCCGGCCCGGCCCAGCGCCAGATCCCGTACGAAGTCCAGCGCCGTCGCCAGTTCGGGCGCCCGCTCGCGCCGGGCCTCGGCCGCCGCGCGCTCCAGCATCGCGGTGTCCTCGGCGGTGGCCGGGACGCCGGGGACGACATAGGGGCGGTAGACGGGGACGCGCAGCAGCAGCTCGCGGATGGCGTCGGCCAGCAGTTCGGGTCCGTACGGCGGGCTGCCGGGGATCGCGGCCAGGGCGCGCTGGGCCGTGCGCTCCAGCCGGGACACCTCGGCCGACAGGTCGCGGGACACCACCCGGTACGCGGCGCGGCGGACGGTCGGGGCCCAGCGGCCGCCGCGGTCGTCCTCGATACCGGTGAACTCCCGGTAGAAGTCGGCGATCTCGGCGGTCCCCGCGGGGTCGGTGAACAGCCCGTCGATCCGGTCCAGCGCGTCGTATCCGGTGGTGCCGGCGCACTCCCAGTCGGCCGGGAGCCACTCACCGCGCTGGAGGATCTTCTCCACCACCGTCCAACGGCCGCCGCTCGCCTCGGCCAGCCGCCGCAGATAGCCGGCCGGATCGGCCAGCCCGTCCGGGTGGTCGATCCGCAGGCCGTCCGCCACGCCGTCGCGCAGCAGCCGCAGCACGGTCGCGTGGGTGGCCTCGAAGATCTCCGGGGACTCCACCCGGACCGCGATCAGGTCCGAGATGGTGAAGAACCGCCGGTAGTTGAGCTCGGTACGGGCCGCTCGCCAGTACGCCAGCCGGTAGTGCTGCGCCTCCGCCAGCTCCGGCAGCGGCAGGTCCTCGGTGCCGGGCCGCAGCGGGAACCTGTGCTCGTAGTACGCCAGCGCCGCGCCGCCCGCCGCCTGGTCACGTACCACCGACAGGCTGCCCAGCGCGTCCGGCAGCGGCTCGCCCAGCACCGGCAGCAGCACCTTGCCGTCGAGCGCCGCCCAGTCGATGTCGAACCAGGAGGCGTACGGCGAGGACGGGCCCTCCCGCAGCACCTCCCACAGCGGCGCGTTGAGGTGTTCCGGCGCGGGTACCGCCATGTGGTTGGGCACGATGTCCAGGATCAGGCCGAGCCCGTGCTCCCCGGCGGTACGGGACAGCTCCCGCAGGCCCTGTTCGCCGCCGAGCTCGGTGCGGACCCGGCTGTGGTCCACCACGTCGTAGCCGTGCGTGGAGCCGGGCACGGCCTCCAGTACCGGGGACAGGTGCAGATGGCTGACGCCCAGCTCAGCCAGGTAAGGTACCGCCGCTGCGGCGTCGGCGAAGGTGAAGCCGGGCTGGAGCTGCACCCGGTAGGTCGAGCTGGGCGTCAGGGAGTTCGCGGTCATGGGGTCTCTCTACCCCGTATCCGGGGTTCAGGCGCGTGAGGCGGGGCCGACCGCCGTGGCCCGGCCCCGCCGCGCGGCGCCCGTCCGGTCCGCCGCGGCCCGTTCTCAGTCCGCCGGGCGCTGGAGCACCACCATGCTGCGGTCGGCCAGCAGCAGCCGGTCCCCGGCCTGCACCCGCTCACCGGTGCCCGGCGCTACGCCGTCGGGCCGCTCGGTGTCCACCACCACGTGCCACTCCTTGCCGTGGTTGTCCGGCACCACGAACTCCTCGGCGCTCGGCGCGGCGTTGAACATCAGCAGGAAGGAGTCGTCGGTGACCGGCTCGCCGCGCGGCCCCGGCTCGGAGATCGCGTTGCCGTTGAGGAAGACCACCAGTGTCCTGGCGTGCGCGGCCTGCCAGTCCCGCTGCGCCATCTGCTGCCCCTGCGGGGTGAACCAGGCGATGTCGGACAGCTCGTCCTGGGCGCCCTCCATCGGCCGGCCGTGGAAGAAGCGGCGGCGCCGGAAGACCGGGTGGTCGCGGCGCAGCCACACCATGCTGCGCACGAAATCGTGCAGCCGCAGCGCCTCGTCGTCCTCCTCCGAGGTGCCGGGCTTGCCCGGCCAGGGGATCCAGGACAGCTCGTTGTCCTGGCAGTAGGTGTTGTTGTTGCCGCGCTGGGTGCGGCCGAACTCGTCGCCGTGCGAGATCATCGGCACCCCCTGGGACAGCATCAGGGTGGCCATGAAGTTGCGCATCTGCCGGCCGCGCAGCGTCCGGACCGCCCGGTCGTCGCTCTCGCCCTCGACACCGCAGTTCCACGACCGGTTGAAGCTCTCGCCGTCCCGATTGCCCTCGCCGTTGGCGTCGTTGTGCTTGTCGTTGTACGACACCAGGTCGCGCAGCGTGAAGCCGTCGTGGCAGGTGACGAAGTTGATGGAGGCCAGCGGACGGCGGCCGTCGTCCTGGTAGAGGTCGGAGGAGCCGGTCAGCCGGGAACCGAACTCCTCCAGCGTGGCGCTCTCGCCGCGCCACAGGTCCCGTACCGTGTCGCGGAACTTGCCGTTCCACTCGGTCCACAGCGGCGGGAAGTTGCCGACCTGGTAGCCGCCCTCGCCGACGTCCCACGGCTCGGCGATCAGCTTCACCTGGGAGACCACCGGGTCCTGCTGCACCAGGTCGAAGAAGGACGACAGCCGGTCCACCTCGTGGAACTGCCGGGCCAGGGTGGCGGCCAGGTCGAAGCGGAAGCCGTCGACATGCATCTCGGTGACCCAGTAGCGCAGGCTGTCCATGATCATCTGCAGTACGTGCGGGCTGCGCATCAGCAGGCTGTTGCCGGTGCCGGTGGTGTCCGTGTAGTAGCGCTTGTCGTCGCCGAGCCGGTAGTAGGACGCGTTGTCCAGGCCGCGCAGCGACAGCGTCGGGCCCAGATGGCTGCCCTCGGCGGTGTGGTTGTAGACCACGTCGAGGATCACCTCGATGCCGGCCCGGTGCAGCGCGCGCACCGCCGTCTTGAACTCCAGCACCTGCTGGCCGCGGTCGCCGCCCGAGCAGTAGGCGTGGTGTGGGGCGAAGAACCCGATGGTGTTGTAGCCCCAGTAATTGGCCAGTCCGGCGTCCATCAGCCGGTGGTCCTGGATGAACTGGTGAACGGGCATCAACTCCAGCGTGGTCACCCCGAGTTCCGCCAGATGGCTGATCACGGACGGATGCGCCAGCGCGGCGTAGGTGCCGCGGATCTCCTCCGGCAGCCCTGGGTGGGTCATCGTCAGGCCCTTGACATGGGCCTCGTAGATCACGGTCTTGTGGTAATCGATCCGCGGCGCCCGGTCGTCGGCCCAGTCGAAGTACGGATTGACCACGACGGAGGCCATCGTGTGCGGGGCCGAGTCCAGGTCGTTGCGCGAGTCGGGCTCCCCGAACCGGTAGCCGTAGACGGACTCGTCCCAGTCGATGCCGCCGCTCATCGCCTTGGCGTAGGGATCCAGCAGCAGCTTGGCGGAGTTGCAGCGGTGACCGCGCTCGGGGTCGTAGGGTCCGTGCACGCGGAAGCCGTAACGCTGCCCCGGCACCACCCCCGGCAGATAGGCGTGCCGGACGAAGGCGTCCGCCTCGCGCAGCTCCACGGCCGTCTCCGAGCCGTCGTCGTGCAGCAGACACAGTTCGATCCGCGACGCCACTTCGGAGAACACGGCGAAGTTGGTGCCCGCGCCGTCGAAGGTGGCGCCGAGGGGATAGGACTGACCCGGCCAGACTTGCATGTGATGACTCTTCCACTCCGTTTACCGGACCGCACGGTTCCGTTCCGCCCGCCCGGATGTCACGTTGCCGAAGAGGCATCCTCCCATCCGGTCCACCCGAGGGTGACACTGCCACAACAGGCAGCGACCGCAAGGGTGATGAGGTTGTCCGGTAGTAGTCAAGTAGGGTCGTTACGGCTGCGACGCCCCCCCGCACCGCAGTACCCTTCCTTGATCGTGGACGGGGGCGGGAGGCGGTGACGTGGTGACGTCCGGAGGTCTGATGCTCCCGGGTGGTGGCGAGCAGGGCGACCGGCACATCGCGGACGCCGCCGGCCCGGAGGGGACGCACGCCGTGGTCTCCGTCGCCGCGCCCCTGGAGATCGGCGCGGAACTGGACTGGGGCGCCGACGCCTGGGCCGAGGTCCGCACCCGCGCCCGCCGGGCCGGACGGGCCTATGTCTGGCTCAATCTCGTCGAGCAGCGCCTGCGCGCCGTGGTCAACGCCGTGCTGCGCCCGATCTACGAGCCGGTGCACAGCGAGGACTGGGTGGTCGCCGCGGCCGGACCGGCCGGACACGAATGGGTGCAGCGGGCCGTGGCGGTACGCGAGGTCAGCCGGCGCAAGGGCTTCCTGCTCGACCCGGCCGACGACAACGTGCTGAGCTTCCTGACCCTGCCGCAGTTGCGCGAACTCGTCGTCCAGCACTGGCCCTGCTTCGAGCCCTACTACGACGACCGGCGCGAGCTGGAACTCGCGCTGGACGAGCTGGAAGTGGCCCGGCACGTGGTCTCCCGCAACCGGGCGCTGTCCACCACCGTGCTGGACCAGGCCGAGCGGGCCGCCGCCCGGGTGCTGGAACTGCTGGGTTCGGGCGAGGCCCGCACCGCGGGACAGCGGCTGCCGGTGGACGCGATGGAGGAACTGGTCGCCGACCGCTACGCCGACGTCATCGGCGTCTACCCCGACCGGGTACGGCTCCAGCGGCAGCTGCCGGTCGAGAACCTGTTCTCCGGCGCCCGGCGGCTGGACGCCGTGGGCATCGGGCTCAATCTGCTGGTGCAGAACTTCTCCGGCCGTCGGCTGGTCCGGCTGGTGGAGTCCGGCTGCCGGGTGCGGCTGCTCTTCCTCAACCCGGCCAGCAGCGCCACCCGCCGCCGCGAGCGTGAACTCGGCCTGGGACGGGGCGAGCTGAGCCGCTCGGTCGAGATGAACATCATGCACATGCGCCGGGTGCGGGCCCGGCTGCGGGACCAGGGCGCCTTCGAGATCCAGGTCTTCGACGAGATCCCGCGGTTCACCGCCTACCTCATCGACGGCGACAGCTCCGGCGGTCTCGCGGTCGTGCAGACGTATCTGCGGCGGGCCCGCGGCATGGAGGTGCCGGTGCTGGTGCTGCGCGGCGGCACGCGGCGGGTGGTGGCCGACGACCGGCCCACCGAGAGCGGGCTCTTCGACGTCTACCGCGAGGAGTTCGAGGGGATCTGGGCGGATTCGCGGCCGGTTTCCTGACGGTACGTCACCGGCCCCCGCCGGAGGGCGTTGTCAGTGCCCCGCGCGATGATGTCGGGGCAAGGACACACGGGGGAATCGGGTGGGAAGGACTTCGCCATGGCATGGCACGAGGATCTGCTGGTCGGCTTCGACCTGGAGACCACCGGAACGGATCCGCGGCAGGCCCGGATCGTGACCGCGGCGGTCACCGAGGTCAAGGCGGGGGAGCCGGTCCGGCACCGGGCGTGGCTGGCCGATCCCGGGGTGCCGATCCCGGCCGAGACCACCGCCATACACGGCGTCAGCACCCAGCGGGCGGCGGCCGAGGGACGCCCGGCCCCCGAGGTGGTCGCCGAGATCGCGGACGCGCTGCGCGGCTACTGGGCGGCGTCCGTGCCGGTCGTCGTCTACAACGCGCCCTTCGACCTCACCCTCCTGGACGAGGAGTTGCGCCGCTACGCGCTGCCGCCCCTGGTCGCCCCCGGCGGCCGGGCCGGCCCGGTCCTCGACCCGCTGGTCATGGACCGCGCCCTCGACAAGTACCGCCGCGGCAAGCGCACCCTGGAGGCCGCCTGCGAGGTCTACGGCGTCCGGCTCGACGGCGCCCACGAGGCCGGAGCCGACGCCCTGGCAGCCGTCCGCGTCGCCCTCGCCCTCGCCGCCCGCCACCCCCTCGCCGCCCAGTCCGACCCCTGGCCCCTCCACGACAGCCAGCGCGCCTGGCACGCCGCCTGGGCCGAGGATTTCACCACCTGGCTCCGCAAAAAAGACCCGACCGCCCCACCCGTCGACCCCTCCTGGCCGCTGCGCACCGCGTCCGCCGCGGCGCCGCGAGCCGGGGGCGGCGCCGTTCGGTGAAGCGGGCGGTCGACGGCTGACCACCTCCGCCCGGGACGCCGAAGGGGACACGATGCCGCGACTGCCAGAGCCGCCGGCCGATCCCGTCCGGGACCTCGCGGAGGCCTCCGTGGGCCATCGGCGCGTGCCGGAAGTGGCCGCGCTGCGGGCGCGGGTCGCCGGGGTTGTGCGGCGGATCGCGCGGGTGGCGGGGGTCTCTTCCGAGGGTGCCGGGTCATCGGATTCGCCGAGAACGAGCTGTGGCGGCTTCCCGGCGGGATCGTCGTACGGATCGCGCGTCCCGGGCAGGCCGCCGCGGCGGCGCGGGAGGTGGCGGTGACGCGGTGGCTGGGTGAGCGGGGGTTCCCCGCCGTCCGGCCGCTGCCGATGGCGCAGCCGGTCCAGGTGGAGGAGCGGGCCGCGTCCTTCTGGCCCCGGCCCTGGGGGTGGGCGGCGGTCGGCTGATGTCCGGGGACCCGGGGCCGGGGGCGGCGGACTCAGGTCGCGGTGGAAGCGGCGCGGCGGCGCAGCCAGGCCGCCTCGGTGGGGGACAGGTTCGGGTCGGTCAGCTTGGTGCTGATCGCCTGCTGGAGGCGCGGCGCCGGGTCGGTGCGGCAGCCGGCCCGGACGGAGCGCAGGAGGAGGCCGCGGCCGAAGCGCGCGGGAAGGCCCGGGACGTCGGCGCTGCCGACGGTCACCAGGGTCATCGCGACGTCGGCGGCGGGGGCGCCGGCCGCGGCGTTGCTCCAGTCGATCACCATCGGGCCGCGCGGGGTCAGGATGATGTTGCCGGGATGCAGGTCCAGGTGCAGTATCCGGTCGTCGCCCGTGGTGGCGAACCTCTTCGGGAGCCACTGCGGGGCCGGCAGCGCGTGCAGCCGGTCGAGGAGGCAGCCCAGCGTCCGGCCGAGCGAACGCACCTGCCAGGGGCGGCGGGACAGCGCCTCCAGCATGGTCGGCCCGGTCAGCCGCTCCAGCACCATGTCGGTGTCCGTCGCCTCGTAGACACGCGGCACCGGATACCCGCACTCGGCGAGGTGCGTCATCAGGCGCGACTCCCGGCCGGTGGGACCTTCGCGCCGATACCGCCGCAGCACCCGGGACTCGTCCAGCGCGTACACATCGGCGTCCCGCCCCCGCGCGACCAACTCCATGCCCGCCATTGTGTCCTGGGGCCCGTCACCCGCCAACACCCCGCTAGAAGGAGTACCACCGCACCGTCGGATCCGATGCCCGCAGGGAGGCGACCCGGCGGCGGAACTCGGTACGGGCGGCCGGGTTGGCGGGGGCGTGCTGGGCGACCCAGGCGCAGCCGGCGGTTTCGCGGGCGCCGCGGAGGGTGTCACAGCCGGGCCAGTCGGTGACGTCCCAGCCGTAGGCGGTGGTGAAGGCGTCGTAGGCGGACTGGTCCACGCCGTAGCGGTCGCGGCTGAGGGCCTGGACGACCAGGTCGTGCTCGCGCAGGTCGGAGGAGAAGGTCTCCAGGTCGACCAGGACCGGGCCGTCCGGGCCGATATGGACATTGCGGGGCAGGGCGTCGCCGTGGATCGGACCGCGCGGCAGGTGCGGGACGAGGTCGGCGGCGGCCTCGGCGAAGCCGTCCCTGCGGCGGCGCAGATAGGTCGCGTCGGCCGGGTCGATCGCGTCGCCGGCGATCCGCAGCCAGCGCTCGACCCCGCCGAGCAGATCGCGGGCGGGCAGCCCGAAGTCCGGCTCGGGCAGGGCGTGCACCAGCTTGAGCAGCGGCGCCACATCCGCGGGCACGGCGGGGCGCAGGGACTCCGGCAGCCGCTGCCAGTAGGTGATCGGGTGACCGTCCACCAGCCGCACCTCGGACTCCGCCGAACGCACCGCGGGCACATCCTGCTTGGCCAGCCAGTCCGCTGTGCGCACCTCGCGGCGGGCCCGGTCCAGCAGGTCCTCGCCGCGGCCGACCTTGATCACCAGTCGGCCGGCCGCGAACACCGCGTTCTCCCCGAAGGAGAGCAGCTCGGCCGCCGGGTGCCCGGCAGCGTCCAGTACCGCTCGCGCCCGCTCCCGCGTGAACACCGCGTCCGCCATGCCGCCGCGCCTCTCACTGGTCCGCTGTCCGTGGTCCGTTGCCGCGCTTCGCTCCGCCGTCCGCTCCCGCATATGCCCAAGTCAACGGCTGGTCGGGCGGACACCGCAAGTCTCCCATCCGCCGGCCATGGATTCACGGCGGGTTTCCCGGTCATCCGCCGCGAATTCCCGCCCCGGCCGGTCGGCGGTCCCCGACGACCCCCTGGGGCCGCCCCGGGTGCCGAACGAAGGGTCAGGCGCCGCCCGTGAGTTCGAGCGGGAGTCCGAACAGCGGAAAGAGGCGCTCGGCGTCCAGGAACGAGGTGATCCCGGCGACCCGGCCGCCCGAGATGTCCAGCACCTGGAGCGCCCACGGCCGGAGGCCGCCGTCTCCGGTCGCCCGATATTGGCCGAAACCCGGCGCCCCGTTCGCCGTCACCGGCAGCAGCCGCGAGCCCCGGCACCCGATCCCGGTGCCCAGGAACCAGGCGCGTATGTCCTCGTGGCCGCGCAGCCACAGCGGATAAGGCGGCATCGACAACGTCGCGTCCTCGTGCAGCAGGCTGGTCAGCGAGTCCAGGTCGTAGCGCTCGAAGGCGTCGACATAGCGGTCCAGCAGGAGTCGCTGCGCCGCGTCCATCACGGGCGCCGGACCCGACCCGGGCCGGCCGGCACCGGCCTCGGCCAGGGTGGCGCGGGCCCGCTGCAGCGCGCTGTTGACCGAGGCGACGGTGCCGCCCAGCAGTTCCGCCGTCTCGCTGGCCTTCCAGGCCAGCACCTCGCGCAGGATCAGCACCGCCCGCTGGCGCGGCGGCAGTTGCTGGAGCGCGGCCACGAACGCCAGCCGGACCGTCTCGCGCGCGACCACCACATCGGCCGGGTCGCCGCCGGAGGGCAGCACCCGGCTGTCGGGGACCGGTCCCACCCACTGGGACTCGGCGGTGGTCGGGGGCAGGGCGGCATCGGCGTGCGAAGCGGGGGACAGGTCCATCGGCAGGGCCCGCCGCTTGCCCGCGCTGAGGCTGTCCAGGCACACATTGGTGGCAATCTTGTACAGCCAGGAGCGCAGGCTGGCGCGGCCCTCGAAGCGGTCGGCGCCGCGCCAGGCCCGCACCAGCGTCTCCTGCACCGCGTCCTCGGCCTCGAAGACCGATCCGAGCATCCGGTAGCAGTGGCCGGTCAACTCGACCCGGTGCTCCTCCAGTCGAAGCACCACGTCATCGGCGGCCGGCGCCGTCACCACGCTCGTATTCTCCCGTACGGTCATGAAATCCACCGTAGCGGCGGTCACTGACAGTGCCCCTGTCCCGCGCGGGACAGGGGCACTGTCAGTGACCGGACGGCCAGGTCGGGCGGTGCTCACACCCGGTCCGGGACCTGCTCCTGGTCGAGGCCCGGGACCGGCCCGTGGACCGGCCGGCCGGCGGCGCCCGGCGGCGGGGGCAGCGCCGACTCGTCGTGGGTCAGGTCGGGCAACCGGCGCAGCCAGCGCGGCAGATACCAGTTGCGCTCGCCGAGCAGCATCATCAGGGCCGGCAGCAGCACGCCGCGGATCACGGTGGCGTCGATCAGCACCGCGACCGGCAGGCCCAGGCCCATCTGCTTCATGCTCTGCATCGACAGGGTGCCGAAGATCGCGAACACCGCGACCATGATCACCGCCGCGCTGGTCACCACGCCCGCCGTGGTGGTGATGCCGTGCTCGATCGCGCCCCGGGTGGTCAGCCCGCGCATCCGGGCCTCGCGGATCCGGGAGACCACGAAGACGTGGTAGTCCATGCTCAGCCCGAACAGGATCACGAAGAGGAACAGCGGCAGCCAGGCCACCACCGCGCCCGTCCCGGTCGCGCCGACCAGCCCGGCGCCCCAGCCGTGCTGGAAGACCACGGTGAGCACACCGTAGGCAGCGCCCACCGACAGCAGGTTGAGCACGATCGCGGTCAGCGCGATGGTCAGCGAGCGGAAGGAGAGCAGCATCAGCAGGAAGGCGAAGACGGTGACGAAGGCGAACACCGGCGGCACACTGCTGGTGATCTTGTGGGTGAAGTCCATCGACCCGGCCGTCTCACCGGTGATCGGGGCCTGGAGCCCGGCGACCCTGCCGAGGGTGTCCGGGCGGACACGGTCGCGCAGCGCGGTGAGATCCGCCTCGGCCCTGGCGTGATCGGTGCCGCCGGCCAGCGGTACGGCGATCTCGGCGACGTTCTGCCGGCTGTGGACGGTCAGCGTGACCGGGCCCTTGCTCGCGCCGGAGGAGACCGCCTCGGCGCGGAAGGCGGCTATCGCCGTACGGACCGCGGGCGCGTCGATGGAGTCGGCCTCGACCACGACATGGGCCGGGTCGGGGCCGCCCGGGAAGGCGGCGTTGATGTGGTCGTAGGTCCGGACGATGGGCAGGCCGTCACCGAGTTCCTGATCCATCGACAGATTCGCGGTGTGCATGCCGAACGCGGGGGCCGCCACCGCGATCAGCAGACCGCCGGCGATCACCACCGCGGCCTTGGGGTGGCGCAGCACCGGCCGCAGCACGGTCCGCCAGAAGCGGCTGCCGCGGCCGGCCGCGCCCGAAGAGCCGCCGGCCCCCGACCCGTGGCCCCCCGCACCCCGCGCGCCCCGGCGCAGGAAGGGGATCCGGCCCTTCTCGACCCGCGCCCCCAGCAGCGACAGGATCGCCGGCAGCACGGTGACCGAGCCGAACATCGCGATGGCGACCACGATCATGGTGGCCACGCCCATCGCCTTGAAGTCGCCGATGCCGGTGAACAGCAGACCGGCCATGGCCACGATCACGGTGATGCCGGAGATCAGGATCGCCCGCCCCGAAGTGGCCGCGGCGATCCGCAGCGCGGTGCCGGCGTCGTGCCCGGCCTCGCGCTCCTCGCGCTCACGCCGCAGGTAGAACAGGCAGTAGTCGACGCCGACGGCCAGACCGACCAGCAGCATCACCGAGTTGGCGGTGTCGCTCATCGGCACCGCGTGGCTGACCAGCGCCACCACCCCGGAGGCGCCGAGGAAGGCGGTCATCGCCAGCATCACCGGCAGCAGCGCGGCCACCAGCGCGCCGAACGCGATCAGCAGGATGGCCAGTGCCACCGGCACGGCCGAGAACTCCGCGGTCTTGAAGTCGTCGCCGAACGCGCCGTCGAGCGCGTGGTCGGAGCTCGCGTCGCCGAACTCCTCGATCCGCAGGGCCTGGTGGCTCTTCTGGACCTTGCCCACCGCGTCCAGCACGGGCTGCACCCGGTCCCCGGCGTCGTCCGCGCTGCCGAGCATGTCGAATCTGACCAGCGCGCTGCGGCGGTCGGCGGAGATCGCGCCGGAGTCGTACGGGGAGGTGACCGCGGTGACCTTGCCGGTCGCCCGCACCGCGGTGACGACGTCGCCGACCGCCGCGCGGAAGGCCGGATCGGCGGTGGTGCCGCCGTGCGCCGCCTGGACGAGGACCATCTCGCCGGCCGCGTCCTTCAGCCCGGCGTCGTCGATGATGGTGGCCGCCTGCCGGACCTCACCGGGCATGGCCCGGTCCTCGTCCACGTCGATGCGGCCGGCCGCCTGACCGATGGCCATGGCGAGGACGACGAAGAGCAGCCAGCTGCCGACCGCCGCCCAGCGGTGGCGGGCGCTCCAGCCGCCCATCGCCGCCGCGATGCCCATCCTGTTGCCGTGTGCGCCTGCGCGACTCACGGAATGCCCCCTCGAAGGATCGTCCTGGGTGGCGGCTCGCGCCGCTCTCGTCTGCCCAAGACGCTAGGGGCCGCCGGGGCGGCGACCCATCCTGCCTGCCGGTCACTCGACCCCCGGGCTTCTCCCGCCCCGGGGTGGGGAAAACCCCACCACGACCCGCTGGTTGCCCCCTACACGGGGAGATCGCGGATCACGCCGCGTCGCGCCGCCGGGCCGGCGCCACGGCCTCGTCGTAGCGGCGCAGCAGCAGCGCCGCCAGTTCGGGCGCGGCGCCCAGCACCGGGGCCAGGATGTCGGCGCCGGCCTCGCGGGCGCCGCGGATGATCCGGTCCGGCAGGAAACCGGGCGCGATGACATAAGGGGCGACCGCGATCCGGCGGACGCCCTCGGCGCGCAGCGCGCGTACCGCGTCCTCGGTACGGGGCAGCGACGCCGAGGCGAAGGCGGGCCGTACCGCGCACCAGCCGCTGCGCCGCCACTCGCGGGCGATCTCGGCGATCACCGCGCCCGCCTCCGGGTCGGTGGAACCGGCCGACGCCAGCACCACACCGGTCGACGCGCGGTCGCCGAGCGGGCCCGCCTCGGCCAGCCGCCGCTCCAGCGCCGCGATCAGCAGCGGGGATGGGCCCAGCACATCGGCGGTACACAGCCGCAGGGAGGGCAGCGCGGCGGCGGACTCCCGCAGCACCGCCGGGATGTCGGTCTTGGCGTGGAAGGCCCGGGTGAGCAGCAGCGGCAGCGCCACCGCCTGCCGCACCCCGTCCGCGGCGAGGGCCCGTACCGCCTGCGGCACCGAGGGCCCGCAGAAGTCCAGGAAGGCCGTTTCCACCCGCAGCCCGGGCCTGGCGGCCGCCACCCGGCGGGTCAGCGCGCGGACCGTCCCGGCGTGCCGCGGGTCGCGGGAGCCGTGCGCGATGACCAGCAGCGGGGGCGGGAAGTCCGGGCCCGGGTGGCGGTGCCCGGGCCCGGTGGTGGTACGCGCGGTCATGGAACCCAACGTTACTGGCTCGCGGCGGACAGGCCCCGGCTGCGCAGCACCCAGCGCTCCAGCGGGCTGAAGACGATCTGGTCGATGGCGATGCCGACCAGCAGGATCAGCAGGATGCCGAGGAAGACGCCGGCCATGTCGGAGCCCTCCCGCATGTTCTCCAGATAGCGGCCCAGGCCCACGCCCAGATCGGGGGAGGAGGCGATCAGCTCGGCGGCCATCAGGGACCGCCAGGAGAAGGCCCAGCCCTGCTTGAGGCCCGCCACATAGCCGGGCAGCGCGGCCGGCAGCAGGATGAACCAGGCGCCGCGCAGCCCGGTCGCCCCGATCGTGCGCCCGGCCCGCAGATACAGCGGCGGCACCTGGTCGATGCCGGCCACCAGCCCGTTGGCTATCGACGGCACCGCGCCCAGCAGGATCACCGCGTACATCGCGCTGTCCTCGATGCCAAGCCAGATCACCGCGGCCGGCACCCAGGCCACCGACGGCAGCGACTGGAGCCCGGACAGGATCGGGCCGATCGCGGCCCGGACGAAGGGCACCCGGGCCACCAGCAGACCCAGCGGGGTGCCGATGGCCAGTGCCGCCAGGAAGCCCAGCAGGCCGCGCTCCACGCTGGTCCAGATGATGGTGAACAGGTCGCCGGCGCTCCACCGGGCCACCAGCTCCTCCCACACCGCGTGCGGGCTGGGCAGCTTCGTCCGGTCGGCGACCTTGCCCCAGACCGCCAGCTGCCACACCACCAGCACCAGCAGGATGGCGCTGAGCGGCGGCACCACCTTCTTCAGCAGCAGCTGCCCGACCGGCACCCGCCGGATGACGACCGTGTCGAGCGCGTCCAGGCCGGCCTCCAGACCGGACAGGTCCTCACCGGCCGACGGCGACCCGGGCGTGCCCGCTCCGGCCGAGCCGGGCCCGGCGGCGTCCCGGGGGTCCTTCTCGGCCGTGCCCGTCTCAGTGCTGGCCATGGCGGCGGATCTCCCCACGCAGTTCTTCGGTGATCTCGACGGACAGGTCCGCGACGGCCGCGTCCTCGATCCGGCGCGGCTGCGGGATGTCGATGACCCACTCGCGGTTGATCCGCCCGGGCCGGGACGACAGCAGGACGACCCGCTGGGCGAGCCGCACCGCCTCGCGGACGTTGTGGGTGACGAACAGCACCGACAGATCGGTCCGGGACCAGATCCGGGTCAGCTCGTCGTGCAGCACATCGCGGGTGATGGCGTCCAGCGCCGCGAACGGCTCGTCCATCAGCAGCAGTTGGCTGTCCTGGGCCAGCGCCCTGGCCAGTGCGACCCGCTGCCGCATACCGCCGGACAGCTCGTGCACCCGCTTGCCGTACGCCTCCCCGAGCCGGACCAGCGACAGCAGCCGTTCGGCCTCCGGGCGCCGCTCCTCGCGCGGCACCCCGCGCAGCCGCAGCGCCAGTTCGATGTTCTTGCCCGCGGTCAGCCACGGGAACAGCGCGTGCTCCTGGAACATCAGGGCCGGGCGCCCGCCGGGAGCGCTGATGCTCCCGGCGGTCGGCCGGTCCAGGCCCGCGATCAGATTGAGCAGCGTCGACTTGCCGCAGCCGGAGGCCCCCAGCAGGCAGACGAACTCGCCGGGCCGTACGTCCAGCGTGATGCCGTCCAGTACGAGCTGCTGGGCGCCGGGCCTGCCGAACGCCTTCGACACATGGTCGAGCCGGGCCGCGTACGCGGCGGCTTCCCCGGTTCGCTCGGCGGTGCCGGCGAGGGTGTCGGCCATGGGTGTCACCTCCTGGGGTCCTCTGGGACGGGCGGAACGGATCGAACGGATGGAACGGATGAGAAGGACGGGACGGATGCGTCCCCGCGGCGGGCGGCCGCTACTGGTTGCCGAGACCCGCCGCGTCCACCGCCGGCTGGCCCTGCTCCTTGAGCACCTTGTTCAGCAGCGTCAGGTCGTAGATGCCGTCGAGCTTCGGGGCCTTCAGCAGACCGGCCGACACCGCGTGGTCCGCCTCCTCCTGCGCGGTCTTGGCCAGCGGGTCGTCCAGCACCTGGATGGACTTCCACGCCGGGTCCAGCACGGCCGGCGGCAGCGCCTTCTGGGTCAGCACCTTGAGCTGGTCGTTCGCGTCGGCCTTGGCCTTGTCGGAGTTGGCGTTGATCCAGGCGTTGGTCTTCACCGAGCCGCGCAGTACCGCCTCGACCACGTCGGGGTGGGCGGTGAGGAACTTCTGCGAGACGATCACATTGGTGATGACGAACTTCTGGTCGGGCCACAGCGTGCTCTCGTCCAGCAGCACCTTCGCGCCCTCGCTGACCAGCTTGGACGCGGTGGGTTCCGGCACCCACGCGCCGTCGATGGAGCCGGCCTTGTAGGCGTCGGGGGTGATCTTGTTGTCGGTACGGATCACCGACACGTCGCCCTTGCCGCTCTGCGCGTCGACCTTCCAGCCCTGGGACTTGATCCAGGCCAGCAGCGCCACGTCCTGGGTGTTGCCGAGCTGCGGGGTGGCGATCTTCTTGCCCTTGACGTCGGCCAGGGTCTTGATCTTCTTGGGGTTGACCACCAGCTTCACACCGCCGGACGCCGAACCCGAGATGATCCGCAGATCGCCGCCGTCGGACTTGGTGTAGCCGTTGATCGCGGGGGAGGGGCCGATCCAGCCGATGTCGATGGAACCGGCGTTGAGCGCCTCGATCTCGGCCGGACCCGCGTTGAAGGTGGCCTGCTTGATCTTGGTGGCGCCGAGTTCCTGCTGGAAGAAGCCCTCCTTCAGCCCGACCAGCGCGGTGGCGTGCGTCAGGTTGGGGAAGTAGCCGATCCGGACCTCGTCGGCGGAGAGCTTCGCGGTGCTCGCGGAGGCGGCGGGAGCGGCGGGGGTGGTACTGGCGTTGTCGTCCGAGGACTTGCTGGAGCCGTAGCCGCAGGCGGCCAGCGCGCCGAAGAGGACCGGCAGGGCGGCGGCCGCGGCGATGAGTCTGCGGCGGCGGGTGGTGCGGTTCGGGGCGGGTACGGAAGTGGCAGACACGGGAGTGTCCTTTCGTAAGGCCCGGCGTGTCGCGCGACTAGGGCGCGGCCGGAATGTCGTCAGGTCTTCGAAAGCGGTGCAGCGGGAAGCGTGCAGCGCGGCGGGGACGTACGGCGGCGGCTGCGGTCCGTCCGGGGACCGTCACCAGGGGCGTCAGCGCACACATCGCGCCACCCCGCCCGTACCGGAGCCGAGCGAGCCGCTGCCCACGCGCCCGCCCTCCTTCGCGAAGCCCGAGAAGGCGTCAAGAATCGCGTCCGGGGTCATCGTCAGAAGTCCCATCCCTTGTCGTCCTCGTCGGCCGCTGGTGCGGCCGGCTCCCGCTCGACGAACTCCTCGCCGGCCATCGCGGCGGTCAGCGTCGTCCCGTCGGCGGGGTCGATCAGCAGGAACGATCCGGTCAGCCGGGAGTCGGCGTAGGCGTCCATCGGCAGCGGCTCGGCGGTCCGCAGCACCACCGCACCGATGTCGTTGACCGCCAGCTCCGCCGGGTCGTTCTGGCGGGACAGCCCGGACGACAGGTCGATCCGGTACGGCAGCGCCTTGACGATCGCCTTCACCGTCCGGGTCGCGTGCTTGAGCAGCACCCGGTCCCCGATCCGCAGCGGGCGTTCGTGCAGGTGGCAGACGGTGGCCTTGATGTCCTGGGTGACCGGGGGCGCGGTCGCGGTCGGCGCGATCAGGTCGCCGCGCGAGATGTCGAGGTCGTCGGCGAGCAGCACGGTCACCGACTGCGGCGCCCAGGCGGTGTCCACCGCGCGGCCCAGCGCGTCGATGCCGGTGATGGTGGTGGTCCTGCCGGACGGCAGTACCGTCACCGCCTCGCCGACCCGCAGCATGCCCGAGGCGATCTGGCCGGCGTAGCCGCGGTAGTCGGGGTGCTCGGCGCTCTGCGGCCGGATCACGTACTGCACCGGGAAGCGCGCGGCGCAGTGGGTCAGGTCGTGGCTGACCGGGACCGTCTCCAGGTGCTCCAGCACGGTCGGGCCGCCGTACCAGTCCATGTGCGCGGAGGGCTCCACCACATTGTCGCCGGCCAGCGCCGATATCGGGATCGCGGTGATCCAGTCCTTCTGCAACAGCCCGCCGGAGCCCCAGCCGGGGACGCCGAGCGAGGCCGCGTAGGCGGTGAACTCCTCGGCGATCGCGGCGAACACCGGTTCGGCGTAGTCCACCAGGTCCATCTTGTTGACGGCCAGCACCATATGCGGGACCCGCAGCAGCGCGGCGACCGCGGCATGGCGCCGGGTCTGCTCCACCACGCCGTTGCGCGCGTCCACCAGCACCACGGCCAGCTCCGCGGTCGAGGCGCCGGTCACCATGTTGCGGGTGTACTGCACATGGCCCGGGGTGTCGGCCAGGATGAAGCGGCGCCGCGCGGTGGCGAAGTAGCGGTAGGCGACATCGATGGTGATGCCCTGCTCCCGCTCGGCCCGCAGGCCGTCGGTGAGCAGCGCCAGGTCCGGCGTGTCCTGGCCGCGGCTCAGCGACGCCCGCTCGACCGCCTCCAGCTGGTCGGTCAGCACCGACTTGGAGTCGTGCAGCAGCCGGCCCACCAGGGTGGACTTGCCGTCGTCGACGGAGCCCGCGGTGGCGAAGCGCAGCAAGGTGGTGGCCGACAACTGCTCGGCGGTGAGCGGGCTCGTGGTGCCGGTCATGGTTAGAAGTACCCCTCGCGCTTGCGGTCTTCCATCGCGGCTTCCGACATCTTGTCGTCCGCCCGGGTGGCGCCCCGCTCGGTCAGCCGGGAGGCGGCGATCTCGGCGATCACCGCGCCGAGCGTGGTGGCGTCGGAGTCCACGGCCCCGGTGCAGGACATGTCGCCGACCGTGCGGTAGCGCACCAGCCGGGTCTGCACCGTCTCACCGGTCTTCGGGCCGCCCCACTCGCCCGGTGTCAGCCACATGCCGGAGCGGTTGAACACCTGCCGCTCGTGCGCGAAGTAGATCTCCGGCAGCGCGATCTCCTCCCGCGCGATGTACTGCCACACGTCCAGCTCGGTCCAGTTGGACAGCGGGAAGACCCGGACGTGCTCGCCGGGCGCGTGCCGGCCGTTGTAGAGCGCCCACAGCTCGGGGCGCTGGCGGCGCGGGTCCCACTGGGAGAACTCGTCGCGCAGCGAGAACACCCGCTCCTTGGCCCGGGCCTTCTCCTCGTCGCGCCGCCCGCCGCCGAACACCGCGTCGAAGCGCTCCCGTTGGATCGCCTCGGTCAGCGGCACGGTCTGCAGCGGGTTGCGGGTGCCGTCCGGGCGCTCGCGCAGCCGCCCGTCGTCGATGTAGTCCTGCACCTTCGCCACGTGCAGCCGCAAGGAGTGCTCGGCGACGGTACGGTCCCGGTACGCCAGCACCTCGGGGAAGTTGTGCCCGGTGTCCACATGCAGCAGGGAGAAGGGCACCGGGGCCGGCGCGAACGCCTTGAGCGCCAGGTGCAGCATCACGATCGAGTCCTTGCCGCCGGAGAACAGCAGCACCGGCCGCTCGAACTCCCCGGCCACCTCACGGAAGATGTGCACCGCCTCGGACTCCAGCGCGTCCAGGTGGGTGAGCGCGTACGGACTGTCCTTGGCACCGGTGTTCGCGACGGTCGTCATACGGTCAGGCCCTTCTCGACGAGCAGCCCGTGCACGGCCGCCGCGGACTCCTCGACGGTGCGCCCTTGCGTCTCAATCCGCAGGTCCGGCTGCTCCGGCACCTCGTACGGGTCGTCCACGCCGGTCAGGCCGGTGAGTTCGCCGGCCGCCTGCTTGGCGTACAGCCCCTTGACGTCCCGCGCCGAGCAGACGTCCACCGGCGTGGCCACATGGATCTCCAGATAGCCGGTGCCCCGGGCCTGGTGGCGCTTGCGCACCGCCTCGCGGCTGTCGGCGTACGGGGCGATGACCGGCACCAGCACCAGCACCCCGTGGGAGGCCAGCAGTTCGGCGACGAAGCCGATCCGCTGCACATTGGTGTGCCGGTCCTCGCGGTCGAAGCCGAGGCCGGCGGACAGGAACGCGCGGATCTCGTCGCCGTCGAGCACCTCGACGCGCCGGCCGCCGCCGCGCAGCCGGTCGGCGAGGGCGTACGCGATGGTGGTCTTGCCCGCGCTCGGCAGACCGGTGAGCCAGACGGTGGCCCCGGAGCTCATCGTGTCCTCCTGCTCGTACGGCGGTCGGGTGGCGGTGGGGACGGCGGAGACGGTGGGTGGCGGGCCGGCGGTCGTGCGCGCCGCTGGACTCACAGGTGGATCCCGCACTCGGTCTTGCCGAGCCCCGCCCACCGGCCGGATCGGGCGTCCTCGCCCTCCAGCACCCGGCGGGTGCAGGGGGCGCAGCCGACGGAGGCGTAACCGTCCGTCAGCAGCGGGTTGGTGAGCACCCCGTGCTCGGCGACATAGGCCTCCACGTCGGCCTGCGACCAGCGGGCGATCGGGGCGATCTTGACCTTCCGCCGCTTGGCGTCCCAGCCGACCACCGGAGTGCCGGCCCGGGTCGGGGACTCGTCGCGGCGCAGGCCGGTGGCCCAGGCGTCGTAGCCGCGCAGGCCCTCCTCCAGCGGGGCGACCTTGCGCAGCGCGCAGCACCGGTCGGGGTCGCGGTCGTGCAGCTTCGGGCCGTACTCGGCGTCCTGCTCGGCGACGGACTGCCGCGGGGTCAGCGTGATCACGTTGACGTCCATCACGGCGGCCACCGCGTCCCGGGTGCCGATGGTCTCGGGGAAGTGGTAGCCGGTGTCGAGGAAGACCACGTCCACCCCGGGCAGGGCGCGCGAGGCGAGGTGGGAGACCACCGCGTCCTCCATCGAGGAGGTGACGCAGAAGCGGCTGCCGAAGGTGTCGGCGGCCCAGCGCAGGATGTCCTGCGCGGACGCCTCCTCCAGGTCGCGTCCGGCCTGTTCGGCGAGCTCCTGGAGCCGCCGCGGTTCGAGCGCGCTGTGCTGAGCGGTGGTCACGAGGCGCCTCCGTCAGGGGATTCGGCCGTCAGCCCGCGGGCCAGCAGCCCGAGGAACTTCAGCTGGAATGCGCGATTGCAGGCCCGGCATTCCCAGGCGCCGTGCCCCTCCTCGGAGGGACGCAGGTCCTCGTCCCCGCAGTAGGGGCAGTAGAACGGCGCGGCGCGCTCGGTCATGCGAGGGCCTCCTCGGAGGCGCGGGCGGCCCACTGGGCGAAGCGCTCGCCCTCGGTGCGCTCGGCCTGGAAGCGGGTGAGCAACCGCTCGACGTAGTCCGGGAGTTCGGTGGCGGTGACCTTCAGACCGCGGACCTTGCGGCCGAAGCCCGGCTCAAGGCCGAGGCTGCCGCCGAGGTGCACCTGATAGCCCTCGACCTGCTCGCCGTCGGAGCCGGTGACCAGCTGCCCCTTGAGACCGATGTCCGCCACCTGGATACGGGCGCAGGAGTTGGGGCAGCCGTTGATGTTGATGGTGATCGGCAGGTCGAACTGCGGCAGCCTGCGCTCCAGTTCGTCGATGAGCGAGGCGCCGCGGGCCTTGGTCTCCACGATGGCGAGCTTGCAGAACTCGATACCGGTGCAGGCCATCGTGCCGCGCCGGAAGGGCGACGGGGTGACCTGGAGGTCCAGCGCCTTCAGCCCGGCGGCCAGCGACTCGACCCGGGACTCCTCGACGTCCAGCACGATCATCTTCTGGTCGGTGGTCGTCGTCAGCCGGCCGGAGCCGTGCGCCTCGGCGAGTTCGGCGATCTTGACCAGGGTGGCGCCGTCGATCCGGCCGACCCGGGCGGCGAAGCCGACGTAGTAGCGGCCGTCCCGCTGCCGGTGCACCCCGAGGTGGTCGCGCCACACCTGGGTGGGCTGCTCGGGCGCGGGGCCGTCCAGCAGCTCGCGCTTGAGGTAGTCGTCCTGGAGCACCTGGCGGAATCGGGCCGCGCCCCAGTCGGCGACCAGGAACTTCAGCCGGGCGCGGGTGCGCAGCCGGCGGTAGCCGTGGTCGCGGAAGATGCCGATCACCCCGGCCCACACCTCCGGCACCTCGTCCAGCGGCACCCAGGCGCCGAGCCGGACGCCCAGCTTGGGGTTGGTGGACAGGCCGCCGCCGACCCACAGGTCGAAACCGGGGCCGTGCTCGGGGTGTTCGACGCCGACGAAGGAGATGTCGTTGATCTCGTGCACCACGTCGAGCAGCGGCGAGCCGGAGATCGCCGTCTTGAACTTCCTCGGCAGGTTGGAGAACTCCTTGCTGCCGATGTAGCGCCGCTGGATCTCGTCGATCGCCGGGGTGCCGTCGATGATCTCGTCGGCCGCGATACCGGCCACCGGCGAGCCGAGGATGACCCGCGGGGTGTCACCGCAGGCCTCGGTGGTGGACAGGCCCACCGCTTCCAGCCGGCGCCAGATCTCCGGGACGTCCTCGATCCTGATCCAGTGGTACTGGATGTTCTGCCGGTCGGTCAGATCCGCGGTGCCGCGGGCGAACTCGCGCGAGATCTCGCCGATCACCCGCAGCTGGGCGACGGTGAGCCGGCCGCCGTCGATGCGCACCCGCATCATGAAGTAGCGGTCGTCCAGCTCCTCCGGCTCCAGGATCGCGGTACGTCCGCCGTCGATGCCGGGGCGGCGCTGGGTGTACAGGCCCCACCAGCGCATCCGGCCGCGCAGATCGGCGCCGTCGATGGAGTCGAAACCGCGGTGGGCGTAGATCGTCTCGATGCGCGTGCGCACATTGAGGCCGTCGTCGTCCTTCTTGGTCTGCTCGTTGGCGTTCAGCGGCGTGAAGTGACCCTTCGCCCACTGTCCCTCGCCGCGATGGCGCCCGGCCTTGCGATGGGTCACGGGACCCGCCGCGGGGGCGCTCCCCTCGGGGGTCTGGGGCTGGTCAGGGCTGGAAGCCATCGCGGTGCGTCCTTCGGGCAGGCAGGAATACGGTCGGTGCGGCGCGGATGCACCCTACGGCCTGGGCGGGTCAGGGCTGTCGGACTCGGGGGGACGGCGGGGTGTGCCGCGCGTCCACGGCGACGGGAACGGCAGGGGGCTGGAGGCGGTACGGGTGCGGTCACACGGGCCGGCGCTGGTGTGTTCAGACCGCCGGACAGATGGCGCTGGAGACGCGGCAGAAGTCGACATGCGGCCGACCTACCAAGGCGATTCCCGTGCGTGACATGTCGAAAGCGTGGCACGCGGGTCTCTGGCGAGTCCACCATGATCCAGCATGTGGACCCGTTTATCCCACAGGCTGAGACACTGTGGTCCGCGTCACCCGGAAACCGCGGCGCCGGTAGTTGGCCAGCGCGTACGGCCCGTCCAGCGAACAGGTGTGCAGCCAGACCCGCCGGGTGGCCGGCCGCCCGGGCCAGCGGTCGGCCAGATCCCAGCCGCGGGCGGCGCCGTACGACAGGAGGTGGCCGCCGATGCCCAGGCCGCGGGACTCCGGCAGCAGCCCGAAGTAGGCGATCTCGACCGCCCCCTCCTCCTGCCCGTCCAGCTCCATGTAGCCCGCCGGGGTGCCGTGCCGGTAGGCCACCCACACCTCGCGGCCCGGCCGCTCCAGATGGCCCTGCCACCGTTCCGGCGGCCACGGCAGCCGGTCGGTCCAGGAGCAGTCGCCGCCCACCGCCGTATACAGAAAACGCCCGAAAGCCCCGGACGGGATCTCGGCCCGTACGATCCGCAGGCCCGCCTCCCGGGCCGGCTCGGCGGCCGGCCGCAGCTCCCCGGGGGCGGTCAGTTCCAGATACCAGGTGGTCAGGGTCGCACTCATGCGCCCACCCTAGGCGGCGCGGGCGGGCGGGCGGCCGGCTGACCGGCGGGGCGCGGCCGGGGGCCGGTCAGTGCCGGGCGGCCAGCACCGCGGGCGCCACCGAGTGCGGCAGCAGGTCCAGCGGCCGGGGCGGGCGGACCAGCTCCACGTCCACACCCTCGGCGAAGCGGTACGGGCGGTGCGCCAGCACACCGGCCAGATTGCGGCGCAGCCGGGACAGCTCGGCGCGGACCGTCACCGCGCGGCTCGGGTCGCCGAACAGATCCGCCGCGAGCTGGGCCGCGGTCCGCCCCGACCGGTGGACCGCCAGGACGAACAGGAGCTCGGCGTGGCGCGGGCTGAGCCGCTGGGCCCAGCCGCCCGCCGGACCGGAGACCGTCACCACGCAGTCGCGCGGCCGGCTCAGATCGAGCACCACCCGGCTGGCGGCCGGCGGGCGCTCCCGGCCGTTCACCCGGATCAGCCAGCCGCCGGGCAGCGGCTCCAGCGCGCACAGCCCGAGCGAGGGCAGCCACACCTGCCCGGCCCGTACCGACACCGGCAGCGCGACCCGGTGGGTGGGCGCCATGCCCGTCACCGCCGCCGTCCAGCCGTTGCGGTCCACCGCCAGCGCCTGGCCCTCGATCCGGGCCAGCAGCGGCGCCGCGATCGACCGCAGCCGCTCCACCGCCGCCCAGTGACCGGCCCGCAGCTCCCCCTCGGCGACCCGGGCCACCGCCGACACCAGGGACAGCGTCGCCGGGTGCACGGTGGCCGCCGGGCCGCTGATGTCCACCACCCCCAGCAGCCGGCCGTCGCGCGGATCGTGCAGCGGCGCGGCGGCGCAGGTCCAGCCGTGGTGGCTGCGGACGAAATGCTCGGCGGAGTGCACCTGGAGCGGGGTCCGGGTGACCAGCGCGGTGCCGATCGCGTTGGTGCCCACCATGTCCTCGGCCCAGGAGGCGCCCTCGGTGAAGCCCAGCCGGTCGGCGCTCCTGCGCACCGCGACGCTGCCGTCCCGCCACAGCACCCGGCCCTCGGTGTCGGTCACCACCATGATGTGCCAGGCCGCCTCGGCCACCGGGACCAGCCCGTCCCGCAGCACCGGGAGCACCGCGCCGAGCGCGGTGGCCTGCCGGCGCTGCTCGATCTCGTCGGTGCTCAGCGGCGCGCCGCGCCGGCCGTTGTCCGGGTCCACCCCCGAACTCAGCGCCCGGGTCCAGGACTCGCCGATCACCACCCGGGGCGGCCGGGGCGGCACGTCGCCGGCCAGGGTGGCCTCGCGCACCGAAGCGAGCAGATGCGCGGACGTACGGACGTCCAGGGTGTCCAGCCGTCCCAGCCCGATCGGTAGATGTGCCACGAAGCCCCCGCCCTGGATGCCTGCCGGTACCGCTTCCCATGTCCCATGGTCCCGCCGTGCCCGCCCGCCCGCCATGACCGCCGCGCGTACGTATGCAACGGGCTGCAACGGTTGCGGGCACGCTTGACTTCGACGGAGAGTGACGACGCGTCACCTTGTCGACACAGCGGTGCGCGTGCGCCGGGTGCGACGGCGGCCCATGGGACCGGGGGTGGTGCCGAGTCGGCGCGGCGCCACCCTCACCCCCCGGCCGTACACCCCGGATCGACGCCGCCCGGGTCAGTGCGGCGCCGGCCCGGCCCGGTCCACGATCGCGGCCAGGTCCAGCGTGTGCGGCAGCGTCCCGAAGGTCGAACCCCAGTCCCCGCCCAGCCGCGAGGCGCAGAAGGCGTCCGCCACCGCCGCGGGCGCGAAGCGCACCAGCAGCGAGCCCTGGAGCACCAGCGCCATCCGCTCCACGATCCGCCGGGCCCGCGCCTCGACCGCGTCCAGATCGGCGAGTTCGCCCAGCAGATCCTTGATCGCCCGGTCGAGCCGGTGATCGGCGCCGCGGGCCAGACCGATCTCGCCGAGGAAGGCGTTCAGCGCCAGCGGCTCGCGCTGGAGCACCCGCAGCACGTCGAGCGCCTGCACATTGCCCGAGCCCTCCCACACCGAGTTCAGCGGCGACTCGCGGAAGATGCGCGGCATCCCCGACTCCTCCACATAGCCGTTGCCGCCCAGGCACTCCAGCGCCTCGGCGGCCACCGCGGAAGCCCGCTTGGTCACCCAGAACTTGGTGATCGCCACCGCCAGCCGGCGGAAGGCACGCTCCTGCTCGCCGTCCGCGTCGTAGGAGGCGGCCAGCCGCAGCGCGGTGGTGGTGGCCGCCTCGGACTCCAGTGCCATGTCGGCCAGCACATTGCGCATCAGCGGCTTGTCGATCAGCGGCCCGCCGAACGCGCTGCGGTACGTGGCGTGGTGGACGGCCTGCGCGACCGCCTGCCGCATCAGCGCGGCGGAGCCGAGCGAGCAGTCCAGCCTGGTCGCCGCCACCATCTCGATGATGGTCGCCACGCCGCGGCCCTCTTCGCCCACCCGCCGGGCCCAGGTCCCGGCGAACTCCACCTCGGCCGAGGCGTTGGAGCGGTTGCCCAGCTTGTCCTTCAGCCGCTGGATCGCGAAGACGTTCCGGCTGCCGTCCGCCAGCACCCGCGGCAGCAGGAAGCAGGTCAGCCCGCCGCCCCGCCCCTCGCCGCGCGACGTCCCTCCGGGGACCTGCGCCAGCACCAGGAAGCCGTCCGACATCGGCGCCGAGCAGAACCACTTGTGCCCGGTCAGCGCGTAGGTGCCCTCCTCGGCCAGTGGCTCGGCCCGGGTGGTGTTGGCGCGGACGTCCGAGCCGCCCTGCTTCTCCGTCATGCCCATCCCGAACAGCGCGCCCGGCTTGCCGCCCGGCGCCACCAGCCGCTCGTCGTAGATCCGCGAGCCCAGCCGCGGTTCCCACTCGGCGGCCAGCTCCGGGTCGGCGCGCAGCGCGGGTACGGCGGCATGCGTCATCGACACCGGGCAGCCGTGGCCCGCCTCGACCTGCGACCAGACCAGGAAACCCGCCGCGCGCCGCAGATGGCCGTCCGGCCGCGACCAGGCGGCGGTCAGCCCCGAGGTGACCGCGTGGCCCAGCAGCCGGTGCCAGGAGGGATGGAAGTCGACCTCGTCGATCCTGTTGCCGTAGCGGTCATGGGTGCGCAGCACCGGCGCATAGGTGTTCGCCTGTGTACCCCAGGCCTGGGCCGCGGCCGATCCGGCCGCCCGGCCCAGTTCCGAGAGCTCCGCGGTGATCTCCGGCAGCCCGGCCGGGTCCGCGTGCCGGGCGACCGCCTCGGTGAGGGCGCTGTCGGTGCTGTACACGTCATGCCCGACCAGCGGGGGTACCTGGTTGCTGACCGTGTGGGTGGGGGTGCTCATGGCAGATAACGTAAGGGGGTGCCAGCAGCAGAAGGAAGAACCCACCGGCGGCCGACCCGGTGGCGCAGGGTCCGCGCCCTGTACCGCAATGTCTCGAAGCGCAAGGTGGCCTGGCTGCTGCTCAAGGACACCGTGGACTCGTGCATGGAGTACCGGGTCACCGGGCTGGCCGCGGAGGCCGCCTTCTTCGTCCTGCTGTCGCTGCCGCCGCTGCTGCTCGGCCTGGTCGGCGCGCTGGGCTATGTGGACACGGTGATCGGCCTCGACACCATCGACCACATCCGGCACAACATCCTCAGCGCGTCCTCGACCGTGCTCTCCGACAAGGGCGTCGACGACCTGGTGAAGCCGCTCGTCGACGACGTCTTCCACGGCCGCAGGCCCGATCTGGTCTCGCTGGGCTTCCTGATCGCCCTGTGGTCCGGGTCCCGGGCGGTGAACGTGTTCGTGGACACCATCACCATCATGTACGGGCTGGAGGGCCGCCGCGGCATCGTCATGACCCGGCTGATGTCGCTGGTGCTGTACGTGGTCGCGCTGGTGCTGGGCGCGGCGGTGCTGCCGCTGGTGGTGGCCGGGCCGGACGCGGTGACCGCCTGGCTGCCCGGCGGCGAGGGGGTGGTCCACGTGCTGTACTGGCCGGCCGTGCTGCTGGCCTCGGTCGCCTTCCTCACCACGCTCTACCACGTGTCGGTGCCGGTGCGGTCGGCCTGGTACGAGGACGTGCCGGGCGCGCTCGTCGCGCTGCTGATGTGGGTGCTGGGCAGTTTCGTGCTGCGGATCTACCTCACGCACACCGTGGAGGGGCCGACCATCTACGGATCGCTGGCCGCGCCGGTCGCGGTGCTGCTGTGGATCGGGGTGTCGGCGTTCGCGGTGCTGGTCGGCGCGGCGGTCAACGCCGCCGTGGACCGGGTGTGGCCGTCGCTGGCCACCGCCGCCGCCCGTGAGGAGAACGCCCGGCTGCGCGAGGCCGCCGCCGCCGAGGTGGTGGCCCGCGCCGCCGCCGACCTGGCGGCCGTGGAGAGCGTCGAGGACGAGGACGTCCACGAGGTGGACGACGCGCCGTCGGAGTACCCGGAGCGCTGGGCCGGATTCCTGCCGCCGGGCGACCTGCGGGCCCGGCTGCGCCCGCGGCGGCCGGAACCCGGGCCGGTGCCGTACCCGTTGCCGGGTCAGGGTCAGGGTCAGGAGTATGGCCAAGGCCAAGGCCAGGGCCCGGCGCAGGTGCCCGGCCGGCCTCAGGACCAGGGGCCGTTCCCGCCGCAGCGGCCCGCGCCGGACGACTACCCCGGGCCGGGCTATTACGTGCAGCCGCCGGGCGCCCCGGACACCGGCCGCCCCGCCCCGCCGCGCGCCCTGCCGCCCAGGCCGCCCGAGCCCCCGTACCCGCCGGTCGCCGCACCCTGGCCGGCCGACGAACAGGACCGCTGATCCCCGCCGGGGCGATCGGGCGGACCGGCCCGGCGCACTATGGGGGCATGGACGGCGACTACCGGGAACGGCCCGCGCGCGTGCCGGGCGTCACCGTGTGGACGCGGGGCGACGCCGGCGGGCGGTACCGCGTGCTGCCCGACGGCTGCATGGACCTGATCTGGCACGACGGCGGCCTGCTGGTCGCCGGGCCGGACACCGTGGCGCAGGTCGCGGACGGCCGGCCCGGCGGTGCGTACGCGGGGCTGCGGTTCGCCCCCGGCGCCGGGCCCGGGGCGCTCGGTGTCCCGGCCCGCGAACTGCGCGACCACCGGGTGGCGCTCGACGCCGTCTGGGCCGGGCCCGCCGCGCGGCTGCTGGCCGAGCGGGTCGCCGCCGACCCGGCGGCCGGCCTCGAAGCCTGGGCGGTCGCCAGGACCCGCGCCGCCGGGCCCGCCGACCCGCTGCCCGCCGCGGTCGCCACCGCGCTGGCCGAGGGCCGCCCGGTCGCCGAGATCGCGGCCGGAACGGGCCTGGGGGAGCGGCAGTTGCGCCGCCGTTGCGAGGCCGCCTTCGGCTACGGGCCCAAGACGCTGGCCCGGGTGCTGCGCCTCCAGCGGGCCCTCGCGCTGGCCCGGTCCGGTGCCCCCTTCGCCTCTGTCGCCGCGGCATCCGGCTACGCCGACCAGCCGCACCTGTCCCGCGAGGTGAGGGCGCTGGCGGGAGTGCCGCTCACCGAACTGCTGGGCGGCCACCGGGAGTAGGCGGCGGCGCGGGCGGCACTGGGGGGCGTCCGGGCCGGCGGCTGCCGCGGATCGGGCCCTGCGGATCGGGCGCCACGGATCGGGCGCCAGGGGCGGTCAGGAACCCGGCTGCGGGGAGGCCGCGAAGAGGTCGACCGTGTTGCCGTCCGGGTCGTGCAGGACCGCGTAGCGCTGCCCCCAGATGGCGTCCCAGGGCTTGAGGTGGCCGTGGTGGCCGGCGTCGGTGAGTTCGGTCCAGAGCGTGTCGACGCCCTCGGGGGAGCCGCAGTCGAAGGCGAGGGAGACGCGGGCGCCGGTGGCCGGGGTCCAGTCCGGGTCGAAGGAGCGGACCGTCTCCACGGTGTCCCAGCCGAGCCGGAGGCCGCCCGGCAGCACCGCCTCGGCGTGCGGCAGCGTGTCGGCTTCGGCGGGCAGTTCGATGCCGAGGCGGCGGTAGAAGGCCAGCGAGGCGGCCATGTCGGCGACCGTCAGGCCGACCATGTCGAAACGGGGTGTGATACGTGCTGTCATGCCCTCCACGGTAGACAGGGCGGGCGCCCGCGTCTTGAAGGAAACGGACACCCGCCCATGCCGCCCCCGGATGTCGCTCACACCCGGTCGGTCACGCCGCCGCGAAGGCGCACCCTGCTCCGCGGCGGCGTGGTCTGTTGGCCCTCCCGTAGGTCTGTTTGGTTGGGAAGGATTGCCGCAAGCAGGCCGCCGAGTCAAGGAGGTGAACGAAAATCAGCTCCCGGACCGACTTCGACCGTTATCGAGTCAAGGATTCAATCGCAGGTCATTGACATGAACATAGTCTAGACCTTTGAATCCTCGGTACAGGCGCGCGCCCCCACCGTCGCGACGAGGAAGGCCCCCCACATGTTCAGACCCCTTACGGCAGTTCCCTGGCCCCGCACCCTGATACGGCTGCTGGCCCTGTTCGCCGTGGTGCTCGGCCTGCAGGCCGCGCCGTCGCACAGCGCGCAGGCGGCCCCCACCTTCAAGGTGCTCGCCTTCTACGACGGCACCTACGACGCCGCGCACATCAGCTTCGTCCACGAGGCGAACACGTGGTTCCCGCAGCACGCGGCGCAGTATGGCTTCTCGTACACCTCGACCAACGACTGGAGCCAGCTCAACACCGCCAACCTGGCCAACTACCAGGTGGTGATGTTCCTCGACAACGCCCCGCAGACCGCCTCCCAGCAGAGCGCGTTCCAGACGTACATGAACAACGGCGGCGGCTGGATCGGCTTCCATGTGGCGGCGTACAACGACTCGTCGTCCAACAGCTGGTCCTGGTACCACCAGACCTTCCTCGGCACCGGGTTGTTCAACTCCAACAGCTGGGGACCGACCGCGGAGACGCTGAAGATCGAGGACCCGAACCACCCGGCCACCGCCGGTCTGCCGTCCACCATCGCGTCCTCGGTCAGTGAGTGGTACAGCTGGCAGAACGATCTGCGGCAGAACCCGAACATCGACATCCTGGCCTCGATGGACCAGTCGACGTTCCCGATCGGCACCGACCCCAACCAGACCTGGTACAGCGGGTACTACCCGATCGTCTGGACGAACCGCAACTACAAGATGGTCTACAACAACTTCGGCCACAACGCGATGGACTACGCCACCAACACCACGCTGTCGTCGACCTTCGCCAGCGCCCAGCAGAACCAGCTGCTGATCCAGGAGATCCGCTGGGCGGCCGGCCAGTCCGGCCCGGTCACCCCGCCGCCGGCCAGCCCGGTCGGGGCGATCCACGGCTACGGCGGCAAGTGCGTGGACGTCGCGGCCGCGAGCAGCGCCAATGGAGCGGCCGTCCAGCTCTACGACTGCAACGGCACCAACGCGCAGACGTGGACCGTCGGAAGTGACGGGACGCTGAAGGCGCTGGGCAAGTGCATGGACGTGACCGCGGCGGGCACCGCCAACGGCACCAAGGTGGATCTCTACGACTGCAACGGCACCGGTTCCCAGGTGTGGCAGAAGTCGGGCAGCACGCTGGTCAACCCGCAGTCCGGCAAGTGCCTGGACGCCACCGGGCCCAGCTCGGCCAACGGCACCCGGCTGCAGATCTGGACCTGCGGCACCGGCGCCAACCAGCAGTGGACGCTGCCGAGTTGAGCCCGGCGGGCTGATCCGGCCCGGTGAATCCGGGCCGCGTGGCACCCGGGACGTCCCCCCGGGTGCCACCTCCGGCCGTTTTCAGGCCGGATAGGCGTGGGTCTGGGCCGCCTTCACCTGCGCCCACACCTCCGCGCCGGTCTCCAGGGCGAGTTCGGCGACCGCGACATTGGTCAGGTCGGCGGCCAGCGGCAGACCGTCGGCGGCCCCGGTCAGCGCCACCCGGATCCGGTCGCCGTGCGACTCCATCCCGGTGATCCGGGCCCGCCAGGCGTTGCGGGCGCCGGAATCGCCGGGCCGGGTCGCCGAAAGGGCCACCGCGCTCGGTGGGAAGGCCACGAACGCCGGGCCGGTCAGCTCTTCGGTGGTGGTCAGCGCGAGGTCGGGTCCGAGGCGGACCGTACGGCCGTCCGCCTCGCCCTGGTAGAGGTTGAGCCCGACCAGTCTCGCGATGTAGTCGGTGCGCGGCCGGCGGGCGATCTCCGCCGGGCTGCCCTCCTGCACCACCCGGCCGTGCTCGATCACCACCAGCCGGTCGGCGAGCACCATCGCGTCCAGCGGATCGTGGGTGACCAGCACCGCCACCGCCTCGAACGCGGCCAGATGGCGGCGCAGTTCGGCCCGGATGTCCAGCCGGGCCCTGGCGTCCAGCGCGGCCAGCGGCTCGTCGAGGAGCAGCAGTCGCGGCCCGGTGGCCAGCGCCCTTGCCAGCGCGACCCGTTGGGCCTGCCCGCCGGAGAGCCGGCGCGGCTTGGCCCCGGCGTGCTCGGCCAGCCCCATCCGGTCCAGCAGCTCCGCGGCCAGCGCCCGCGCCCGCGCCCGGGGCACGCCGTGGCAGCGCGGGCCGAACGCCACGTTCTCCAGCGCGGTCAGATGCGGGAACAGCAGATAGTCCTGGAAGATCACCCCCACCGGCCGCCGCTCGGGCGGGACCCGGCGCCGTATCCCGGGTTCCTCCAACGTGGCGCCGTCCAGCCGCAGATGCCCGCCGGTCAGCGCGGTCAGCCCGGCCAGTGCCCGCAGCGACGTGGTCTTCCCCGCTCCGTTCGGCCCGAGCAGCGCCAGCACCTCGCCGGGTGCGACCGTCAGCCGCACATCGAGGCCGAACGCGCCCCGGTCCAGCACCAGATGGGCGTCCAGCCCGCTGCCGTCGCCGCTCCTCATACCGCCCCCGTCCACCGGTCCCGCAGACCCGCAAGCACCGCGATCGAGACCGCCAGCAGGACCAGGCTCAGCGCGACGGCCGCCGCCGGGTCGTCCTGAAGGGCCAGGTAGACGGCGAGCGGCATCGTCTGGGTGCGGCCGGGGAAGCTGCCGGCGAAGGTGATGGTGGCGCCGAACTCGCCGAGCGCGCGGGCCCAGGCCAGCACCGCGCCGGCCGCCACCCCCGGCATGATCATCGGCAGCGTGACCCGGCGGAAGGTGGTGAAGCGGGACGCCCCGAGGGTCGCCGCGGCCTCCTCGAAGCGGGTGTCGGCGGCCCGCAGGGTGCCCTCGACGCTGATCACCAGGAAGGGCATCGCCACGAACGCCTCGGCGACCACCACCCCCGCGGTGGTGAACGGCAAGGTGATGCCGAACCAGGAGTCCAGCCAGCGCCCGACCACTCCGTTGCGCCCCAGCGCCAGCAGCAGCGCCACCCCGCCGACCACCGGCGGCAGTACCAGCGGCAGCGTGACCAGCGCCCGTACGACGCGGCGGCCGGGGAAGCCGGTGCGGGCCAGCAGCCAGGCCAGCGGCACCCCGAGCACCAGGGCGACCGCTGTCGCGGTGGTCGCGGTCTCCAGCGACAGCCGCAGCGCCTGCCACACCGAGGCGCTGGTCAGCTGCTGCGGCAGGGTCCGCCACGGCGCCCTGATCAGCAGCGCGAGCAGCGGCAGCAGCAGGAACGCCAGTCCGATCAGGGCCGGCACCAGCAGCGGCAGCGGCGGGCCGCCCCCCGGGAAGCGGCCCCCTGGAGTGCGCCGCCCGTGCGGCCGCGGGCGCCACGCACGGACCGCGACCGGTCCGGGCGTGCCGCCGAGGGCCTGTCGTTTGGATCTCCGCGGCGTCGCGGCGCCCGGCACGCACATCTGCCGCGTTCTCGTCGGTCGACGACGCTCCGCGTCGCCTCCCTCCTCCGCCTTGCAGCTGCACGCACCGGACACCGCTCCTCCATCCACGGAGATCCAAACGACAGACCCCAGGTGCTCCTCGGTGGAACGGCGGCTCACGGGTTGAGGAAGCCCGCCTGCGTCAGCACCGTACGGCCCTCGGCGGACTCCACCAGTGCGATGAACGACTCCGCGCCCGCCGCGTTGGGCGCGTCCTTGAGTTCGACGATCGGGTAGGCGTTGATCGCCTTCGCCGACTCCGGGAAGTTCACGCCGTCCACCTTGCCGCCCGCCGTCTTGACGTCGGTCTTGTAGACCACGGCCGCGTCGACCTCCTTCAACTCGACCTTGGTCAGCGCCGACTTGACGTCCTGCTCGTAGGACACCGGGGTGAGCTTGAGACCGCTGGCGGTCAGCGCGTTCTGCGCGGCCGACCCGCACGGCACGGTCTTGGCGCACAGGGCGACCTTCAGCCCCGAGCCGGTCAGGTCTTTCAGCGAGGTGATGTGCTTCGGGTTGCCCGGCAGGGTGGCGATCTCCAACTGGTTGCGGACGAAGGTGCTCGGCGTCCCGACGCCGTCGCCCTTGTCCGTGACCGTCTTCATCGTCTTCGGGCTGGCCGCCGCGAACACATCGGCGGGGGCGCCACTGGTGATGCTGGCCGCCAGGGTGTCGCTGCCGCCGAAGTTGAACTCCACCTTGGTGCCGGGGTGGGCGGTCTCGAACTCCTTGCCCAGCGTGGTGAAGCTCTCCTTCAGCGAGGACGCCGCGAAGACGACGACCGTGCCGGAGACCGTCGACGAGGCCGACGAGGCCGGCGCGGTCGCCGAGGGCGAGGTGGCGGAGGGCGCGGGCGCCGACGACGGAGACGACGCGTCGGACGACGAACCGGAGTCGGAGGAGCAGGCCGTGAGGGCCAGCAGGGCGGCGGCTCCGCCGGCCGCCAGGCACACAGTGGTACGCCGTGCGAAACGGGTGGTCACAGGATGTCGTCCTCTCTGCCGCGCATGGTGACGCGGGTCCGCCTACCTCGGTGTTCGCGATGATAGCGCCGCATCTGCGAGGCAATGTCGGCTGAAGCATTGCGGAATCCGAACGATCCGAGCCTTCCCCCTGGCTTGTGCGATCACACGGGCCGAGTCGGCGGGGGGCGACTTCCGGCCGCCGAGGAGGTCTTGCGCTCCTGGCCGAACAGGCGCATATGAGAGGAGTGACGGTATTTCGCGGCCGCGTACGCGCGGCATCCGACGCCGAACCCTCGCAGCCGCGACGCGGCACCCCCGCCCGGGCCGGTGTCTCGCTGGCCGGCGATCTCGCCCGCCCCGCCCTGCTCACCGTCACCGCGCTGCGCGGCTGGCCGGAGCGGGACGCCGACGTCAGCTTCGAATGCGCCAGCAGCGGAATACAGCGCCACCGCTTCCGCGGCCCGCTGCTGCACGACGTGCTGATCGACGCGGGTCCTGCCTTCGGCCCGGCCGGGCGCCGGGACCGGCTGCGCTTCCTGATCACCGTCACCGGTCGGGACGGCCATCTCGCGCTGCTGTCCTGGGCGGAGATCGACCCCGACTTCGGCGGCGCCCCGGTGCTGCTCGCCACCGGCGCCGACGGCGTGCCCCTCGACGACCGGGGGCCCCAACTCGTCGTCCCCCAGGACCGCTGCGGCGCCCGCCACATCAGCGGCATCACCGCCATCCGCGTCGAGGCCCACCTCCCGGCCGCGACCGGGCCGGCTGTTCCCCGTGTCGCCCGGCGGCGAACGCTCGCGCGGGAGCGATGAGTTCACCGGCGGACGGCCGAGTACACGTCGACCGGCCGGACACCGAGCAGCGGGTGGGGCGTTCGCGGCCGTACGCCGAGCCCGCCCGCCGGCAGCCGGCCAGCCCGGTCACTCGGGGGCGTCGCCCACCACGGTCCCGCCCGGGATCAGCGACAGTCCGGCGTGCTCGGGTTCGCTCTCGGCGGCCCCGCGCGTCCGGCGCCCGGCGGCGGGGATCAGTATCGCGGCCAGCGCGGCCACGACGAGGGCGCCCGCCAGCATGGCGAAGCCGTGGGTGTAGCCGGCCTCGCGGGGCAGTCCGTCGGGCGCGGGGCTCGCGGTGACGATGCTGGCCATGAGCGCGGCGCCGATGGAGCCGCCGATGGTGCGGATGTTGGCGTTCATCCCGCTCGCCACCCCGGTCTGCTCCGGCGGCACCGCGCTGACGATCAGGCTCGACATGGCCGAGAAGGCCAGTCCGAAGCCGACACCCATGATCGCGGTCGCGAGGAACAGCTCCCACTTCTCCTGATGGGCGAAGGCGAGCAGGGCCATCGACACCAGTCCGACCAGGCAGCCGAGCACCACCACGGCCTTGGCGCCGATGCGCCGGGCGAAGCTGCCGGCCCACATGCCGACCAGGAACATCGTCACGGTGGACGGCAGCAGGATCAGCCCGGACTCGGTGATGCTCGCGCCGAAGCCGTAGCCGGTGCTCTTCGGGGTCTGGACGAACTCGGGCAGGAAGGCGAACACCGCGTACATGCCGACGCCGATCAGCAGGGCGACCAGGTTGTTGGTCCACACCGCCGTCCGCCGCATCATGTTCATGTCGATCAGCGGGGCGGCCGACCGGCGCTCCACCTCCACCCAGGCGGCGGCCACCACGACCGCGAGCACGATCAGTCCGACGACCTTGCCGGAGCCCCAGCCCCAGGTCGGCGCCTCGCTGAGCGCGACCAGCAGGGCGACCAGCCACCCGGACAGCAGCAGCGCGGGCGGCCAGCTGATCTTCCCCGCGGTCCGCACCGGCGACTCGGGGACGAAGAAGTGCGCGGCCAGCGCGGCCACCACGGTCAGGATCATCGGCAGCCAGAACAGCCAGTGGTAGTCCAGCGCGTTGACGATCGGCCCGGCGAGCACGATGCCCAGACCCGCGCCGACCGCGCTCAGCGACGCGATCGCCCCGACGGCGCCGGCCAGTCTCTCCTTCGGGAACTCGTCCCGGATGATGCCGAAGGCCAGCGGCAGCACACCCCCGCCGATGCCCTGGATGACCCGGGCGACGATCATCACCTGGACATCGGTGGCCAGCGCCGCCAGCAGCGACCCGACGGCGAGCGCGCCGAGCGTCGCGACGAACACCCGCTCCTTGCCGATCATGTCGCCGATCCGGCCCATGATGGGGGTGAAGATCGACGCGGACAGCAGATACGCCGTCAGCACCCAGGTCACGGTGTTCTGGGTCGTGTGCAGATCCACCGCGATGGTCGCCAGTACCGGGGTGACCAGCGACTGGAGCAGCGCGTAGGCGGCGACCGCCGCCGCCAGCACCGCGAAGGTGACCTGATGGTGCGTGCGTCGGGTCTGTGACGCCATGGGATCCCCTCACCCTTCCGAGTAAGTCCCGAGTAAGCGGAATCACCATTCCGCCAGCAGCGGCGGACAGACTATCGCACCAGGAATCCCCGTTCCGCTTCTGCGGCGGTGGCAATTTCCGCCAGGTGCGAGGGGCCGGGGGAGCGGGAAGCGGCGACCGGGCCCCGCCCTCCGTACCCGACGGTGGGGCGAGGCCCGGTGACCCGGCGGCTTCGAACCGCGCGGCGGTTGGTGGGTCGGTGGATTGGTGGGTTGGTGGGTTATGCCGCCTGGGCCGGGTGCAGCAGGTCGGTCAGCTCGATGCGCTGGTAGAAGCGGGTACGGATCCGGTCGCCCACCTCGTCGACCTCCTCGGCTCCGTCGTTGGCCGGGTCGACGTGGACGCGGAACGGGCGCTCCCCCTTGGGGGTGTCCACCACGCGGACCATGGTGCGGGCCACTTCCTCGGGGTCGGCGTCCGGCGGGGCGAGCGCGGCGAGCTTGCCGCTGACCTGGTCCATCACTCCGGCGTAGTGCTCCTCGTACTCCGCCGAGACCGCGTCGTCCGCGGCATGGCCGGCGTGCGCGAAGTGGTTGGTGCCGCTGGTGAAGGAACCGGGCACCATGATGGTGGTCTCGATGCCGAAACGGGCGAGCTCCACCGAGTAGGACACGGCGAGCGCGTCCTCGGCGGCCTTGGCGGCGAAGTACGGGCCCAGATAGGGCGGTGTGCCGCCCTTGGTGCTGGACGACCCCACCCAGAGCAGCAGTCCGTCACCCCGCGCGCGCATGTGCGGCAGCACCGCCCGGTTGACGCGCTGGGTGGACAGGACGTTGACGTCGTAGATCTCCGCGATCTGCTCGGGCGTGAACGCTTCCGCGGGACCGAGCACCATGTGCCCGGCGTTGTGCACCACCACGTCGACGCGCTGGGCGTCCGAGAGGATCGACGCGATCGCCACGTCCACGGACTCCTGGTCGTCCACGTCCATCTCGATCGGACGCAGCCGCACCTGGTTCTTGTCCGCGTAGGCGGTGGCCTCCGCGGCGGCCTCGGCGTTGTGCCCCTGCGTGGCGCGCATGCCCGCGTACACCGTGTGGCCGGCGTCGGCCAGGTGGCGTGCGGTCATGGCGCCGAATCCGCTGGAGGCTCCGGTGACGACGATGTTCTTGGCGTTCTCGGCCATGATGTGAGCTTCTTCCCTGGGGACCGTCGACGGGACGGCGAAGCCGGGCTCGCGGGGACGACCGCTGTTCGTCGCTCTGCCCGTTCGATCCGCTGGGCGCGCAGGGGAGAATCTCGGCGGCTGAAAGGGGCCGACTTCGGTCGGCCGCTGGGCCGTTCCCGCGCGACGCGGGCGCCCGGCCTTTCCCGATGCGGCCTGCGCGCCACAGCGCGGCTCCACTTGTCCAGGACTCTTTCAGCCTAACAGGAATGCCATGGCCGGACCCCTGGGACAGCGGGGGTCCGGCCATGGCATTCCTCTGGGAGCGCGGGGCCCGGTCAGAACCGCGCCATATGCCCGTCGCCGGCCTCGGACGCGGACTGCCAGGCCTGCATACCTGCCCGGGACGCCTCCCTGGCCTGCCGCCACTTGACGGCCGCCTGCTCGGAGGGCGTCGTGTCCATCCGGTCGAGCATCCGGCGCCCGGCGGTGACCAGGGCGAAGCCGGCGATCGCCATCCCGGTCCAGGCGAGGGCGGCGCCGGCCGCGGTCAGCACCGCTCCGGTCTTGACGAGCCGCGAGTCGATCTCGATCATCCGCTGGGGCTGGTGGTGAGGGGTCATGCTTCCCACCATGCGAGCTCCGCCAGGAGCGCGCATCCCGGGCGCGGCCATCCGCGTGCGCCCGGCGGCCGGCGACCGGCGCTTCTGCGCGCGGAAGCGCCGGGTCCGGCGATCCAGGTGGCGCAGGTGCTTCATCAGGACGGGGGAACCGATCCGGGCGAAGGGATGGCCGGCCGGACGGAGAGGGACTGGACCAGCGACGGGCCGGACAAGGGGACCGGACAGCGGACCACCGGACAGGGAACCAGCGGACAAGGAAACCAGCGGACCACCCGACGGGGACACCGACAACCAGCAGAAGACCGGGAGAAAGGGCGAGCCATGGCAGCGGGACGGACGGTCGGATCCTTTGGCATCTTCAGCCCGGAACTGCGCGCCGAGGATCCCGGTCTCCGGGCGGGACTGCGCGAGGCGGCGGCCGAACTGGAGGAACTCGGTTTCGGAGCGCTCTGGCTCGGTGGCAGCAGCGGTGTGCGGCACGCGGCGCGACTGGCCGGCGCCACCTCCCGCATCGTGCTGGCGACCGGCATCGCCAACATCTGGTTCGAGACCGCGGCGGAGCTGGCGGCCGCGCGAGCCCGGCTGGAGGAGGCGCACCCGGGCCGCTTCCTGCTGGGGCTGGGCGCCAGCCACGCCGAGCTGGTGGCGCGATACGAGCGTCCGTACACCGCGATGGCGCGGTATCTGGACGGGCTCGACACGGCGGCGGTACCGGTGCCGGCCGACCGCCGGGTGCTGGCGGCGCTGGGACCGAAGATGCTGCGACTCGCCCGGGACCGCGCGGCCGGCGCGCTGCCGTATCTGGTCAACCCCGAGTACGTCGCCCGGGCCCGGAGCGTGCTGGGCGACGGTCCACTGCTGGCTCCGGAGGTCTCGGTGGTGCTGGAGAGCCGGCCGGACCGGGCGCGCGAGATCGCCCGCGGCTTTCTCCCGCACTACCTCCAACTGCCCAACTTCCAGGCGAATCTGCGGCGCCTCGGCTTCACCGACGCCGACTTCGCCGATCACGGCAGTGACCGCATGGTGGACTCGCTCGTCGTCTGGGGTCCGGACGAGGTGGTACGCGACCGGCTGGCGGAGTATCTGACCGCCGGAGCGGACCATCTGGCCCTCCAGATCCGCCAGGAGCGCGGCGTCAGGACGGCGCCGCGCCAGGAGTGGCGCCGGCTGGCCGGGATCCTGGAACCCGCCCAGTGAGACCGGCCCGGCCGCGCACACCGCGACCGGGCCGGCCGAGCCGCCAGCCGCCCCCGTCCCCGCCGCCCCTGTCCCCGCCGCCCCTGTCCCCGCCGCCCCTGTCCCCGCCGCCCCTGTCCCCGCCGCCCCTGTCCCCGCCGCTCCCGCCGACATGCCGTGCCATCGGAGCCGGGGTAACGTCGCGAGCACGGCGGCAGCCGACTCGGACGTCGACCAGGGAGTCCTTCGATGCCTCTGCACGGTGAATACGAACCCAGCCCGCGCCCCGATGTCCGGGAGCAAGTCGCACGCTACGAAGCGACCGACGGTGCGGAGGGCCGACTCTTCCTCGGCCGCCCGGTCGTCATTCTGACCACCATATCCGCGAAATCCGGGCGGCTCCGAAAGAATCCGGTGATCAGGATCGAGGACAACGGCCGGTACGCGGCCGTCTCTTCGGACGGCGGCGCCAGCAGGAATCCGGCCTGGTATCACAATGTCAGCGCCAACCCGGAGGTCCAACTCCAGGACGGCCCCAGGAAATGGGACATGCGGGCCCGCGAACTGCGCGGGGGCGAGAAGGCCGAGTGGTGGCAGCGCGCCATCTCCGTCTATCCGGAGTACTCCACCTACCAGAAGAACGTCGACCGCGAGATCCCGGTGTTCGTGCTGGAGCCGCTGGCGAGCTGACCGGCCGGACGCAGGTCGCGGTCAGCCGCCGTTCGTGGCGGAGACCTCGACGTTCTCCAGGACGCCGAGCGCGTCGGGGACCAGGACGGCGGCGGAGAAGTACGTGCTGACCAGGTACGACACCACGGCCTTGGCGTCGATGCCCATGAACCGTACGTTCAGCCCCGGCTCGTACTCGTCCGGCAGGCCGGTCTGGTGCAGGCCGATCACACCCTGGTCGTGCTGACCGGTGCGGACGGCGAGGATCGACGAGAGGCGCTGGCCGCTGACCGGGATCTTCTCGCACGGCAGCAGCGGCACACCACGCCAGGAGGTCAGCTGACGGCCGTTCAGCTCGACGCCGCCGGAATAGACGCCCCGCCGGTTGCACTCCCGGCCGAAGGCGGCGATCGCCCTGGGGTGGGCGAACAGGAAGCGGGTGTCGCGCCGCATGCTCAGCAGTTCGTCCAGGTCGTCCGGGGTGGGCGGCCCGGAGTGCGTCGAGATCCGCTGGTCCCAGTCGGCGTTGTGCAGCAGGCCGAAGTCCTTGTTGTTGACCAGTTCGTACTCCTGCCGCTCGCGCAACGCCTCGACGGTCAGCCGCAGTTGCTCGTCCGTCTGGTCCATCGGATGGCGGTAGACGTCGGCGACCCGGGAGTGCACCCGCAGGACCGTCTGCGCGACGCCCAGTTCGTATTCGCGCGGCGCCGGTTCGTAGTCCGCGAAGGTGGCGGCCAGCGGAGCCTCGCCCCGGTGGCCGGAGTGGATCCCGATATCCGCCTCGCCCGAGGCGTTGGCGGGCCCGGACGAGCCGGACCGCGCCGCCCGGATGTGTTCCCGCAGGCCGGGGCGCCGGTCGGCGATCCGCTGGTACGCGGTGAGCGGCAGGGCGAGCACGACGGTGGGGGTGAGCGCGCGAGCGGTGAACTCCCAGTCCTCGCTCCGCTCGGCCAGCACCTGGCCGCCGAAGAACTCCCCGTCCGCCATCGTGCCCAGCGAGGTCTCCGCGCCGTACGGCCCCACGCCGATCCGCCGCACCTTGCCGTGCGCGATCAGGAACACATGGTCGGCCCGGTTGCCCCGCCGCGCGATGACCTGGCCGGGCTCGTACTCCCGCTGTGCGAACTCCTCGGCCAGCGCGTCCAGCGCGTCGTCGTCCGCGAGACCGCGCAGCAGCGGCAGCTCGCCGAGTTCGGGCGGCACCACGCGCACCCGCGACCCGGTCTTGACGAACGACACCCGGCCGTCACCCACGGTGTACGTGAGCCGGCGGTTCACCCGGTAGGTGCCGCCCGCCGCTTCCACCCACGGCAACGTCCTCAGCAGCCACCGCGAGCTGATGGCCCGCATCTGCGGCTTCGACTTGGTGGTCGTCGCCAGATTCCGGGCGGCCGCCGTATCGAGGCTCTGCTGCCTCGGCGCCTGCTCCCCGGTGTCCCCTGCCGGGGAAGAACTCGTCTCGACGGACATCGAGTGCCTTTCCTGCCGTCATTTCCTGCCGATTTTCCCGCTGCTGCCAGGTCGTGCGCCGGCGCGCCCGGCGCGCCGTCACGAACCGTGATCAGGCTTCCCGTGCGAACCCGCCGGGCAACGTGGGCGCGGTGGGCGTACCGGATCGGACCGGACTGAGCCCCGCGCGCCCCTGCGCGCTCGCTCCCAGGGGGTATGGACAGACCGGTCGCCACCGCGAAGAATGCCCGGCTGCCTCCGGCGCCGGGCGTGGCGCGGGCCAGGCCGATCTGCGAGCAGCGCATCGCTGCGACCAGCACATATGCGAATTCATGACTGGGCCGTCCGGGGTATGCGCGCCAATTCACCCGAATGCGTCATAACGCACGGCTCGGATAAACCTACTTTGGTCGCTGTCTCTTCCCATGGGCTGTCAAGGGTCCTGTCCTGCGAAATTCGGCCTACTGACGGGAAGAGCTGATCGGCGATCCGTCACGTCTCAGGGGTCGCCGTGGGACTTCCATTTCCCCAACAGGAGTAGGCCCATCGATGAAATTGAACATCCTTGGCGCGCCTCGTTGGCGTGCCGTATCCACTTCGATCGCGTCGGTCGCGCTGCTGGCCGGCACCGTGGTCGCGATCACGCCGACGCAGGCGAGCGCCATCGCCACGGCTGTCCCGCTCGGCACCGTCACCAGCTTCGCCGTGCTGGGCGGTCAGTCGGTGACGAACACCGGTCCGACCGTCATCACCGGTGACCTGGGTGTCAGCCCCGGCACGGCCATCACCGGCTTTCCGCCCGGACTGGTGAACGGGGCCACCCACGCCGCCGACGCGGTCGCCCTCCAGGCGCAGGCGGACCTGACCACCGCGTACAACAACGCGGCCGGCCAGGCGCCGGACGCGAGCATCGCCGGTGACCTCGGCGGCCTGACGCTGGCGCCCGGGGTCTACAACGCGGCGTCCTCGATCGGCCTCACCGGCACGCTCACCCTGGACGCCGCCGGTGACCCGAACGCGGTCTGGGTCTTCCAGATCGGCTCGACGCTGACCACGGCGACCGCCAGCCGGGTGCTGCTGGTCAACGGTGCCTCGCCCTGCAACGTCTTCTGGCAGGTGGGCAGTTCGGCGACCCTCGGCACCAACACCACCTTCGTCGGCACCATCATGTCCCTGACCTCGACGGGCCTGAACACCGGAGCGACCGTCAACGGCCGCGCGCTGGCCCGCAACGGCTCGGTGACGCTGGACACCAACACCATCACCCGGCCCTCGTGCGGCACGACGACGGGTGGCACCACGACCGGCACGACCACCGGCACCACCACGGGTACGACGACGGGCACCACCACCGGCACGACGACGGGCACCACGACGGGTACGACCACCGGCGGCGTGCTCGGCGGCGTGCTCGGCGGTGTGCTGGGCGGCGTGACCACCGGTGGCGTGACCACCGGCGGTGTGCTGGGCGGTGTGCTCGGCGGTGTCACCACGGGCGGTGCGACGCTCGGTGGCGTGACCACCGGCGGTACGACCACCGGCGGCAACATCTCCGGCGGCGCCATCGGCGGCAACATCACCTCGGGCAACACCTCCGGGAACACGGTGGGCAACACCGCGGGCAACATCGGCGGGAACACCTCCGGGGCCAACGGAGGCAACATCGCGGGGAACACCGGCGGGAACAACGGCAACGGCAACGGCAACCGCAACGACTGCCACTGCGTGCACCGTCCCCCGCACCACGTGGACCACAAGCCCCCGCACAAGCCGGTCGCCCACAAGCCGGTCCACAAGCCGGTGCACAAGCCCGCGCACCACAAGCCGGCCAAGAACAAGGTCTGCGAGAAGAAGCCGCACCACCACGGCGACCAGGGCAAGGACCACAAGAAGAAGGCCCACCACAAGGCCGAGCACAAGAAGGCCGACCACAAGAACAAGGACCACCAGAAGCCGGCCAAGCAGTACTGACACCGGTAGGCACGACCAGCGGCGTGCGGCGGAGCGACATCCCGCCGCACGCCGCCGGGCGTCCGCCCGGCGCGCACCAGGTTCAGCGGAAGAATGGCGAGAGGAGGGGCCGGGATGACACCGACTGGCCCGACAGACGTAGTGCGCACCGGTGGAGAGCCGGTGAGAACGGCGGAAGCCGGCCAGGTCCGGCCCGGCGGCCCGGACCTGGCCGGCGGCGAACCGCCCGGACCGCTCACAGCCGGGCCGCCACCCGAGGAACCGGACCGGCTCCTGGAGGTGCCGCCTCCGCTGCGTCTGGCGACCCGGGCCGTCGTCGCCCTGCTCGCGGCGGTCGCCGTCCTCCATGTGTTCTTCGTCTTCCTGCACGTGGCCCCGCCCAACCAGATCTCGCAGCGCTACGCCCGGCAGGTCGAAAGCTGGGTCTACCCCTTCTTCGAGCAGAACTGGCGGCTGTTCGCCCCGGAACCTGAGTCGGCCGTCCCGCAGATCTCGGTCAGGACGGCGTACACCTCCGCCGACGGATCACGGCGGATCGGCGACTGGCTCGATCTGACCGCCATCGACAACGCCGGGGTGCGGCACAGCGTCTTCCCGAGCCACACGCACCAGAACATGCTGCGCAGGGCCTGGACCGTCTACCTCGACCTGCACGGGAACAGCGATGTGTCCTCCTCGGACCGCGCGGTGATGGCGCAGGAATACCTGCGGAACATCGCGGTGGAGCGGATCGCCGCGGCGCGGCACAGCGCCTTCACCGATGTCCAACTGCGGGTACGCACCTATCCGGTCCCGGGTTACGACGCCACGGGCCACATGCTGCGGACCGCGCCGTCGACGGTCGATACCCGGATGCTGCCCTGGTGGAAGGCGAGCGACCATGACCACTGACCAACTGGCCACCCCGGCAGCCGCGAAGAGCGGCCGTCCCGGGCCGGCCGCCGCCGGGCCCGTCCGCGGCGCGCATTCCCTGCCGGGCCGGGCGTTCACCCTGCTGACCCGTCGGCCCATCTCCCTCTACGCGGCCTCGATGCTGCGCATCGGCTACGGACTGATCTATCTGGGCTTCCTGCTGCGGGAGTTCCCGCACCGGAACGAGATCTGGGGCCCGGGCTCGCCCTGGACACCCGCCCTGGCCCGCGAACTGTTCCAGCAGACCGGCTGGTTCAGCTTTCTCACCCTGTCCGGCAACATGGTCTACTTCAGCGCCTGTTACGTGGCCGCGCTCGTCGTCTGCGCGCTGTTCACGCTCGGCTGGCGGACCCGGGCGGTGTCGATCCTGTTCGCGGTCGTGGTGGCGGCGTTCCACGCGCGGTCCATCTTCATGACCGACGGGGGAGACAACCTGATCCTCCTGATGGCGCTCTACCTCACCTGCACCGCCTGCGGCCGCCGCTGGTCCCTCGACGCCCGCCGGGCGTCCCGCGGCGAGCGGGCGGCCCGCCCCGACCGCTGGGCGCTGTGGCGCGCGACGAGCGACCTGTGGTCCCAGTTCGCGGTGGCCCGCGGCGCGTTGGTCACCGCGCTCCACAACTGCGCCATGTTCGTCATCGCCGCCCAGGTCTGCCTTCTCTACGGCTCGGCAGGGCTGTACAAGGTGCAGGGCAGCTCATGGCAGAACGGCACCGCGCTGCACTACGTCCTGAACCTCGACCTCTTCCGGCCCTGGCCGGCGCTGTCCACGACGGTGGACGGCCACCCGCTGTTCATCGCCGTCGCCAGCTATCTGACGGTGCTGCTCCAAGTGGCCTTCCCCTTCGCCCTGTTCAGCCGGCTCAAGTACGTGATCCTGGTGATGCTGCTGGGTATGCACCTCGGGATCGCGCTGCTGATGGGCCTGCCGATCTTCTCCGGGGCCATGATCGTCGCGGACGCCGCCTTCCTGCCCGACCGCTTCTACCGCGCGGTGGCCGACCTCGGCGGCCGCGCCGTCCGCCGCGTGCGGCCCGACCGGTCGCCGACGGCGGCCGAGGAGCGCCCCGCACTCGTACCACCGCAACCGGCCGACGGCGGACCGGTCGCGTAGCGGGCCCGCGGGCGTGCGCGGCCCGCCCGTGGGGAGCCGCCAGGTGCGCGGGGCCCGGCAGCTCAGCAAGACGTACCACCGTCCGGTGGTGGACGCCCTGACCCTGGACGTCAGCAGCCGGCCGTGGGGACCCGACCCGACCAGCGGCTGGGCGCCCGCACCGCCCCGCCCGGCTCCGCCTCCCAGGAGGCGCTGCGCTTCCTCCTCCAGCGGTCCGCCCAGGACCGGGTCGGCCGAAGAGCCGCTCCCGGATTGCCCGCCGGGCCGATCGCCCGCATCGTGGAGGCATGACGCTCGGTACGACGACCGGACAGCTGAGCGGTTGGGCCGTCGGGCAGACGGGTCCGATCGCCTCGGGACCTCTGACCATGGTCCGGCGGCCGGTCCCCGAGCCGGGGCCGCACGATCTGCTGCTGCGGGTGGAGGCGTGCGGGGTCTGCCGTACCGATCTGCACCTGGCCGAAGGCGATCTGCCGCCGCACCGGCCGTCCACCATCCCGGGGCACGAGATCGTCGGCCGGGTGATCGCCGCCGGGGAGCACACCTCGCGGTTCGCGGTCGGCGCGCGGGTGGGCGGGGCCTGGCTGCGCGGTACGGACGGGACGTGCCGCTACTGCCTGCGGGACCAGGAGAATCTGTGCCCGGCCTCGACCTACACCGGGTGGGACGCCGACGGCGGCTTCGCCGACGTCACGCTGGTCCCGGAGGACTACGCGTACGCGCTGCCCGAGGACGCGGACGCCGCCCAGCTGGCGCCGCTGCTCTGCGCCGGGATCATCGGCTTCCGTTCGCTGCGCCGCAGCGAACTGCCGCCGGGCGGCAGACTCGGCATCTACGGCTTCGGCGCCTCGGCCCATCTGGCCATGCAGGTGGCCCTGGCGGAGGGCGCCACCGTCCATGTGCTGACCCGCGCCGCGGCGGCCCGCGAACTCGCCCTGCGACTCGGCGCGTCGTCGGCCCGGGACGCCTACGACGGGCCTCCCGAGCCGCTCGACTCGGCGATCCTCTTCGCTCCGGTCGGGGATCTGGTGCCGGTGGCGATGTCCGCCCTGGACCGCGGCGGCACGCTCTCCGTGGCCGGTATCCACCTCACCGACATCCCTCCGCTGAACTACGAGCGGCACCTCTTCCAGGAGCGCGATCTGCGCAGCGTCACCTCCAACACCCGTCAGGACGGACGGGACTTCCTGGCCACCGCGGCCCGGATCGGCATCCGGGCCACCGTCAGCACCTATCCGCTGAGCCGCGCCGACCAGGCGCTCGCGGACCTGGCGGCGGACCGGGTGAACGGCGCCGCCGTGCTGATCCCGGACGGGAACGCGTCGGCGGAGTAGCGCCCGTGACGGCCCGACGCCGGGCGGTGTCGGACGGCGTCGGGCCGATAGATCGTTCATCTTTCAACTGAAGTTCAGTTGTCGGCTCCTGAACCGGTGCGTGATCATCAACCGGGCGAATGAGCGTCTGAAGTGCCATCTTCTTTCGGCCAACGGGCCGATTCCGAGAGGACTTCGATGAACGACGCCCCGGACACCCGCCAGGAGCCGACAAGCCTCACCCGACGCAGACTTCTCGGTTCCGCCGCCACCGTCGGTGCCATCGCGGCCGCCGACATGGCGCTCCCCCCGAACGTGCGCAAGGCGCTCGCCCAGGACGGCCCGGCCCGGCGCGGCCGGCTGGACGACATCGAGCACGTCGTCCTGCTCATGCAGGAGAACCGCAGCTTCGACCACTACTTCGGCACTCTGTCCGGTGTGCGCGGCTTCAGCGACCCGCACGCGGTACGGCTGCCCAACGGCCGCCCGGTCTTCGAACAGCCCGACCCGACGAGCCCGGCCGGCCACCTGCTGCCCTACCGCCTCGACACCCGCACCACCGCCGCCCAGGTCATCCCGTCCATGAGCCACGAGTGGGCGGTGCAGCACCAGGCCTGGAACCAGGGCAAGATGGACAGCTGGCTGCCCGCGCACCGCGCCTCCGACGGCTCGGCCGGCCCGTACACCATGGGCTACTTCACCCGCGAGGACATCCCCTTCCAGTACGCCCTCGCCGACGCGTTCACCGTGCTGGACTCCTACCACTGCTCGGTGCTCGGCCCGACGGGCCCCAACCGCCACATGTGGATGGCCGGCACCGTCGACCCCGACGGAGAGTTCGGCGGACCGTCGCTGACCACCGGCGCCCCCAACGCCGCCTACTCCTTCACGACCTACCCGGAGCGCCTCACCGAGGCGGGCGTGAGCTGGAAGGTCTACCACCAGGACGGCGCGACCGGCCTGCCCAGCCTGCAGCACATCGCGCAGTACTTCAACGCGCAGCCGGGCACCCCCCTGCACGACCAGGCGATGGCCTCCTCGGCGCTCGGGCAGTTCGAGTACGACGCGATGAACGACAAGCTGCCGACCGTCAGCTGGCTGCTGCCGCCCAGCGGCTTCGACGAGCACCCGGCCGGATCGCCGGCCGCGGGCGCCACCTTCGTGTCCAGCGTGATCGACGCGATCGCCGCCAACCCGGACGTCTGGGCCAAGACGGTGTTCATCCTGTCCTACGACGAGAACGACGGGATGTTCGACCATGTCGTGCCGCCCACGCCGAAGGCGGGAACACCGGACGAGTTCGTCTTCAAGACGTCGGTGACCGGTGTGGACGGCGCCGGCCTGCCCGTCGGACTCGGTTTCCGGGTGCCCGCGATCATCGTGTCGCCGTGGACGGTGGGGGGCTGGGTGTGCTCCGAGCTGTTCGACCACACCTCGCAGCTCCGCTTCCTGGAGAAGATCACCGGTGTGGTGGAGACGAACATCAGCCAGTGGCGCCGCCGCACCGTCGGCGACCTGACCTCGGCCTTCCGCTTCCACGACGCGAGCAAGTACGCGCCGTCGCTGCCGGGTACCAACGGTCAGTACCACCTGGCCCAGTACGAGGCGAGCCACTTCCCGCTGCCCGTCGCGCCCACCAGCGGCCAGCACATGCCGCGCCAGGAGTCGGGCCACCGCCCCCAGGTCCCGTAACCCCGGTCCGGCCCGGGCCGTGTACGGGGGCGGGGCCGGCACCGTACCTACGGTGCCGGCCCCGCCCGTCCGCGCCCGCCGTCGCGGACCGCGGCCGGGTCAGCCGCTCGCGGCCGTCCACCTGATCCGGGTGCCGCACAGCGAGACGAACATCGCCGAGGCGGCGACGGCGCCCAGACCCCAGACCAGTCCGCTGGCGTTGGCTATGAAGCCGATGACCGGCGGCCCGGCGAGCAGGCCGGCCGTGCCCATGGTCGCGACGACCGTCAGCGCGTCCGAGCCCTGCTTGGCCGCCGCCACGTACACACAGGGGGTCACGGCCGCGATCCCCAGGCCGACGCAGGCGAAGCCGATCAGCGCCGGCACCACGCCCCCGCTCAGCAGGGCGAGGGCCAGGCCCGCCCCGGCCAGCGCGCTGCCGGCCCGCACGATGCGGCCGTCGCCCCAGCGGCTGCGCCAGCCGTCGGCGAAGACACGGGCGAGCACCATCATGACGGAGACGACGGCGATGCCCATGGGCGCCAGCTCCGCCGACGCCTTGGCGACGTCCTTCATGTAGATGGCCGACCAGTCGTTCATGGCGCCTTCCGTCACCGTGCCGAACACCATCGCGGCGCCGAGCCAGAGCGTGACGCGGGACGGCAGCGTCCAGCGGTTGCGGCTCTTCTCCTTCTTCTCCTCCTCGTCGTCCGCCGCGGCCGCGGCCGGCCGGTCCTCCGCCAGCAGGCCCGTTCCCGCGTAGCCGGCCAGAAGCAGCAGGAGCGCGGCGGCCACACCGAAGTGGACGGCCAGGGTCGGGGTGAGGGTGTTCATCCCGGAGGCCACCAGGGCGGCGCCCAACGACCCGCCGCTGAAGGTGGCATGGAGCTTCGACATGGCGTTGCGCCCGTAGGCGACCTCAAGCGCGGTCCCCTGCGCGTTCATCGCGACGTTCAGGCAGGCCACCAGCACACCGTCGATCCCCATCACCAGCAGCGCCACCGGATAGTCCGGCAGCACCGACATGACGAGCAGCAGCAGGGCCAGGCAGACCGCCGAGGCCAACGCCAGGCGCCGGGAGCCGAGCCTTCTCATCAGCATCGTCACCAGCGGGAAGGAGACCACCGCGCCGATACCGGTGGCCATCAGCAGCAGACCCACTTCCGCGGCGCTCAGACCGAGGTGCGTCTTGATCGCGGGCAGCCGCGACGCCCAGGTGGCGTACTGGAAGCCCAGCGAGCTGAACAGCGCCGAGGTGGCCAACTGACCCCGGCGGAACGGATCGTGAACGCGCAACATGTGGCTCATCCCACTTCGTCTCGTGCTGATGCCCCGCTCGGCGGACCGCCGACCGGTGTCGGGCTCTCGATCTGCTGCGACGGCTGTGCCCGCGACGGCGGTACGGGTGAGGACGACGCCTCAGCTCTCAGCGCCAGCGACATATAGACCGAACCCGGTCCGTAGCCCCCGGAGTTCACCACGCCGGGGCGCGGCGCGAACCCGTTCGCCGACCAGAACCCGTGACTGCCCTCGACCGCGATCAGCGAGATCTGCTCGTACTGCTGCTGCCGGGCGCGGGCGGTCAGCTGGCGCAGCAGGCGCTTCCCGAGCCCCGCGCCGCGCAGGTCCTCGGCGACGACGAGATCGTGCAGATGCAGATTGGGCGACCGGAAGACCGCCTCTTCCGGGCGGGTCAGCTCCGGAAAGGCGAGCGCCGGATACGGCAGGGCCAGCAGATAACCCGCCCGCCGGCCACGGACCTCCAGGACGAAACACGTCGTCGGGGAGGCCCGGGCCTTCGATTCGAGCGCCGACCGCTCCTCGGACAGGCCGAGCGAGGTGTAGGCGCCGGCTTCCAGCGCGACGATGTCGTCCCAGTCGTCGTCGCGGACATCCCGGACGCGTATGTCCTGGTCCATTCACCGGCCGCCTTCCGTGCTTCGCACGCATGTGAAGGGAAGCGGGCTGAAGCCGTTGAATCCCTGTGTCATATAGCTGACCGCGTAGGCGCCGCTGGACAGCACCCAGACCGGATCGCCGGACGCCAGCGCTTCCGGTACCCGGACCAGGCTGTGGGCGCGGGAATAGGCGTCGTCGCTGTCGCAGGTGGGGCCGGCCACGGTGGCCAGGACAAACGGGTCGTCCGGATGGTCCCCATGGGTGGGGAAGACGAGCCGGTACTGCAACTCGTCCATCTCGTACAGGCCGTTGAATTTCCCGCAGCTCAGATACAGCCAGTTCTGGCGCTCACCGTCCGGTGTGTGCCGCACGGTGAGCCTTGAGACGCGCGCCCGGATGGCTCCGTGGTCAGCGACGAGATACCGGCCGGGTTCCATGACGAAATCCAGGTCCTTTCCCGCCGCGTCCCGGCACTGCTGCATCCCCTCCCGGATCACGGTGAATATCTTGTCGACCGGCGGCTCCAGCGGCGCACCGCGCTTGTCGAGATATCCGAGCGCCGGCAGACCGCCGCCCAGATTCACATGGCGCAGCGCGATACCTCGCCGGTCCAGTTCGCCGATGACGTCCGTCAATTGCTCGAAGGCCCGCCGCCAGGCGTCGGCCGTCATCTGCTGGGAGCCGACATGGACCGAAAGTCCGGCCGGTTCCAGGCCCGCGGCCCGCGCCGTTTCCAGCACTGCCACCGCGTCTGCGGCCGAGCAGCCGAATTTCTTGCTGAGGCCCCAGAGCGCGCCGTCCCCGTCGGTGGCCAGCCGGCAGAACACCCGCGAGCCGGCCGCGTGCGAGGCGATGGCGCGGACGTCTTCGAGACTGTCGGTGGCGAAATCCCTGATGCCGAGACGATGGGCCGCGGCGATGTCGTGGTCGGATTTCACCGTATTGCCGTAGTGGATTCTTTCGCGTGGGATTCCGGAGCCGATGGCCTGGGTGATCTCATGGAGGCTCGCGGCGTCGACTCCGCTGCCCTGGTTTCCCAGGCAGGCCAGCACTTCGTCCACCGGGCAGGCTTTCATGGCGAAGCGCACCGATACATCGGGCAGCTCCCTGAGCAAGGACCGGTAGCTTTCCTCGATTCCGGTGAGATCGAAGACGATCCGGTCCTCGGTCGAGGCCGCCAGGGCGGAGAGCAGAGTGTTCTCGTGCATAGCGGCGATTTCAGCCGGGCTGTCGCTGGAGGCGGTGGAGGTCGGTGGCCCGGCTCGCCCGGATCATCGCCGACCAGGTCTCGGTGAGCAGGGCGAAGTCCTCGATGTCGCGGCGGGCCTCGTCCAGCAGCCGCTCCCGCTGTCCGGCCAGGCTCTCCGCGAAGCGGGCGTACCGGCCGCCGAGCCCGCGATAGGCGCGGTCCAGGGCGTCCAGCCGCTGTACATTCTCGGCGTCGTCCAACCGCGCGCTCTGCCGCAGGAGTTCGACGATCGCGGCCACCCGCACCCGGCCCCGGTCGTCCAGCAGCGCCTCGCCGGCGTGTTCCATCGCGGCGTAGACGGAGTTGAGGTAGAGCATGGACAGGAAGAACTTGGCGAACCGCAGCTGGTACGCCATGAATCCCGGGTCGGTTCTCCGCTCACCGGTGTAGTAGTTCACGATGTTCCGGTTGTGCAGTACGCCGGGCAGGGTGGCGTCGTGCACGAGGTGGATGAGGAAGTAGTCGCTGCCAATCGTGTCGGTGGCCGGCATCAGCGGCACCTCTTCGTGCACCCCGTGGAACGCGATGTTGCACATGTCCACCCGCATCGGGTCGACCAGGGTCAGCGTCGAACGGTCCCGCGTGAAGGCCTCGGAGCCGGCGCCGCGGAAGGAGTCGTCCGCGAACTCCCGTTTCCGCTCGGCCGACCAGTGGAAGGGCGCCCACAGGCCGACGACTTCGTAGTAGAGGCCGGGGTCGATCCGGTACATCTCCTCGATGTCCACCGACATCTCACCGACGAAGGAACCGCCCACCATGGACACGGTTTTGTCCTGGTGCCGGGCGTCCAGCGCGGTCTCGCTCACCGCGCCGGCGGCCTCGGCCGCGCGCCTGCCGAGCGACATCAGTTCGTGTTGGACCGGAAAGACCGGGATGCCGTCGGCGACCTGGTAGCGGCTGTCCGAGTCCCTGCGGTGCACGGACTCGCAGCCGAGGGCGGCGGCGATCAGGAACGCGCGATTGGTGCAGGCACCGTAGGAGACGCCGGCCGGAAGCATCAGCTCGAGCATCAGCTCGGGCTTGTCCAGGCCGGCCCGGTCGATCACCCGGCGCAGGAAATCGCGCTGCTCCGCCTCGCGGACGTGGTGCGCCACGACTCCCGGCGTCGCCGGCAGCCCTCGGACGACCCGCTCGTGCCGCGCGGCGGCCGACTCCTCGCTGGAGTCCAGGATCAGCAGGTGGACCTCGACGTCGAAGTGCCCGGCGGCGTACACCGCCTCCTCGTGCACGGCCGAAATGGTCGCGTCGCACGGCCTGTTGGTGGGAAGGGCCAGACAGATTCTGCGCATCGCTACTCCCCGGTCACCTGTTCGAGGTTCCATGTGTTCCAGGATTCGAGGCCCAGCAGCTTCGCGCCCAGCTCGGTCAGCGTGGCGGGGCCGTACCGGAGGGACTCGTGCCGGGTGGCGTCGCCGACCAGGGTCTTGTTCCACTCGGGCGTGCTGAGGGTCCGCCATGATTCGACGCGGGAGCGGCGCAGTTCGCGGTGCGATTCCAGCGCCGGCATCATGGAGAGGTACTGCGCGGCCCGCACCCCGCTCGCGGAGGTGTTCGGTGCCACTCCGTGCGCCAGCGCGCCGTTCCAGATCAGCAGGTCACCGGCCTTGAGGTCCGGGCGTACGACGGGGAATTCGGCCGGGTCGGTGTTGGGACGTATCGGGTCCCGGTCGGCCGGCTGGAGTGCCTTCCATTCCTCGAACCGGTGGAAGAGATCGGGCGCGCACTGGAAACCGCCCTGGTCCGGCTTGGTGTCGTTCAGCGCGATGATCCCCTGGACGCGCTGCGGCAGGACGTCGAGCGTGGTGTCGATGTCCCAGTGCAGCCGGATGTCGAAGCCGCGCTCGGTCGGGGCGATCAGGGCGCGGTCGCGGTTCCTGACGTTGGGCGGATTGAGGTTGAGGCGGTCCTGGGTGACCCACAGCTCCTCGCAGTCCCATACGTCGACGAACGCGTCGTAGACCCGCTGCGTCTGGCGGCTGTCCCACATGAGCTGGTGGTGGTAGGCCTCGACGAAGCCGTAGATGTGCAGTTCGCGGTCCAGGTCCGAGCGGAACTCCCGCTCCTCGTACCAGGTGTCCGGGCGGTCCGGGTCGAGCCCCTGGAAGTCCCAGGCGAATTCGAGCAGTTCTTCCGCCGCCAGGGCGGGGATCGCCTGCTCCACCACGACATAGCCGTACTTCTGCCAGAAGGCGAAGTCCGCTTCGGACAGCACCCGGAGCTTTTGGGTCTTGCGCAGACTCCGCAGCGGTGTCGGTGCGAGATAGGTGTCGCCGTCCGAGCTGAAGTACGGGAGTTCCGACGAGGCTCGGTAAGGACGATTGGGCGCCAGCAAAACAGTCGCTCCAGTGTTCCGGTGTTCATGAGCGGATCACCGCGGAGTTGTCCCTCGGTGGGGACGGACCGGCCGTGGGGGGCCGACGACCGCATCCAGCGCCGAGATCGGGTTCCGGGCGAAATCCATTGCGGTGCCGACGCGGCGCACGGTCGCGTCGTGCGCTGCTGTCGGTGCGCGAGCAAATACGCTCGGCAATGGGGGGTGTCGCCAGGTCGGACGGGCACCTGGTGGTGGGGCTCACGGATCCGCCCGGTCATGCCAATCGGTTCCCTGTGGGCTCCGCCGGCCAGCTTGCTCTTCCGCCTCGGCGCCACGCCGCGCTTGTCGCTCGCTGAACTCGCGTCGTCCTAAAGTGGACTAGACCAACTCTCCCTGTCAAATGCGCAGTTGGCGGAGCGGCTGCCCGAGTCGTCGGCGTGGCTCATTGGTTCACATTGTGTCGGCGATGGGGAGCTTACGTAGAAGGAGTATTTTCTGCGCTTTTTCGATGGCGGTGGTCAGTGGCGCCGAGGCCGTGCGGGCAATTTCGTTGCCGCATGCAATCTGTTCCTTACCGCGGGTGACTCGCTGTCATTAGTAGCGGCGCCGCGGGTGTGTGCGCAACGTGGCCGGTGCGTACCGGACCGGAGCCGGAGAAGACGGCTCTTGACACCGCAGATCGGGCTGAGTCAGTATCCGTTGGTCTGTACCAATGATCGCCCGGGCGCGATCAATGCGTTGGCTCTACGTGGAAGGCCCCCAGCTGATGTCCTCCTCCAGCAAGCGAAGCGAGGAGTTGCGACGACTCGCACTCTCCGTCCTGCAACCGGGTTTTGTGGGCACGGAGGCGCCCGACTGGATACTGCGGGCCATCAATGAGGGCCTGTCATCCGTGGTGCTCTTCTCCCGCAACATCGTCTCGTCCGAGCAGGTCGCCCGGCTGACCGCCCAACTGCGCTCCGAGAATCCGTCGTTGATCGTGGCCATCGACGAGGAGGCGGGTGATGTCACCCGTATTGAGTCCTCCACGGGTTCCACCCGGCCCGGCAACTTCGCGCTCGGCGCGGTCGACGACGCCGAACTCACCGCAGCGGTCTCCCGCGATCTGGGCGGCCAGCTGCACGCGGTGGGGGTGAGCCTCAACTACGCGCCCAGCGTGGACGTCAACTCCAACCCGGACAACCCGATCATCGGCGTCAGGTCCTTCGGCGTCGACCCCGGCCTGGTGGCACGGCACGCCGGCGCGTGGGTCCGCGGACTGCAGTCGGCGGGCGTCGCCGCCTGCGCGAAGCACTTCCCGGGACACGGCGACGTCGCGATCGACTCCCACCACGGACTGCCCAGTTACGACGCCGACATCGAGACCATCGCCGCGCAGGCACTGCCCCCCTTCCGGGCGGCCCTGGACGCGGGCGTACGGGCCGTCATGAGCGGGCATCTCCTGGTGCCTGCCTATGACCCGCATCTTCCGGCCACCCTCAGCAGCCGCATCCTCAACGGCCTGCTGCGCAAGGAACTCGGCTTCGACGGGCTGATCGTCACCGACGCGATCGAGATGGGCGCGGTGACCGACCGCTACGGCATCGACGGCGCCACGGTGAAGGCCGTGGTCGCGGGCGCCGACGCGGTGTGCGTGGGCGGCGAGAACGCCGAGGAGGGCGTGGTCGGCCTCCTCGCGGGCGCGCTCACCCGCGCCGTGCAGTCCGGCGAACTCACCGAGGCACGCCTGATCGAGGCCTCCGACCAGGTCCGGGCGTTCGCCGACTGGTCGACCTCACTGGCCCGGGCGGTGCCGGTGAACCCGATCCGCGGCGACATCGGCTTCGTCGCCGCCCGCCGGGCGATCCGCCTCAGCGGCCCGGCGGACGACGTGCTCCCGCTGGCCGCCGCGCCGCACGTGGTGGAGCTGGTGCCGTCCACCAACCTGGCCATCGGCAAGGAGACGCCGTGGGGCGTCGCCCTTCCGCTGCGCGAGCGGCTCCCCGGCACCACCTTCGTCCGCGTCCACCACCAGCAGCTGCTGGCCCGCCCCGCCATCCTGGAGGAGTACGCCCTGGCGCCCGCCTCCGGGCGTCCGATGGTCATCGTGGTCCGGGACGCGACCCGTAACAAGTGGATGGGCCGCGCCCTCGCCGACCTCGCCCGGGTCCGCCCGGACGCGATCGTGGTGGAGATGGGCCTGCCGGGCGACTCCACGGCGGGCGCGGTCCGGATCTTCACCCACGGCGCGACCGCCGCGTCCGGCGTCGCCGCGGCCGAAGTCCTGGTGGGCGCCCGATAGTTCCGGTGATGCCCGATCCCTTCAGACCCTCTGTTCCCACCCGTTCGCGGTGACATGTTGCCGCAGTACCGCCGCAACAATCACGCCTCAAGCTGATTGTTGATCCAAAGATGACGGATCCCGGGCGTGGACCGCCCGGGCGGCGGGTAGATCCCGGGAGCACGTTGTCGTGTACCTGACTAGTACGCGCGGCTATGGCGCGTTTGGGAGTGGTGTCATGGGAGCGGGGAGAGTGATCGGGCGCATGCGCGCTGTCCGGGGAACGAGGGCCGCCGTCCTCGGGGTGGTGCTGGCCATGGCCGCCGCGGCGTGCACGGGCGGCGGTCACGGCCCGATCGCCGACGGCCAGAGCGCCAGCAGCTCCCAGGGCCCGGTGAAGAAGGGCGGGACGGTCACCGTCGCCGAGGTCGGGGCATCACCCGACTTCATCTTCCCGCTGGTCCCGGCGACGAATCAGAACGGCTACAACGTCAATCTGACGCAGGGCCTGTGGCCGTACCTGGTGTACGCGGGCGACGGCGCCGCGTCGGAGGTGAACAAGGAGAAGAGCCTGTTCTCCTCCCTCGACTACTCCAACGGCAACCGGCGGATCACCATCCGCCTCAAGGACTGGAACTGGTCGGACGGCAAGCCGATCACCAGCCGCGACTTCACCTTCGTCTACAACCTGCTGAAGGCGAACGCCACCAACTGGGCAGCGCACATCGCGGGGTTGTTCCCCGACGACGTCTCCGAGGTCGCCACCCCCGACGCCCACACGGTGGTACTGGACCTGACCAAGGCCTACAACCCGGACTTCTACACCGACGACGTCCTCAGCACCATCCCGCTGCTGCCCCAGCACGCCTGGGACAAGACCTCCGATGCCGGCCCGGTCGGCGACAACGACACGACCACCGCGGGCGCGAAGGCGGTCTACTCCTTCCTCCAGGGGCGGGGCGCCAAGATGGCCGGCTTCGCCTCCGACCCGCTGTGGCAAGTGGTCGACGGTCCCTGGAAACTCGCCGAGTTCCGGACCAACGGCTACTACAGCTACGTACCCAACACGGCGTACTCCGGCTCCGCGAAGCCGGCCATCGACAAGCTGGTCGTATCGCCCTTCACCTCGGACACCCCCGAGATCAACGCCCTGCGCTCGGGCGGCTCCCTGGACGTGGCCGGACTGCCGCTGAACGACATCAAGCAGGCGGAGGCCCTGCGGTCGAGCGGCTACTCGATCGCCAGCGTCCCCATCCCGGGCGTGTCCGACATCATGCCGAACTTCTACAACACCAGCACCGGACCACTGGTGCGCCAGCTGTACATCCGCCAGGCCATCGAGTATCTGATCGACCGTCAGCAGATCGCCGCCAAGGTCTACAACGGCTACGCCGATCCGGGCAACGGACCGGTGCCGGTCAAGGCCCAGGGGTCGTGGGCCTCGGCGCTGGAGAAGGCGGGCGGGCCGTACCCGTACTCGCCGGACAAGGCCAAGGCGCTGCTGCTGGCCCACGGCTGGAAGGTGGCGCCGGGCGGCGCGTCGACCTGCCAGCACCCGGGCACCGGCCCCTCCCAGTGCGGCGCCGGGATCACCGCCGGCCAGCCGCTGACCTTCAAGCTCCTCTACTCCTCGGGCCGGACCACCACCGACGAGCAGAACGCCGCCATCAAGTCCTCGGAGGCCGCCGCCGGCATCACCTTCGACCTCAAGGCGGAGCCGTTCAACACCCTGATCGCCCAGATCGGGACCTGCACCGCCGCGTCCCATCCGGCGGCGAGCTGCGGCTGGCAGCTGGTGAACTTCGGCTACAGCCCGTACGCGCTCTACCCGAACGGCGCCGGGTTCTTCGACACCGGCGGCTCCAACAACTCCGGCGGCTACTCCGACCCGACGATGGACCGGCTGATCCAGGCCACCGAGTACGGCTCCTCCACCCAGGCGTTCTTCGACTACGAGGACTACGCAGCCCGTCAACTGCCCTGGCTCTGGGTGCCGCTGCGCAGCAGCATCCTGGTCTACCGGACGAAGCTGCGGGGCGTCGTCCCGCTCAACCCCTTCACCGGCGGGCTCAACTACGAGGACTGGTACTACACCTCATGACGGACCCGCGGTGACGACCTATCTCGTGCGCAGGACCGGCCAGGCGCTCGTGGTGGTGCTCGGCGTCATGGTGGTGACCTTCCTGCTGATCCACCTGGAGCCGGGCAGCGCCGCCAGGGCCACCCTCGGGATGAAGGCCAACTCGGAGCGGATCGCGGTGTTCGACGCTGCCAACGGCCTGGACCGGCCGCTGGCAGCGCAGTTCGTGACCTTCGTGAAGCAGGCGGGGGAAGGCGACTTCGGCACCTCCTACCAACTGCACCAGCCGGTCTCCACGCTGATCGCGCAGCGCCTGCCGCGCGACGCCGTGCTGCTCGGGCTGTCCACCCTGACCGCGCTGGCGGTCGCCCTGCCGATGGGGATCTACCAGGCGGTGCGGCGGGACCGGGTGGAGGACCACGCCTTCACCGTCATCGCCTTCGTGCTGTACTCCATGCCGGACTTCTTCTTCGCGCTGCTGCTGATCGCGCTGTTCTCCGTACAGCTGCACCTGCTGCCCTCCCAGGCGCCGCAGGCCGAGTCGGTGGCCGGTATCCTGGGCGATCCGCGGGCGCTGGTGCTGCCGGTGGCCACGCTGACCCTGGTCAGCGTGGCCGGCTTCAGCCGCTACATGCGGTCCTCGGCCATCAACACCCTTGCCCAGGACTACGTTCTGGTGGCGCGCGCCAAAGGGCTGCCCGACCGGCTGGTGCTGTCCCGGCACGTGCTGCGCAACTCGCTGCTGCCGGTCATCACCGTGCTGGGGCTGATGGCCCCGGGCATCGTCACCGGCGCGGTGATCGCCGAGTCGGTGTTCAACTACCCGGGCATGGGGCTGCTGTTCTTCCAGGCGGCCACCAGCAAGGACTATCCGATCCTGCTCGGCTCGACCCTGGTGGTCGGCGTGGCCACCGTGATCGGCAGCCTCGTCGCCGACATCGCCTACAGCCTCCTCGACCCCCGGATCCGCTATGACCACGCATGACACCGGACGGGCGGCGGCCGGACCGCCGCATGCGGGCACGCCGGGCACACCGGGGGCCCGGTGGGGCTCCGGGCGGCTGCTCGCGGCGGCCTTCCTGCGCAACCGGCGGGCGCTCGTCGGGATCGGAATGGTCGCCGTCATCGCCGCCTTCTGCTTCCTCGGACCGCTGCTGTACCGGACCGACCAGGTCACCGTACGGCTGGACATCGAGGAACTGCCGCCCGGCGGCGCGCACCCGCTCGGCACCGACGCCTCCGGGTACGACGTGCTGGGCCGGCTGATGACCGGCGGGCAGTCGTCGCTGGAACTCGGCTTCGCGGTGGCCGTCGCCACCACCGTGATCGGGACCCTCTACGGCGCCGTCGCCGGCTACGCGGGCGGCATCGTCGACGCGGTCATGATGCGGGTGATCGACACGCTCATCGCCATCCCCGGCCTGGTCCTGCTGCTGATCATGGTCACCATGTTCACGCCCAGCCTCTGGATGATCGTCCTGCTGCTCTCGCTGCTGTCCTGGCTCGCGGCGGCGCGGCTGGTCAGGGGCGAGGTACTGACCCTGCGCACCCGGGAGTTCGTCCAGGCGGCGCGGATGATGGGCGGCACCGGCCGGCGCGTGGTGCTGCGCCATCTGGTGCCGAACGCGGCCGGCGTCATCATCGTCAGCGCCACCTTCACCGTCGCCGACTCCATCCTCACCCTGTCGACGCTCAGCTTCCTCGGGCTCGGGCTGCCGCCGCCGCACGCCGACTGGGGCACCATGCTCTCCAACGGCCTCAACTACCTCTACGACGGCTACTGGTGGCTGGTGTACCCGCCCGCGGCGATCCTCGTCGTCACCGTGGTCGCCTTCAACCTGATCGGTGACGCCGTCCACGACGCGCTGGACGTCCGCCTGCGACGCCCGTGACCGTGTCCAGGCCGGCGAACCGGGGCCGTGGCCGCGCCCTGATCCGCACCGCTGCCAGCTGCCGAGGCGACAACGACGGCGACGAGACCGAGGAACGGTATGCCTCCCCTGCTCGACGTACGGAACCTCACCACCCGCATCAGAACCAGCCGCGGCACCGTACGGGCCGTCGAGGACGTGTCCTTCACCCTGGAGGCCGGGCAGACCCTCGGCCTGGTCGGCGAGTCCGGCTGCGGCAAGTCCATGACCGGGCTGTCCCTGATGGGCCTGCTGCCGCCCGGCGGCGCGCTGGCCGGCGGCTCTTCGGTGATGCTCGACGGGCGCGAGCTGGTCGGACTGCCGGAGCGCGAGCTGCGGAAGGTGCGCGGCAACGACATCGCGATGGTCTTCCAGGACCCCATGACCTCCCTGGACCCCACCAAGACCATCGGTCACCAGGTCGCCGAGCCCGTCCGGCTGCACCGCGGCTGCACCCGGCGCGAGGCAGCCGACCGGGCCGCCGAAGTGCTCGGGCTGGTCGGCCTGCCGCATCCCCGCGAGCGGCTGGCCGACTACCCGCACCAGCTGTCCGGCGGTCTGCGCCAGCGGGTGCTGATCGGCATGGCACTGGCCAACGAGCCCCGGGTGCTGATCGCCGACGAGCCCACCACCGCGCTGGACGTCACCATCCAGGCGCAGATCCTCGACCTGCTGGCCGACCTGCGGACCCGGCTCGGCATGGCGATGATCCTGATCACCCACGACATGGGCGTCACCGCGGGGCAGGCCGACCGGGTCAATGTCATGTACGCCGGACGGATCGCGGAGAGCGCCGACACCGACCGGCTCTTCCGCGGCATGCGCCACCCGTACACCCAGAGCCTGCTGGCCTCCGTGCCGCGGCTCACCCAGGATCCCGCCCGGCAGCTCCCCACCATCCCGGGGCTGCCGCCGGACCTCACTGCCCCGCCCACCGGCTGCCGCTTCGCCGACCGCTGCTCGTACGCCACCGACCGCTGCCGCACCGAGGAACCGCCGCTCACCGGCTCGGACAGCCACCAATACGCCTGCTGGCACCCGACCGACGGCCCGCTGACACCGGAGCTGAGCCCGCCGGTCCGGCGCCCCGCCGCGGCGAGGGCGCAGCGCCCGGGCGGGCCGCTGCTCGAAGCGCGCGGCCTGGTCCGGGAGTTCCCGGTCCGCGGTGGCCGGCTGCCCGGCAGCGGCCGGCGGGTGGTGCACGCCGTGTCCGACGTCTCCTTCACGGTCGGGCCCGGCGAGACCTTCGGCCTGGTGGGCGAGTCGGGTTGCGGCAAGACCACCCTCGGCCGGCTGCTGGTCGGCCTGGACCGGCCCGACGCCGGTACGGTCACCCTGGACGGCACCGACATCGGCGGCCTGCGCGGACGGGAACTGCGCCGCCACCGCCGCGACCTCCAGATGGTCTTCCAGGACCCCTTCTCCTCCCTCGACCCCCGTATGCGGGTCGGCGGCATCCTGCGCGAACCGCTGCGGATCCAGGGCATCGGCACCGCCCGCGAGCAGAAGGCCAGGGTCGCCGAACTGCTCGCCGAGGTCGGCCTGCCCGAGCGGAGCCTGGAGCTCTTCCCACACGAGTTCTCCGGCGGTCAGCGCCAGCGCGTCGGGCTCGCCCGGGCGCTGGCCCTCACCCCCAAGCTGATCGTCGCCGACGAGCCGGTCTCCGCGCTGGACGTCTCGGTCCGGGCCCAGGTGCTCAACCTGATGAAGCGCCTCCAGGCGTCGCACGGCCTGTCCTACGTCGTCATCTCGCACGACCTCGCGGTGGTCCGCTACCTCGCCGACCGGATCGGCGTGATGTACCTGGGCCGGCTGGTCGAGACCGGCAGCGCCGACGACATCCAGCTGCGGGCCGCCCACCCCTATACCGCCGGACTGCTGGAGGCCGTCCCGGTACCGGACCCGCGAGTGGAGCGGGCCAAGAGCGGAGCCGGGGTCGGCGGCGAACTGCCCAGCCCGCTGTCCCCGCCCTCGGGCTGCCGCTTCCGGACCCGCTGCCCGCTGGCCCGCGAGCGCTGCGCGCGGGAGGAGCCGGCCCTGCGCTCCTTCGGCGAAGGGCATGTCGCCGCCTGCCACTTCCCCCTCCGGCAGCCGCTTCCCGCCGCCACGGGAGACGCGGCCCCGCCGCTGGCCGCCCCGGGCACCGCCGGCCCGCCCGCCGAGCCGCGGCCGATTCCCTGAGCAGGGCCCCTGCGGATTCTTCCGGATTCTTCCGGGCCCTTTAATCCGGTGGCGCGCCCACGTCCGGGCCGCTATCGTCCGTGGTGTTCGTCCGGGCGCCCTGTCGGCTGCCCGGGTCGGCTCGTGAGTGTTGCCAGGGAGGTGTGACCGATGGCTGTTTATGTGATGGGCGCTGCCCGCTTTCAGCTGATCGTGCCGTTCATCTCCGTGGTCTCCGGCTGACTCCTCTTCTCCGCCGCGCCTGAACGCGCGCGCCGCCGGGGCCCTGTTCGAAGGGTTTCCCTTGTCTTTCTCATTTCTCTCGGCCTCCTCGCACGCCCTCGTCCCCTACGGGTGGGACGACGTGTGGGAGGCGGAGTTCGAGCCGTACGCCGCGCGGGGGCTGATGCCCGGGCGGGTGGTACGGGTGGATCGGAACATGTGCGACGTGTTCACCGCGGCCGGGACGGTGCGGGCGGACACCGCGCTGGTGATGCCGTCCGATCCCCTGCGGATCGTCTGCACGGGCGACTGGGCCGCGGTCGACCCCGAAGGGAGCGATCCGCGGTTCGTGCGGAAACTGCTGCCGCGCAGGACCGCGTTCGTACGGTCGACGTCGTCGAAGCGGTCGGAGGGGCAGGTGCTGGCCGCCAATCTCGATCATGTGGTGGTGTGCGTCTCGCTCGCCGCCGAGCTGGACCTCGGTCGGCTGGAACGGTTCCTGTCGCTGGCCTGGGAGAGCGGGGCGCAGCCGGTGGTGGCGCTGACCAAGGCGGATCTGGTGCCCGACACCACGCATCTGCTGGCCGACGCCGAGGCCGCCGCGCCCGGCGTGGAAGTGGTCGTGGTGAGCGCCGCGGACGGGGAAGGGCTGGATGTACTGGCCGCGGTGCTCGACGGAGGGAGCGCGGTGCTGCTCGGCCAGTCCGGCGCGGGCAAGTCCACCTTGACCAACGCAATGCTGGGCCATGAGGCGCAGCAGGTGCGCGCCACCAGGGACGCCGACGGGAAGGGACGGCACACCACGACCACCCGGGATCTGCTGCCGATGCCCGGCGGCGGGGTGCTGATCGACACGCCGGGGCTGCGTGGGGTCGGGCTCTGGGACGCCGAGTCCGGACTCGGCCAGGTGTTCGCCGAGATCGAGGCGCTGGCCGGGAACTGCCGCTTCCACGACTGCTCGCACCAGACGGAACCCGGCTGCGCCGTACTCGCCGCGCTGGAGGACGGCACCTTGCCGCACCGCCGGCTGGAGAGCTACCGCAAGCTGCTGCGGGAGAACACCTGGATCGCCTCCCGCACCGATCAGCGGCTGCGCGCGGAGATGCGGCGCGAGTGGAAGCAACGGAGCGCGGCCGGACGGGAGATGTACGAGCGCAAGCGCGGCGGAGGCGGCGGCCACCGCCACGGTCGCGTCTACTGACGAGGCGTCAGTACGTTGAACTGCGGCGGTCGTCGGTCCCTTCGACGGCCGCCGCTGATCGGGAACGCCGGGTCAGCGGACGCCGCCCGCCGTCATCGGGCGCGTCATCCGGCCCCGCCACCGCGGCCGTGCCGGCGTCGAACCGCGATCGGGCTGCCCGCGCTCCAGAAAGACCCGATGACACCGGCGACCACGAGTGCGACGATCACAATGCCCAAAATGACGCTGTAGGCCATACCGAACCCTCCTCGCCTCGCGCGCGGCCTTCACCGCACCGTCACGTTCGCTGCACGAGCGTGACATTCCCGTTGCGCGGTGTTTCCAACCCACGGACCGACGAGACGAGTTCGATAATATGAAGGGGTTTCAGAAGGGATCCGGAGGCTCGACCCCCGCCGGAGCGCGAAGGGATGACCGTACGGCCGCCCTGCCGCCCCCGTACCTCAGGCCGACGCCCGTACCACCAACTGGGTCGCGGTCACGATCGGTGACAGTGCCGGCGCGCCGTCCACCGCCGCCAGCGGTGACAGCCTGCGCAGCAGCAGCCGCGCCATCATCCGGCCCATCTCCTCGATGTTCTGCCGGATCGTGGTCAGCGGCGGGTCGGTCCAGTCGGCGACCGAGGTGATGTCGTCGAAGCCGACCACCGCCACGTCCTCCGGCACCCGCATTCCCCGGTTCCGCAGCACTCGAAGGGCGCCCGAGGCCATCACGTCGGACGCGGCGAACACCGCGTCCAGATCCGGCCAGTGGTCCAGCAGTTCCCCCATCGCCCGGGCGCCGCCCTCCGGGGTGAAGTCCCCCTCGGCGATGAGCTTGGGGTCGACATCCGGCAGCACATCGCGGTAGCCGTCCAGCCGGTCCACCGAGGCGGTCTGGTCCAGCGGCCCGGCGATATGGGCGATACGGCGCCGGCCGAGACCCAGCAGATGACGGACCGCCACCTGCGCGCCGCCCCGGTTGTCGCAGTCGACGTACAGCGTGTCGGCGTCCGACCAGCTGGGGCGTCCGCCTATCACCGTCGGCACCCCGGCCTTGCGGGCCATCACCGGCAGCGAGTCGTCGGAGTGCAGCGAGAAGATCAGCGCGCCGTCCACGTGCCCGCCCGCCAGATAGCGGCCCACCCGGCCGTAATCCGCCGCGCCCTCGGTCAGCAGCAGCACCAACTGGTTGTCGTGCGCGGTCAGTTCCCGGCTGATGCCGCGCACCTGCTGGGCGAAGAAGGGGTCGGTGAAGAAGCGGGTCTCGGGCTCGGCGACCACCACGGCGATGGCGTCGTTGCGCCGGGTGACCAGGGTGCGGGCGGCCTGGTTGGGCACGTAGCCCAGCTCGTCCACCGCCTGCCGGACCCGTTCGGCCAGCGGAGCCCGCACCCCCTCACTGCCGTTGACCACGCGGGACGCGGTCGCCCGCGAGACCCCGGCCCGCGCCGCGACGGCCTCCAGGGTGGGACGTGGCGCGAAGGTCGGGTCGGACACGGAGGGCTCCTCGGCGCGCGGATAACAGAAATTCCGGGGTGAAAAATGGTAGGCACAGCGTATCCGGTCACGGGCTGGAGTGTGAGAGCGCTCTCTGTGTTGCTCCCGGTTGCGGTGGGCTGTCACCCGGACGGCTGAGTCCCGCCCTTCGGGCGGGCAGCGCCCTTTTGTCCGACCACGTCCGGCCCCTCGGGCGGGCGCCGCCTCAGCCGGCGATCACCGCGCCCAGCCAGGCGCCCGCCACCACCAGGCAGGCCAGCAGTTCCACCAGGACCGAGCCGCCCACCGAACGCATCACCCGGCGGGTCGCCGACCACGCCGTGCGGTGGCCGCCCAGCCGGAGGCGCTCGGTGACGTAGATCGTGCCGGTGAAGCCCAGCACCGCGCCCACCACCGGCAGGACGCAGAAAGCGCCGACTGCCACCCCGGTCGCGGTGAACACGGTCCGTCGGCTCACGCCCGACTCGCGGATCCGGCGGGAGGGCAGCAGCCAGACGATCACCTGGGCGATCGCCAGCAGGCCGGTGGCCCCGGCCAGCACACCCCAGGTCAGGCTGGTGTGCTCCAGGGTCGCCCACCACAGCACGGCCCCCCAGACCAGCAGCGTTCCCGGTACGCCCGGGGCCGGCACACCGGCCAGGCCCAGCAGCATCACCGCGCCGATCAGGCTCACCTGTGCCGTCCCCATGAGGGCAACCCTGCCGGAAGTGCGGCCGGGGCGCGCGTCCGGGGTGGCGGTCGCGGCGGTGGCCGGTTTTGCGGTGACCGGCCGGGCGGCCGGTGCGCTCCGCGAGGGCCGGATGCTTGGGGGCGGGGGCGCATGTCCGGTCGCTCGGCCTGGGGCGCCGGGCCGGTGCACGCTGCGGCGGGCGGATGCCGGGGCGCCGGGCGGACGTTCCGCTGCCCGCTCCGCGGGGCGGGCGGGGTGGCGGCCGGAGGACATGTGGCGGAGAAGAGCCACGGCGGTAAGCCGCCAAGGTCATCTTCCCCTCTACCGGGTGCCCGGCCTCCGGGGCAGCCGTGGGCGGGTGATCAGCGGGGTCGAGGAGCGGGCGCGCACGCGGCCCGGAGCGGTGCTGAACGCGAGGACGGGCGGCGGGGCGGAGATTCGCGTTTCCCGTCGGTCCGGGCGGTGGACAATAAGGGCATGAGCCAGCAGGGCGACGCGCACGGGAGTCAAGAGGACGACTGGTGGGGGCAGTTGTACGACGAGGAGGCTGCCGCCGGCGGTAGGGCCGCGGGTGCCGGGCCCGGGGGCGAGTCGGTCGACTCGCACTTCGACTCGGCGCTGGACGCGGTGTCCCCGCCGCCGCCCCCGCGACCCGAAACGCTTCGCCTGCGGCGCCCGACCGCGCCGCAGCCGCCGGCTTCCTGGCCCCGGCCCACCCGGGACGCGCCGCCCGCCGACCCCGCCACGCCGCCCGGGCCGCCTCCGGTGCCACCGCCCGCGCCCCCGCTGCCGCCGCCTCCGCTCTCGCCGTATGTACGGTCGCGGTCGGCGCAGCCGTCGCGGCCCCCCGTACCGCCCGCGGCGCGCCAGGAGCCGGCTGAACGGTCAGGGGAGGTACGGGCCTCCGCCTCGGACGAACCCGCCCCCGCACGGCCCGAGTCGGGCGCCGCACAGCCCACCGAGCCTCCCACCGAAGGGTTCGAGCCGTGGGACGGATGGACGGCCCCGCCCGTCCACGGCGCACCCCCCGCTTCCGTTCCGCCGCGGCCCGCAGCCGGACCGGAGGAGAGACCGGAGACGGGAAGAGGGGACTCCGGGCCTTCGCCGTGGGACCCCTGGTCCGCGCCGCCGACCTTCCCCGACACCGAGCAGGCCGAGCAGCCCGAAGCGGCCTCCGCCGAGGAGGCCGCGCGGTCGGCGGAGGAGGAAGAGCTGCGGCCTTGGGACGCGTGGTCGGCCGAGCCGACCTACGGCCGTGGGACCGCGCCGGCCCGGCCGGTGAACGAGCCTCCCGCGACCCAGCCCTGGGAGGCATGGGTCGCCCCCCGCTCTCCGGGCCGCCCGGCCGCCACGCCCTCGGCACCGACAGCTCCGCCCGCCGCCGAGCAGTGGGGGCCGCCGAGCGCGGAGCCGCCTGCGGCGGAGGATCTCTCGGCGGGGGACGACCCGGGTGGGGATCAGGCGGGGCGAACGGTCACCGAGCCGCCGTCGGCGGCACCGGACGGCCCGGCGGTAGCGGCACGGGAAGCCGGCGCGGAGGCGGTCTCCTCGCCGAGGCCGCGGCGGACCGGAGGATGGTTCGGAGAGCCGCAGCCCCCTGCCGTGAAGCCCGCCGCAGAGCGGGCTGCGGCGTCGATTGCCGACGAACCGGCCGACGACGAACCGGCCGTGCACGGGTCCGCCCCGGCTGAGACCGCCTCAGCGGGACCGGTGGCTGCCGAGGCGACCCGCATCGAACCGGCGCCTGGTGAGTCGGCGGCGCCCGGGTCCTTCATCCGCGGGCCGGCCGTTCCCGAGGCGCCTCCCACCGAGCCGACTTTCGCCCGACCCGACGCTGCCGAGCCCTTCACCCCGGAGCCTGCCCCCGCACCGCCCCAGGCCGGACCTGTCTTCCCGCCCGACCCCCGCATCACCCTTCCGACGGAGCCCATTTCGGCCACCGGGCCCGCGCCCATCGCCGATTCCGGGCCCGCGGCGGATATGGAGGGTCCTGAGCCCGCGTCCGATGCCGGTCACTGGGCCGTACGATCGCCCGAGCCCGAGCCCGAGCCCGAGCCCGAGCCCGAGCCGGTACCGGAGGCCGTTGAGCGCCCGGAGCCCGTGGCCGACAGCGGTCCTCGGGCTGTGCCGTTGCCCGGGGCTGAGCCCGTACCGGAGGTGGCTGACGCCCCTGAGCCCGTAGCGGGGATCCGGCCCGGCGTCACTGAGCCCGCTGAGCCCGCAGCTGACAGCGGCCCTCGGGTCGTACCGCTTTCCCAGGCGGAATTCGTCCCCAAGGCGGTTCCCGGCCCTGAGCCCGCGGCTGAGATCCGGCCTGCGGCCGCCGAGCCCGCTGAGCCCGCCGCCGACAGCGCTCCTTGGGCCGCGCCGCTGCCGGAGCCCGAGCCCGAGCCCGAGCCTCAACCGGAGCCGGAGCCGGAGCCCGAACGGGAGGCAGCTGACGGCTCCGAACCCGTGGCCGCCGAGCCCGCTGCCGACAGTGGCCCTCAGGCCGTACCGCTGCCCCAGGTGGAGCCCGTACCGGAAGCCGCCGACGCCCCCGACCCCGCTGCCGGGGACATGGTGGGTCCTGAGCCCGCGTCCGAGGCCGGCCCCCGGCCCGTACCGCTGCCCGAGGCCGTAACGGAGCCGTCAGCCGATACCGCTCCCCGGCCCGTACCCCAGCCCCTGCCCCCTCCCGCGCCGCGTGCCGGGAATGCGCCCGTGCCGGTGCGCCGGGCCGAGGTCGTTCCGCCGGGCGGTCTTGGGGGCGCCGCGGCGCCCGCGTCGCCGGCTCCGGCCGAGATCGTGCCGCTCGGGGTGTTCGGGCCGCCGGGGTCCGCTCCGGGGACGCGTTCCGGGTGGGGGGAGACCGGGTTCGCGGAAGGGGAGGTGCGGTGGGCGCCCGAGGCGCCGCCGGAGTTGCCGCCCGGGTGGGAGCCCGCGCGGGAGGTGCGGGAGGTCGTCGGGACCCCGGAGGTGGTCGGGGGCGGGCCGCCCACGTACAGCGCGGAGCCGACCGCGTGGCCGGAGGCCGACCCGGAGGCGTTGGACGGGCTGGTCGCGGACACCGTGCTGGACGGGGCGCGGTACGGGCGGCTGACGATCAGGACCGCGGCGATCCGCGGGGACTCCGCCCGTTACCGGGGGCAGCCGCGCCGGGACGCCCTGCTGACCGCGCGGTTCGGGACCGGCGAGGACGCGCTGCTGCTGGTCGCGATGGCCAGCGGCGCGCGCGCCGCGGACGACGCGCACCGGGCCGCGCAGGACACGGTGCGCTGGATCGCCGGGGCCGTCGGGCGCAGCCGGGCGCGGCTCGCGGACGATCTGCGGGCGGCGCGGCGGGGCTCGCTGAAGTCGGGGCTGCACCGGCTCACCGACCGCTGCTACGGCAGGCTGCGGGCGCGCGGTGAGGATCTGGGGCTGGACGAGGGCACGTACACCGCGTCGCTGCGCTGCCTGCTGCTGCCCGCCGACCCGCAGTCGAGGGTCAGGCTGTTCTTCGGGGTGGGGGAGGGCGGTCTGTTCCGGATCAGGGACGGGATCTGGCAGGATCTGGACCTCGCGCCCGACGAGACCTCCGCGCCCTTCCGCTTTCGGGCCACCGTCGCCCAGCCGGGTGACGCGCTGCTGATGTGCAGCGCGGGGTTCGCGGAGCCGCTGCGGGGCGAGCCGGAGTTGGCCGCGCATCTGGCCGCCCGCTGGGGCGCCGGGAAGGTGCCGGGCCTGGCGGCCTACCTCGCGGACACCCAGACCCGGGTCAAGGGCTATGCCGACGACCGTACGGCGGTGACCGTCTGGGACGCCTGACCGCTCCCGGGATGCGTGACCCCCGTCCCTGTGCGGAGATGGGTACATGCCGAAGCAGAGCGTCGCCGAGCAGTTCATCGACGTCCTCGTCCGCGCGGGCGTGCGGCGCCTGTACGGGGTGGTGGGGGACAGTCTGAACCCCGTGGTGGACGCCGTGCGCCGCAACCGCTCCATCGAATGGGTGCACGTACGGCACGAGGAGACCGCCGCGTTCGCGGCCGGCGCCGAGGCGCAGCTCACCGGCCGGCTGGCGGCCTGCGCCGGCTCCTGCGGCCCCGGCAACCTGCATCTGATCAACGGCCTGTACGACGCGCACCGCTCGATGGCGCCGGTGCTGGCCCTGGCCTCGCACATCCCCAGCAGCGAGATCGGCACCACCTACTTCCAGGAGACGCACCCGGACCGGTTGTTCCAGGAATGCAGCCACTACAGCGAGTTGATCGCCAACGCCCGGCAGATGCCCCGGGTGCTGCAGACGGCGATCCAGCACGCGGTCGGCCGCGGCGGCGTCGCGGTGGTCAGCCTGCCCGGTGACATCGCCGCCGCCGAGGCGCCGACGCGTTCCTTCGAGCACGCCCTGGTCACCCGCCGGCCCACCGTTCGGCCCGGCGACGCGGAGATCGACGAACTGGCCCGGCTGGTGGACGCCGCCGAACGCGTGACGATGTTCTGCGGCAGCGGTACGGCCGGCGCCCACGACGAGGTGATGGCCTTCGCCGAGCGGGTCAAGTCCCCGGTGGGGCACGCCCTGCGCGGCAAGGAGTGGATCCAGTTCGACAATCCGTACGACGTCGGGATGAGCGGACTGCTCGGTTACGGCGCCGCCTACGAGGCCATGCACGAGTGCGATCTGCTGATGCTGGTGGGCACCGACTTCCCGTACAACGCCTTCCTGCCGGACGACGTGACGATCGTGCAGATCGATGTGCGGCCCGAACACCTCGGCAGGCGCTCCAAATTGGACCTCGCGGTATGGGGCGACGCGGCGGAGACGCTGCGCTGCCTCACGCCGAAGGTGCGGGAGAAGTCCGACCGGCGCTTCCTGGACCGGATGTTGAAGAAGCACAGTGACGCCCTGGAAGGCGTCGTGAGGGCGTACACCCGCAATGTCGAGAAGCATGTGCCGATCCACCCGGAGTATGTGGCCTTCGTCCTCGACGAAGAGGCCGACGACGACGCGGTGTTCACTGTGGACACCGGTATGTGTAATGTGTGGGCGGCGCGCTATCTGACGCCCAACGGCAAACGCCGGGTGATCGGTTCGTTCTCGCACGGCTCGATGGCGAACGCGCTGCCGCAGGCGATCGGGGCGCAGTTCCTGGACCGGGGCCGCCAGGTGGTGTCGATGTCCGGCGACGGCGGTTTCACCATGCTGATGGGCGATTTCCTCACCCTGGTCCAGTACGAACTCCCGGTGAAGATCGTGCTGTTCAACAACTCCTCTTTGGGCATGGTGGAGTTGGAGATGATGGTCGAGGGGCTGCCGGCGCACGGCACCGCCAACACGAACCCGGACTTCGCGGCGATCGCCCGCGCGTCGGGCGCCTGGGGTGAGCGGGTGGACCGGCCCAAGGACCTGCGGGGCGCGCTGCGGGCCGCCTTCCGGCACAAGGGTCCGGCGCTGGTGGACGTGGTGACCGACCCGGCGGCGCTGTCCATCCCGCCGAAGATCACCGGTGAGCAGATCGGCGGCTTCGCGCTGTCGATGGGCAAGATGGTGCTGGACGGCGGGGTCGGCAAGATGGTGCAGCTGGCCCGGTCCAATCTGCGCAACATGCCGCGCCCGTGAACGACTTCACGGGCGCGGCATGCCGATCGCGCTGTTCCGGACGGCTCAGTCGCCGACCACTTGTTGATCAGTCCTGATCAGTCCTGATCGGTCCTGATCAGTCGTTGATCAGGTCGAAGGACTCCCAGGGGCCGATGGCGGTGCGGTTGGCGATGAGCGGGGAGGCGCCGGCGTTGTCGGCGGTGACGTAGTCGCCGTTGATCCGGGACTGGAGGCTGATGCTGCCGTCGCCGTTGTGGACGAGCAGGAACTGCTCCCAGGTGCCGACGGCGTCGACTTTGGCGAGCAGGGGTGCGGCGCCGGCGTTGTCCGCGGTGACGTACTTGTTGTTGGCGTGGGCGCGCAGGGCGATGTAGCCGCCGCCCTGATCGATCTCGTCGAACTGCTCCCACTGCCCGATGGCGGTGCGGTTGGCGATGAGGGGGGAGGCGCCGGCGTTGTCCGCGGTGACGTAGTCGCCGTTGGCGTGGGCGCGCAGGGAGATGACGGTGCCGGAGGGCGGGGTGGTGCCGCCGCCGGTGCTGTCGAGGCCGATCTGGACGTTGCCGAGGTGGCGGGCGGTGGTGGCGGGGGTGCCGGTGACCTGGGCGTAGGGCAGTGCGGTGGTCAGGCTGCCGGTGCGTTCGACGAGGTAGGAGGTGCCGGAGGTGACGGGCACGCTGATGCTGGCGGCGGTGGTCGGGGAGACGACGACGGCGTTGCTGGAGCCGTTGACGACCTCGATGGACTGGCCGGGCCAGGGGTTTCTGACCTTCATGGTCTGGGTGGAGCCGGCCTGGATGGCGACGGTGACGGGGGTGCCGCCCTGGACCTGGACGTCGACCTTGGTGTTGCCCTGCACCGACACGGTGCCGCTGGCGTCCCAGCCGGCCGGCCAGGCCGGCGCGATCCGCAGCGTCCCGTCGTAGTCCTGCACCAGCGCCTCGTTCAGCGCGGTGGCCACACCCGAGGCCTGCTCGATGTAGGCCTCGGTGCCCACCGTGTTGCCCAGGTCGGCCAGGCCGTTGATGTAGACCTGGTGGCTCTGGGTGATGGACACCAGCCTCGCGGCGACCTCACTGGACAGGCCGAGGCGGGCGGCGTCGATGGCGTCCATGCTCCAGTCGTTGCCGCCGGTCACCGCGCGGTGGTTGTAGCTGCGCACCGCCAGGTCGTGCAGCGAACCCGGGTCGTCGGTGATCAGGTTCCACGGCCAGACCGGCTCCAGGTCGATGTTCTCGCTGTTCCGGATCTGCGCGGTGGGCTGGTACGAGTACGCGATGATGTCGTTGTTCGAGGAGTCCGCCGAGGCCGGCAGCACCTGCGTGCGGCCGTAGTCGGTCCGCGCCCAGGCGGGGATCTGCGGGATCGCGGTGTTCAGCTGGTTGATCAGCGTCGTGTCACCGGTGTTGAGCAGTTGGGCGGCTTTGATGACGACGGGGAAGAGGGCGGAGTCGGCGGTGAGGTCGGTGGTGGGGTCCTGGACGGCCCACTGGGTCTCGTGGGCGTTGGCGACCGCGTGGAGTTTCCCGTCGCTGCCGACCTTCTGGTAGGCCAGCAGGAATATCGCGGAGTCCTTCATCAGCGGGTAGTACGTGCGCAGGAAGTTCAGGTCGCCGGTGTCCTGGTACTGCTGCCAGACGTAGAGGCTGATCTCGGGCCCGGAGCTGATGTCCAGGGCGTTCCAGTTGGGGCTGCCGGGCTGGCTGCACGCGGCGTTGGCGCCCGCGCCGGGGTCGCCGCCGTTGCCGTTGAAGCGCATCACCTCGGGCACGCACGCCCCGGGCAGCCCGCCCATCTGCTGCTTGGTCCACGCCTCGATCGCCGACAGGTTGTTCTGGTACAGATTGAAGATCGGGGTGTTCAGCGCGAAGTTGCCGCTGCTCATGTTGGCCGAGATCTGCGTGCGCAGATTCCACAGCCACGTCGCCGACGGCGTCCAGTTCTGGTGGTCCTGCCCGAAGTTGAACATGTCCGCCACCCCGGCCTGGCTGCCCGGGATCGTGCCGCGCATCGAGGCGGCCTCCATGAACAGGTACAGCGTGCGCAGCGTCTCCATGTACTGCGCCTGCCCGTCGGAGGAGTTCGCCTCCAGCACCCCGGTGTTCGCCCAGAAGTTCGCCCACCAGGACTGCTGCGTGGACAGCAGCGAGGACTCCGCCACCGTCGCGTCCGAGCCCAGCAGCGCCGACGCGGTACCGGCCGCGTTGCCGCCGGTCCAGGCGGGTGCGCCCACGATCACCCGGAAGGTGCCGTCGGTGTTGGGGGTGAAGGTGGTCCTCACCTGGGTGGAGCTGACCACGGTGGAGGCCACATTCCGGCCGCCGGCGGTGACCGCGGCCAGCGACCCGAAGGTCCGCCCCGAATGGCCGGCCTCGGAGCCGTCCACCCAGGTCTCGGCCAGCGTCCCGGTGGCCCCGGACACCGCGGCCTGCGGACTGCGCCCCGACCACAGGCTGACCGTCGCGCTCTGCTGGGTGCTGGGGTTGGCGCCGGTCACGTCGACGACCAGCTCGTCCTTGGTCGCCGACACCCACGCCTTGAGCGTCATCCCCCCGCCGGACTCGCTGAGCACCCCGGTGTACACATCCAGGGAGCCCTTGAAGTCCGAAGCGCCGGTCAGCGCCGACAGACCCGGGATGGTCACCTGACCCGG